>JBCBHM010000003.1:0-153656 GCA_038525585.1 Pseudomonadota bacterium
TGAGGATCCCGCCGCCATCGCCCACCTGCTGGCCAAGCACCCCGACCCCTGCGCCATCCTGCAGGCCGATCCTGGCCCACCGCCCGACATCCAGATGCTGGTGACGGACGAGCCGCCGCCCTGGTCCGGCTCGGGCGGCAAATACGCGATCCCGGCAGTGCTCGAGCAGGTCAAGAAACACAAAACCACGCTTATTTTCCACAACACCCGCGCCCAAGCTGAGCTCTACTTTCACAACATCTGGCTCGCCAATGACGAGGGCTTGCCCATCGGCATCCACCACGGCTCCCTCGACCGCCAGCAGCGCGAAAAGGTCGAGGCGGCCATGATCGCAGGCCAGTTAAAGGCAATCGTTTGCACCGGCACGCTCGATCTCGGCATCGACTGGGGCGACGTCGATCTGATCATCCAGGTCGGTGCACCCAAAAACGTCAAACGCCTGGTTCAGCGGATCGGCCGCGCGAACCACCGCTATAACGCGCCGTCAAAGGCGCTGCTCGTGCCCGCCAACCGGTTCGAGGTGGTCGAATGCGTCGCCGCCCTCGACGCGGTTCACGCAGGCGCTCTCGACGGCGACCCGCGCGGGCCCGGCCCCCGCGACGTGCTCTGCCAGCACATCCTCATCACCGCCGCCGCGGGCCCCTTTCACGCCGACGACCTCTATGCCGAGGTCACCACAACTGGCGCCTACAGCACGCTCACCCGGCCCGATTTCGACGCCTGCATCGACTTCTGCGCCACTGGCGGCTACGCCCTGCGCGCCTACGACCAATGGCAACGCCTCAAGCAGCGCGAGGACGGTCTCTGGCAACTGCGCGACCCGCGCGCGGCGCAACGCATCCGCATGAACATCGGCACCATCCAGGACACCGACACGCTCAAGGTCCGCTACAAGGGGCGCGGCGGCAAACCCCTGGGCGAGATCGAGGAAGGCTTCGCCGCCACCCTCACCCAGGGCGACACGTTCCTGATCGGCGGCCAGATCGTCCGCTACGACTCATTGCGCGAAATGACCGTGCAGGTGACCCGCGATGCCGCCAAAAAGCCCAAGATCGCCACCTTCCTCGGCACCAAATTCGCCACCTCCACCCAGCTCTCCCACCGCATCATCGAGATGTTCCAACAGGACACGTGGCCCGACCTGCCCGATCACACAAGCGATTGGCTCACCCTGCAGCGCGAGGTCAGCCGCCTGCCCGAACCGGGCCGCCTCCTGATCGAAAGCTTTCCCCACGACGGCCGCGTCCACACGGCAGTGTATGGGTTCGCCGGTCGCAACGCGATGCAGACCCTGGGCCTCCTGCTCACCAAACGGATGGAGGAGACCGGCCTCAACCCGCTGGGCTTTCTCGCCACGGATTACGCCACGCTGATCTGGGGTCTCGACAAGATCACCGACCCCGGCCCCCTCTTCGAAATCGAAGCGCTCCGCGACGGGCTCGACCGGTGGCTCGCCGGCAACGCGGTGATGAAACGCACCTTTCGCGCATCGGCCACGATCGCAGGCCTTATCGAACGCAACCTGCCCTCCAACCGCAAGACCGGGCGCCAGGCCACATTCTCCTCCGACATCCTCTATGACACGCTGGCCAAATACGACCCCGACCACCTGATGCTGCACATCACACGAGAAGAAGCGATGCGCGGCCTCGTCGATTTCGGACGGATCGAGGAGATGTGCGCCCGGATCGAAGACCGCATCGACCTGATCGAGCTTTCCCGCGTCACCCCCCTCGCCGCCCCCCTGATGCTCGAAGTGGGCCGCGTTCCGATCAAGGGCCTCGCCGAGGAAAAGCTGCTGGCCGAGGAGGCCGCGCGCGTCATGTCCCTCGCCGGTGTCAGCGAACCCGAACCCCGACGCCGCGAATGGCGCGTCCCCTGGTAACCACAGGCGGCACACAAATTTGTTGCTTCTTCTCTTTCCAAATACGGCGGGGAGCTCGAGGGGCAGAGCCCCTCGTCAGAAAAAATGAATCGTGTCGCGCGCATGCGCGTCCACCGGATCACCTCGACGCCGCGGGTCCCCCGGCTCTCGCAGCGCATCATACGTCGCAACTGAAATACGCACGCTGCGGCAACACATGGTGCCCGTCGCGACAGGTCAGTCGCAATCCGACGAGGCAATGCGCACGATGTCCTGCATAAACCAAGGCAACAGCGCCCGCGACTCCCCCGCAAATTCCCCCTAGCCACCCCGCTGCGCGCACCGTATGAACAAACCATGAACTCATGCGAACTCACTTTGGCGGGTACCGTCCTGCAGGCAATGGGCTCCGGCGCGCTCTTCTGGCCCGACCGGTCGCTCCTGTGTGTCTCCGACCTGCACTTGGGCAAGGCCGAGCGCATCGCCCGACGCGGCGGCGCGCAACTTCCCCCCTACGAGACGCGCGACACCCTCACCCGGCTCGCCCATGACCTCGATACCACGGGGGCAACGCAGGTCATTTGCCTTGGCGACAGCTTCGATGATCGCGCCGCCGCCGAGGCGCTGCCCGAAGACGAACGCCTCTGGATCACGCGGCTGCAAGCGGGCCGCCAGTGGGTCTGGATCGAAGGCAACCATGACCCCGGCCCGCTCGAATTTGGCGGCACGCACAAGGCCGAGGCGACCATAGGCCCCCTCACCTTTCGCCACATCGCGCAAGCCGGTGCGACGGGTGAGGTATCGGGCCACTACCACCCCAAGGCGACACTGCACACGCGTGGACGGGCCGTGACGCGCCCCGCATTTCTGTGGGATGCATACCGGCTGATCCTGCCCGCCTATGGCACCTATACCGGGGGCCTGCGCAGCCATGATCCAGCACTGGCGCGCCTGATGGCGGCGGACGCGCACGCGATCCTGACGGGGCAGATGCCGGTCACCATCCCCCTGGCGCGGGCCAGCTGATGGATCTGCGCAGCAGGATCCAGACCAGTTTCGACCGTCAGTCGATGATGGCAACTTTTGGTGCGCAGCTGGACGCGGTGGGCCAAGGCGCCGTCACCCTGTCGGCGCCGATCCTGCACGGCTGCCGCCAGCAACAGGGCTTCGCCCATGCCGCCCTGACCTTCGGCCTTGGCGACAGTGCAGCGGGCTATGCCGCCCTCACGATGATCCCCGACGACCAAGAGGTTGTCACGGCCGAGATCAAGATCAACCTCACGGCTCCGGCCACCGGCGATCGCCTGATCGCGCGCGGGCGGGTGATCAAGCCCGGTCGCCGCCTGATCGTGGTCACGTCAGAGGTGTTCAGCGTTTCGAATGGCGACGAAACCCTCGTCGCCATCCTTCAGGGCACGATGGTTCCCGTCGCACGTTAGGCGGTGAGCCCTTGCGGCTCTGTCAGCCCGTGCGCGCGGCAACAGGCGGTCAGCGTATTGGCCAACAGGCAGGCGATGGTCATGGGCCCGACCCCGCCCGGCACAGGCGTGATGGCCCGAGCGACAGTCGCGGCATCGGCAAAATCCACGTCGCCCAACAGCTTGGTTTTGCCGGGCTTTTCCGGATGCGGCACCCGCGTGATGCCCACGTCGATCACCGTCGCACCGGGCTTGACCCAATCCGCCTTGACCATCTCCGCCCGGCCCACGGCCGCCACGAGGATGTCGGCGCGCGCGCACACCTCGGCCAAGTCCTTGGTCCGCGAATGCGCAATCGTCACGGTGCAGTTCTCGCGCAGGAGCAGTTGGCCCATCGGCTTGCCAAAGAGGTTCGACCGGCCGATGACCACCGCCTCCATCCCCGACATGTTGCCCAGTTGATCGCGCAGCAGCATCAGACAGCCAAGCGGCGTACAGGACACCAGCCCCGTCTCACCACTGGCCAACAGGCCAGCATTCACAACGCTCAAGCCGTCCACGTCCTTGGCCGGATCAATCCGCGCGACAACGGCGCGTTCGTCCAGATGATCGGGCACCGGGAACTGGCACAGGATGCCGTGAACAGACGCGTCCGCATTCAGCGTGTCGATCAGCGCAAACAGCTCGGCCTCGGGCACATCCGCGGGCAAGCGATGCTCGAACGAGGCCATGCCGACCTCGACCGTCTGCTTGTGCTTGCCCGCGACATAGACCTCGCTCGCCGGGTCCTCGCCCACCAGAATGACCGCAAGGCCGGGTGTGATCCCCTGCTCTTCCTTCAGCCGTGCCACGTGTTCGGCGATCTGCCCCCGGACGGTCCCGGCAAAGGCCTTGCCGTCGATGATCGTTGCGCTCATGTCAGTTCCCTATTCGCGGAAGAAGTTCACTTGATGCGACCACGTCTCGCCATCGCTGATCACCAGCGTGTCGAATTCCATGATCTGCAGCAGGTCGTAAAAGGTGGCGACGTGTTCGAGGCCCTGCGCCCGGAAAAAGTCGTTGTTGCGCATGTTGGACGTCATCTGTGCCATCACCGCACGCGCACGGTAAATCGTGGAAAAGATGTCATCATCGAGCGCAATGATGTTCAGGTGCTTGGCATCCGCGCCCTTGGCAAAGAACACGAAACGCGGGCTCTCGGGCGCGTTCAGCTGCGCTGCGGTCAGGTTGGTCACGAATTCGACGCGCACGCTCTTGCTTGATTGCGGGCCCTGACGGATCACTCGGGAAAACTGCTCTTGCGAGGTCACCTCTGGGTAATAATATCCCTCGTACCGCTCCTGCGCGGCAGCGGTCAGGGCGGTCATGCACAGGGCGGCGATCAGGGCAAGCAGTCGTATCATCGTATGGTCCTTTCAGGTCTGGTGCGGCCACGCTGGACGCCGGGGTGGTATGGGGTCAATTCCATTTCACACCGCGCGCCCAAACGTGAGCCAGCTGTCATACCCTCAGAACAACCCTTCGATCTGGCCATCGGCATTGAGCATGATGTTCTCCGCCGACGGCACCCGGGGCAGGCCCGGCATGGTCATGATCTCACCACAGACCGCAACGACAAATCCCGCACCCGCCGACAACCGCACCTCGCGCACCGGCACCGAGTGGCCTGTCGGCGCACCGCGCAGGTTCGGATCGGTGGAAAAGGAATACTGCGTCTTGGCCATACAAACCGGCAGGTGACCGTATCCCTGCTCTTCCCACAGCTTCAGCTGGTCGCGGATCTTTTGGTCCATCAGCGCCTCATCCGCGCGGTAGATGCGCTTGGCGATGGTCTGGATCTTGTCGGCCAGCGACATCTCGTCCGGGTAGATCGGCGAAAAGTTGGCCGTGCCCGCATCCGCCAGCTCCGCCACCTTGGTGGCAAGGTCGGCCGAGCCTTCGGAGCCGAGCTCCCAGTGCCGCGACAGGATCGCCTCGGCGCCCTGTTCGGCGACGAAATCCTTGACCGCCTGCACTTCGGCATCCGTGTCGGTGACAAAGTGGTTGATCGCCACGACAACCGGCACGCCGAATGATTTGAGGTTTTCGATGTGACGGCCCAGGTTCGGGCAGCCCGCCTTGACCGCCTCGACATTTTCCGCGCCAAGGTGCGCCTTGGCCACACCGCCGTTCATCTTCATCGCGCGCACGGTGGCCACACAGACGACGACCGATGGCGACAGGCCTGCCTTGCGGCACTTGATGTTCATGAACTTCTCGGCACCGAGGTCCGCGCCAAAGCCCGCCTCGGTCACCACGTAATCCGCCAGTTTCAGCGCCGTTGTGGTGGCGATGACCGAGTTACAGCCATGCGCGATGTTCGCAAACGGGCCGCCATGCACAAAGGCCGGGTTGTTTTCGAGCGTTTGCACGAGGTTCGGCTGCATCGCGTCCTTGAGCAGTACGGTCATCGCGCCGTCTGCCTTGATGTCGCGCGCAAAGACGGGGCTGCGGTCGCGGCGGTAGGCCACGATCATGTCGCCCAGACGCTTTTGCAGGTCCTGCAGGTCCTTTGCCAGACACAGGATCGCCATGACTTCGGAGGCCACGGTGATGTCAAAGCCCGCCTCGCGCGGAAAGCCGTTGGCGACACCGCCAAGCGACGCCGTGATCTGGCGCAGCGCGCGGTCGTTCATGTCCACCACACGGCGCCACACGACGCGGCGCGTGTCGATCTCGAGGTCATTGCCCCAATAGATATGGTTGTCGATCATGGCACTCAGCAGCGCGTGCGCCGAGGTGATCGCGTGGAAGTCGCCGGTGAAATGCAGGTTCATCTCTTCCATCGGGACGATCTGCGCATAGCCACCGCCAGCGGCGCCGCCCTTCATGCCAAAGTTCGGGCCAAGGGACGCCTCGCGGATACAGACGCACGCGTTCTTGCCGATGCGGTTCAGACCATCACCCAGACCCACGGTCGTCGTCGTCTTGCCCTCGCCCGCAGGCGTGGGATTGATCGCGGTGACGAGGATCAGCTTGCCATCCGCGCGATCCTGCACGGAGTTGATGAACGACTGCGACACCTTGGCCTTGTCGTGGCCGTAGGGCAGCAGATCGGCGCTGTCGATGCCGAGCTTGGCCCCGATCTCTTGGATCGGCTTCTTGTCCGCTTCACGCGCGATTTCGATGTCAGTCTTGTAGGCCATGATGCTCCCCGCAGGTCTTAGGTCCGGCTACGCCGTCTTGGCCTGCATACAGGCGCATGCCCAGCATCTATGCGCGCGTTTCCGACATTTTGCGGGGATGTTGCGGCTCGGAGCGTGCCGCCGGTTTCATTTCGGAAACGGGTCAGGCGGATTCGGAAACTGCGTGACCCGTCTTGAGGGATTGCTGGAGCAGCGCGTTGGTCGCCATCAGCTTGGCCCGTGTGTTGCCCGAGAATGCAAATTCCAGGTGCGGGCCCAGATCCGGGTTGCGTTTGACCAGACGGCGCAGCGCGACGGAGGATACGCGAAAGACGCGTGTGGGTGCATTGATCCGCACCGTGGCGCTGGCGGGCGCGCTGGTCATGCAGCCCATCTCGCCGATAAACCCGCCCGCGCCCACCTGCGCGATCACCTGTCCGCCAATCTCGATATCCGCCCCACCGCGGTGGATGTAGCTCAGTTGTGTCACGGGTGCTGCCTGCTGGGTCAGGGTCTCGCCGGGCGCGCAATTGGTCCAGGTGCCCGCCGCCAGCAGCTTGCGCGCATCAAAACGGCGCAGCGTCGGGAAATGCGCGTCGAGCAGCGCCTGCTCTTCGCCCCTGAACCGCAGCCCCCGGGTGGTGAGCCAGACGCGCGCCATGCCCAGCACCGACAGGGTGATCCAACTGATCTGAATGATGGCGGAAAAGAGGTTCCAACTGACCATCAACGACACCAGCACGAAAGACGCCGCAGCCAGGTTCATCAGCGCATAGGGATAGCCACTGCCACGCAGCACCCCCAGTTGCAGCAGCCCATAGGCGCCGATGTAAAAGGCCACGCCGACGATCCCCGCCAGCTGATAAACGTCAATCAATATCGGCCCCCCGGAGCATCTGCGCGGCACCGTGCCCGAAGCATCGTTGACAAATCAAGTATGATCGCAGGGGGGCCCAGCCGCTCAGAGCATACCAGGCGCCCAGGCAGGTTGATCCGGCACATGCAGGCGCAGCGTGTCGCCCACCCGCAGGCTGCCCGGCCGTTCGACCCAGGCGGTCACGCCACGGCGTCCTTTGGCAGCTGCCTTGAAGCCTTTGCCCTTGTCCCCGTGATGGCGCGCGATGCTCAGTCCCGGCTGGTGGCAGGGCCGGTTTTCCATGTCCACCACCAGCGTGGTGCCGCCCTCGGATTGCAGCCGCGACGCGGGCGGGATGTGCGAGAAATCGGAGATGCCTTCCACCACCATGGTCGCGCCCAGCCATGTCGGGTCCAACTCGGACAGGTCGATCTGGGCGGCAATCGCCGCCAGGTCCTCGGCGCTCACGATGGACAACTGCCGCACATTGGCGATCTCGGTGCCCTTGGGGTGCTGCGACGTCACCCGGCTGCACGCGGCACGCGTGCGCCCGCCATACGGCACGCCCGTGATCCCATCAAAGCTCAGATCAAGCTGGGACACCTGGACACCGTCAATGGCCGGTTCCTTGCGTTCGGTCATGTGGCCCAGCCACGTGATGGTCCCGTAATAGTCGGTTGGTTTGAGGGCGGGCATGCGTATCCCCTTCCGTTGCGTGCGCTTTCATAAGAAAAGGCCTCGCACGGGGGCGAGGCCAATTCAATTTCGTGATGTGCCGTTGCGCAGATCGAATGGGTTAGCCCGCGGGTTCCGGCTCCATGCCGCCATCGCTTTCGGGGCCCGACTTTTTCTTGGCTTTCGGGATCGCGGTGAGGCTTGGTTTCTTGTCCTCGACCGCCGCGCCGCCATCCTCGTCATCGGGCGAATGTGGTGGCTCGCCACGCATCACGCGTTCGATCTCTTCACCGGTGAGCGTCTCATATTCCAGCAAGCCTTGCGCCAGACGTTCGAACTCCTGCTCATTCTCGGCGATGATTTTCGACGCCAGTTCGTAGCCGTCCTGGATGAACCGCTGCACTTCTTGCTCCACCAACTCCTTGGTGTTGGCCGAGACGGAGAAGCCCATCGTGTTGCCCTGATACCCTTGGGCCGCTTCGGAATAGTCGATGTTGCCGACCTTGTCCGACATGCCCCATTGCAGCACCATGGCGCGCGCCAGGGCCGAGGCTTGCATAATGTCGCCCGCGGGTCCGTTCGACACGGATTCGGCCCCGTATTTGAAGATCTCGGCCGCCTTGCCGGCCATAGTCATCGCGAGACGCTGGTGGCATTCGTCCTTGAACATGTTCAGGCGATCCATCTCGGGCAGGCTCATCACCATACCCAGCGCACCACCGCGCGGGATGATCGTCGCCTTGTAGACCGGGTCGCATTTCGGCAGCAGGTGACCGACGAGGGCGTGCCCAGCCTCGTGATAGGCCGTCATTTCCTTTTGCTCTTGCGTCATGACCATGCTGCGCCGCTCGGGGCCCATCATCACCTTGTCCTTGGCCGATTCAAAATCGAGCATCGTGACAAAGCGGCGCCCGACGCGGGCCGCCATCAGGGCAGCCTCGTTCACGAGGTTTGCCAGATCCGCACCGGAAAATCCGGGCGTACCGCGCGCGATGATCCGCAGATCGACGTCGGGGCCCAGCGGTGTCTTGCGGGCGTGCACACCCAGGATCTTTTCGCGACCCTTGATGTCCGGGTTGCCCACGGTGACCTGACGGTCAAAACGACCGGGGCGCAGCAATGCAGGGTCAAGAACGTCCTTGCGGTTGGTGGCCGCGATGATGATCACGCCTTCGTTGGCCTCAAAGCCGTCCATTTCCACCAGTAGCTGGTTGAGCGTCTGTTCCCGCTCGTCATTGCCGCCGCCGTAACCGGCGCCACGATGGCGACCCACGGCGTCGATCTCGTCGATGAACACGATGCACGGCGCATTTTTCTTGGCCTGCTCGAACATGTCACGCACGCGGGACGCACCCACACCGACAAACATCTCGACAAAGTCGGAGCCCGAGATGGTAAAGAACGGCACACCCGCCTCACCCGCAATCGCACGGGCCAGCAGCGTCTTACCGGTGCCCGGAGGGCCAACGAGCAAGGCACCTTTGGGGATCTTGCCGCCCAGGCGCGAGAATTTCTGCGGGTTGCGCAGGAATTCAACGATCTCTTCCAGCTCTTCCTTGGCCTCATCGATACCAGCGACGTCGTCAAAGGTGACGCGCCCATGCTTTTCGGTCAGCATCTTGGCCTTGGACTTGCCAAAGCCCATCGCACCACCTTTGCCGCCACCCTGCATGCGGTTCATGAAGTAGACCCACACGCCAATGAGCAGCAGGAACGGCAGGAGCGAGATGATGAATGTCTGGAAACCGGACTGCTGCTGCGGCTCGACCTCGACAGGGACATCGTTGGCGATCAGCAATTCGGTGATCTCGGCATCCTCGGGCTTGATCGTCACAAACTCGTCGGACCCGCTGCGATACCGCACCTGCTCGCCATCCAGCGTCACAGTGGTGACCGATCCGTCCTCGACGGCGGCCACGAATTCGGAATAGCTCATTTCACGGCTTTGAAGCGTGTTGCCCGACCCGCTGAACAGGTTGAACAGGGCCAGAATCAACAAAAACAGGACGACCCAGAAGGCGATATTGCGTGCGTTACCCAAGAGTTTTCTCCAGATGCAGGCGGTCAGACACGCGGTGCGCGCGCTGTCAGTCATAAGATAGACATGCAGGCGTCATGTTCAATGCGATAAAAGTGCGGCGAAAAAACCATCCGCCCCACCTTCAAGATCCGCAGTCCACTCGTCGTCAGAGACGACAACCGGCGCACATATCAGATCATCGTCATACCACGCAGCGGGCGTGACGGCCAGCGCGGCGCGTGGAATGTTGATCTCGCGCCATCCTTCCAGCGTCGACAGCGCCTCAAAACCCAGCGCCCGCACGACGATGTCCGGATCGTCCTCGGGGCCGTCGATGGTCCAACGGTCGTCCCAGGCGTCGCCGACCTCCGCCTCGATCTCGGCCACGGCATTCAGCTCGCGATAGATCCAGACGCGCCCGTTTGCCTGCGACACCTGACACCCTTCGAGCGTGACGGTCCGCGCCTCGGCGATGGCATCCAGCACGCGCGCGATACTGTCGCGCCGGGCAGGATAATAGCTGCCCGACAGCCACTTGAGGCTGTGGATCACCAGCCGCCGCTTCATCTCGACCGGTTGGGCGCGGAACAGGTTCAGGTCCATGGCCACCGCGCCCGCCTCGATCGTGACCAGTTCGCGCGCCACCAGGAACGCCTGCCAATCCAGCGCATCGCGCGCCTGCCGCATATGCGATGTCACCTCGACCAGCGCATCGACGCCCACGCCCAGCGTTTCGAGCACTGTCAGCGCGTCGCGCACGCGGATCCGTTCAAAGTCGCGGTTGCGGTTGGTCGGATCTTCCACCCAGCTCAGCCCGGCGGCCTGAAGATAGAGCCGCAGCGCATCACGACGGGTCCCCAGAAACGGACGCAGCCATGTAATGCTGTGCCGGACTGTCCGGGCCGACATGGCACTCAGCCCATCCACCCCGGACGCGCGGGCGAGCCGCATCAGAAACGTCTCGGCCTGATCATCTGCGGTGTGCGCCACCGCGATATGTTCGATCTGCTGCGCATAGGCCCAATCGGCCATCAGGGCGTAACGGCCATCGCGCGCTTCGGCCTGCATGTTGCCCGCGCCATCCCAACCAGACCAGAATTCAAGGTGATGTTGCAGGCCCAGCTTTTGGCAAAGGCTCGTGACCACGGCGACCTCGTTCTTGAATTCGGGGCGCAGGCCGTGGTCCACGGTGATCACATGCAGGTCGATCTTGCGATCAACGGCATAGCGCGCCATGGCCGACAGCAGCGCAATGGAATCTCCGCCCCCCGATACGGCAACGGCCATCTTTTCGGGTGGGCGATGGCCCACCACGTCCTCGATCGCCGTTACCAGAGGGGTGATGAGCAAATCACGAGCACCCGAAATTCTGCATGGACGCCTGCGCGTCGGCCACGGCCTCTGCCGCTGGAAACCGCAGGCCGACCTCACCCAGGGTCACGCAAGCCTCTTGCGTTTGCCCCAGACGCCCCAGCGCCGCGCCAAGGCGAAACAATGCCTCGGCCGCGTTCGGCCCCTGTTGATCGAGGCTGAAGGCCGACAGGTAGGCGCGCGCGCCCTGGCGCACATCGCCCAGGCCCTCGAGCGCCTCACCACGGCGCAGCTCCGCCTCTATCTGGAGGGGGCTGCCCGGGTAGGTCGCATTAAAGGTCTCAAACTGGTCTGCGGCGGCGCGAAAGTCACCGGATGCGAGCGCCTCCTGCGCCCGCTCGAAATCCGCCCGTTCCTGTTCGGCCAGCTGCGTCTCGGGCTGCGGGCTTGGCGCAATCGTGGGCGTTGTGGGGACGTCGCCCCCCCCAAGGCGCGGCGTGTCGCCAAGGGCCGCGATGTCGCAACCCGCCTCGAGCTCGCACAGGCGAAACTCCAGATCACCGATCCGGTTTGTCCCGTCCGTCACGACGCTGTTGACGCGAAACTCCAGCTCTTCGGTCTTGGACGTCAGGCGCTGCAACTCCGCCTCGATGGCGTTGAGCCGATCCAGCGCGCCCGCGCCGGCAAGGTTGGTGCTGGCCCCGCCGGTGGTCGACAGCTCGCGCCGCAAGCGCTGAACCTCGACATACAGCACCGTCATCTCCTGCCGGATGTCGGCCAGCGTGTCGGCGTCCTGCGCGACAGCGCCCCGCGCAGGCAGCGCCAGGGCCGCAACGAGGGCCAGTGGGGCAAGGAAACGCATCAGGCCGCCGCTCAGCTCGTGAGCCCACCGGCCAGCACGGTCACCGCGCGGCGGTTCTTGGCATAGCAGGCCTCTTCGCTGCAGACCTCGATGGGCCGCTCCTTGCCGTAGCTGACGACTTGCAGGCGGCCAGCCTGCACACCCTGGCTGACCAGATAGGCGCGGGCCGCGTCGGCGCGACGGGCGCCAAGGGCGAGGTTGTACTCACGCGTCCCCTGCTCGTCGGCATGGCCCTCGATCACGGCGGTGAAATCGGCGTTCTGCAACAGCCAGATCGCCTGCCCTTCGAGCGTTGCGCGCCCTTCGGGCGTCAGCGTGGACTGATCGACGGCAAAGAGAACGCGGTCGCCGACGGCCTGCTGGAAATACGCGGCCGATGTCGGATCGGACGCGCTGCCGGGCACGACGCCTCCGGCGCCCACACCAGCGTTGCTGGTCACATCGTCAGACCCGAAGCGGGCCGGATCGGTACAGGCGGCGACGCTGAGCACGGCGCAAATCATCAAAATGGGTTTCAGTGTCATGGGGCTCGGCCTCTCTTGCACGTTTGTTTTCGTCCACGTGGGTCGTACTGCTGGCGCGACGGTAACACGATTGGACGCCTATGAAAATGCGGCTTGCATCAGCGTTGCAGCGGCCCCCAGGACGGGTCGGAGCCGCCTTCGGGCGTGCGCACCGGACGCAGGTTGCGCCCCGTGATATCGACCGAGTACAGCGTGGAACGCCCGGCGGCCCCTTGGGTTTCGCGGGCGAACATGATGACGCGGCCATTGGGCGACCATGTCGGCCCCTCATCGAGGAAGGACGCGGTCAGCAACCGCTCTTCCGATCCATCGACGCGCATCACGCCAATATGAAAGCGCCCCTTGGACTGCTTGGTAAACGCGATCAGGTCGCCTCGCGGGCTCCACACCGGGGTACCATAGCGCCCCTCGCCAAACGAGATGCGCCGCGCCTCCCCGCCGCTGGCGGGCATGACGTAGAGCTGCTGGCTGCCGGAGCGGTCGCTTTCGAACACGATCTGGCTGCCATCGGGGCTGAAACTGGGCGCAGTTTCAATCGACGGCGCGCTGGTCAGGCGTTGCGATTGGCCCGACGCGATGTTCATCGCCCAGATGTCGGTATTGGCGCCCTGGCTCAGCGAATAGACCACCGTTTGCCCATTGGGGGCAAAGCGGGGCGCAAAGCTCATGGTGCCCTGCTGGCTTTCCAGCACGCGCCGCTGCACGGACCCCACGTCCAGCACGTAAATCCGGGGAAAGCCCGTCTCGTAGCTGGTATACAGCACGCGGTTGCCATCCGAGGAAAAGCGTGGGGCCAGCACGATCGCCTCGGAGCCGGTCAGGAACTGCACATTGGCCCCATCGTAATCCATGATGGCCAGCCGTTTGCGGCGGTCATCCTTCGGGCCCGTTTCGGACACGTAGACCACGCGGCTGTCAAAATACCCCGTCTCGCCCGTGATCCGGCTATAGACGACATCGGCCACCTTGTGGGCGATGCGCCGCCAGCCATCGGTCGTGCCGGCAAACTGGAGCCCATCGCCCAGTTCGGTGTCCGAAAACACATCGTGCAGCCGGAATTTTACCGTGACCTGATCACCGACGACCGTCACGGCGCCGGTCACCAGCGCCTGCGCATTGATCGCCTTCCAATCGGCATATTGCACCGGTGCGGCGAAATCCGTGATCTGGCTGATATAGGCATCTGCCGGGATCTCGCGGAACAGCCCCGTTCCGGAAAGATCGGCCGCGATCACCCGGCTCAGTTGCTGACCCATGGCCGCGGCTTCGGCATTTTCCGGCACCAGGTTCGGGATTGCGACCGGAAGGGGTTCGATCACCCCTTCGGTGATCTCGATCCGGAGCGGGCCGTTTTGCGCGGCCACCTGGGTGACGCCCAGGGCCACCATCACGATCAGAAGCACTCGAAACATCATTTGATACGCATCCTTTCGGGATTGAACGTCATCTCGATCTCTTTCCACTGGCCATATTTTTCGGCCGGGAGGGAATAGCCATCGCGCGTGCAGCGGATGATTGCGCGGCGTGCCGCCTCAAAGGCCTGGTTGGCCGCGGACTGGCTGCCGCCGGAACTCGACAGCATGCGGATGGAGGCGACGACCGGTTTGCCGTTTTGCTCCATATCCACGCCGACCACCACGGTTGTCCCCAGCGCCTCGGTCGACAGGGATCCGACGTTCCAGCATGACGATACGGCCACACGCAGCGCTTCCTTTTCGCCATTGGACAGGGGCGGGCCTTGCGGCACAACCTCGTCTTCGCCCCCGCCCAAAATACCTGCAAGGGCGTCATCGACCGCGTCCGAGGTATCTTCGGGCTGCGCAGCGGGTTGGGGCTCGGTCTGCGCTGCGGGTGCCGTTTCGGCGGTTCGTGCAGGCGGCGTCGGCCTGCGGCTCGGCGGGCGCAGTGAGCTTTGCGGCGCGCCGGACGGCTCTTCGGCCTCGGTCACGATCTGATCGCTGGCCTCTTCGGGGGCGGTTGCCTCCTGCTCCTCGGCCTGGGTCTCTCCGCCTTCGTCGTTGGTCACGGCCTCCTGCTCGACCACATCCGGCGTGGCGTCGGGGTCAGGTGCCTCGACCACGTCGGGCGCAACCCTGTCGGAGGCTTCGGGCACCGGCGTGTCGGCCACTTCGGGCGCATCGATCTGCGGCACGTCGGGTGTGGGCAGGCTCGGCGCCTCGTCGGCCACCTCCGGCTCCGGTTCCGGCGCAGGCGGTTCGGGCAAGGTCTCCGGTTCAGGCTCCGGCGCGGGCGCGGGCTGATCGGACGTCACGTCTGTATCGGGCTCTGGCGTGACCACCGGATCCGGGATCACCTCCGGCTCTTCGGGCAGCGCCACCTCGGTGGGTGCGGCAGGCGCGGGGCCCGCGCTCATCAACGCCTCGAACGCATCGGTCGAGATCACCGATACCTCGGTCACCTCAAAGGGCAACGGCTCGGACTGGAACGACCCGCCAAGGATCAGCCAGCCGATCAGCCCCACATGCGCCGCACCCGATATGATCTGACCGGTGTTCACCGGTCACTGCCCCTCACCATCAAGGGTCGGCCCACCGATATCGGTGACAAGGCCGATATTGCTGAACCCGCCCGCATTGAGCGCGCCCATCACCTCCATCACCTGCGCATATGGCACCGCACCATCGGCCCGCAGGAACACACGGTGGCTGTCCCGCTCGGCCGCGATGCCGCGCAACCGCGCCACAAGGTCATCGCGCGGCACTTCGGTCGTCTGGATCTGAACACCACCGTCGCCGGTGATCGTCACGGTCAACGGCTCTTCCTGGTCGGTCGGCAACGCGCTGGCGGCGGTGCGCGGCAGCTCGACAGGCACGCCCACGGTCAGCAAGGGTGCCGCCACCATGAAAATGATCAAGAGCACCATCATGACATCCACAAAGGGTGTCACGTTGATCTCTGCCAAAGGCTGCGACTTTCTCCGCCTGCGGCGGCGGCTGCCACCCCCGGCACCCGCATCCTTTTGCATCACACCCGCGCCCATGTCTTATCCGTCCAATTGGCGGCTGAGGATGGTGGCGAACTCATCGGCAAAGGCCTCGTAGCCCGACACGATGCGATCGCTGTCGGCGCTGAGCTTGTTGTAAAAGATCACCGCCGGGATCGCGGCAAGCAAGCCAAGCCCGGTGGCCAACAACGCCTCGGCAATGCCCGGCGCCACGACGGCGAGGTTAGTGTTCTGTTGTTCCGCAATCTCGATGAACGCGTTCATGATGCCCACCACGGTGCCGAAAAGCCCGATGAATGGCGCAGACGACCCGATGGTGGCGAGCACCGTCAGCCCGTTCTGCAACCGATCGCCTTCCTTGGCGATGGCCACGTCCATGCTGCGATCGATCCGCGACGTGGCATTTGCGATCAGGCCGCCATCCTCTTTGTGCGACCGCTGCCATTCGATCATACCGGCGGCAAAGACTTTCTCCGCAGGCCCCTTCGGCTCCGGCCCGATCTGTTCGAAAAGCCCGTCCAAAGGCTCACCGGACCAGAATGCCCGGTCAAACCGCGCAGCCTCAGCGCGTGCCGACCGGTAGAGGAGCCATTTCTGGATGATCACGGCCCAGGCCCAGAACGACGCGATGATCAACATGATCATGACCAGCTTCACCGTCAGGGTTGCGCGCAAGAACAGCCCCCACATCGAGAAATCAACCTCGTGCGCGAGCGCAAGTGTCTCTGCTTCCATACTGCCTGCTCTTTGTTATGGGCGTATTTATATGTGCCCTTGTTGCGCGGGAATATACGGCAGGTGAAAGGGGAAAGCTATCACTTCGGCGTCAGATCGCCCTTATTTCGTACCCATTGCGCGGATTTCTGCGGGCAGGCGGACGGGTTTGCCCGCGGTCGTCATCGTGACGGCAATGACATGCGCACGAAACAGCGGAGTGTCGCCGCGCCGCACCTCCTGATCAAAGGTCCAGCGGACCGCGCTGGCCGCCTGATGGGTGGTGATCACGTCCAACCGGTCGCCCAGGCGCGCCGGCGACAGGTAGTCCGCCTCGACCCGGGTGATCACGAAAACGAGGCCCCGCGCCTTCATCGCGTTCTGATCCAGGCCGCACTCTTCCACGATTTCCGACCGCGCGCGCTCGATATAGCGGAGGTAGTTGGCATAGTAGACGACACCGGCCATGTCGGTGTCTTCGTAGTAGACGGTGAGCGGAAAGTGATGCGGGGTCATGACGCCAACGTTGTCACCTGATCGATGCCAGGACAACCAAAACCAGCCCCAGGCCTAGGGTCAAGCCGACCCAATGCGACATGCGGTTCACACGCGCGCTGCTGTCCTGCGCCTCGCTGTAAAGCGTGCGAAAGACATAGAGCGTGCACCACCCAAGCAGCATCACAAAGGCCAGCAGAACAATCACCCGCGCCGCCGGATCCGACCGATAGAAATATAGCGCCACCGGCAGCAGAAACGGCGCCAACAGCAGCGCCATGCGCACGTCCGTGACCCAGCCCCATCCAGGGCGTGCGATCAACGCGGTGAGATAGGCGAGCCCACGCCCCAACAGGTAGGCGGCCGCTCCGAGCCACAAGACCAGCAGCGCCGCCGTCACTGCACTGGCCCCAACCGCGCCTGCAAGCGCAGCGCATGGGACGGGTCGGACGCCGCCACAGGCATCACCGGATCATAAGCGGCCCGGATCAGCGCTGCGATCTCGGGGCGCAACACCGTGGTCTCGCCCGCGACAGCCAGCGGCGAGCGGTCGCGAAATGCCAGATCGGACCACAGCAGCACCGATTGCACCACCTGGCTCAGCGCCAAGGTCTCCGCCGGGACCGCGCTCAGATGTTCGTCCATGCGCAGGAACACGAAACAGGCTTGGATGGCGCCGGTCTCATCAAACCGAAAGATGCGGTATTGATTGGCCTCTGCCGCCTCCAGCCGCGCCACCAACGGCACAAGATCCGGCACCAGACGGTCAAGCCCCGGCACGGCAGGCAGCTCCGCCCAGTCCGCAAAAAAGAACCACATGAAGTTCGCGCCCAGCTCCGGATCCGTCTCCACCATCTCCAGCGACGCCAATTGGCACACAGCCTCAATCGCGCCCTTCACTGTCGACAGCGTCGCCTCCTCAACCCCGAACACAACGGGCGCCAAGGGCCGCCCCCAGCGGGCAAAGGCATAGTTCCCACTCTCACGGGTAAAAAGCGCTTCAATCTCAGAACGATCCATCTTCATCTTGCCCAATAAACCGCGGGGGTGCGGGGGCTGGCCCCCGCAATCCAACGATCAATCACAAGCACAGCCGAAGATCAAATGCGCCCAAGGGATGGTGGGTGGGGTGTCGTTCGCCAGAACGCACGTCACCCACCATCACTCAAACAAATCACCTTCGCGCCGGGGTGCATCCAGCCCCAAATGCCGCCACGCCCCTGCCGTCAGCATCCGACCGCGCGGCGTGCGCTGGATCAACCCTTGCTGCAACAGATAAGGCTCAATCACTTCCTCAAGCGCATCCCGACTTTCCGACAGCGCCGCACTCAGCGTCTCAATCCCCACAGGGCCGCCCCCGTAATGCTCCGCGATCAGCCCCAGATAGCGCCGA
Organism: Pseudomonadota bacterium; assembly: GCA_038525585.1. Lineage (GTDB taxonomy): Bacteria > Pseudomonadota > Alphaproteobacteria > Rhodobacterales > Rhodobacteraceae > Tateyamaria. Next base: position 18,262 of record JBCBHM010000003.1, read on the forward strand.
TCCGCGCCGTCAAGGCCCAGACGATCGACCCCAAGCCGCGTCAACGCGGAATCCGCGAGGTCTTGCGTCACCCGTCCGTCCCCTTCGACTATGGCAAAATCAACCACACGCCGCAGGAGGCGACCCGCAATTCGCGGTGTCCCCCGCGCCCGGCGCGCGATCTCGCGTGCGCCCCCTTCATCCGCAGGCGCGCCCAGCTTGCTCGCATTGCGGTCCACGATCACAAACAGCTCGTCCTCGGTATAGAATTGCAGCCGCGTGGGAATGCCGAACCGGTCGCGCAGCGGCGTTGTCAGCAACCCCATCCGTGTCGTCGCACCGACCAGCGTAAAGGGCTGCAATTCGATCCGCACCGTGCGCGCGGCAGGCCCCTCTCCGATCACGAGATCAAGCTCGAAGTCTTCCAGCGCGGGATAAAGCACTTCTTCGACAGCCGGGTTCAGCCGGTGTATCTCGTCGATAAACAGCACATCCCGCGCCTCTAGATTGGTCAGGATCGCCGCCAGATCCCCGGCCTTGGCCAGCACCGGCCCAGATGTCATGCGAAAGCCGACGCCCAACTCGCGCGCCATGATCTGCGCCAGCGTCGTCTTGCCCAGGCCGGGCGGGCCGTGAAACAGGGTATGATCCATCGCCTCCCCCCGCAGACGCGCGGATTGGATAAAGACGCGCAGGTTCGCCCGCGCCTCCGCTTGCCCGACGAATTCGTCCAGCATCTGCGGGCGCAAGGCGCGGTCCACATCCTCGGGCAAGGGTTCGGGTCGCAATGTCGGGTCGGAGCCGTCGGTCATCCCGCCCTACCCTTTCGGCGCCAGCAGTTGCAGTGCCGCGCGGATCAGCGCGGCCTCGCTGGCCCCAGGCGTCTCGCCTGCGGCTTGCGCCACGGCTGCCGCCGCCTCCGACGGGGCGTACCCCAGATTGCTCAGGGCCGAGAGCGCGTCGGCCTGCGCCGACGAAGCGGGCGCGGCCACGGCCACCGGCTCGATCACCGCATCCAAATCGGCCGGGGCCTCGCCCAACGCTTCGGCGACAGATCCGCTCATCGCCATCACGGCGGGCGCCTTGTCCTTGAGGTCCAGCACGATCCGCTGCGCGATCTTCGGTCCGATCCCCTTGGCGGCCTTGACTGCGTTCCAGTCGCCCAAAGCGATGGCCCGGCTGACCCCGTCCGGACCCAATGCACCAAGAATGGCAAGCGACGCCTTGGCGCCCACGCCCTGCACGGACATCAGCAAGCGGTGCCACTCCTTCTCGACCAATGTCGGAAAGCCGAAAAGCTGCATCAGGTCTTCGCGCACCACAAGGTCGGTGAACAGGGCCACCACCTGCCCCGGCCCGGGCAACCCGGCCAGCGTCCGCTCGGAGCAAAACACCAGATACCCCACGCCGCGCACGTCGAGCAGCACATGATCGCTCGACTTGTAGTCGATGCGCCCCGACAGCTTGCCGATCATGCCCGCGCCCGTGCCACTGCGGCCCGCAGGCCTGATCCCGCGCCTTGATGTGCATGGCAAATCGCGATGGCCAAGGCGTCCGCCGCATCGGGTCCCGCCAATGCGACACCGGGCAGCTGCACGCGCACCATATGCGCCACCTGCCGCTTGTCCGCGTGGCCGACGCCGACCACAGTCTTTTTGACCGCGTTGGGGGCGTATTCCCCGATGCGCAAGCCCGCCTGTGCCAGCGCCAGCATCGCAACGCCGCGCGCCTGCCCCAGCTTGAGCGTGCCCGCGCCATCCTTGTTCACGAATGTCTGCTCGATGGCTGCGCCCCCGGGTGTGTGCGTGGCCAGCACCGCTTGGAGTTGCTGAAACAGGCTGAGCAAACGTGCCGCCAGATCTTCGCCTTCGGAATGGCACACACCATTGGCGACATGGCGCAGCCGGGACCCTTCGGCCTCGATCACGCCCCAGCCCATGTGCCGCAGGCCCGGATCAATTCCCAAAATGCGCATTCTACCGCCCTCGCCCGCCACTTTTTTGGCATTTTCACCTGCCTAGCACGAAAGGCGAACATCCGAAAAGCCCTAACCGATTTGACGTCCAGCGGACCCGGCCGACTGGACAAGTTGCGAACCTGTGACAAACACACGTCAAAAGCGACCCAAATCGCCAAAATACGACATGTCGATTCCGATTTTTATGTTTGTTTGCAAACTGTTAACCATGCCAGAGAGGCATGCAAAAATTTCATATCAGGCATGAGGTTTTTGATCTTGTGGGGGACCGAGGTCAGGCATAGATGCGCCTCATCCGGTTGAGACACCTCAACCCAAACGCTAGACAAAGGAATGCTGCAATGGCTGCTTTTGACACCACCCGCCCCGCATATGGCGCCGCACCTGTTGCAGGCCAAATCAAGGGCTTCTTTTCGGCCCTGATCGCGAAATACGTCGCATGGAATGACCAGCGCGTAACACGCAACGCCCTGCACGCCCTGACCGATCGCGAGCTTGACGACATCGGTCTGTCCCGCGGTGACATTGATGTGGTCGCCACCAAGTAAGTTCGGGCACCAGCCCAGAACTGCAAAAGCCGCGTGCGCATCTGCGTCACGCGGCTTTTCTTTGGCCCACTGAACTGGAGGTTCAGGCCAGCTCCGGCGGTCAGGTCAACGGTTCGATGAGCCCGGCCAGGAATGTCGTGAATGGGTCGCTTTGCATCACCCATGCGCCCGCTTGCTCGGCGGTGGTGCCATTGCCCAGCTTTGACACGCGTTCGTCGTAGGTCACCTCGCCCAACGAGGCGAGCATGAAGCCCTTGAACAGGAAAAAGCCGGCGACCAGCAGGACGAGACCGCGAAGCGGGAAGCCGCGCTGCCCGCGTTTGGGTTTGACGACGATCAGCCCATCGTCGCGCATTTCCGTCTTGTAGCCGCGCGCCAGTTTCTTGTGCTGACGCTCGAGCGATCCAATGCGTGTCTGAAAATCTACCTGGGTCATCGTGACAGCCTTGTACCTTATACAACAGGCCCCCACCTGCTTACGCTTGGTAAGCTGCCCGCCAATTGTGGCGAAATAGGGGCAAATCGTTCAAACACAGCGAAAATCAGCGGAAAATCAGGCGGGTTTAAGAAGGGTGAGTGTCGACCAATCACCAATCCGGTCATGATGCACCAGATTGTTTCCGTTTTGGCGATAAGCATCAATGACCGCGTCGGCCTGATCGTTGAGAATACCCGACAAGATCGCATGCCCCCCCGGGCTGAGTCGTGCTGACATATCTTCGGCGAGCGCGATCAAAGGCCCCTTGAGAATGTTGGCAAAGATCAGGTCAAAGGGCCCGGCCAGGGCCGCATGATCGAAACCTGCCGCCTCGACCACTGTCACCTTGTCCTGCATGGCGTTCGCGCGCAGGTTCGCCTCGGCCACCTCGACCGCCTGGGCATCGATATCGCTGGCCAGCACGGGATGCGGCCACGCGGCCGCTGCGGCCATGGCGAGCACGGCCGTGCCGCAGCCGATGTCGACCACATGTTCGGGTGTCGCGCCGTCGGTGATCAGCCGGTCGAGCGCGTTCAGGCAGCCCAGGGTCGTGCCATGGTGCCCGGTGCCAAAGGCCATCGCCGCCTCGATCAGCAGCGGATGCTTGCCCGCAGGCACCTTGTCCGCATCATGAGAGCCGTAGACAAAGAACCGCCCCGCCTCGACCGGCGCCAGTTCGCGCCGCACATGGGCCACCCAGTCGGTGTCCGGCAATTCCGACACGGTAAAGGGTTTGGCATTCAGCGCCGTTGTCAGGAGCAGCAGCGCGGTCTCATCCGGGCGTTCTGTAAAATATCCGCCCACCTCCCACAGGCCCGAGCCATCTTCGACCTCGAACACCCCCACGCCGGTGGGTTCAGGCACCAATGCCTCCATCGCCGCACCCAGACGCTCGGCCTGCGCCTTTCCGGTGACGGTGGTCAAAGCAGTCCAAGTGGTCATCAGCGTCTCCGGTAGCGGTCCGTGTTGGGCCAGGGGCGTGGTGGTGCGGGCGCAATCTGCGCCGCGGGCCCCAGGCGCGCCACATAGCGCCAGCCCCACAGGGCCGCAAGCCCACCCACAAGCGCCCCGGCGAGGGCCTGGCCATAGATCACGCCCGCCGCGCCAAAGCTGGTGGCAAGCCATGCGGCGGCGGGCCAGCTCAGCACACCGTCCTTGATCCATCCGACCAGCGTGGACCGCAGCGGTTGGCCGAGGTTGTTGAACGCCGCACTCGACACGAATAGCGCGCCGACAAAGACAAAGCCGCCAACGCCCACCAGGGTAAAGCCGCGTACCACATCCTCACCCTGCCCGCTGAGCCCGAAGGCATCGATGATCAGCGGGGTGGCGGCCAGCAGCACGCCCCACATCACCAGCGTGTAGATCAGGCAAAAGATCAGCGCGTCGCGGTAGGTGCTGCGCAAGCGCGGGTACAGCCCCGCGCCGTAGTTCTGGCCGAAGATCCCGCCAATCGCACCGGACAGCGCAAAGATCCCGCCAAAGGCCAACACCGTCAGACGGCTCACCACGGCCCAGGCGGCGACGGCATCGTCGCCAAAGGGTGCCATGACGATGGTCAACAGGTAGTTGCCCGCCGGTGTTGCCATCTGCGTCGCAATCGCAGGCAAGGCCACCGCTATGTAGGGCGCCCAGGTGGCGCGTATGCTGCGCCAGTCGGGCCGTCCGATCAGGTCAAGCTGCAGCGCGGCAAAAAACAGCGCAAGGCCCATGAGCGCAAAGCGAAAGAGCACGAGGCCAAGTGCTGCCCCATCCAGCTTCATGTCCCACCAGATGATGAAAATCGGGTCGAGCACCATGAGCACGGTCCCCGAACACAAGGTGACATACATCGCCTTGGCCCCATATCCTTCGGCGCGCAGCGTGCCGGAGGCGACCAGCGCCACCGCCATGGGCATCAGCGACCAGACCGTTTGGCCGAGGTAGCGCGCAGACAGCCGCGCCGTCTCGCCCTCCGCCCCGGCAAGCGCCACCAGTTCGTGCCGAAAGGCAAAGATCAATGCCGCGACCCCACCCTGGATCGCCGTCGCCGTGACCAAGGCCGCCCCGGCCTGGGTGCGGGCCAGCGCCCGGTCCCCCTCGCCGATCCGGCGCGACACCAGCGCGGTGGCAGCGATCATGAGACCGACGCCGGAGGAGACAGAAAAGAACTGGATCGCATAGGCAAAACCGATGGCCGCGACCAGCTGCGGCTCGCCCAGTTGCGACAGCCAGAAAAGGTTCGCCGCATCCACGAGAAATACAAAGGTGATGCCGAACGCGCCCGTGGCGGTCATCCGCACAACATGGCCCATGGTCGATCCGGTCAGAAACCGCCCTTCGCTCATTCCGCGGGGGCCGCACGCGGCCCGGGCAGGCGCGTCTCGTGCCCCGGCACGGGATGGCGCGGGATCAGCATGGCCAGCGCCAGCGACGTCGCCGCCATGCCAGCCGCAAGAAAGAAAACCGCCGCAGGCGAAAAGAGCCACAGAAGGCCCAGCGGCACCGGCAGGCCCACCGCCGCAATATGGTTGATCGTGAACGCCACGGCCGCGGTTGGCGCGATATCCTGCGGGTCCGCGATCTTTTGAAAATAGGTCTTCAGCGCCAAGGCGAGGCCAAAGAAGATGTGATCGAGCACATAGAGCACCGCCGCCACCATCAGCCCCCAGCCAAAGTAGTACACTCCGCCGTAAGCCAGAAACACGATCACGAGGCCGACATATTCGAACGCCAGCGCCTTTTGCTCACCATAATGCGCCACGATCCGCCCCAGCAGCGGTGCGACGATGATGTTGACCACCAAGTTGATGAGGTAGAGCGCGGTAAGCTCATGCACCTCGAACCCGAATTTCTCGACCATCATAAATCCGGCAAAGACCATGAAAATCTGCCGCCGCGCGCCCGACATGAACTGCAGCGCGTAATACAGCCAATAGCGGCGGCGCAGCACAAATGTCTTGAGCTGCGGCGTGGGCGCTTCGAACTGCGGATAGGCGAACATCGCAAACAGCGCGATGGCGACCGTGATGCCACCGCCCACCATGTAGACGACATTGTAGGTCAGCCCCAGCGGCTCCCACAGAATCATGATGACGAAGTACACAAGGAAGGTCGCGACCGACCCCGCCGCCAGCAACCAGCCCAGCATCTGCGGCGCACGCTCCTTGGACAGCCATTGCAGCTGCAGTGACTGGTTGACCGTCTCGTAATAGTGAAAGCCGACCGAGCTGATGAATGTTAGCACGAGGATGCCCGTCATCTGCGGAAACTGCGCGGTCAGCGCCGTGGCCGCGCCCAACATGATCAGGGACAAAAGGCCCAGCACCTGTTCGCGCATCACCATGATCACGACGATCACGCCAACGGCCAGGAAACCGGGGATTTCACGGATCGCATGCAGCAGGCCGATATCGGCGCCATCAAACTGGGCGGCTTCGACGACAAAGTTGTTGAGCAGCGCCAGCCAGACGGAAAACGCAATCGGCATGGCAAAGGCCATGAGGAACAAGAGCGTCACGGGACGGCGCCAGAACGGCAACGCCTGGGCCTGATCCAATGGAACGTAGCGCGGCATGATTTCCGCTTACGCCTTTTGCCCGCCGATGGCGAGGAGCGATATGCGCAATCGCGCGCGCATCAGGGCACAAATGCGCAGCATCCGGATTGCCGTTTGCCGCGATTGCGGCACAATGGCCGCCATGATGAAACGCGATATCACAACCCAGTTCGGACACCTCACGCTGATCGAGGAAGATGGCGAGATCACCGCGCTGCGCTGGGGCATCTCGGGCCGGCACGACGCGTCATCCGCCTTGGACCGTGCGGCGGCGCAACTGGCGTCCTATGACGCGGGCGACCGGACCGGCTTTGACCTGCCGTTGCGCGTCACCGGTGGACCGCTGCAGCAAGCCGTGTGCCAGGCCATGCGCGACATACCCTTTGGCGAGACGGTGACCTATGGCGGTATCGCCAAAGCGCTTGGTGTGTCGGCCCAGGCCGTGGGGCAGGCCTGCGGTCGCAACCCGATCCCGATCATCATCCCCTGCCACCGGGTCATGGGCGCCAAGGGCCTCACCGGTTTTTCGGGCGAAGGTGGGGTCGAGACCAAGCTTGCCCTGCTCAAGCACGAAGGGGCGGGCGGGTTCCTGATCTGAGGGGGCGGACTTCGACACGAAGTCCGGCTGTTTTCCGACGCGGAAAACCGCAGAGCCACCGGGAAACCGCGTCGGTTTCCAGCCGTTTTCCGTGCCGGAAAACGGACGGCTCAGCGCTGCGGCAGGATCTGCTGAGCCATGCCCGCAGCCACCAGGTACAGCGACGTGACCACGAGCCCCCAATGGGCCCAGCTTTCGGGGTGAAAGTCGACCCACGCCGCCCATCCGGCAAAGCCGGTCCATGCCAGCGCCATGGGCAGCGTGACCGACCGCCAGCGTTCGGTGCGCACCGGGTGCACGAATTTCAAAGGCAGGAACATCGCCACCGCCAACACCGTCACCAGCGCCAGGCTGACCCAGAAATTCGGCTCGAGCGCGAAGATCACCAGGACAACCATGTTCCAGCAGCCCGGAAACCCGGAAAAGGAATTGTCCTTTGTCTTCATACGCGTATCGGCGAAATACATGGCGGAGGCGAAGGTGATCACGATGATCGCGACCCATCCTGTCCAGCCGTCCATCAGCCCCGATGAAAACAACGCAAAGGCCGGGATGAAAACATATGTCAGATAATCGATGATCAGATCCAGCAGCACGCCGTCGAACTCCGGCGCGTTGGTCTTGACGTCATATTTGCGCGCCAGCGGTCCGTCGATCCCGTCGACGGCAAAGGCCACGACGAGCCAGAGGAACATCAGATCCCACTTGGCATTGACCGCCGCAAGCATGGCCAACATGGCAAAGACCGCGCCCGTGGCAGTCAACAAATGAACGCTCAACGCGCGCAACCGGTTTGTCATGAAAGCGTCATGATCCATCCCGCCGCTGGATGCAAACGCAAAACCGGCCCGACCTCAGGCCTTGGGATGGGCGCGTTTGTAGACGTCCATCAGCCGGACGGTATCGACCGCCGTATAGGCCTGTGTGGTCGACAATGACGCGTGTCCCAACAGCTCCTGGATCGCGCGCAGATCGCCACCCGCATTCAGCAGATGCGTGGCAAAGCTGTGGCGCATGGCGTGCGGCGTGGCAGAGGCGGGCAGGCCCAGTTGCATGCGCGTCGCTGCCATCACCTTCTGGATCGCGCGCGGGCTGAGCGGGCCGCCCCGCACCGCGCGAAAGAGCGGCGCATCGGCGTGCAAGGCGTGCGGACACTGCGCGACATAGGCGTCGACCGCGGCGCGCGCGGCATCGATGACGGGCACGATCCGTTCTTTGCCGCCCTTGCCGACGATCCGCATGACCTGCGGCAGCGGCGCGTCGGCGCCGCGCAGGCTCAACGCCTCCGAAATCCGCAAACCGCAGCCCCAGAGCAGTGTCAGCACGGCCACGTCCCGGGTGCCGACCCACGGCTTGTCCGTTTGCAGCGGCACCAGATCGATCATGTCACGCGCGGCCTCTTCGGCCAGTGGTCGCGGCAGCTTTTTGGTGAACTTGGGCGCACGGGTGCTGAGCACCGCGGTGGGCTCGAACCCTTCGCGCACCGCCAGCCACTTGTAGAAGCTCTTGACCGCCGACAGTTTGCGGGCAAGCGACCGGGGCCCCACACCGCCGGTGCGCGCTTGCGCCATCCAGGCGCGCATGTCGGACGTGCTGATCCGGGCCAGTGCACCCAGGCCGTGGCTTTGCCCCGAATGTACCGTCATGAATGACAGAAACTCGGACACATCGCGCCCGTAGGCCACGATAGTGTTTTCGGCGGCCCCTTTGAGGCTGCGCTGATGGGACAAGAACGCCTCGAGCGCGTCGCGCGCGGCAGGCGAAATCAGGCTCATCCCAGCCAGCGACGCATCGCCCGCTCGAACACACCGCCGAAGAAGGCCAGCAGGTCCGTGCCCTGCTGCGGGCCGAACATGTGCGGATCTTCGGCGCCCATGACCAGCAGACCGGGCAAGCGCCCCTCGCCGAAGTCGAGCTTGAGGCATGCCTCGGACCGGACCCAGCGGCCATCCTGGCCGTAGATCTCGGGTGCGGGGTCCTGCACCTGCCGCAGCGTGACCTGCCGCACCGTGCCGCCACGGCCCACGGTCAAGTAGGTGTCGATAAAGCCCGGCTCCGCCACGCTCAGCACATCGCCCAGCCGTTTCACGGCCGGATCATTGTCGTTTTGCACCGATTCCAGCACCAGCTTGACCGCATCGACGCGCAGGATCTGGGCCACCTCACCGCTGAGATCGCGCAGGAACGCCTCGAATTCGGTCGGGTCGAGCATGCGCAGGATCGCGCGGTGGATCTGGTTCGTGCCCGCGAGGTTCTCATACGCCGCCGCGATCACAGACCGGTGCGTATCCTCAAGCCGGTCCAGCCGCGCCTCCAGCCGCTCCATCGCGAGGCCGCGCAGATCAACGATGTTGCCACCCATCGCGCGTTCATTGGCTGCGATCAGGGCGTGCATAAGATCCTTGTCATCCAGAATCACATCCGGCCGGGAAATAATCGCCTCGCGCAAGGCGTCGTCGATCTTGGGCTGACTGCTCATTGCCATACTCTTTATCGTTTCAGTGGTCATAACACGGGGCAGCCACGGAATCTGCCCCGAACTTCCATAAAATTACCCTGTCGCCGCCATCTGTTGCCAATCGGCGTCAGGCCCAAAAGGGGAAGGCGGGCGATCTTCTCCCCGTGATTGAATGTGCCCCATGCCGCATATGCACGTCATGACAGGAACACCTCAGGCATCCACTCACGGAACGGGACCGGCGCATTTTCCGCTGGGTCCCGACGCGCTGCGGGTGCTCCTGCGGCGGGCCGGCACGCCTTGATCCCCAATGGGGCGGACCGGCCCGTATCAGCCTCAGACGATCTTGATGTCGGCCTTGGCGGCGTCCTTGAGGAACTGATCAAGGCCCTTGTCGGTCAGCGGGTGACCGGCCAGCTTTTTGATCACGTCCGGCGGCGCGGTCATCACGTCGGCGCCGATCTTGGCGCAGTCCTGCACATGGTTCACCGACCGGATTGAGGCTGCCAGAATCTCCGTCGTGAAATCATAGTTGTCGTAGATGGTGCGGATGTCCTCGATCAACTCCAGCCCGTCGATCGACATGTCATCGAGCCGCCCGATAAAGGGCGAGATGAACGACGCACCCGCCTTGGCTGCCAGCAGCGCCTGGTTGGCCGAAAAGCACAGCGTGACATTGACCATCTTGCCCTCGCCGGTCAGCGTCTTGCAGGCCTTGAGCCCGTCCCAGGTGAGCGGCAGTTTCACCGCGATGTTCTCGGCGATCTCGGCCAGCTTGCGCCCTTCTGCGATCATGTCATCGGCATCCGTGGCCACCACTTCGGCGCTCACCGGGCCATCGACCAAATCACAGATTTCCTTGGTCACCTCGAGGATGTCGCGGCCCGATTTCAGGATCAGCGAGGGGTTCGTCGTGACCCCGTCCACCATACCCGTCTCGTTCAGCTCGGCGATGGCGTCGATCTCGGCAGTGTCGACAAAGAATTTCATATGCGGCCCTCTCGGTATGGCTTGGCGTTTGTTGGTTGAGGCTTTACCCCATGGGGCGTGCTGCTGAAACCCCACATTCCCGCAGGCGTCGCATGAGCCCCTCGTTTTATGACGAAGGGGCGCTGGTCGCAGTGCTCACCACCCAACCGCTGGACAGGGCGCTGGATTACCGCGCGCCCGAGGGTGGCTGTCATCTGGGTGCCTTCGTCGAGGTGCCGTTGGGCCCGCGCAAGGTGATCGGCGTGGTCTGGGGCCCGGGCAAGGGCGACTACGATTATGCCAAGGTGCGGTCGGTCTTGCGGGTGCTGGATGCTGCACCAATACGGGACGAGATGCGCAGTTTTCTCGAGCGGGCGGCAGCCTACACCCTGACCCCCATGCCCGCGATGCTACGCCTGGCCACACGCGCGCCCGGCCTGGGCGATCCGCCATCGATGCGCAAGGTCTATCGCCGGGGTCCGTCCGATCCGGACCGGATGACGGATGCGCGCAGGCGCGTTCTCGAATTTCTGAACGAATACGGTGATTTATCGTTCACTCTGAAGGAGCTGGCCGAACTGTCCGGTGTCACCGCTTCGGTGATCAAGGGGCTGGTCAAGCAAGCGGCCGTCGCCGAAGAAGACAGCCCGCGCGACCTGCCCTTTCCCCCGCTTGATCCCGGGCGTCCTGGCAAGGCCCTGACCGACGATCAGGCGCAGGCCGCGGGGCAGATCGCAACCGCAGTTACATCAGGCACTTACGGGACGACCTTGCTGCGCGGTGTGACCGGATCGGGCAAGACCGAGGTCTACCTTGAGGCGGTCGCGGCCTGTCTGCGTGCCGGTCGGCAAGCGCTGGTCCTGCTGCCCGAGATCGCGCTGACCGCGGAATTTCTCACCCGGGTCGAGGCCCGCTTTGGCGCGCGGCCGGCCGAATGGCATTCCGGTGCCACGATGACCGAGCGGCGGCGCATCTGGCGCATGGTCGGCATGGGCCAGGCGCAGCTCGTGATCGGGGCCCGGTCGGCGCTGTTCCTGCCCTATCAGAACCTCGGGCTGGTCGTCGTGGATGAAGAGCATGACACGTCCTACAAGCAGGAGGATGGTGTTCTGTATAACGCGCGGGACATGGCGGTGCTGCGCGCGTCGCTGCTGGGCGCGCAAGTGGTACTGGCCTCGGCCACGCCCAGCCTGGAAAGCTGGGCGAACGCGGAAAGCGGCAAGTATCAGCGGGTCGATTTGCAGGCACGGTTCGGGCCTGCGGTGATGCCCACGATGCGGACCATCGACATGCGGGCAGAGGCGCTGCCCTCGGGTCGCTGGGTGTCCGACACGCTCAAACGGGCGGTCGAGGCGCGGCTGGAGGCGGGCGACCAGGCGATGCTCTTCCTCAACCGGCGCGGCTATGCGCCCATCACGCTGTGCCGGGCCTGCGGCCACCAGGTCGGCTGCGACCAGTGCGATGCGCGCATGGTCGAGCACCGATTTCTCAAGCGGCTGATGTGCCACCAATGCGGTGAGACGAAACCCATGCCGACACTCTGCCCCTCCTGCGGGGCCGAGGATCGGATGGCCCCTGTGGGCCCCGGTGTCGAGCGGTTGGGAGAGGAGGCTGTGGCACTGTTTCCGGACGCGCGCGTTGCGGTGCTGAGCTCGGACATGTACGGCTCGGCCCGCGCGCTCAAGGCCGAGATCCAGAGCATCGCCGAAGGGGCAGCTGACGTGATCATCGGCACGCAACTGGTTGCAAAGGGGCACAATTTCCCGAACCTGACGTTGGTGGGTGTGATCGATGCGGATCTGGGCCTGCAAGGCTCGGACCTGCGCGCGGCGGAACGCACGTTCCAGCTGATGCGGCAAGTGGCGGGCCGCGCGGGGCGTGCGGAAAAACCGGGCACGGCACTGCTCCAGACCTATCAGCCCGAACATCCGGTCATCCGCGCCATTCTTGCCGGAGACGAGGAAGGGTTCTGGCGCGCTGAGGCGGCGGAACGCGAGGCCGCAGGCGTCCCGCCCTATGGGCGCATGGCGGGGATCATCCTGAGCGGGCCCGATGTGGCGCAAGTCTTTGATGCGGCGAATGCGCTGGCGCGGAATGCGGGGCCGTTGCAACGGGTGGGTGCGCAGGTCTTTGGCCCCGCGCCGGCCCCGATTGCGCGCATTCGCGGACGGCACCGGGTGCGGATGCTGGTGAAGGCGGGCAAGGGCGTGGCGCTGCAAGGCGCCATCGCGCAGTGGGTCGGGCAGGTGCGGCTGAAAGGCGAGATGCGGCTGGCCGTCGATATCGATCCGCAGAGTTTTTATTGACCCGTCAGATGTGGCTGCGGAGATTTCAGCCAGAGGACGACAGGCCAAGGCGTATGGGGCCGCGCGCGGTGGTGGCGTCGACCGGTTCGCCTTTCTGGGTGACGTGGAGCGTGCCGCGGTCAGCCAAGGTTTGGGCGACGCGGCGGATGTCCGGCATCAGCGGACGCCAATCTTCGGCCAGCTGACGGGCAACCTCGGACGGACATATGGTTTTGCCTGCCCCGCGGGCATGAACGGCCGCCTGGATCGCGTGGGCGATGGTTGCGTCATCCATCGCCAAGGTCGAGGCGCATGAGCGGCAGGCTTCGCCCGGGGATGGCCTCGGACGGGACAGCGCCCACCGTGCGCGCGCCCATCGCGAGGTAGAACGCTTCGGCATAGGGGTCGGATTCGATCATGATATGCGTCGCCCCCAAAGCACGGGCGCGCGCAGTAGCCCACATCATCATAACGCGGCCCAGGCCCTGCCCCATCGCATCGGGATCCACAAACGCCTTGTCGAGATGCGCGGCATCCCCCTCGACACTCAGCGCGGCAAAAGCCGCCGGGCCCGTCGGCCCGTCGATCACCACGATGTCGAAGCGGTCGAAATCCTCGGGCGCAAAGGTGAACGGGGCCACGCACGCGGCCATGAAATCCGCGTCGTAGCCCCAATGTGCCTTGGACCGCAGCGCGAGGTCGCGCAGCGCCGCGGCCTCGGACGGGGCCGCGGGCCGTGGCTCAGCCCAGCGCGTCATTGCAGCGGCCGCAGACACCGGCATGGGCATGCATGCCGACATCCGGCAGCACCTTCCAGCAGCGCGCGCATTTGGCCCCTTGGGCCTTTTCGAACACTACGCTAACACCCGGCACATCCGGCACGCGGAAGGCTTCGGCAGGGGCTGGATCGCTGGTCACGGCGATCTGCGACGTGATGCAGATATCGGCAAAGGGCAGCGCCTGCAGGATCGCAGCGAGGTCGGCATCGTCGACATGCACGACGGGCGCCGCCTCGAGCGAGGCCCCGATAACCTTTTCCGTCCGCTGCACCTCGAGCGCTGCCGTCACGACGCGGCGCGCAGCCCGCACCGCCCCCCACTTTTGCGCCAGCGCATCGTTACGCCAGGCGGCGGGCGTGTCGGGCATATCCACGAGGTGAACCGACGCGTCCTCCTCCGGGTGACGCTCCAGCCAGACCTCCTCCATGGTGAACACCAGGATCGGGGCCAGCCACGTGGTCAGCCGGTGATAGAGCAAATCCAGCACCGTGCGCGCGGCGCGCCGTTCGACCGTGTCGCCGTCGCAATAAAGCGCGTCCTTGCGGATGTCGAAGTAGAAGGCCGACAGATCCACTGTGGCAAAGGTGAACGCCGCAGAAAACACGCGCTGGAAGTCAAAGGCGGCATAGCCGTCGCGCACGGTCTGATCCAGCTCGGCCAGACGGTGCAGCACCCATTGCTCCAACTCGGGCATATCGGCGGGATCGGTCCGGTCGGCCTCGGTGAAATCGGCGAGCGAGCCCAGCATGAAACGCATCGTGTTGCGGAGGCGGCGATAGCTGTCGGCCACGCCCTTGAGGATCTCGGGCCCGATGCGTTGGTCTGCCGTATAATCGGTCTGCGCCACCCAGAGCCGCAGGATGTCCGCGCCGTATTGGCGGATCACCTCGTCCGGCACGATCGTGTTGCCGAGCGATTTGGACATCTTCATGCCCTTTTCATCCAGCGTGAACCCATGCGTGACCACGTTGCGATAAGGCGCGCGACCGGTGGTGCCCACCGATTGCAGCAGCGACGAATGGAACCAGCCGCGGTGCTGGTCGGTGCCTTCCATATAGACGTCGGCGATGCCATCCTCCGTCCCGTCGGCGCGGTCGCGCAGGGTGAAGGCATGGGTGGAGCCGGAATCGAACCACACATCGAGGATATCGGTCACCTGTTCGTAGTCGTCGGGGTTCACGATACCGCCAAGGAACCTCTCTTTGGCGCCGTCCGCATACCAGGCGTCCGCGCCCTCGGCCTCGAAAGCGGCTGTGATCCGCGCGTTGACCTCTGCGTTGCGCAGCAGGAAGTCGTCGTCGGTGGGCAGCGCGCCCTTGCGCGTAAAGCACGTCAGCGGCACGCCCCAGGCGCGCTGGCGCGACAGCACCCAGTCGGGCCGCGCCTCCATCATCGAATGCAGGCGGTTGCGCCCCGATTTCGGCGTCCAGTTCACATTGTCGATCTCGGTCAGCGCCCGCTGCCGAATCGTCGTGCCGTGCGTGTCCTGCCCGTCACCCACCGGCTTGTCGATGGCGGCGAACCATTGCGGCGTGTTGCGGTAGATCACCGGCGCCTTTGAGCGCCAGGAATGCGGGTAGGAGTGCTTGATCTTGCCCCGCGCGAGCAGCCCGCCCACCTCGGCCAGCTTGTCGATGACGGCGGCGTTGGCGTTGCCTTCCTTCCCGTTGGGTTTCAGGATCGCCTTGCCGCCGAAGAACGGCAGGTCGTCGCGAAAACGCCCGTCGGGGTTCACGTTGTAGGTGATGACCTCCTCCAGCATGCCCAGCTCACGGTAAAGCTCGTATTCCTCCATCCCGTGCGACGGGGCGCAGTGCACGAACCCTGTGCCCTCGGTGTCGGTGACGAAGTCGGCGGCGCGGAAATCGCGCGTCTGGTCCCATTCGCCGCTGTCCGACGTGCCCTTGAGCGGGTGCGACAGGGTCATCGCCTCCAGCTGTGCCGGTGTGACGTCGCGCAGACGGCGGTACATGCTGTCGTCCAACCGGGCCCGCCCCATCACCTCGGCAGCCAGAGCGTCGGCCAGGATGTAGCGTTCGCCGATACGGGCCCAGCATTCCTCCGGGCGGCCTGTGACCTCATAGAGGCCGTAGGAGATCTCGGGCCCGAAAACGACCGCCTTGTTCGACGGGATGGTCCACGGTGTGGTGGTCCAGATCACCACGTAAGCCCCCTCGAAGGCCGTGGCGGCCTTGGTCTCGGCATCCAGAATGGCGGCGGCCTCTTCGGTGCCGACTTCTTCCCCCGCGAGCATCAGGTCCGGCATCTCGAATGTCTCGACCCGGAACTTCACCCAGATCGTAAAGCTGTCCTTGTCATGGTACTCGACCTCCGCCTCGGCCAGTGCGGTCTGTTCCACGGGCGACCACATCACAGGTTTCGAACCCTGGTAGAGCGTCCCGTTCATCAGGAACTTCATGAACTCCTCGGCGATCACGCGCTCGGCGTGGAAATCCATGGTCAGATACGGCTGATCCCAGTTGCCGGTGATGCCCAGACGCTTGAATTCCTCCCGCTGGATGTCGACCCACCCGGCGGCAAAGTCGCGGCATTCCGCGCGAAACTCGTTGATCGGCACCTGGTCCTTGTCGCGGCCCTTTTTGCGGTACTGCTCCTCGATCTTCCACTCGATGGGCAGGCCGTGACAGTCCCAGCCGGGGATATAACGCGCGTCATGCCCCATCATCTGATGCGAGCGCACGATCATATCCTTGATCGTCTTGTTCAGCGCGTGCCCGATATGCAGATGCCCATTGGCGTAGGGCGGTCCGTCATGCAGGGTAAAGGGCGTGCGGCCCTCTCTGTCGCGCAGGCGGTCATAGACACCGATCCGCGCCCACCGCTCCAGCCATCCCGGCTCGCGCTTGGGCAGGCCCGCGCGCATGGGAAAATCGGTCTTTGGCAGGTTCAACGTGTCTTTGTATTCGGGTGTGTCGGCGCACATCTGTGGCGTCCTTTGTGGGTAGACTGTCTGGAAAGGGTCGGAGCGGTGCGAGCGGTCTCAAGCACCTTGGCCCGGCGGCTCGATGGTCTGTCAGAGCGCCGGGGATATAATTCGCAGAATGATGATCACATGCATCATGCGCCGGGTTATAGAAAGCCGCCCGCGCACCCACAAGCCCCCTGCGTCGTCCGGCCGGAATAAGCGCGGGGGCGTTTGAGGGGCATCCCCCTCAAGGCCCTTGCGGCCCGAGCAAGATAAAATCGTGCGCGCCGCAGGCGCTCATTCAGGAACGGCCCGGCTCTGCGCCCAACGGTTGAGCCAGGCCAGCCCGGCCAGCGACAGGCCCAGCACCACCAGGCTCAGCACCCGTGTCAGCCCTTCGAGGCCCGAGATATCGATCAGAAACACCTTGGCCACCGCCGCTCCGATCACGACCAGACCGGCACGGCGCAACAGCGCGGCATTGCGCGCCAGCGACTGATAGAAGATCACAGCGCCCGCCAGCAGCAAGGCCAGGGTGTAGCTCCACAATTCGGGCTGGAGAAAGCCAAAGCGCAGCTCAAGCGTCTCAGGTCCCTGCCACGCATGGCGCAGCACGACAAAGGCCCAGAAGACCGCGAGGGCACCGCAAAGTGCGGCCAGACCCAGCCGCAGCACCTTGCGTTCAATGCGCCACGCGCCTGCGGCCAGGACACCAGCGGGCAGCAGGTAGGCCGGGATCAACGTGTTGATCAGCGGCGGCCCCATCACCCGCCCGCCCCAGTCGCTCAGCAGCGGATTGAACAGGGTCAGGCCAAGCCCCAGCGCGCCCAACGCCACCACGCCAAAGAGACCGGCCAAGGCGCCGCGGACAATTGCGAGACGACCGCCCAACACATCCAGCCGCACCAGCTGCGTGATGGTCAGCACCAGCCAGATCGTGGCATAGAGCCCGGTGGCCCAATGCCACTGATCGCCGCCCGGGATAACCGCCTCGAGCAGGCGGAACAGCAGCAGCGACGCCAGCACTCCGGCCGTCGACCACGCGCCGGTGTCGAGCATCACCTGCGCCGTGAACCGTGGCAACTCCTTGAGCAGCACCAGCGACGCGACAAACGCCGCCAGCGCGCCCCCATAGGCCAGGATCAGCTCCCACAAGGCCGCATCATCAAACGCCCAGATCAGCCCCGGATCCGCGATCAGCCGCGCGCCTACCGCCACGACGCCCACGGAAATGAACACCTGCATCAGGGGCAACCGGAACTGTCGGTCGAGGGCCGCGGCGGCCACCACGGTCACCGCCAGCGCCACCGTCAGCGCGGCGGATGACAGGATCAGGACCAGGGCAAAGGTGATCGAGGACAGCGCCGACAGGACAAAGACGGACACGCGCAACCGGTCCTTGCCATCCACCTGGGCAAAGCGCGCGGCCAGTGCCACCATGGCCCCTGCCATGACGATCCCGTGCAGCGCCCACAGGTAGGCGCCGATGGTATCTGCCGGGCGCCACGTCACCTCCAGCGCGATGGCCATAACGGGTGCGATCAGCGCGGCCGCAATCGCCCAGCCCGCGCCAAAGCCGGGGCGCAGCGCGCGGCCTGCCGCCAGCACGCTCAGGGCCAGGCCAAGGCCCCATAGGATGGTGACGGTCAGTGGGAAATCCGCCTCCGACGTTTCGGCATAGGTCCCGGCAAACGCACACCAGATCGCGCCACGTTCCACGCCCTGATGCACCACAAGTGCCAGCAGCGCCGCCACCGGCAGCGCCGCAAGATCCTGCAACCCAGGCCCGCGCAACGACCAGACCGTCAGGGCGGCCGCCAACACCGACAGGCCGACAAGCCCCGGCCAAAACGCACCCTCAACGTCCACAACCACAAAGCCGACGAGGCCACAGGCCGCCAGCACTGCCGCAGCCGCGAGCCAGGTGGGAAAGACGGGCCAGACCTGCCCCTGCGCAATCGCCGCCTGCACCAGCGTCGGCTCGGGGTGATCCGGCCAGATGCTGCGCGCCGGGATCAGGAACGCCAGAACGACGATCCCAAGCGCAAAGAGCTGGAAGGCAAAGCCCAGCACCGTCGCATCCCCGCTCAGATAGGTCAGCGTGCCCATGCCCAGGGCCAGACCGACGCTCAGCGCCGACACCCAGGCCCAGCGGCGCACCGTATCGATGCCCAGACCAACGGCAGCCACGATCCCGAAATAAAGGTACAGCCACGGTGTCGCGGGCACGTCGCTGCCCACCAGAAGCGGTGCGCCAAAAGCGCCGATCACACCGACCGCGGCCAGCAACGGACCGTTGAACCAGCCCAGAACGACGCCGATCAGTCCGACCGCGGCCAACCCGGCAAAGGCCGCTTCGACCCCGATCAAGCCATAGAGCAACCGGGCCGCCGTGACGCCGCCAAAAAGCGACACCAGCCCCGCCCCGGAAAAGACCGATGGCAGATAGGCTGTGGTGGCCTCCCTGGCATCTCCGAAGCGGCGCCGGATCACCTCGCCCGCGCCGATCAGAGCGGCCCCGAAGGCGAGTGCTGCCAGCACCCGCGCCGTGGGCGGCAGGTAGCCGTTTTCGACGCCATACTGCACCAGAAACAGCCCGGCGAGCGCCAGTGACAGGGCCGACACCGCGTAGAACCAGTTGACCGCCAGCCATGTGAACATCCGTTCCGGCAGACCGGGCTCGGGCGGTTTGGGCGGCACTTTGGGGCGGGTCCGGGGCTCTGCCGTGCGGGCAGCCACGGGCTTGGCCGGGGCGGTGTCGCGCGCGGGTTCCGCCCTCGGCACCTGGGGCCGGACGGCGGCCACATCCGCTGGCTTTTCAGGCGTTTGGACGGGCTGCGCCTGCCCATCCGCCATGAGCGTGGCGATCTCGCGTTCCAGCGTGGCCACACGCCCCTTGAGGCTGCTGTGACTGATCAGCAGGTAGAGCACGCCGACGGGGATGGCGAGCACCACGAGGCCCAACAGCACCAAAAGCCCTTCCATCACCCACCTCGCACGTCCGGATTGCCAGGGAGCCTAGGCGATGTGCGCCCGGGCCAAAAGGCCGGTTTTCCAGACCCCTAGACCACAGCGCTCAGGCGATCGGCGGGCCTCTGCACGCTCAGTCGTTGATGTGGGACCAGACGGCGGACATCACCACAGACCCCTCGCCCACGGCACTGGCGACCCGCTTGACCGAGCCTGCGCGCACGTCCCCGACGGCAAAGATGCCGTGGCGCGAGGTCTCGTAGGCGCTGCGCCCACCGATATCGCGCCCGGTCAGAACAAAGCCGTTGTCATCGAGGGTCACGAGGCCCGACAACCACTGCGTGTTCGGCGCCGCACCGACCATCACGAACAGCGCGGGCGCGCGCAGCTCCCAATCCTGACCGGAGGCGCTGTCGCGGATGGTCAGACCCGTCAGCCGATCATCGCCGTGCAGCGCGGTGACCCGCGTCTGGGTGTGGATGGTGACCCGCGGATGGCTCTGGAGCCGCTGCAGCAGATAGTCCGACATCGACGCAGCCAGCGAGGTGCCGCGCACCAGCACGTGCACATGCCGGGCGGTGCGCGCCAGGAACATGGCCGCCTGGCCCGCGGAATTGCCCCCGCCGATGATCGCCACATCGGTGTCCTTGCAATACCGCGCCTCCACATCCGTGGCGGCATAATACACCCCCGCCCCTTCGAAATCTGCAAGACGCTCCAGCGGCAGTTGCCGGTATTGCACACCTGTTGCCACGATCAGCGCACGGGCCGACACCCAATCATCCGTGTCGAGGCGCACATGAAACAGGTGTTTTTCGCATTGCATCAACTCGCGCGCGCGGACAGGCACGGCAAAGCGGGTGCCGAACTTCATCGCCTGCACCTCGCCCCGGCCCACCAGATCGCCGCCCGAAATGCCCGTGGGAAAGCCCATGTAATTCTCGATCCGGCTGGAGGTGCCCGCCTGCCCGCCCACGGCCAGATCCTCGAGCACAACGGCGCAGAGCCCCTCGGCACCGGCATAGACCCCGGCCGCGACGCCCGCCGGACCACCGCCGACGATGGCGACGTCGTAGACCTCTTCCTTGCGCAGCACCATGTCGAGGCCCAGCGCCCGGGCCACGCCCCGGGGCGTGGGTGGGTTGATCACCTGATGTTTGGCAAAGATCACCGCCGGGTGCGCCCGGTCGATGCTGCACTGCGCGGCCAGGGCGTCGCCCTCGTCGCTGTCGATCTCGAGCTCGGCAAAGGGGATGCGGTTGCGCGCGGCAAAGCTCGCGATGCGGCGTATGTCGCGGTCCACCTCGCCCCCGATCAGGGTCAGGCTGGCCTCGTCCACCTCGACCATGCGGCGGCGGCGCGCGGCGTAGACCGTGATGATGATATCGGACATCTCGGGGATATCCGACATCAGTTGCAGCATATCCTCGCGCTTGACGCACAGCATCTCGGTGTCCTGCACCGCGCGCCCGCTCATGAACGCGTGGCCACCGTTGAGAAAGGCCAGCTCGCCAAAGAACTGGCCCGGGCCCAGCGTTGCATTGCCGTACCGCTTGCCGGTGCCGCCGCTCACAGCTTCGGTCTCACCCGAGAGCAAATAGTGGAATTCGGTGATCGGCGCGCCCGCCTTCTGAAAGACGTCCCCCGCCTTGAGGTGCACGATATGGCCCACACGGCGCATCGCCGCGACGTGGTCGGGGGTCAGCGGCGTGCGCACCATGGTCTGCAGGTCGGCGGCAAAGGTTTCCATGGCTTTTTATCCTGATGTATCGCGGCTCTGACCCTGAAATAGGCCACCGAGCGCTTGTTTCACGAGGGTCCGCGCCTTGGGCCGTGCGTTTTCGGCAAAGGGCAGCGGGCGGCACACCTCCATCGCGGCGACGCCCACGCGGGCGGTCAGCGCGCCGTTCACCAGCCCCTCGCCAAAGCGGCGCGACAGCTTGCCGAGGATCGAGCCGCCCAGCACCGGTTCCAGCATGTCATCCCCGACGGCGACGGCCCCCGTGGCCACCAGATGGGTCATCACGGCGCGGGTCAAGCGCCAGCTGCCCAGCGTGCCGCCGCGCCCGCCATAAACCTCGGCGATGCGGCGGATCATGCGCAGGTTGGCGGTCAGGGCCGCCACCACATCGGCGAGCGCCAGCGGGACAAGCGCCGTGACGGTGGCGACCTGCCGGGCGGCGGCCTCGACCTCGCGTTCGGCGGCCTTGTCCAGCGGGCCGATCAGCTCCGCATCCGCCAGCGCCAGTAGGCCGGTGGCATCGAGTTGATCGCCGCGCAGCTCCGCCACCCGGTCACGACCCCACTGCGTTTCGGGCCGGTCGCGGTAAAGCGTGTCGAGCCGGTCGACAACCCCGCGCGCGCCGGCAAGGTCCTGTGCGGCCACCGCATCCGCGGCTGCGCGGCGCACCCCGTCGATCCGGGCGAGCCTGCGCAGCGCCGCCAGCTCTCGCAAGGCGACGGCCAGCAAGACGGCGACCAGCGCCGCAAACAGCCCGGCAAACGCCCAGCCCAGCAGCGGCTGGCGCGCAATCCAGGCGTTCACGAAATCCCAGGCCGCGGTGCTGAGCACGGCCAGCAAAAGCGCACCGGCCAGCCCCCAGAACCAGCGCGCCAGACGCGAGGGCGGGCGCGCGGCGATCTGCGCGGCGGCCTGCATCGCCGCGCCTTGGGCCACCATGGGACGGGCGTCGGGCACGGGTGGGGCGTCGGCGACCGACGGGGCCGCGTCATCGTCCAGTTCGATCAGTACCGGGCCTTTGGCCATCACGTGCCCTCCTTGGTCCAGACCATGCGGATATCCGGCAGCTTTTCATCGTTGCGGCTGCCATCGGTGCGCTCCGCCTCGGTAAACCCGTGGCGGGCATAAAACCGTTGTGCCCCGGCATTGGCCTGAAAGGTCCACAGGATCAGGCGGTCGGCATGGGTTTGCGCCTCGCGCAGCAGGGCTGTTCCGATGCCATGTCCT
Source organism: Pseudomonadota bacterium (assembly GCA_038525585.1). Taxonomy (GTDB): domain Bacteria; phylum Pseudomonadota; class Alphaproteobacteria; order Rhodobacterales; family Rhodobacteraceae; genus Tateyamaria. The sequence continues at coordinate 40,736 of JBCBHM010000003.1, forward strand.
TGCGCCGCAGGTGCCACGTAGAGCGCATTGACCTCGTCCCCGTCACGCGCGATGAAGCCTTGGACGGACCCGTCGGTCTCGGCCACCGACACCCAGCCGCGCGCAATCATGTGTCCGGCAAAAGCGATATCTTCGGCCCGCGTGTGCAGCCTCGGCATCCAGTCCGTGCCATCGATAAAGGCCGACAGGATCGCGCCTGTGGTGCCTGCATCCGTCGAACGGGCCGCCCGGATCAGCAGGGCGATCACAGCCGGTCCCCGATCAGAAACTGCGCGGCCTGATCGAGCCGGATATGCGGCGGACCGTCGCCGGGCTTCAGCGTCATGTCACCGGGCGCAAAGCGCATCACCTCGTAATCCGCGGCGAGCCAGTCGCACGCCCCGGTCTGGCCCGGCGTCAGGATAGCGCCGGGATCCTCGGGCAGGTTGCCGGGGTAGAACGCCGCCTGTTTGCCGGTGTCCAGCAGCGTGCCCCGCACCACGTCCAGTTGCGCGCCGTCGTGCATCATCGTGTCTTCGGTCGTGGCGCGCAGGGCGGCGATGGCCATGGCGGCGGTGTCCGCCCCGGCAAAGCGGGCGCGATCGCGGGCCTCGCGCGTCAGCGCCGCCATGATCGCGGTCAGGCGGGCGTGCTGCGTGTGGTGGACATGGTCCGCCTTGGTCGCGGCAAAGAGGATCTTTTCCACCCGCCGGCCCATGAAAAGCTGGCTCAGAAACGCGTTGCGCCCGGGCCGGAAGGCCCCGAGGATATCGGCCATGCCCTGACGCATATCCTCGACCGCCGCAGGGCCCGAATGGATCGCACCCAGCGCATCCACCAGCACCACCTGCCGGTCGATCCTGGCAAAGTGATCGCGAAAGAACGGGCGCACGACCTGGGCCTTGTACGCCTCGAACCGGCGCGCCATCTCGCGGCGCAGCGATCGGCGCGGCGCGTCCCCCGGTGGCAGCGGGGCAAAGGTCAGCACAGGCGATCCGGCCAGATCGCCCGGCAACAGAAAGCGCCCCGGCGTGCAGTCGTAAAACCCCGCCGCCCGCGCCGCTTGCAGGTAGGCCGTGAAGGTCGCAGCGAGGGCCTTGGCCGCGACTTCATCCAGGCGCGCGGACCCGTCGGCGGCAGATGCCGCAGCTGCGTATTCCGCGCCTTCGGGCCGGGCGGCCACACGCTTGAGCGCGACGTCGGACCATTCCTCGTAGCTTTGCTCGAGCAGGCCCAGATCCAGCAGCCATTCGCCCGGATAGTCGATGATATCCAGATGCAGCGTCCGCGGCCCTTGCAGGCCTGCGAGCAGCCCCGCCGGTTGCACCTTGAGCGACAGGCGCAGCTCGCTCACCGACCGGGTGCTGTCGGGCCATGTGGGCGGCGTGCCCAGCAGGCTCGCCTTGTGCGCCTCATAGTCAAAGCGCGGGATCGTATCATTGGGTTGCGGCTGCAGATAGGCCGCCTGCACCCTGCCTTGCGCCGCCGCCAGCAGGTGCGGCATGCGCCCCCGGTCCAGCAGGTTGGCCACCAGCGAGGTGATGAACACCGTCTTGCCCGACCGGGCGAGGCCGGTCACACCCAGACGGATGGTCGGCGTGCCCACGATGTCGGCCCCGGTGTCGTAGATGCCCTGCGCCGTGTTCAAGAGCCCATCGGCAAGTGTCGTCAGAACCACGCGCAGCAGCCTTCCTTTGTCCGTCTGCCGCAACATAGGCGCGCGGGGCCCGGGTCGCCAGTGCCATTGCAGCCCTGCCGCCTGCGCGCTAGGGACCGGGCCATGCCACGTTACGCTTTGCAGGTCGAATATCACGGTGCCCCGTTTGCCGGATGGCAACGCCAGGCGGATCAGCCCTCGGTCCAGGGCGCCATCGAGGCGGCACTGTCCCGGCTCGAGCCGCGCGCCCACACGATTGCCGCGGCGGGGCGCACCGATGCCGGGGTGCACGGGCTGGCCCAGGTGGCGCATTGCGACATGGAAAGGGATTGGGACCCGTTCCGCCTGTCGGAGGCGCTGAACCATCATCTGAAGCCTGACCCGGTGGCCATCGTGGACTGCGCGTGTGTGGCCGACGATTGGCACGCGCGCTTTTCGGCGATCGAGCGGCGGTACGTGTTTCGCCTGCTGATGCGCCGGGCGCCTGCGACGCACCTCAAGGGCCTCGTCTGGCGGGTCAACCAGCCACTGGATCTGGCGGCGATGGACGCCGCAGCACAGGTGCTGGTCGGGCGGCATGACTTTACCACCTTCCGGTCATCGATCTGTCAGGCCGACAGCCCGGTAAAGACACTGGACCATCTGCGCGTGACCCGTGTCGACGGTCCGCACGGGCCCGAGGCGCGGTTTGACGTGCGCGCGCGGTCGTTCCTGCACAATCAGGTCCGCAGCTTTGTCGGCACGTTGGAGCGTGTGGGCGCGGGCGCGTGGACCACGCAGGACGTGGCCGACGCGCTGGCCGCCTGTGACCGGGCGCGGTGCGGGCCGGTGTGCCCGCCCGATGGGTTGTACCTGGCTGGGGTCGGCTACCCCGAGGATCCGTTCGGCTAGTCGGTGTCCATCAGGCCGGCCCCGGCTCCCATGGTGCGTGACGCCGCACTGTCGGCCACATATGTGCGCGCGGCCAGCTTGCCCAGACCCGCATCCAGATCCTCGCTGACCCGCAGCCGTTCGGTCCGTTCCCGCGTGCTGGGGGAGGTGAGATCGAGGGCAGCGAGCACCGTGTCCCCGCTCACATCGATGGCCGTGCGGCAGGGCAGACCGGTGAGCCAGCTGACCAGCAGCGCCCGCTGATCCGCGTCAGGTTCGACGGTTTTCACCGGACGGGCAGAGATCGAGGCGGCCTCGATCACTTCCTCGACCCGCTGGGCGAGGGCCACGATGCGTTCCGGCGCGTGCAGCGCTGCGTGCAGCGGTGCCTCGGCCCCGCCATCGGCAAGGTGGCGGGCGAGCATCGCGCCAAAGGCCAGGGATTGCGCCGACGGGACCCCCGCACCAGCCGCGGCGCGCGTTGCAAGAGCCTGGACCTCGGTCCAGGATCGGCTCATGGGCTCATCACCGGCAGCCACCAATCATCCCTTTCTGTGCTCAACTCATCTCCGAGCGGCGCGCCCTGGGCCAGCGTTATGCGCGTCCACAGGTCTGATTTAGGATCGAATTTCGTGGCACCAAAGAAACTGAGCTTGCAACGGAGCATATCGATGGGGCGGCACGTCGTCGCAATCAGGTTATCCCGGATCTCGGAATAGGGGTGCGCGGCGCATGTGGCGACCCGGTCGACGGCGTGTTTGTGCTGGGGACAGGCGCGCAAAAAGGCGCTGACGGGTTGATCGGTTTCGGGCAAGGCCTGAAAGGCTGACGCGACACGGCGGGCGATATCCAGAGGGGTTTCCAGCTCGGCCCCGTCCTCGGCGAACCGGTCGCCGAGACGCGGTTCGAGCTTGTCTGCGCTGACATACCAGAAGCGGCGGCAAGCCTCCTGATCGTCAAAATCGATGTCGAGCGCCCAGGACCAATCCCGTGCGATGGCGTCCCTGAGCGCGTCCGTGCCTGCAAAAGGCTGCGGGCGCGGCCCGAACGGGTCAACCATGCGCTCGGCAAGGTCGTCCACGATGTCGCCATTGAGCTCCAGCAGGTAGGCCACCACCAGCTCCTGCAAGGCGGTCGACCCGTTCTGGGCACGGGTCCAGATGTCTTCGTACGGATCGTCGTCGGGCAGATCGACGAGGTGATGGCGGAACGCGCCCCATTCTGCCTCCAACGCGCGGAGTGCCGCCTCATCCGTCGTGGACGGAACGTGCCATTCCGAAAGATGGCCCGCCACGCGGTCCGCCAGCTGCCGGGCCCTGGCGCGGGTGTCGGACGAGATGTCGGGCACCGCGCGCACGCGCGCCAGCGCGGTTTCCCGCGCCACCATCCAGTTGTTCAGCAGGACGGGGTGGGTGACCAGAAACGGCGCCATGCCCAGGCCCGTGGCGTTGCCCACGCCGATATGGCGGGCCAAGGACCGGTCGAGTGTGCCCTGCCCCACATGCTGGACAAGATCGAGGCTGAACTGACGGATCAGATAGACGGCCAGCATCTCGGCGGCGAAGGCACCCGACAGCTCGGGCCGACCGGCGATCAGATGGCGGTCCGCGATCCCAAACTTGCCGTTTCCGTAGACGGCCGTGGTGCGCATGATGTAGCCGATCTCGCCGATCCGCTGCCGCGAGGGCTGGTGTCCCGCGCGCAAGGCCGCGACGATCTCGGACCAGAGGCGCATGGACTTGTTGGCCCGGCTCAGCACAAGATCGCGCGGCCCGAACCGGCCCGCCTCCTGCTGTGGTGCCTGTGCGGCCACGCGGTCGATATCCGCCTGTTCGGGCATGCCGTCGAACAGGACAAAGGCCGCATCCCACGCAGTGGCGATCACCCGGTCGCTGCGCAACGCGTCATCCAGCGGTTGCGACACCGAGATCAGCGCATAGTCGCGCCCACCCAGCCGCAGGCTGTGCACCGCGGTGCCGTACCCATCGGCGCAGATGTTCCAATGCGGTCGATCCACCCGCGCCTGTTCCGCGCAGAGCCTGCGGGTCAGGACTCGCAAAAAGCTCAGGCGCGTGGGCATCATCACGCCCATCCGGCCAAGGCGCATCACCTCATGCGGGGCGCGCAAAGGGGGCGCGGGGGTCATCGTGTCTTTCATGCGCCCGAGTAGGCCGCAGGAGATGCCCAGCGCGCAAGCGTTTTCCGACACGGAAAACGGCAGGAAAACGACTTCGTTTTCCCCGGGCGCTCAGGTCGGGCGTTGCGTGTACTTTTTCAGCTCGGCGCGTGCGACTTGTCGGCGGTGCACGGCGTCAGGACCATCGGCGAGGCGCAAGGTGCGCTGGTGGGTCCAGGCGTTGGCCAGCGGTGTGTCCTGGCTGATGCCCTGTCCACCATGCATCTGCACAGCCTCGTCAATGACCTTGAGCGAGACGCGTGGGGCGATGACCTTGATCTGGCTGATCCACGGCGCCGCCGCACGGGCGTCGCCCTGATCCATCATCCACGCGGCCTTGAGGCACAGCAGGCGCGCCATCTCGATCTCCATCCGGCATTCGGCGATGATGTCGAAATTGGCGCCCAGCTGGGCCAGCGGCTTGCCAAATGCCTCCTTGGCCAGCGACCGGCGGCACATCAGCTCGAGCGCGGCTTCGGCCTGCCCGATGGCGCGCATGCAGTGGTGGATGCGCCCGGGGCCGAGGCGGCCCTGGGCGATCTCGAACCCGCGTCCTTCGCCCAGCAGCAGGTTTTCCGCCGGGACCCGCACATCCGTGAAGCGGATGTGCATGTGCCCATGCGGTGCATCGTCGTGGCCGTAGACGAGCATGGGGCGCAGGACCTCGATCCCTTCGGTCCCTGCGGGCACGACGATCATGGAATGGCGCCGATGCTTGGGCGCATCGTCAGCCCCGGTGCGGACCATGACGATGTAGACCTTGCAGCGCGGATCGCCCGCACCGCTGGCCCAGTACTTTTCGCCATTCAGCACATAGTGATCCCCGTCGCGCACACAGGACATGGAGATGTTGGTGGCATCGGAAGAGGCCACATCCGGTTCGGTCATCAGGTAAGCCGACCGGATCTCTCCCTCGAGCAGGCGCGCCAGCCACTGGTCCTTCATGGCTTGGGTGCCGTAGCGCTCGAACACCTCCATGTTGCCGGTATCGGGGGCGGAACAGTTGAACACTTCGGCGCCCAGCGGCGTCTTGCCCATCTCTTCGGCGAAATGCGCATATTCGACGGTGGTCAGGCCGAACCCCTTTTCGCTGTCGGTCAGCCAGAAGTTCCAGAGACCGGCGGCCTTGGCCTTGGCCTTGAGCCCTTCGAGGATCTCGGCCTGCCGGTCGGTATAGGTCCAACGATCGCCCTTGGCGATTTCGGCGGCGTATTCTTCTTCGAGCGGCATGACCTCGTCACGGATCATCGTGGCCACGCGGTCCAGCAAATCGCGCGTCTCGGCGCGCAGGCCAAAGGTCATGTCCATATCGGTTCCTCCCTAATGCGCGCCAACGTGCCGCGAAACGCAGGCAGTGTCTACCAGACGGACGGTGGTGCGGTTCAGGCCGGGCGCAGGCCTAGGATGGCGCGCGTTTGCGCGGGTGTCGCCACCGGTCGGTCATGCTTGGCGCAGATCTCGGCCAGACGTTCCACAAGAGCCGCGTTCGATGGCGCCAATCTGTGTTTGTCGAGCCGCACGTTATCCTCGAGCCCCGTGCGCGCATGGCCGCCCGCCGCCACCGCCCATTCGTTCAGCACGATCTGATTGCGTCCGATGCCCGCCGCGCACCACGGCGCGCCGGGAAAGAGCCGCCCGACCGTTTGCACGTAAAACTCGAACACGTGCCGATCGGCTGGCATGGCATTCTTCACCCCCATCACGAACTGCACATATGGCGTATCCACGATCTCGCCCGCGGCATGCATTTCGGCGGCGCGCAGGATGTGACTGAGGTCGAAGGCTTCGATCTCGGGTTTCACGCCGTAGGTCCGCATCTCGGCGGCAAGCCAAGCAACCAGGTCGGGCGGATTTTCGTAGACCCGCGTCGGAAAGTTGTTCGACCCCACGGACAGCGACGCCATGTCGGGCCGCAAGGGGAGCATGCCGCCCCGGGCCTTGCCAGCCCCCGAGCGCCCCCCGGTCGAAAGCTGGATCACCATGCCTGGGCAATGCTTTTCAACGCCCTCCTTGAGCGCCGCGAACTTGTCCGGATCCGCGCTGGGGCTTTCATCGGGATTGCGCACATGGGCATGGCAGATGCTGGCACCGGCCTCGAAGGCGGCATGAGTGCTTTCCACCTGCTCGGGAACGGTGATCGGCACGGCCGGGTTGTCCGCCTTGCGCGGGACGGAGCCGGTGATCGCGACGCAGATGATGCACGGGTTGGTCATGTGAGCTGTCCATCGCAGTGTTCGTCTGCATCGTTCCGCAAAGCGTGCGCCGCGTCCAGTGCCCAATGGCGGGAGTATTTGAGGCTGCGATGGTGGGTTTTTCCGTATTTGGAAAGAGAAGAAGACGGGACGTCGCGCGCGGCAGGTCCACCCCGCTCACCGGCCCGACCGCCAGGCGGAACGCAGGTGGGTGAGCGGGGCTTCTCCTCTTGCGGTCATCGGCTCGGCAGCCTGTACCGCAGGATCACGAAACATGAGTAAGGTTAACAGGTCGTGTGCGCAGGGACATTTTTCGACGGGCGTTCACCTTAACCGCCATTAAGGTTAACGCGCGCTTTCAGGGTCGAGTGTACGGCCCCGACTTCTTCTCTTTCCAAATACGGAATGGCGCACCCTTTGCGGCTGTCACTCCGGCCGAGTGGATTGCTGAACCTCAGGCCATACCAACCTGTGTCTGGATCGGGCGCATGTCGTCAGGCCGTGCGAGTGCCTTGGCCATCAGTGCCTTTTGCGCGGTGACGGCATTGGGATCGTCCCACAGGTTTTTCAGCTCGTGCGGGTCGGCCACGAGATCATAGAGCTCACCTGCACCAGAGGTCATGTCCACGGTCAACTTGTGCGTACGGGTGCGCACGGTCCGCAAGGACAGGCCGACTCCCGCCCGGGTCGGCAGCAGCTCCCATTCGTTATAGGCATGGTCGCGCGTCCCTCGACCCTGCCAGAGCGGGCAGAGCGACGCGCCATGGATTGGATGCAACGGGGCGGTCTCCGCCAGCTCTGCAAAGGTGGGCAGCAGGTCGAGGGTCGAGACCGGCGCGTCCACACGCTCACCAGCCGGCACACCCGGGCCGCGGATGATAAGGGGCACCCTCAGCAGGCCTTCGTAATGCATCGGCCCTTTGAGGATCAGGCCGTGATCCCCAAGCCAGTCGCCATGGTCCGAGATGTAGATGACGATCGTGTTCTCGGCGAGGCCCTGCGCCTCCAAAGCGTCCAGAATGCGGCCCACATTGTGGTCGATCAGTGCGATCTGCCCATAGGTGTTCGCGATGATCTCGCGCAGCTGCGCATCGCTTTGCGGCGGGATGCGGCTGTAGTTTTTGCGGATGTCCGCGCCTGCGCCCTGGGGTTCGGCCGTCAGCACCTTTTCGTGCCACCAAGGCCGCCCGGTGAAGTCGCGCGTGCGGTGCGTGGGCAGGTCAACCTCTGCCGGGTCATGCAGATGCGACCACGGCTCGGGCGCATCAAAGGGGTGGTGCGGGTCGGGAAAGCTCACCCATGCGCAAAAGGGGTCCTCATGCGGCTGGGCCAGCCAGTCGATCGCCTGATTGGCGGTCCAGGTGGAGTTGTGCCATTCCACCGGCAGCTTGGAATGCCAGGTCTGCGCGGCCCCTTTGGTGTCGCCACCGTTTTCCCACATCGCCTTGATCTTTTCGTCGCCGCGCCCGTCCGCGTGGAACCAGCGTTCGTAATGTTGCCCACCCGGCGGCGTTTCGGGCGCCCACCAGTTGTGGCCGACCAACATCAGCTCAACATGTTCAAAACCCATATAGGGTCCGTGCCAATCCTCCGGATAGCGCACGGATGACTTCAGGCATTCCGGCGTGCCCGTCGCCTCAAACGTGTGGTAGGTCGAAAAGTGGGCCTTGCCGAAATAGGCCGTGTCATAGCCCGCGGCCCCCAACATGCCTGCAAACCCCTTTTCCCCGATGGCCGGGTCCAGATCGATGCCGTTGTCGTGCACTCCGTGGGTGCGCGGCAACTGGCCGGTCAGAATCGATGCGCGCGCAGGCTGGCAGACGACGCAGGGCGTGATACAAGCGTCGAACACGGTGCCAGCGGCCGCCAGCGCGTCCAGATGCGGCGTTTTCACCTTGCGTCCCTGAAAGCCAAAACAGTCCGCGCGGTGCTGGTCAGCCGAGATCAGCAGGATATTGGGACGCATTGTAACGACCTTTGCTTTGGTCCGGTGCAAAACCGGGATAGTGTGCGACACGGGCCATGGACGCCCAAAACCGTTGACCCGTCAACCAATTTCGACTTGGCTGTGGATATGACTCGCATGACCGCTCTCACTGCTCCGCTCGACCTTCGCTCATTCGTGACGTTCCGCCTGACCCGGCTGCAAGCGCAGGTCAACGCGCAGGCACAGCACATCCTGCGGACCTATTCCGATGTCGGTCAGTCGGAGTGGCGGGTGCTGATCCTGGTGCAGGATCACGGCACCAGCACGATGGCGCAGGTTGTGCGGGACGGGCAGATGGACAAGGCGCAAGTCAGCCGCGCGGTCAAATCACTGATCCAAAAGGGATACCTCAACTCCACGCCCGACCCGGGCGATCAACGCCAGAGCATCCTGAGCCTCACCGAGGCCGGAGGACAGGTGCACACCACCGTGTTGCCGCATATGCAGGCGCGTCAAAAGATATTGCTCGAAGGCTTGTCAGAGGCAGACATCGCCCACCTTTACGCCATGTTGGACCAGCTCGAACACGCCGCCGAACGCCGGGATTTCTGAGATGCCGGGCGGCAACCTGCTGGTGATCCTGTCGGATGAACATCAGGCGCGGGCGATGGGCTGTGCCGATCATCCGGTTGCCAAAACCCCACATCTCGACGCGCTCGCCGCGCGCGGCACGCGCTTTACAAATGCCTACACGCCCAGTCCGATCTGCGTGCCTGCGCGTGCGTCCTTTGCCACCGGGCAACCGGTGCACACAACGCGGCTGTGGGACAATGCGATGCCCTATGTGGGAACCCCGCGCGGATGGGGCCATGCGCTGCAGGAGGCGGGTATAGGGTGCGAGAGCATCGGCAAGCTGCACTACCGCGATCCCAGCGACGACGTGGGATTTGATGCGATGCACATCCCGATGATGGTCGCGGGCGGTGTCGGCATGGTCTGGACCGCAAACCGGCACGAGGCGACGCGCAAGATCGGTACGGGCCGGATGTTGGGGGATTACATAGGCCCCGGCACGAGCACCTATACCGACTACGACGCGTCGGTCACCGCGCGCACCTGCGACTGGCTGGCGGCGGATCGCGGGGATGCACCATGGTGCCTCTATGTCGGGCTGGTGGCACCGCATTTCCCGCTGGTGGCACCGCAGGAATTTTACGACCTCTACCCGCATGACCGCCTGCCCCCGTCCAAGCTGCACCCGGGCAGCGGCTACACCCGGCACCCGTGGGTCGAAAAGCAGAACGCCTTCATGGACAGCGAGGCAAAGTTTCACGACGCAGAGGAGCGACTGAAGGCGATCGCCGCGTATTTCGGGCTCGTCTCCTGGCTTGACCACAATGTCGGGCGGATCATGGCAGCGCTTGACGCGGCGGGGCTGCGGGACAACACGACCGTCATCTACAGCTCGGATCACGGCGACAATGTGGGTGCACGGGGCCTGTGGGGCAAGTCGACCTTTTATCAGGAAAGCGTGGCGGTGCCGCTGATCATGGCCGGGCCGGACGTGCCGCAGGGCACCTGCGACACCGCTGTGGACCTGCTCGATATCTCCGCCACCATCACGCACCATTTCGGCGCAGCACCGTGTGGCACGGGCACGTCCTTGCCCCACATCATCGCAAATCCGCAGCCCGCGCGCCCCATCCTCAGCCAGTACCACGCCGCCGGGGCGGTTTCGGGCGCCTACATGTTGCGTCGCGGGCCCTGGAAGCTGATCCACTATGTGGGTTTTGAAGACGAGCTCTTTGATCTCGCGGCGGATCCCGAAGAGCTGAACGACCTCGCCGCAGATCCTGCGCATGACGCCATCCGGGCCGCATTGCGGGCAGAGCTGGAGGCGATGGTGGATACCCAAGCCGCCGATGCACAGGCCTTTGCCGATCAGGCCGCGCTCATCGAACGGCATGGCGGGCTGGAGCGGGCGCTGACCCTTGGTGCGCCGGGGGCCACGCCCCCGCCCGCCACATGAAGCTGACGATCCTCGGTTCCGGCTCGCCCGAAGCCTATGCAAGACGCGCCTCCTCCGGCTATTTACTCGAGGTCGGGAGCGATACCGTTCTGTTCGATTGCGGCGGCGGGGTTGTCGACAACCTCTTGCGTGCGCGCAAGCTGCCGGGCGATGTCACGCATCTCTACTTCACCCACCTGCACAGCGACCACATGATGGACTATGCGCGCCTCGTGCATGCCGCCTGGGACGAAGGTGCGGCACCGCTCAAGGTCTTCGGCCCCGCGCCGATTGCTGAGATAACGGAGCGTCTGTTCGGGCCGCAGGGCGTTTTTGCCCATGACCTGCGCGCCCGCACGGAACTGCCGCAGAGCCGGGAGGTCTGGGTTGCACGTGGCGGCACCCTGCCCCGCCCGTGGCCGCGCCCCGACGTGACCGAGATCGAGGCGGACCACAGCGCGGATCATGGCCGCTGGCGCATCGCGACCTGCGCAGTGCCCCATGCGCAACCCTTCCTCGACTGCTACGGCTTTGCGGTTGAGACGGACGGGCGCCGGTTCGTCTATTCCGGCGATGCAGGGCCATGCGCGGCACTCGAAGAGCTGGCCCAAGGCGCCGATCTGCTCTTGCACTGGTGCTACCGCCTCGACAGCGATCCCGCGAGCGACGGGATGAAGGCGCTGTCGCCCACGCCGCAGGATATCATTGACCTGGCAGCACGCACCGGGGCCGCCCGCGTCGTGCTCACCCATTTCCGGCGGCACATGGACGGCGCCTTTGACCCCGCATCGGTCCGCAGCGACATCCCCTGGTCCGTGGCCGAAGACCTCGACGCCTTCGATATCTGAGCGTCAGTGCATCTCGGGCGGGAGGAACCGGCGAATGGAGCTGTCCTTGCGCGCCGTTTCGGTCGCAGTCTCGCGCAGCTCGAGCGACAGCATGAACGGCTCTGCCGCCATGTGATCTGCGGTAAAGGCCTGCGCCGCCGCAAAGATCTCATCGGCCGCGCGCGCCTGTGTGGGCGCGTCCCGCCCCGCCCCGATGCGCACGCTGATGTCGATGAACCCGTGCCGCGCATCGCCATCGGCAATCACCACGTGAGCGGCGGCAAAGGCGCGGACGCGAATGCCCGCCGGGGGGAAGATCCCGCTGGCCACAGCCGCATCGCGCAGTGCGGCGCACAGGGCCGCGATGTCCATCCGATCCTCGAGATTGGCGGAGTATTCGAGCGTGATATGCGGCATGGCTCAGACTTGCCCGACCGGCGCGGACGCACAAGCCAAAAGCGCATCCACGTCCAAATGCGCCTCGAGATGCGCGGCAAGGGCGTCCAGCGTCGCCTCGACCCCCGCGGCATAGTCCACCTCTCCGCGCACGTTGAAGCGGGCCAGCCACGCCCGGCGAAACGCATCGTCGCGGAACATACCGTGCAGATAGCTGGCCTCGATCCGCCCATCGACGCTGACCGCGCCCTCATCCACGCCGTTCACACGGGCAAAGGGGCGCGCGCGGTCGGGCCCTGTCGTCACGCCCTTGTGCATCTCGTAGCCGCGCATCGTGGCACACGTGGCCACATGCACCGCCGCCGTCTCGGTCAGACGCTTGTCCCCCGTCATCACGGTCGACACGTCCAGCAGACCCAGCCCACGTTCCGCACCGGGATGCCCCTCGATCCCGTCGGGATCATCGACCTGGTGTCCCAGCATCTGGTAGCCCCCGCAGATCCCAAGCACATGGCCGCCGCGCCGCAGATGCGCGCGGATATCCACATCCCAGCCTTGCGCCTTGAGATAGGCCAGATCACCCCGTGTCGACTTGCTGCCAGGGATCACAACCACATCCGCATCGCCCGGGATCGCGCGTCCCGCCTCAAGCATGGTGACGCGCACGCCGGGCTCGTGCGCCAGCGGGTCCATGTCGTCGAAATTGGCGATACGGCTGAGTTTCAGGCAAACGATGTGCAACCCCTGCGACCGCCCCGGCGTGCGGATGTCCAGCGCATCCTCGGCGGGCAGCTTCCAGGCGTCGGCGAACCAGGGCACGACGCCGAACCCGCGCCAGCCGGTGTGATCGGTGATCAGTTCATACCCGTCGTCGAACAGGCGCGGATCCCCTCGAAACCGGTTGATGACAAAGCCGCGGATCATCGCGGCGTCTTTGGGGTCGATCACCTCTTGCGTGCCGACGATCTGTGCAATCACGCCGCCCCGGTCGATGTCGCCCACCAGCACCACGGGCGTGTCCGAGGCGCGTGCAAAGCCCATATTCGCGATGTCGCCTGCGCGCAGGTTGACCTCCGCCGGGCTGCCAGCCCCTTCGACCAGCACCAGATCGTGGCGCGCTGTGAGCCGCTCAAAGCTTTCCAGCACCGGTGCCATCAGCGTGGGCTTGAGCGCGGCGTATTCCCGCGCCTTGACGGTCGCGATCCGCTGGCCCTGCACCACGACCTGGCTGCCCACCTCTGTCTCGGGCTTGAGCAGCACGGGGTTCATGTCCGTGTGCGGCGCCAGCCCGCTGGCCAGGGCCTGCAACGCCTGCGCGCGCCCAATCTCGCCCCCGTCCACCGTGACGGCGGCGTTATTCGACATGTTCTGCGGCTTGAACGGCGCGACCGACAGCCCTCGGGCCCGGGCGGCCCGGCACAGGCCAGCCACCAGCATCGACTTGCCGACATTCGATCCGGTGCCTTGCAGCATGAGGGCGCGGGCCATGAAATCGTCTCTTTTACTGCGCATCGATGCCCGGATTGCCGGGTAAGGCTCGTGTCATCGCATCAATCGGAAAGAACGGAAAGCCCATGTTGGACTTCACGAACACACCCGAGCGTCGCAAGAAAGCCCGCCAGGCGCGCACGCGCAAAACCATGATCTACCTCGGCCTCGCCGTGCTGGTGCCGGCGACGGCCATGGCGCTCGACCTGCAAGGCCTTGCCGCGGCAGTGGCGGGTTAAAACTCCACGCCCTTCTGCGCCTTGACGCCAAGGTCTTTGAACGGGTGTTTGATCAGCGTCATCTCGGTCACGAGGTCTGCCGCCTCGATCAGCTCAGGCTTGGCGTTGCGCCCGGTCAGAACGACATGGGTCATCGGCGGTTTGTCGTTCATGAGAAAGTCCACAACCGCGTCGATGTCGAGATAATCGTAGCGCAGCGCAATGTTGATCTCGTCCAGCAGGACGAACTGGATCTCCGGGTCCAGGATCTGTTCGCGCGCGATGCGCCAGCCGTTTTCGGCGGCGGCCACGTCCCGCTCGCGGTCCTGCGTTTCCCAGGTAAAGCCCTCGCCTGACACGAAAAACCGGCACTCATCGGCGAACCGTTCGCGCAGAAACGTCTTTTCGCCCGTGTCCCAGTTGCCCTTGATGAACTGCACGACCGCGCAGGGCATGCCGTGGGCGATGCAGCGCATGATCATGCCAAACCCGCTCGAGGATTTGCCCTTGCCCGGCCCGGTATGGACCATGATCAGGCCTTTCTCTTCGGTCTTGGTTTCCATCATCTTGTCGCGGGCGGCCTTGATCTTTTTCATCTTGGCGTTGTGGCGTGCGGTGATGTCATCCATGGCGGGCCTCCTTGATCTGTCGCGTGTGGTGCCACGGAACCTTGCGGCGCGCCAGTGCGATTGCGCCACTGGCTCAGATCGTCGAGGTTATGCGGGCAACGCATCGCGCGTGGCGTCCGTGAAATGAAACACCGGCCAGCCGCGCATTGCAGCGGCGTCGATGTTGCGCGCCGCATCATCGACCAGCACATGCGCGCCGCGCGGCGCGCCACTCCACGCCTCGATGCGGGCAAAGTATGCGCCGTCAGGCTTGGCGCAGCCCATCCGGCCAGAGGCAAAGATATGTTCGACGTGCCCGCCCAACCCCGTCTCGGTCTCGATGTAGGCTGTGCGGCGCGTCTCGTTATTGGCACCGATAACATGGCGCAGGTCGGGGCGTGCGAGGTGGGTCAGAACCTCTGCATCGGGGTGCGCTTCCGTGTCGACGCCCCAATCCTGTGCCAGCCGGTCCGCCCAGACAAATCGGCCATCGACAGTGTTTGCGTTCAGAACACCGTCAAAATCCCAGACGAGAATGGGTGTATCGGTCATGGGCGACCCTCCTGCTGGTCTCATAGCAGTTTTGCCTGACACGAGACCACGTCGAACGCGCTTGACACCGCCCCAAGCGCCAAGCACTACAGGTGGGCTGGTGCCCGGGATACGCCCCGGGTGAAAAGGGAATGCCGCGGGCCACACATGGCCCAAACGCAGCCGCCCCCGCGACCGTGACCGGAGAGGTTGCCCCACGCCACTGGCCCCATGGCCGGGAAGGCAGGGCCGCCGCAGAGCGACGCTCGAGATCCGCAAGCCGGGAGACCTGCCAGCCGATATGACGTAACCGGACGGGGTGTGCCGGGTGTCGGGACCCCCGCGCCGCAAGGCCGCCCGTCATCTGCCATGCCGTCCCCCGAGTGGAAGTGACTATGGCCCAACTGCCCCCCGTGGAATTGCTGGTATGCGTGAAATGCCGCCGCGAGATGGACATCCCCGACGGTGGCATCCGCCCGGGCGAGGCGCTGCATGCCGAACTGGCGAACCGCACCATGCCCGAAGGTGTCACGCTCAAGGCCGTCGAATGCCTGTCCAACTGCTCTTCGGGCTGTTCTGTCGCCGTGCGCGGCGGGGCACAGCGCTGGACCTATGTCTATGGCAACCTGATGGAAGACCGCGACGCCGATATGGTGGTCGACGGCGTCTCAAGATACGCGGCCACCGCCGACGGGCTCGTGCCCTGGCGCGAGCGGCCCGAACATTTCCGGAAGAATTGCATCGCCCGCATCCCCCCGCAGGAGTTTTGATATGGCCAACCTGAACAAAGTCCCCGTCACCGTCATCACCGGCTTTCTCGGGTCGGGCAAGACGACCCTCGTGCGTCACCTGATGCAGAACCCGCAAGGCAAGCGTCTGGCCATCGTCGTGAACGAGTTCGGCGATGTGGGCGTGGACGGTGACATCTTGAAATCCTGCGCGATCCCGGATTGCCCGGCGGAAAACATCATGGAACTGGCCAACGGGTGCATCTGCTGCACTGTGGCGGACGACTTTATCCCGACGATCGAGGCGCTGATGGCGCTGGACCCGCAACCCGAACACATCCTGATCGAAACCTCCGGCCTCGCCCTGCCGAAACCGCTGCTCAAGGCGTTTGACTGGCCCGATATCCGCTCGCGCATCACGGTGGACGGCGTGATCGCGCTGGCCGATGCCGAGGCCGTCGCCGCAGGCCGGTTTGCCCCAAACGTCGCTGCTGTCGATGCGCAGCGCGCGGCGGATGACAGCCTCGACCACGAAACGCCGCTGTCGGAGGTGTTCGAGGATCAGATCAGCTGCGCCGACATCATCCTGCTGACCAAACCCGACCTCGCCGGCCCCGAAGGCATCGCAAAGGCCAAGGAGATCATCGCCGCCGAAGCCCCCCGCCCCCTGCCGGTCGTGGAAGTGGCCGAAGGCGCCGTGGACCCGCGGGTGATCCTCGGGCTGGAAGCCGCGGCCGAAGACGACATGGACGCGAGGCCCTCCCACCATGACGGCCATGATGACCACGAACATGACGATTTCGAGAGTGTCATCATCGACCTCCCCGAAGTGGACGACCCCGCCGACCTCGTCGCGCGGATCGAGGCGATGGCCAAGGCGCAGAATATCCTGCGCGTCAAAGGCTACGCCGCCGTCACGGGCAAACCCATGCGCCTGCTGGTGCAGGCCGTGGGCGCCCGCGTCCGCCACCAATTCGACCGGCCCTGGGCCGCGCATGAGGCTCGGCAGGGCCGTTTGGTCGTGATTGCCGAACATGACGACGTGAATGCGGCAGCGATCCGCGCCGCATTGACCGAGGTTCCGGCAGCCGCCGAATAAACCGCGCCAAAACAAAGGCCCCCCATGCACGTCGTTTTCCGCGAAAGCCACGGGCTCGAAGAGACCGAGACACCAACCGATCTGGGGCAGACGCCCGCGGATCTGGTGGTGCTGTCGTTTTCCGACAGTGACCTTGGGGCCTTTGCGGCGGCGTGGCATCGGGGCGGCGGCCCGACGGGCAAATTGCCCACCTTGCGCCTTGCCAATCTGGCGGCGCTGAAACACCCGCTGTCGGTCGACACCTACGTGGAGCAGACGCTGGACGGTGCCAAGGGCATCCTGATCCGGCTCATCGGCGGTGTGCCGTACTGGTCCTATGGGCTAAGCCAAGTCGAAGCGCTCTGCCGCCAAAAGGGCATCGCCCTCGCCGTTCTGCCCGCCGACGGGCGGCCCGATGACCGGCTGGATGCGGTGTCGACGCTGCCCCAGTCCACGCTGCAACGCCTTGCTCATCTGTGCGACACCGGCGGTGCTGTGGCGGCGCAAGCCGCGTTGGCGCAGATGGCGCTGGCATCGGGCCTTTATGCCGGGCCCGTGGCCGGGGCCAAGGTGTTGCCGATCGTCGGTGCGTGGACACCCGAGGACGGCGTGGCCTGCCCGCTGATCCAGGTGAATGATGACCGGCCACTTGTGGTCGTCAGCTTTTACCGCGCCTATCTCGCCGCCGCCGATCTGAGCCCGATCACCGCGCTGTTCGAGGCGCTCAGGCTCCGCGGATTCCGCGTGCTGGGCCTCTTTGCGCCGTCACTCAAAGCGCCGGAGGCCGCCGCATGGATGGCCCGCCAGATCGCACATATGCGCCCCGCCGCCATCGTCAACGCCACCGCATTCTCCGGAAAGGGCGCGACAGGCGCGTCCCCCCTCGACGCGGGCGACGTGACAGTGTTTCAAGTGGCGCTTGCCACCTCCACCCGAGACGCCTGGGCCGAGGCCGAACGCGGCCTGTCGCCTGCCGACCTTGCCATGCATGTGGTGCTGCCCGAGGTCGATGGCCGTCTCTTTTCCGGTGTGGCGTCGTTCAAGGAGCCGCAGACCGAGGATACGGCGCTGCAATTCTCGCGCTACGCACATGCCGCCGACGGCGCGCGCATCGCTGCCATCGCGGACCGCGTGAAGGCCTGGACGGACCTTGCGCGCACGCCGTGCGCGGACCGGCGACTGGCACTGGTGCTCAGCACCTATCCGGGCAAGGCCTGGAACATGGCCCACGCCGTGGGCCTCGACCCGCTCGCCTCCGCCGATGCGATCCTGCACGATCTGGCATCGGCCAAGTACCAGACCAGCCACGGCGCACCGCTTGAAACCGCTCTGGGCACCGAGCGGATCGAATGGCCGCGTCAGGCCTATCTCGACGCGCTCGCGACCCTCCCGCAGTCCCTTCAGGACGACCTGCATGCTGCGTGGGGTCCCGCCCCGGACCGGATCGCATTTGCCGCCACACGCCGCGGCAACGTCCTGATCGCCCTGCAACCCGAACGCGGTCTGCCGCAGGCGCGGGACGACGATTACCACGACCTGTCGCGCACGCCCTGCCATGATTATGTGGCCTTCTACCTCTGGCTGCGCACACAGACGCAGGCGCTGATCCATATCGGCGCGCATGGCACGCTTGAATGGCTGCCGGGCAAGTCCGTGGCCCTGTCGGATGAATGTTGGCCCGAGGCGCTGACCGGCGCGCTGCCCGTCATCTACCCCTTTATCGTGAACGACCCCGGCGAGGCGGCACAAGCCAAGCGGCGCATCGGCGCCGTCACCCTTGGCCACCTGCCCCCGCCGATGAAGGACAGTGCCACGCCAGAGCGGTTTGTCAGGCTCGAGACCTTGCTGGATGAGTTCTCCAACGCCGACGGGCTTGACCCCAAACGCCGCGACCGGCTGCAGGACGACATCCGCGCCGAAGCTCAGGCCATTGGCGTCGAAAATGACCTCGGCCTCGACAATGCAGCCTGTTCGGCCGAGGCGATCACCCGCATCGACCGTTTTGTCTGCGACATCAAGGAAAGCCAGTTCGGCGACGGCCTGCATGTCTGGGGCCGTGGCGCCCCTGCCGTGGATCAGACGCAGCTTACCCCCTCGCTCAGTTCCGAACGCGCCGCCCTGCTTGACACGCTTGACGGGCGCCGCATTGCCGGGGGGCCCTCCGGCTCGCCCTATCGCGGGCGCACCGACGTGCTGCCGACGGGTCGCAACCTTTACGCCACCGATCCGCGCAGCGTCCCCACCCGCGCCGCCTATGCACAAGGTGTCAAGCTGGGCGAAGAGTTGGTGCGGCGGCACCTGCAAGATCAGGGCGATTGGCCCCGCGGGCTGATCGTCGACCTGTGGGGGTCGGCCACCATGCGCACCGCCGGCGAAGAATTTGCCATGGCGCTGCATCTGCTCGGCGTGAAGCCGGTGTGGGACGCAGGATCGGAGCGGGTGTCGGGCATCGAAGTTTTGCCGATCACCGACCTCGACCGCCCGCGCATCGACGTGACCTTGCGCGTCTCGGGCCTTTTCCGCGATGTTTTCCCGACGCTCTCGGCGCTCTTTGGCCAGGCTGTCCGCGCGCTTGCCGCGCGGGACGAAGCGCCCGACTGGAACCCCTATGCGGGCCGCGAGGCCACTGCCCGCGTCTACGGACCCGCACCGGGCCATTTCGGCCTTGGCATGGGGGCCGACCTCGAACACTACACCGACGAAAGCCGCGCCGCCGCGGGTGAGGCGTGGCTGGCCGCCAGCGCCTACGCGCTTGACGTAGGCGACGCGGTAAAGGACCCGGGCGGGATACGCGACCGTGTGGCGCAGGCCGACAGCTTTGTGCACCTGCAGGACCTGCCGGAAACGGATGTGCTGCTGGCCTCCGACTATGCCGCGCACGAGGCGGGCTTTGCCGCTGCCCAAGCGGTTACCGGCGGCAATGCCGCACTCTACCACCTCGACAGCACACAACCCGCGCGCCCGCGCGCCCGGTCCCTGAGCGAAGAGATCGCGCGCGTCGTTCAGGCCCGCGCGACCCAGCCCGACTGGCTTGCTGGCATGATGCGCCACGGCTTTCGGGGTGCCGCCGAAATCGCCGCGACGCTCGACCACATGGCCGCCTTTGCGCATCTTGCAGGCGTCGTTGGCCCACACATTTTTGACGCGTATCACGACGCAACATTGGGCGACCCGCAGGTCACGGCATTCCTGCAGGACGCCAACCCCGGTGCCTTTCATGCCATGCAGGACCGCTTTGCCGCCCTGGATGCGGCTGGCCTTTGGACCACGCGGCGCAATTCGATCCGTGCGGCGCTCGAGGCAGCGCAATGACCGTCAAGGGCTGGTGCCCCGGTGCTTACCGCCCGATGGTGTCCGGCGATGGGCTGATCGTCCGCATACGCCCCCGTCTGGCACAACTCAGCGCAGCACAGGCCCTCGGCCTTTGCGCCCTATTGTTGAACTTCGGCAACGGGATCATCGACCT
Organism: Pseudomonadota bacterium; assembly: GCA_038525585.1. Classification (GTDB taxonomy): domain Bacteria; phylum Pseudomonadota; class Alphaproteobacteria; order Rhodobacterales; family Rhodobacteraceae; genus Tateyamaria. The sequence goes on from JBCBHM010000003.1 coordinate 60,885, forward strand.
CACCAGCCGCGCCAACCTGCAGCTGCGCGGTGTGACCGAGGCGGCGCATGACGCCCTTCTGGCAGACCTCCTCGCGCTCGATCTGCTCGACGCGACACCGGCGCAAGAGGCGCGCCGCAACATCACGGTCACGCCGCTCTGGCAACCAGATGATCTGACCAACCGGCTGCACGACACCCTGTGCGCGCGGCTGACCGATCTGCCTGAACTGCCCGCCAAGGTCGGCATTGCCATCGACACCGGCGCCGCGCCGATGCTCACCACCACCTCCGCCGATTTTAGGTTTGAGCGGACGTCGGACGGCGGCGTCATGCTCCGCCTCGACGGTCTGAGCCGCGGGCGCCTCGTGACCGAAGCGCAGGCCGCAGACGCGCTTATCGATATGGCACATTGGTTCGTCAGCACGGGCGGCACCGACGCCAAACGTGTCGCCCGCCATGTCGCTGTCACGCCACCGCCCGCAGACTGGGCCGCGGTTCTGCCCGCGGCACCAGCGCCCGGCCTGCATCCCGGTGCGCATGCCCTCGGCACGATCCTCGGCGCACCCTTCGGCAGCCTCGATGCCGCGGCGCTGGCCCAGGTGATCCGCGACAGCGGCGCAACCGCAATGCGCGTCACGCCCTGGCGCTTGTTCCTGCTCGAAGGCGCTCGATCGACCGACAGCGTGTTCGTCAACACCCCCGACGACCCGCTGCTGAACACCCATGCCTGCCCCGGCGCACCAGCATGCGCCGAAGCTACCGTGGACACCCGCACGCTCGCTCGTGCGATGGCACCACATTACCCGCGCGGCCTGCACGTGTCGGGCTGTGCCAAGGGCTGCGCGCATCCCGCGCCCGCACACACCACACTGACCGGCCGCGACGGTGCGTTTGACCTTGTGGAACAGGGCGCACCATGGGATGAGCCGCGCCAGCGCGGGCTCACCGCCGACGATGTGATGAGGGTGGCCACCTGATGCCCTACGAATACGAAACCGATGGCGCGGCCATCTATCTGCAAAGCTTTGCAACGATCCGGGCCGAGGCTGATCTGGATCGCTTTGCCCCGGACGAGGAACAGGTTGCCGTTCGCATGATCCATGCCGCAGGGATGGTCGGGCTCGAGGCGCATGTGCGGTTTTCGCCCGGCTTTGTCGCCGCTGCACGCGGTGCGCTCGAGGCAGGCGCACCGATCCTCTGCGACGCCCGCATGGTCAGCGAGGGGATCACGCGCACCCGCCTGCCGGCGGACAACCCGGTCGTCTGCACCCTGCATGATGAGGCTGTCCGACCCATGGCGGCGGACATGCAGAACACCCGCTCCGCTGCCGCGTTGGAGCTGTGGCGCCCGCATCTGGCCGGTGCCGTTGTCGCCATCGGCAACGCGCCCACGGCGCTGTTCCATCTGCTGAACATGCTCGAGGACCCCGGCTGCCCGCGCCCCGCCGCCATCATAGGCTGCCCCGTGGGCTTTGTCGGCGCCGTGGAAAGCAAGGACGCGCTTTGGGCCGATCAACCCGTGCCCTGCTGCATCGTGCAGGGCCGCCTGGGCGGCAGCGCGATCACCGTGGCCGCCGTCAACGCCATCGCGAGCCGCGCCGAATGAGCATGGGCACGGTCTTTGGCGTGGGCCTGGGTCCCGGCGACCCGGACCTGATGAGCGTGCGCGCCGACAGGCTGCTGCGCGGGGCCGAACATGTGGCATTCTTCCGCAAGGCGGGCCGTCCCGGACAGGCCCGCCGGATCGTCGAGGGGATGCTGCCCGACACGGCGGTGGAGTTCCCGATGGAGTACCCCGTCACCACCGAAATCCCGCTAACGGACCCGCGCTATAACGAGGTCCTGAGTGCCTTTTATGCCGATTGCACCGCGCATCTGCGCGCGCTGGCCGAAGGTGGCGAAAACATTGTGGTGCTCTGCGAGGGTGATCCGTTTTTCTATGGCTCGTTCATGCACCTCTACACCCGGCTGAAGCATCAGATCCCGGTCGAGGTTGTGCCCGCGATCACCGGCATGTCCGGCGCGTGGACGGCCACGGGCGCGCCGGTCACATGGGGCGATGACATCCTGACCGTGCTCATGGGCACGTTGGACGAGGACACGTTGGCCGCCCGCATGGGCGACGCCGACGCACTCGTGGTGATGAAGATCGGGCGCAACATCGACAAGGTCCGCAACGCGTTGCGCCGCGCGGGCAAGTATGAGGACGCCTACCTGATCGAATACGCGACAATGCCCAACCAATCCGTGCAGCTGTTGTCCGAAGCGGAGGGCAAGGTCACGCCCTACTTCTCCATCATCGTCGTGCACGGCCAGGGACGGCGGCCATGAGCGGCTGGGTCGTCATCGCGGGGCTTGGCCCCGGCGCGGATGCGCTAGTGACCCCCGAAGTGACGGCCGCACTGGCCGACGCCACCGACATTGTGGGCTACATCCCTTATGTGGCGCGGGTCGCGCCGCGTGACGGTCTGACGCTGCACGCCACCGACAATCGGGTCGAACTGGACCGCGCGCAGCACGCATTGCAGATGGCGCAGGCCGGGCGGCGGGTGGTTGTGGTGTCGTCGGGCGATCCGGGCGTGTTCGCGATGGCGGCTGCGGTTTACGAGGCCGTGGAGCATGGCGACCCGTCTTGGCGCACCCTCGACATCCGCGTGCTGCCGGGCATCACGGCGATGCTCGCCGCCGCCGCCCGTGTGGGCGCCCCGCTGGGCCATGATTTCTGCGCGATCAACCTCAGCGACAACCTGAAACCCTGGGCGCTGATCGAAAAACGGCTGCGCCTCGCGGTCGAGGCGGATTTTGCCATGGCCTTCTACAACCCCCGGTCCAAGGCGCGGCCCGAAGGGTTTGGGCGTGCGCTTGCGCTGCTACAAGAGGCCTGCGCCGACGCGCGGCCCATGATCTTTGCCCGCGCCGTCTCGACGCCCGACGAACACATTCGCATCGTGCCCCTGCCCGAGGCCACGCCAGAGATGGCCGATATGCGTACGGTGGTGATCCTTGGTGCGTCCAACACCCGTGTCATCGACGGGGCCGCGCGCCCGATGGTCTATACGCCGCGATCGGTGCCCACCGACGGGTCGGTGCCCGCATGAGCAATCCAGTCCAACGCCGCGTCCACGGTATGCGCCTCGCGCCGCGCAGGCAGTGCGGGCCGGTCGATCATGATCACCGGCAGGCCCAGGGCACGCGCCGCCGCAATCTTGGCATACGCCCCCGTACCGCCAGAATTCTTCGACACCACCAGGTCGATCCCGTGCGCCTCCATCAACGCGCGGTCGTCGGCTTCGGTGAAGGGGCCCCGCGACACCAGCACATGGTGGTCGGGAAAGGGCGGTGGCGCGCTCGGCGGGTCAACCAGGCGCAACAGGTAGAAGTGCTGCGGGTTCGGCGCGAACTCTGCCAGATGCATGCGCCCGACTGCCAGCATCACACGGGCCGCGGGCCGGTCGAGCACGCCCACAGCGCCTGCGATATCAGGCACTTGGGTCCATTGATCGCCACGCTGCGCGACCCATGGCGCGCGCGTCAGCGCCAGCAGCGGCACCGCTGCCTCGGCACAGGCCGCGACTGCATTGCGGCTCATCTGTGCGGCAAACGGGTGGGTGGCATCGATCACGTGTGTGATGCCTTCGGCCTGCAGATACGCGACCAACCCCGCGACGCCGCCAAACCCGCCGACGCGCTGCGGCAGGGGCTGCCGTTTGGGCCGTTCGACCCGACCGGCAAAGCTCACGACGCCGCGCACCCCGCGCGCGGCCACTGCATTGGCCAGCTGCGTGGCCTCGGTCGTGCCGGCAAGGATCAAAAGGTTGGGCGACATGGCTGAGGCGTGGCTGACAATCGTGGGCATGGGCGAGGACGGGGTTGCAGGGCTCGGCCCCCGAAGTCAAGCGGCCCTGCACGCGGCGGAGGTCATCATGGGCCCGCCGCGCCACCTCAACCACGTCCCCGAGACGGGCGCCGCGCGCATCCTGTGGCCCGTCCCCTTTGCCGACGGCCTGCCGATGCTGGCCAATCTGCGCGGACGGCGCGTGGTTGTCCTGGCCTCGGGCGATCCGTTCTGGTTCGGCGCGGGCGCTGTGATTGCGCGCCAGTTCGAGGCGGATGAATGGGTGTCGCTGCCCGGCCCGGCCTGCTTTGCGCTGGCCGCCTCAGCCCTGGGCTGGCCCCTGGATCAGACCGCATGCCTGGCCCTGCACGCCGCGCCGATGGCGCGCCTGCGCCCACATCTCAGCCCCGGCATGCGTCTGATGGCCACCCTGCGCGATGGCGACGCTGTCGCTGATCTTTGCGGCTATCTTGCCGCCCTCGGCTTTGGCGACAGCCGCGTGCATATCTTCGAACGGTTGGGGGCGGAGGACGCACGCCACAGCGCGGGCACGGCGCGCGACCTGCTGGGTGACTTTGCCCACCCCGTGATGGCCGCGATAGACGTCGCGGGCGACGGCGACACGCTCACCATGGCCTCGGGCCAGCGGGACGACATCTTTGACCATGACGGCCAGATCACCAAGCGGCCGGTGCGCGCCATCACCGTGTCCACCCTGGCCCCGCGCCCGTTCGAACACCTGTGGGACGTCGGCAGCGGCTCGGGCTCCATCGCGCTGGAGTGGTTGCTGGCGCATCCCACCACCCGCGCCACCGCGTTTGAGGTGCGGCCCGACCGCGCCCAGCGCATTGGCGCCAATGCCGACCGGCTCGGTCTAAGCGACCGCCTGACCGTGATCGAAGGCGCGGCACCCGAGGCGTTGCCGGACACGCCCCGGCCCGATGTCATCTTTGTCGGTGGTGGCTTGTCCCATGCGCTGATCGAGGTGGTGACAGCCATACCATGCCGTCTGGTCGTGAACGCGGTCACTCTCGAAGGCGAGGCGCTCCTCGCACACGCCCACGCCGCCCATGGCGGCGACCTGATGCGGATCGAGTTGAGCCAGAGCGCCCCGCTGGGCCCGAAACGCGGCTGGTCCCGCGCCTATCCCGTCGTGCAATGGAGCCTCGAGCGATGATCGTGGCAGGGTTCGGCTTTACCACGCGCGCCAGCCGCGACAGCCTGGCCGATGCATTGCGGCAAACCGGCTGGGCGGCACGCATCGACCGTCTGGCCACGGTGGCCGACAAGGCCGCCGCCCTGCAGGAACTTGCCCAAGCGATGCACATGCCCTGCACCGCCGTGCCGCAAGACGCGCTGCACGCCGTTGAAACATCGACGCAATCATCTGCGGCGCAGGCCGCCCGCCAAACCGGTTCCGTTGCCGAGGCCGCCGCGCTCGCCGCCGCAGGGCCAAATGCGACGCTGATCGTGACCCGTTGCATCTCGACCGACCGGATGGCCACCTGCGCCATCGCGACAGGAGACCCCATATGACCGTCCATTTCATCGGCGCGGGCCCCGGCGCGCCCGACCTGCTGACCCTGCGGGGCCGCGACCTGATTGCGGCCTGCCCCGTCTGCCTTTATGCCGGGTCGCTCGTGCCGGAAGCGGTGTTGGGCCACTGCCCACAAGGCGCGCGCATCATCAATACAGCCTCCATGGACCTCGACGCGATCGTGGCCGAGATCGAGGCAGCGCATGCACAGGGCCACGACATCGCCCGCCTGCACTCAGGCGATCTGTCGGTCTGGTCGGCCATGGGCGAACAGGTGCGCCGCCTAAAGGCGGCAGGTATCCCGTTCACCGTGACCCCCGGCGTGCCGTCCTTTGCCGCGGCCGCCGCCGCGCTGGGGTCAGAGCTGACGCTGCCGGGCGTCGCACAATCCGTGGTGCTGACCCGTACGCCCGGGCGCGCCTCGACCATGCCCTCGGGCGAGACGCTTGCCAACTTTGCCGCCACCGGTGCGACGCTCGCCATCCACCTGTCGATCGGCAACCTCGACCAGGTGATCGCCGACCTGACGCCCGCCTATGAGGCCGACTGCCCTGTCGCCGTGGTCTACCGCGCCAGTTGGCCGGACGAACAGGTGATCCACGCCACACTGGCCACCTTGCGGGACGCGATGCATGACGGCATCAGCCGCACGGCGCTCATCCTCGTGGGCCGGGTCCTTGGGGCCGAAGGGTTCGACGAAAGCTGCCTCTACGCCCCCGACTACGACCGCCGCTATCGCCCGCAAAGCGCCGACAGCCCCTGGGCCAGCTGGAGCCATGGCGATGACTAGGGGCCTGATGATTTCCGCCCCCGCCTCGGGCACGGGCAAGACAACCGTGATGCTGGGCCTGTTGCGGGCGCTGCGCGATGACGGTCTGGTGGTGCAACCCTTCAAAAGCGGGCCGGACTATATCGACCCCGCCTTTCACCTCGCCGCGGCAGGCCGCGCCTCGTTCAACTTTGACACATGGGCCATGGACCAGAGCCTGTTGGGCGGGATCGCCGCCCAGCAGGGGGACGCTGATATCTGCGTCGCCGAAGGCTCCATGGGCCTTTTCGACGGCGTCGCGACCCGTGGGCAATCCGGCTACGGCTCCAGCGCGGAAACGGCGCTGACCATGGGCTGGCCTGTGGTGCTGGTGATCGATGTCGGCGGGCAGGCGCAATCGGCCGCGGCCACAGCGCTGGGGTTCAAAAGCTACAATCCCGATCTGCCCTTTGCTGGGGTGATCCTGAACCGCGTCGCCAGCCCGCGGCATGAACGGCTCACCCGGCTGGGCATGGAGCGTGCGGGCGTCACCGTGCTGGGCTGCCTGCCCCGGCGCGGCGATCTGAAGCTGCCGGAACGGCATCTGGGGCTGATCCAGGCGGTCGAACATCCCGACCTCGAAGCCGCCATCGCGGGCTACGCCACCTTCCTGCGCGACAATGTCGATCTGGACGCGATCAAAGCCGTGGCCGCCGGTGGCGCCGCGTTGGACGCACATCCCCTGCCCACACCTCCCGCGCAACGGATCGCGCTCGCCCGCGACGCTGCGTTTTCCTTCACCTACCCGCATCTGCTCGAAGGGTGGCGCGCCGCAGGCGCCGAGATCATGCCGTTCTCCCCCCTCGCCGACGAGGCGCCAGCCCCAGACGCAAACCTCGTCTGGCTGCCCGGCGGCTACCCCGAACTGCACGCCGGCAAGATCGCCGCCGCCCGCACCTTCCTCACCGGCCTGCGCACCCATGCCGAGACGCGCCCCGTGCACGGCGAGTGCGGCGGCTACATGGCCCTCGGCGCCGCCCTCATCGACAAGGACGGGCATCGGCACGAGATGGCGGGCCTCCTGGGCCTCGTCACCAGTTACGAAAAACGCAAGTTCCACCTGGGCTACCGCCGCGCCGTGCTCGACGCGCCGCTGCCCGGTTTCGAGGCCGGCGCGGCGCTGCGCGGCCATGAATTCCACTACTCCACGATCCTCGACCAGCCGGACGCCCCGCTCGCGCGGGTCTTCGACGCCGACGGCAACCCGGTGCCCGAGACAGGCTCGCGTCGCGGCAACGTCACCGGCACCTTCTTTCACCTCATCACGGGTGAGGCGGCATGACCGGTTTCGTCAGCTTTGTGGGCTCCGGTCCCGGCGATCCGGAGTTGCTGACGCTCAAGGCCGTCAACCGCCTCGGCCAGGCCGACGCCGTGCTCTTCGATGACTTGAGCGCCGGGCCGATCCTGGCCCATGCCCGCGCGGGCGCGGACCTCGTCGGCGTCGGCAAACGCGCTGGCCGCCCCTCTCCCAAGCAACACCACGTGAGCCGCCTGCTGGTGGACTATGCCAACACAGGCCAACGCGTCGTACGCCTGAAATCCGGCGACGGCGGCACCTTCGGCCGGCTCGAAGAGGAAACCGACGCCCTGACAGCCGCGGGCATCCCCTTTGAAATCATCCCCGGTGTGCCCTCGGCCTGTGCTGCCGCTGCCGCGGCAGGCATCCCCCTCACCCGCCGCCTCACGGCCCGCCGCGTCCAGTTCATCACCGGCCACGACGTCCGCGGCGCCCTGCCCGAGGGTCTCAACCTGGCCGCCCTCGCCGATGCGCAGGCCACCACGGTGGTCTTTATGGGGCAACGCACCTTCCCTGACCTCGCGCAGATGCTCATCACCGCGGGCCTGCCGCCGGACACCCCCGCCCTGCTTGCCGAAGGCGTCTCGACCCCCCAGCAAGCCCTGCACCGCATGTCCATCGCCGAACTGGCACAAAAACTGGAAACAAGCGTGAGCGACGCACCGGCGCTCATCCTCTATGGCGCACTGGCTCCGGGCTGAGCCCTTCTTCTCTTTCCAAACACTCAAAAAATCCGGCGAGAGAAAACGCAACCACGCCCCCGCACCAGTCACCCGTCCAGCAACCGCAACTCACCCGCGAGCCAGGGCAGCTGGATCAACGCAGGATCGATCATGTGGCTTTGCATCAGCCGGCGCATCGTCTGCGCCACATCCGTGGGCACCGAACCTGCCCAATCCGCACTGGCATAAAGCGAGATGGTCCGCGAAAACGGCTTGAAGGGCAGCGCAAATGCCTCCACCTGCTCGTGAAACCGCCCCGCGCGCATGTAACCCAGCGGCGTCGTCACCGACCACCCGATGCGCCGCGCCACCATCGCCATCAGCGCGAGGTGACTGCCAATCTCGAACCGGTCGGGAAAGTCCAGCTTTTGCCGCGCCAGATGCGCCTCGATTTGCCGCGAGATCAGCTGATCGCGCTCATAGCGCAGAAACGGCAAGTCGTGCAGCGCGTCCAGCGGGGCACCCGCGCCCACAACCCCCTTGGGCGCCACCAGGATAAACGGGTCACGCGCCATGGGATATTCCAGCACCCCGTCGCGCATCGTGCCGTCGCTGGCCGAAATCGCGATATGCAGCCGCTTGTCCGCAATTGCCTGCAGGATCTCGTGGCTGGGTGCCGTGGCCAGCGTGAACTTGCACCGCGTCAGACTGTCGGCGAGGATGGTCACCAGACGCGGCGTCAGGTCATGTTCGAAATCATCGATCACCCCGATCGACAGCGCCGAGAGATGCGCCAGATCCATCACCGTCAGCTCGGATTGTGCCAGCCGCAGCTGCGACAGCGCCGCCTCCGCCCGGATGAGAAAGCTGTGGCCTGCAGGCGTCAGCCGCATGGGCCGCTTGCCGTGATCGATCAGATCGGTGGCCAGCGCCGTCTCGAGGTTGCGCAGCTGCTGGCTGACCGCAGGTTGGCTCAGACCCGTGACCGACGCCGCCTGCGCCACCGATCCGGTGGCCGCCAACGCCTCGAACACCTCGAGCCCGCGCAGCGTGACGCCCTTGCTCAGCATGATCCACCCCTTGCCCTACCTTTGCTTTTCTTGAAACCAGCACCCCGTTCGGTCAAGTTTTTTCGGAAAACCGCGACCCGCTTTTTCGAAAGATGTGAAAAGATCGGGCTTGCCGCACACCGCCTCAGCAGGCACGTTGCCGCTATGAAGATCGCCACCTCCGCATATCCGCTCGATGTCCTGGCCGACTGGACCGCCTACAAGGACAAGCTGTCCGAGTGGGTGGATAGGGCCGCGCGCAACGGCGCGGACCTGCTGGTGTTTCCCGAATATGCCGCGATGGAGCTTGCGACGCTTGCGGGCCCGGACGTGGCCGGCGATCTCGAAGGGTCGCTGCACGCTGTGGCCGACAGGCTGGGCGATGCCGATGCCTTGCACGCCGAACTGGCGCAGCATTTCGGCGTGCACATCCTCGCAGGCTCGGGCCCCGCGCATGGCGACCCGCCCCGCCCCGTAAACCGCGCGCGGCTCTTTGCCCCTTCGGGTGCGGTGGGCGTGCAGGACAAGCAGGTCATGACCCGGTTCGAGGCCGAGATCTGGGATGTGGTGCCCGGTGGGCCACTGCAGCTCTTCGATACGCGCCTAGGCAAAATCGGCATCCTCATCTGTTACGACGCAGAGTTCCCCCTGCTGGGCCGCGCGCTCAAGGACGCCGACCTGATCCTCGTGCCATCCGTGACCGAAGCGCTCAGCGGCCACACGCGGGTCAAGGTCGGCGCCCGTGCCCGCGCGCTGGAAAACCAGTGCGTGACGGTCATGGCGTCCCTCGTGGGCACCGCGGACTGGAGCGAGGCAGTGGACGTATCCGTCGGCGCAGGCGGTGTCTTTGGCCCGCCCGACACGGGCTTTCCCGATGATGGCGTGTTGGCCGCGGGGCCGCTCAACACGCCGGGCTGGACCTATGCCGAGGTCGACCGTGCCGCAATCGACGCAGTGCGCACGGGCGGCACCGTGCTGGGACGGCGCGACTGGACAGCCAGCGAGATGCGCGCCGATCCTGTCACCGTCACGCCGCTGACCTGATTAGCCCTTGAAATATTGGCCCCGCCAGCGCATTTAGTGGCGCGTCCGCATAATGGCGGGCCGTGCAACGAAGGAGAGACCATGGCCAAGGAAGATACGCTCGAATTTCCCGGTGTCGTAAAGGAACTCCTGCCCAATGCGACGTTTCGGGTCGAGCTTGAGAATGGCCATGAGATCATCGCACATACGGCAGGAAAAATGCGCAAGAACCGCATCCGCGTTCTGGCAGGTGACAAGGTGCAGGTCGAAATGACCCCCTATGACCTGACCAAGGGCCGGATCAACTACCGCTTCAAGTGACCCCTGGCGTTCGCGCGCTTTCGGGCGTGTGCGCGGAGTTTGACCCAGGCGTTTGCGCGATTTAACTCTGTTTTCAAGGCGCTCCTGCGCCCAACCAACGGGGGCTGTTGCGTCACATTGCGCGGCTGCGTAGGCAGGGGCCAAGAAACATTAAGAGGCGCTGATGCTCATTCTCGGATCAGGAAGCCCGCGGCGGCGCGAACTGCTTGGCCAGATCGGGCTGGTGCCCGACGCCGTGCGCCCGCCCGATATCGATGAAACCCCGGCCAAGGGCGAATTGCCCCGTCCCTATTGCGTCCGCATCGCACGCGAAAAGGTGCAAGCGGTCGATGCGGCGGAGGACGACATCGTGCTTTGTGCCGACACCACCGTAGCACTCGGCCGCCGCATCCTCGGCAAGCCCGCGGACGCGGGCGAAGCGGCCGCGTTCCTGCGTCTTATGTCCGGCCGTCGTCACCGCGTGATCACCGCTGTCGCCGTCCGCAAGGGGTCCGAAACATGGGAACGTGACGTGGTCAGCACCGTCCGGATGAAGCCCCTGTCCGAGCCGGAGATCACCGGCTACCTCGCCACCGGGGATTGGGAGGGGAAGGCCGGTGGCTATGCCATCCAGGGCCCGGCCAGCGTGTTCATTCCATGGATCAGCGGGTCGTTCACCGGCATCGTCGGCCTGCCCTTGGCAGAAACCGCAGGCCTCTTGCAGGCCGCCGGTCTCGAGGTCTGGGCATGAAGGGTCATCAGATCATCCTCGGCAGCGTCGCAGGGCGAGAAGGCGCGGCCCTGATCAGCGATGGCGTGCTGCAGGACCTGATCCTCGACACCGATACGCCGCGCCCCGGCACCATCTACCGCGCCAAGGCCACGCGGCCCGTCAAGGGCCAGGGCGGCATGTTCTTCGACACCCCCGAAGGCAGTGCCTTTCTTCGCGGGGCCAAGGGGTTGGCACCGGGTGATATGCGGCTGGTTCAGGTCTCGGGCTATGCCGAACCGGGCAAGGCAATCCCCATCACCGACCGCATCCTGGTCAAAAGCCGCTACGCCATTGCGACGCCTGATGCACCCGGGATCAACATATCGCGCAGCATCCGTGACGAGGAGGTGCGCGTGGCCCTGCGCGCCACCGCCGACGCCTACGAGGCTGATCTGGGCACCTGCGGATTGATCGTGCGGTCGGCCGCCGCCAACGCCGACCTCGATGCCGTCGCCGAGGATATCGAGCATGTTCTGGGCATCGCACGTGCCGTTGTCCAAGACACTGGGAGCGATATAGAAAAGCTGATCGAAGGGCCCGGCCCGCAGGAGCTTGCCTGGCGCGACTGGCCTGACGCCCACCCGGACGAAGGCGACCTCGTGCCGCATCTGAGCACTGCAGCTCAGGCGCAATATGCACTGCAGGGCGGCGGCAGTCTCTGGGTCGAAAACACCCGCGCCTTCGTCGCCGTCGACGTCAATACAGGCACCGACACCTCCCCCGCTGCGGGGCTGAAGGCCAACATCGCCGCGGCCCGCGACCTGCCGCGCGTCCTGCGGCTCAAGGGTCTGGGGGGCCAGATCGTGGTGGACTTTGCCCCCATGCCGAAAAAGGACCGCCGCGCGCTGGAAACCGCCCTGCGCACGGCCTTCAAGGCCGACACGGTGGAAACCAGCCTGCTCGGCTGGACCGTGCTCGGACATTTTGAGCTGACCCGCAAACGCGCCCGCGCGCCCCTCTCCGAGGTGCTCTGATGCCCTGCCCCATCTGCAACGCCGACACCGTGGCCAAGTACCGGCCGTTCTGCTCGCGCCGCTGCTCGGACATCGACCTCGCGCGCTGGATGAACGGCGCCTACGCCGTGCCGTCCCGGGACGAAGAAGACGTGCCCGACGACGACCCGGAGCCGCCGATGCCACACTAGCCCGGCAGGCGGGCACTTTTGTCGATTTCCCTATGGACAGTACAGCGCGCCCGTCCTATCACGCGTCCACCCGAAGCTCAGGCTTCACCCGTGCCCGGGTAGCTCAGGGGTAGAGCAGTGGATTGAAAATCCTCGTGTCGGTGGTTCGATTCCGCCCCCGGGCACCATTTACAACTTCCCGAGCGACGTTTTTGACCGCCTTGAACGGTTGGCTGTTTGGGGCAGTTTGTTTGTTTCAAGCCAATATCCGTCTTGCGTCGCCGACACGGCCTACGTTTGGGATAATGGCCGTACCATCAGCGTCCGGTTGCGACTGTGGGGCAGACCGTATCAACCCGACAATCTTGTGCAAACTTTAGGCACTTCTGCGCCGACCTTCGGCAGTACAAAGCACTCTGCGCAACCTCCGTCGATCCGCTTCAAGCCTCTGGTTTTCCGGTCATTTTGGCCGCTATCCAACGGGTGTTTCAGCGCGTAGGCTACGACCACACGCGGCGACGTTGACGCCGTATCGTAAATACAACGATGCACGAAACGCTTCCTTCACCCCCTCACTCTAGTGCATGCGGCGGATGGCTGCGTGGAGGATACGATGGCACAAGACGCAACGGCTCAGCCCATGATCATAAAGTCCGCGCATGCACATGACACGATCGAGAGCGGCGCAGGCAACGATCGGCTCGTCGCGCGGGACGCGGATGTCGTTCTGATCGGCGGTGCAGGCGACGACTCCTATCGGATCACCAAAGACGGGGCGCGTATCGTCGAAACGGCGGAGGGTGGGCATGACAGTGTCGACACCTGGCGGTCGATCACGCTGTCGGATCATGTCGAGGATGTCGTGTTCCATCGCGAGACCGGCTGGAATTATGTCGAGGGCAATGACAGCGACAACAGGATCACCGCCGGTGGTGGCCAACAGGCGCTGGCGGGGCGCGGCGGAAACGACACGCTGACCGGCGGTGGCGGGGCCGATAGCTTCAGCTTTGGGGTGGGTGACGGGCACGATGTCATCACCGATTTCGACCCCGATGCCGATACGCTTTTCATTTGGGACAGCGGCACCGATCTGACCACGTTGCGCGCGCAGGCCGTCGAAACGGCAGAGGGCTTGCTTTTGTCGCTTGAGAGCGGCGACAGCCTGATGTTGCAAGGCGTGACGCGCGATGCCTTTGACACGGCCAACGTGACGCTGCCCGGACCTGTCGGGCCACCCGACGGGGCGGACCTGACCTTTGCGGCCGAGTTCGACAGCCATGCTGAGCTGGATGCCAACTGGACCACGGCGCCGCGCACCACGCATCCCGCGCTTGTCGAGCCCAAGGGACCACGGGAGCATCGTTATGTCGACACGATCGACCTCACGCATGCGGACGGCAGCATCGAAACCTACAGCCCGTTCTCGGTTGACGATGGGATCCTGTCCATCGGCGCGCGACGAACCCCGGAGCCGATGGTGGAGGAGGTTGGCGCAGACTGGCTTGCGGGCTCTCTCACCACACGCGATCACTTTGCCCAGACCTATGGTTACTACGAGATCCGCGCACGCTTGCCCGAGGGCCAGGCGCTTTGGCCTGCCTTCTGGCTGGTGAATGACGCACGCTCCTGGCCGCCCGAGATCGACCTGATCGACGTCATGGGCGATGAAACCCAGGTGCTCAGCTCGGGCGTGCATTCCGCGCTCTGGGGGGACAAGGTCACCTCTGCCAGCAAGACGCTCGTGTCGGACCTCGCCGATGATTTCAACGTCTACGGCATGACGTGGACGCCCGCGCATGTGATCTTTACCCTCAACGGTCTCGAAACCCACCGGCTGGCCACACCGGCCGACATGCACGAACCGATGGTCCTGATCCTGAACCTGGCGATCGGGGGCTGGAACGGCCTGTCGGATGCCACAACGCCCGAGGATGAGGCGTTCGAGATCGACTATGTCCATGTCTACCAGATCCCAGGGGTCCAGGATATCGACCGCGCGACGGACATGTCTGACTTTGCCGACATTGACGCAGGCATACTGAACACGACGGCCTACGGTCGCCTGGACCTCTACGGCGACGCGATACGAAGCGCCGACACGCTCACCCCCGACCTCACCCTGTCAGATGGCGAAAGTACGACCCTGCTGGGGGATGCGGCGGACAATGTGCTGACAGGCAACGCGACGGCGTCCGTCATGAACGGCAAGGGTGGCAATGACACGTTGATCGGCGCAGGCGGCGACGATTACCTCATCGGTGAAGATGGCGATGACGTGCTGGAGGGCGGCGCGGGGCTGGACAGCCTCGCCGGTGGCGCGGGCGATGACACCTACATTCTGCGCGGCGGTGACGGCGCGCAAACACCGCTGGGCGAGATCATCACAGAGCAGGCGGGCGAAGGCGCGAACACGTTCCATTTCGCCGACATAGCGCCTGATGCTATCCGCATGCATATCGATGGCGCGCGGCTGCTCTTCACCGTCGTGGATGCGCAGGGCGCACCGCTTGAATATTTCGCCGCCAAGGTCGGGCAAGCGCCCGAAGGGCACAACGTCGTCGACTATGTCCACCAGATCACGTTTGGCGACGGCACGGTCTGGGATCTGACGGCGGGCCTCGTGCTCACCGGCGACAATGCGGCGAACCGGAGCGTCGGGACCGTCTTCGATGACACGATGACGGGCGGCGCGGGCAACGACATTCTGGCTGGAATGAACGGCGATGACAGTCTGGACGGCGGTGCCGGCGTCGACGACCTGTATGGCTGGGATGGGAACGACACCCTGGTCGACAGCGGCAGCGAGGCGGGCGACAGGCTGTTTGGCGAGGCAGGCAACGACCACCTGAGCGGCGGCCAGGGCTGGGATCAGCTCTTTGGCGGTGCGGGCAATGACACGCTGGTGGCCAGCCGCGATGGCGACGCGCTCAGCGGTGGTGCGGATGCCGACCTCTTGCTCGGGCGACACGGGGACGATGTGCTGCGGGGCGGCGACGGCAAAGACAGGCTGACCGGAGCCGCAGGCAACGACGACTTGCTGGGTGAGGCGGGGAACGACGTGCTCAACGGCGGCGCTGGCGCCGACACGCTCGACGGTGGCGCAGGCCGGGACAAGCTGCGCGGCGGGGACGGCGCGGACGTGTTCGCCTTTTCCTTCGCCGAGATTGACCGCGACCGGATCATGGATTTCGACGCGGGCGAAGGTGACCGCATCACGGTTTCGGGGCTTGTCGATGCCACGCGCGCAGACATTCTATTGACCGATGCGACCGTCACGATCTTGGACCTCGTGACCGGCGGCAGCGCGGTGATCCGCGCAACAGGTGTCACGCTCGACGACCTCATTCTGATGTGAGCGCATAAGGCTTGCGTGCATCCAGCCGGCCCGGAACGCACGACAAAAGGCCCCGCGTTTCGGCCCAGTTACGCACAGCGCACTTGCGCCGAAACGCCGGGCGGTTAGCCTCGTCTCAATCGGGAGAGACGACATGACCAAAACCATCCTTGTCATCGGCACCTACGACACCAAGGACGATGAGCTGCGCTATGTCAGCGACCGGATTGCGGCGATGGGCGGTGCTGTCATGCGGATGGACGTATCGGTGCTGGGCGACCCGTCCCAACCCACCGAGATCGGCAAGGCCGATGTCGCCCGCGCAGGCGGCAGCGATATCGAAACCGCAATGACGTGCGGCGACGAAAACACCGCGATGCAGATCATGGCGCGCGGGGCGGCGACCCTCACCGCCGATCTGCATGCCAGGGGCGAGATCCACGGGATGCTCGCCCTGGGCGGCACAATGGGCACCGATCTGGCGCTGGATTGTGCGCAGGCGCTGCCGATGGGCGTGCCGAAATACGTGGTCTCCACTGTCGCATTCTCGCCCCTGATCCCGCCCGACCGGCTGTCGCCCGATATCCAGATGATCCTTTGGGCGGGCGGCCTCTACGGGCTCAACGCGGTGTGCAAATCCTCGCTCAGCCAGGCGGCGGGCGCCGTGTTGGGCGCGGCACAGGCGGTCGAGCCGCCCGTTGCCACACGGCCCGTCATCGGCATGACCAGCCTTGGCTCTTCCTGTCTGAAATACATGACCCACCTGCGCGCGCCCCTGCAAGAGCGCGGCTTTGACGTGGCGGTGTTTCACGCCACCGGCATGGGGGGCATGGCGTTCGAAGCGTTGGCCGCGCAGGGCTATTTCGCCGCCGTCATGGACTTTGCCCTGCCCGAGTTGGCCAACCTGATGGTGGGCTCGGTCGCGCATGCCGGACAGGGGCGGCTGACCCAGGCCGGTGCACGCGGGATCCCGCAGATCGTCGCGCCGGGCTGCACCGATCTCATTGATTTTGCGGGCTGGCAGGAAATCCCCGCAGCCTACGCGAACCGCCCCTTTCACGCGCACAACAGGCTGATCCAATCCGCCGGTCTTGCCCCGGACGAGCGGCGCAGCTTGATGCGCGACATCGCCGCCCGGCTGCGCGCGGCGACAGCGCCCGTACATGTCCTGATGCCGACCCACGGGGTCGAGGAATGGGACCGCGCCGGCGGTGCCGCCCACGATCCCGCAGGGCTCGCCGCAATGCTGGACGCGGCGCAGCACGCCTTCACCCCGCCCACGCAGCTCTCAATGCTCGACTGTCATATCAATGATCCGCATTTCGCCGAGGCGGCGCTTGCTGTTCTGGATGGCTGGATCGCGGACGGGACGCTGGCCCACCCGTGACCGCCCGCCGCACGGCGCCCGATTGAATTTCCCGCGCCCCGCGATAGGTCTCAGGGCGAGGCAATGATACGAGCGACATGACCGACGACACTTCCCCTTCCCGGCCCGCATCGGTGCCCCAATCCCGTCTGGCGCGCGCCGGGCGCATGGGGGCCATGGCCGTGGGCGTGGCCGGCAACATGGCTGTGGGCGGCCTGCGCAGCCTGAGCACGGGCACCCGGCCCGACACGCGGGATCTGCTGCTGACCCCGGCCAATCTGCGCCGCGTGACCGACACGCTGGCCCAGATGCGCGGTGCCGCGATGAAGATGGGGCAGCTGATCTCGATGGACACGGGCGACACGCTGCCGCCCGAACTGGCCGATATCCTTGCCCGCCTGCGGGCCGACGCGGATTTCATGCCGCCCAAGCAGCTCCGCCAGGTGCTCGACGCGGCCTGGGGCGCGGGCTGGCACACGCAGTTCAAACGGTTTGATGTCCGCCCCATCGCGGCGGCCTCCATCGGGCAGGTGCATCAGGCCTGGCTAAAGGACGGTACGCATCTGGCGATCAAGGTGCAATATCCCGGCATCAGCCGCAGCATCGACAGCGACGTGGCCAACCTGGGCCGCCTGTTGCGCGTTTCGGGTCTGCTGCCCCAAGGCTTCGATCTCGCCCCCTATCTCGAAGAGGCGCGCGCGCAGCTGCATGAAGAGGCGGATTACACCGCCGAGGCCGCGCATCTGGACCGGTTCGCCGCCCTTCTGAGCGGTGCGCCAGATTTCATCCTGCCCCGCTATTATGCGCCGCTCAGCTCGGCGACGGTGCTCGCCATGAGCTATGTCCCATCCGCCCCGATCGAGCAGTTGGCCGCGGCCGCAGCTGACGTCCGCAACCGCGCGGTCGAGCGGCTCATCGCCTTGATGCTGCGCGAGTTGTTCGAGTTCGGCGTGATGCAGACCGACCCGAACTTTGCCAACTACCGGACAGAGGCTGAAACAGGCCGCATCGTCCTGCTGGACTTTGGCGCGACCCGCGAGATCCCCGATTGGCTGGCGCCCGCCTGCCGCGCGCTGTTGCAGGCAGGGATGGCGGGTGATCGTGCTGGCGTTGCGCGTCAGCTGGACGCGATGGGGCTTGTGCCCGACGCAACGCCAGACGCGTTCAAGGAGCGCATCCTGGGCATGGTCGACATGGTCTTTGACACGCTGCGCAGCCATGAGACGCTGGACCTCGCCACCTCTGACCTGCCCGCGCGCCTCCAGCGTGAGGGCGAGGCGCTGGCGCGCGCCGGGTTCGTTCCCACCGAACCTGTGCCGCTGGATTTGCTGTTTGTGCAGCGCAAGGTCGCGGGCATGTTTCTGCTGGCGGCCCGGCTGGGCGCGACCGTGCCCGTGCATGACCTGCTGGCACCGCATCTTGCCACATCAGAGGCCGCATGACGCCCGTCCTGCAACTGGACGCGGTGGAAAAGGCGTACCCGAGCAGTGAGGGCCCGGTGCCCGTCTTGCGCGGCGTGGATCTGACGCTCGCCCCTGCCGAGACGCTGGCGCTGACAGGCGAATCCGGCAGCGGCAAGAGCACCCTTCTGCACCTCGCCGCGGGGCTCGAGACGGCGGATGCCGGTGCGGTCCGCATCGCCGGCACGGATATCACACCGCTGTCGGACACGGTCCGCGCAGCCGTCAGGCGCAGCGATGTGGCGGTGGTTTTCCAGCAGTTCAACCTGATCCCCTCGCTCACCGTGGCCGACAACATCACCTTCCAGTCGCGCCTCGCAGGCCGGGCCGACACCGACCTTGCCGCACAACTGGCCGACCGGCTGGGCCTGTCGGCGCAGATGCGCAAATACCCAGAGGCGTTGTCAGGCGGCCAGCAACAGCGTGTCGCCATCGCGAGGGCGCTGGCCGCCCGGCCCCGTCTGCTGCTTGCCGATGAACCCACCGGCAACCTCGATGAGGCGACGGCCAGCACCGTGATGGACGAGATGCTGAACCTCGTGACCGAGGCGGGCGCGGCCATGCTGCTGGTGACCCACTCGCCCACACTCGCCGCCCAGATGGGCCGGCAAGTTCACCTCAAAGCAGGGCGGCTGGCATGAGGCGGGCCGCCCTCACGGCATTGCTGTCGCATTGGCGGCGCCATCCCCTGCAGCTGTTTGCGTTTCTGGCGGGGCTCGCGCTCGCCACCGGACTGTGGTCCGGGGTGCAGGCCATCAACGCCGAGGCGCGCGCCAGCTACGACGCCGCCGCCGCAACGCTGGGCGAAGGGCAGTTCGACCAGATCGTGCCGCGCGCCGGGGACAGCATCGCGCAGGCCGACTACGTGCGTTTGCGCCGGGCCGGGTGGCGTGTGTCGCCGGTGATCGAAGGGCTGTACGCAGGCGAACGCCTGCTGGGTCTCGACCCGCTGTCCTCGCCCGGACGGTTCGATTTCGGCCAGGTGACCCAAAGCGGTGACATCCAGACGTTCATGGGCCCGGGCCAGCTCTTTGCCACCGCTGATATGGCAGAACGGTTGGAGACCGACGCGCAGGTGATCGTGACGGCGGATGCCGCGCCCGGGGTTGCGGTGGGCGATATCGGCGTGGTGCAGCGATTGCTGGGGCGGGATGACCTGTCGCGCCTGCTGATCCTGCCGGAACAGCCCGTGGGCCGTCCCCCGCTTGACGACATCGCCCCGCATCTGCGGGTGCAACCGTCGATCCAGACGGCGGATGTGGGGGAGCTGACCGACAGCTTTCACCTCAACCTCACCGCCTTTGGCCTGCTCAGTTTCGCCGTGGGCCTGTTCATTGTGCACAGCACCATCGGCCTCGCGTTCGAGCAGCGCCGGGGCCTCGTGCGCAGCCTGCGGGCCCTCGGCGTGCCCCTGCGCCAGCTGATCACGCTGCTGGCGGCCGAGGTGCTGTTGCTCGCCACCATCGGCGCCGGGCTGGGCATCGTGCTGGGCTATGTCATGGCGGCGGTGCTGCTGCCGGATGTGGCGGTGACCCTGCGCGGGCTTTATGGCGCGGACGTTTCGGGATCGCTGCAATTCCGCGCAGAATGGTGGGTTTCGGGCCTGGCCATCGCCATCATCGGCAGCGCCATCGCCGCCAGCGGGCGGTTGTGGCAGATCGCGCGCATGCCGATCCTCGCCAGCGCGCGGCCCCGCGCGTGGTTCATGGCCTCGGCGCGCAGCGCGCGTTGGCAGGCGGCGGGGGCGGTGGGGCTGGCCCTTGTGGCACTTGGCCTGACGCTCTTTGGTCAAGGGCTCATTGCCTCTTTCGCCCTGCTGGGCGCGTTCCTGATCGCGGCAGCACTTGCCCTGCCCCTCCTGATCCGGCCCGTCACGGCCTGGGCCGAGGCCCGCGCGCGCGGCCCGCTTGCAGGCTGGTTCTGGGCCGATACGCGCCAGCAATTGCCGGGCTTGAGCCTTGCGCTCATGGCGCTGCTGCTTGCGGTGTCGGCCAATATCGGCGTCTCCACGATGGTGTCGAGCTTTCGGCTGACCTTTGTCGCGTTCCTTGACCAGCGCCTTGCGGCCGAGCTTTATGTCCGCCTCGATGACCCGGTCGAAGCCGCCGCGCTGGCCCCGATCATGGCGGCCAATGCGGACGAGGTTCTGCCGCTCTTGCGCAGCGACGCGTCGGTCGAAGCGCTGCCGGCGCAGATCCTTGGCGTACGCGTTGGGCCCACCTATCGCGACAACTGGGTGTTTCTGAGCACAACGCCCGACGCCTGGGACGCCGTTGCAGCCAGTGACGCCGTGATCACCAACGAACAATTCGCGCGTCGGGCAGGCCTTTGGGTCGGCGATACGCTCACGCTGGGCGACGACACATACCCCATCGCCGCGGTGGTGGGCGACTACGGCAACCCGCAGGGTCAGGTGATCCTGGGCGAGGCGCTGTTCCAGCGCCTCTATCCCGACACCGCCCCTCAAAGCTTTGGCCTGCGCAGCGCCGAACCCGCCGCGCTGCGCGCGACCTTGCGCGATGCGGGCGTGCCGGGCAGCGCGATGATGGATCAGGCGGCGCTCAAGGCGTTCTCGCTTCAGGTGTTCGAACGCACCTTTACCGTCACCGCCGCGCTCAACATCCTGACGCTCGCGGTAGCGGGCTTTGCCATGCTCATGAGCCTGCTGACCCTAGCCGATCAGCGCCTGCCACAGCTTGCGCCCGTCTGGGCGCTGGGGCTCACGCGGCGACAACTGGGGCGGTTGGAGCTGCTGCGCGCAGGCCTCTTTGCGTTGCTTGTCAGCGTGGTGGCTGTGCCCGTGGGGCTGGGCCTCGCGTGGGTGCTGCTGGCCAAGGTCAACGTGGATGCGTTTGGCTGGCGTCTGCCGATGTTCCTGTTTCCCGGCAACTACGCGGTGTTGGGCCTTGCCGCCATCGGGGCTGCGATGCTGGCCGCCCTCTGGCCCGCGCTGCGCCTGATGCGTACCCCACCCGCGCGGCTTTTGCAGGTGTTTGCCCATGAACGTTAGGACGATCCTCTTTGCACTGTTGTTACCCGTAACAGCGTGGGCACAGGGCTTTGCCGGGTTGGGCACGGACGCCGAAGGCTTTGCCATGCCCGAACGCGGCGCGACCTTTGACTTTCCCGCCGATCACGGCCCCCACCCCGACTACCGCATCGAGTGGTGGTACCTGACCGCGAACCTGACCAGCGCAGATGGCACGCCCTACGGGCTGCAATGGACGCTGTTTCGGTCGGCCCTGGCACCGGGCGAACGGCCGGGCTGGCAATCGCCACAGGTCTGGTTCGCCCACGCCGCCGTCACGACGCCGGAGGCGCATTTCGCCACCGAACGCTTTGCCCGCGGTGGCGTCGGCACGGCGGGGGTCGAGGCCGCCCCGTTCCGAGCCTGGATCGACGAATGGGCGCTGGAAGGCCCGGATTTCGACACGCTGCGCATGACCGCGGCAGGGCCTGCGTTCCGCTATGACATGGCGCTGGAGGCGCAGGGGCCGCTGATCTTTCATGGCGATGCAGGCTTCTCTGTTAAATCTGACGAGGGGCAGGCCAGCTACTATTATTCGCAACCTTTCTATCGCATCAGCGGCACGTTGCACCTGCCGGAGGGGCCCGTCGCGGTCACAGGCACTGCCTGGCTAGACCGGGAATGGTCGTCGCAGCCCCTGTCGGGGCGACAGGCGGGGTGGGATTGGTTTTCGCTCAGCTTTGACGATGGCACCAAGCTGATGGGCTTTCAGCTGCGCAACCGCGATGACAGCGCGGGCTACAGCTCGGGCACGTGGATCCGCCCGGACGGAACGACCGAGGGCCTGCCGAACGGGGCGTTTACCGCCGCCCCTCTGACCACGCACAGCGTCGCGGGCCGCGATGTGCCGGTGCAGTGGCAGGTGGCCGTCCCCGACCGGGGGATTGACGTGACCGTCGCCGCGATGAACCCCGACGCGTGGATGGGCCTGTCGATCCCCTATTGGGAAGGACCGGTGACCGTCAGCGGCTCGCATGCGGGCATCGGATATCTGGAAATGACAGGCTATGAGTGATCCCGGCGATCTGAGCGCGTTTCTGGCCGAGGCCTGGCAGCACCTGCGCCGCGGCGCGGCGGACGCGAAATCGCCCGCGCGGTATCCCGTCTTTGCCACCGTCTCGCCCGAGGGTGTGCCCGAGGCGCGCACGGTTGCCCTGCGCCGCGCCAGCCCGACCGGTGCCATCCTCGAGGTCCACACCGATACCAAAACTCCCAAGGTCACAGCGCTGCGTGCGCATCCCGTTGCCGCACTGCACGTCTGGCTGCCCCGCGCGCGGCTGCAGATCCGCGTAACGGCCGAGGTCGAGATCCTGACAGGTGCCGCCGTTGCCGAGGCGTGGGAGCAGGTCCCGCCCCGCTCACGCGTGTCCTACGGGACCGAGCCGTTGCCGGGGCAACCGATCGAACATGTGCATGCCTATGAAAAGCCGCCCAACCGCGACCGCTTTGCCGTGCTGCGCTGCCACGCGACGCATATCGACCTGGTGCATCTGGATGACGTCCACCGCCGCGCGGGCTACACCCGCGACGACGCGTGGCAGGGGCAATGGCTGGCGCCCTAACGGTCGAGGCGGCGCAGGCGTGTGCCGCCGCGCAACATCTCCCAATGCAGGCGCAGGCTGGGAAAGAAGAGCAGCACAAAGCCCATGTAGACGTAAACGCCGATCATCGCAGGGATCCAGAGCAGCGTGAACAGCACACCGAAACCGCCCGTCACCAGCAGCGCCACATCCGGGCGCATCACGCGCAACAGCCACAGGTGCAGCAGTTTGCCACCGTCCAGCGGCTGCACCGGGATCATGTTGAGAATGAACAGCATCAGATTGATCTCGGCCGCTGTTTCCAGCCAGTAGATCACTTCGAACCGTGCCGAATGGGTGGCAAAGAATGCCTCCCACACCTGATCCGTCGCCTCATAGCTTGGGAACGCGGGCAGGATCGCCCAAGCGCCCAGCGACAGGATGGCCCACAGAGCCAAGTTCACCAGCGGTCCCATCAGCACGATCAATTCCGAGGCGCGGGCCCCGGCGCTGCGATGCGCGCAGAAACCGCCGCCACCGTGGATGACGATCCGGTGCACCTTGATCCCCTGGACGTGCGCGCCCCAGGCGTGGCCCAATTCGTGCAGGAAAATCGCCACCGCCAGTAAGGCGAACATGTTCAGGCCCCAGGCCATCGCCTCGACACTGCTGGCCGACAGCCCGACAAAGATCAAAAGCAAGAACGCAGTGCTGGGCATGACCTGCACGGGCACACCCCAGGGGCCAAACCACGTGAAGAGGGGTTTTTCGCTGTCCATCACGGGGGGTTGCCTTTGCCGCTCAGTCTCCGTCACAACGGGGCATAGTTGTTAAACAGAGCAGAATTATGGCGTCACCGTCCATCGTGATCCTGACCGGCGCGGGCATTTCCGCCGAAAGCGGGCTTGGCACCTTTCGCGACGAAGGGGGCCTCTGGGCCCAACACCGGATCGAGGATGTGGCCACGCCCGAGGGGTTTGCGCGCAACCCGCAGCTGGTCGTGGATTTCTACAACGCGCGGCGCGCGCAGGCGGCCGAGGCTGTGCCCAACGCGGCGCATAGGGCGCTGGCCCGTCTCGAGGCCGAACATGCCGGCGACGTGCTGCTGGTGACGCAAAACGTGGATGACCTGCACGAGAAGGGTGGCAGCCAGACCGTTGTACACATGCACGGTGCGCTCAATTCGGCGCTGTGCGGGGCGTGTGATCACCGGTGGCCCGCACCGCTCGCGATGCAGGTGGGTGAGGCGTGCCCAAGGTGCGGCGCCCCTGCCGCCCGGCCCGATATCGTCTGGTTCGGCGAGATCCCCTACCAGATGGAGCGGATCGAACAGGCGCTCATGGGCGCCGACATCTTTGTCGCGATCGGCACGTCCGGCAACGTCTACCCCGCCGCGGGCTTTGTGCAGCTGGCCACCCATGTGGGTGCGCACACGGTCGAGATGAACCTGGATCCGGGCGAGAACGTCACGCTGTTTGCCCAAGCGCGGGCGGGCAAAGCCTCGGAGACTGTGCCCGCCTGGGTCGATGAGGTGCTCAGCACCTAGCGATCGTGCCCGCCATGGGCGCGGGCCTTGGGCTTGCGCTCGTTATCGACGGGGATCGTCACGACGACCTCGCCTGCGTGTTCAAAGACGAGGGTGACCATGATCCCTTCGCCCTGTTCCAGCGGCCCGGTGAGGCCCATGAGCATGACGTGATCGCCGCCGCGGACCATCTCGTGCATCTCACCGGCGGGCAGCGGGATACCGCCTTCGATCTCGGTCATCTGCATCACGCCGTCGCTCACTTCGATGTGTTCGTGCAGCTCGACCCGCTGGGCCACATCCGTTGCCGCAGCGACAAGGCGGTCATCGGTGGTGCCGGTGTTGTGCAGCGTCATGAAGGCAGCGCCCGACTTGGCGGACGGGCTTACGGCGCGGACATACGGGTCCATCACCATGATGTCCGCCGCTGCGACAGGCAGAGCGATCAGGGTCGCCAGGACGGCGGCGGAAAGGCGGAAAGGTCGGGACATACAGTCCTCCTGTGGATCAAATCTGAAGTGTGGTTTTTGGTTTCAGATCAGATCCGTCGGCGGGCCCCGTGATGTGATGGGTGAGAGGTGCGGGCGCACATCCTGTGGGGTCCGGCACCCGCGCACTGTGGTTTCCAGCGACACGGCCTGCGGGACAAGCGCCACGCCACCGGTCAAGGGTGCAACGAGGTGTAGAACGCAGTCGGGGCACAGATGCGGCGCCTGGGTGGGTTCGCCCGTGGCGTCCAGAAACAGGACCTTCACACCGTGGCCCGAACAAATCACCAGCTGATCCACAGCCGGGGCCGCACCGCGGGCGGAGGCGGCGCCGATGCTGGTGGCCAGCAGCGCCAGCGTCAGGAACAGATGGAGCATTTTGTGGACCATGACATCAGACCTAGCCAACGGTCCCGCGCATCTCAACTGCGGCAAATAGAAACGGCCCCGCCTGCGTCGCCGCAGGGGGGGCCGTGTTCACAACTGCGATGTCGCTCAGGCGGCGGTTTGCGCCTTGGCGATCTCTTTCTTGACCTTCAGCGCGCGGTCGGACAGTTCGACGTCCTTGGCCTTGGCCAGGTACGCGTCCAGACCACCGCGGTGATCGACCGAGCGCAGTGCCGCGGCTGAAATGCGCAGCTTGACGCCGCGACCCAGCGTTTCGGACTGCAGCGTCACGTCGTTCAGGTTCGGCAGAAAGCGCCGCTTGGTCTTGTTGTTGGCGTGGCTGACATTGTTGCCAGACATCGGGCCTTTGCCGGTCAGTTCGCACACACGCGACATGTTGTCATCCTCTTATCCATCGTGCCGTTTGTCGGCCCACGCGGGCCTCTGAAACGACAGCAGCACCGCGCGGAACGCGGCGCTGGCGAAAATCGTTTGCGGGCAATAGGGGGAATCGGGGGCCGGGTCAACCCGGAATGGGCGTCTCAGCCCCGCAAGGCGGCGAGCATGTCGGCCGCGGCGGCACCGGGCTCCGTCTCGCCCTCGGCGACGGCCTTGGCCAGCGCTGCCATCCGCGCCCGGGCCTGAGGTGTGTCAAGCTGCGACAGGAGGGCGCTGCGCACATCCGCTTCGAACCAGTACCGTGCCTGGGCGGCCCGTGTGGCATCAAAATGCCCCGCCGCGCGCCGCCACTGCGTCAGCGCCTGCATCTCGTCCCAGGCGGTGGCAATGCCCGCCTCTTCGAGGGCCGACACCATCATCGCCTTGGGAAAGGTATCGGGATCCTGCGGCCGCTTGCGCAACAGGCGCAGAGCGCCCGCATAGTCGGCGCAGGTGCGGGTGGCGGTGGGCTTCAGATCACCGTCGGCCTTGTTGATGAGGATCATGTCGGCCATCTCCATGATGCCGCGCTTGACCCCTTGCAGCTCGTCCCCGCCCGCCGGTGCGAGGAGCAGCAGGAACAGGTCCGCCATCTGCGCCACCTGTGTCTCGGATTGGCCCACGCCCACGGTTTCGATCAGCACCACGTCGAACCCCGCCCCTTCGCACAGGCGCACCGCCTCGCGGGTGCGGCGGGCGACGCCACCCAGATGCGTCTGGCTGGGAGACGGGCGGATAAACGCCTTGGGGTCGCGGCTGAGCCGGTCCATCCGCGTCTTGTCGCCCAGGATCGACCCGCCCGACCGGGCAGAGCTTGGATCGACCGCCAGCACGGCGACCCGCATTCCGCGCGCCGTCAGCATCATGCCAAACGCTTCGATAAAGGTGGATTTGCCCACACCCGGCGTGCCCGACAGCCCGATGCGCAGGGCCTGCCGATCCTGCGGCAGCGCGCCCAGCAGTGTGGTCGCATCATCGCGGTGATCCGCCCGGCTGCTTTCGATCAGGGTGATGCCACGGGCAAGCGCGCGCCGCTCGCCTGCAGCGATGCGCTGTGCCAGATCGGCGATATCGATACCCTGTCCCATCGCCGCTTTCTGAGCAGCGCCGCGGCAAATGTCCAGAGTTGGCGCGGTGGCGTGCTTGGGCCATAAGGCGCCATGACGACGCCCTTGCCCATCGATGCGATCCTGTCCGACCTGATGTCCGTGCTTGGCCAGCAGGGCCGCGCGGTGCTGCAAGCGCCGCCCGGCGCGGGCAAGACGACGCGCGTGCCGCTTGCGATGCTTGAGGCCGGCCTGACGCGCAGCAAGATCGTGATGCTGGAGCCCCGCCGCCTGGCCGCCCGCGCCGCGGCCGACCGGATGGCATCGAGCCTGGGCGAGCCGGTGGGCCAGACCGTGGGCTACCGCATCCGGGGCGAGGCAAAAGTGTCGTCCGCGACACGGATCGAGGTGGTGACCGAAGGCATTCTGACCCGCATGTTGCAGTCCGATCCGGAGCTGCCGGGTGTGGGCGCCGTGATCTTTGACGAGTTTCATGAACGGTCTTTGAATGCTGACCTGGGCCTGGCCCTGTGCCTTGAGGTCGCCGACGCCCTACGCGACGACCTGATCCTGCTGGCGATGTCGGCAACGCTGGATGCCGCGCCGGTGGCCGAGGTCATGCAAGCGCGCATCCTGACCTCCGAAGGCCAGAGCTTTGACGTCACGCCGCAGTGGCTCGACCGGCCCGTGCCAAAGCAGACGCGGTTCGAGGCCGCCATGGCAGACCTGATCGTGCACGCCGCGTTCGAGGCCGAAGGGGGGCTGCTCGCCTTTTTGCCGGGCGAGGGTGAGATCCGGCGGGTGGAGGCGGCGCTGGCCGGACGCTTGCCCGGTGGTTGCACGGTCCAGCCGCTCTTTGGTGCGATGGACCTCAAGGCACAGCGGGCGGCGGTCGCGCCGTCGGACACGCGCAAGGTCGTGCTCGCCACCTCCATCGCCGAGACGTCGCTGACCATTCCGGACATTCGGATCGTCGTGGATGGTGGCCGGTCGCGGCGCGCCGTGTTCGATCCATCGTCGGGCATGTCGCGGCTCGTGACCGAGCGTGTGACCCGCGCGGAGGCCACGCAGCGCGCGGGCCGCGCAGGCAGGGTGGCACCCGGCCACTGCTACAAGCTGTGGACCCGCGGCGAGGACGGAGCGCTTGCCGCCTACCCGCCGCCCCAGATCGAGGCGGGCGATTTGGCGGGCTTTGCGCTCGAATTGGCGCTCTGGGGTGGGTCCGAGGCGGACATGGCCTTTGTCTCCCCGCCCCATGCGGGGCGCCTGGCCGAGGCGCGCAGCCTGCTGCGCCTGTTGGGTGGGCTGGACGCGCGGGATCGGATCACCGATCACGGGCGCGCGCTGGCCCGCGCGCCGCTGCATCCCCGGCTTGCGCATATGCTCGAACGGGCGGGCGACAGTGCGGCGATGCTCGCCGCCCTGCTGGCCGAGCGTGACCCGCTGCGCGGACGCGGCGTGGACCTCGCACTGCGCCTGCGCGCCGTGCAGCGCCCCGACAGCTTTGGTGAGGCGGTGCATCGCGGCGCCGTCGCCCGGATCAAGGCAGAGGCCAAACGGCTGCGGAAAAACCGGCCCGATGCGGGCCTCAGCCCGGCGGCCATGGCCGCCCTCGCCTATCCCGACCGGATCGGCCTGCGGCGCAAGGGCGACGCGCCACGCTATGTGCTGTCGGGTGGCAAGGGCGCCGTGATGCCGGACGGTGACGCGCTGGCGGGGCAGCGGCTGATCGTGGCGACGGATCTGGACGGCAACCCGCGCGAGGCGCGCATAAGACAAGCCGCTGTGCTGGCGGAGGCGGAGTTGGAGGACGTCTTCGGCGACCAGATCGCCTGGCACGATATCTGCACTTGGTCGCGCCGCGACAGCCGCGTGCACGCGCGCCAGCAGCGCTGTTTCGGGGCGCTGGTGCTGGAGGATCGCACCTGGACGGACGCACCGGAAGAGGCGCAAAGCCGCGCGATGCTGGACGGCGTTCGCCAGCTGGGCCTGCGCCCGTCCAAGGCCGCGGCCCGGTTGATGGCGCGGGCGGCGCTGATGGGCGACGGATTTCCCGACCTTTCGGAGCCTGCGTTGCTGGAAACGCTTGAGGACTGGTTGCTGCCCTTCCTGTCGGGCGTGCGCAGTGCCGCGGACTGGAAGGCGTTCGACATCCGCCCGGCCCTCGAAGCGCATCTGGGGTGGGAGAACACGCAAACCCTCGACCGCGCGGTGCCCGGCGCCTTTGTCACGCCGCTGGGCCGCAAGGTGCCGATCGATTACGACGCCGCACAGCCCGGCATCGCGGTGCGGCTGCAAGAGATGTTTGGCGTGACGCGACACCCGATGGTCGGCGCGCAACCCTTGCAGATCACGCTGCTGTCGCCCGCGCAGCGCCCGGTGCAGGTCACGGCGGACCTGCCGGGGTTCTGGGCCAACACTTATGCGGATGTGCGCAAGGACATGCGCGGGCAATACCCCAAGCACCCGTGGCCCGAGGATCCGACGCAGGCCGATCCGACCTTGCGCGCCAAGCCGCGCAGGTAGAAGCGTTTGCGCGAAGCCGCGCAGATGAAGTCGTTCGCGCCAAACCGCGCAGGTAGAGGCGTTTGCGCCAAGCCGCGCAGGCGAGACGGCGATGCTAGAACCGGGGCGCGATGTCCGACGGCGACAGGCCCGGTGATCCGTTTCCGGCCACCTCCGCCTCTTTGATCAGTTGCCGCAGCCGGGCGTTGAGCGGCGCTTGCCGTCCGTAGCGCGCCGCCAGATCGAGGATCACACCCTGCAGCGCGTCCACCTCGGTGGGGCGGCGCTGGGTCAGATCCTCCCACATCGACGACCGCGCCGCGGCATCGATGGTCAGCATCTGCGCGGCGATCCGGCGAAAGAGGGGGGTTGGCAGGCGCAGGATATGCGGGATCAGCCATGGCGGGGCGGCGGTGGACTTGGCCGGCGTGATACCCGCGACGCGCAGGATGCGCAGCGCCTCGGCCATCTGTGCCGCCATCAACCGCCGCCAGCGTCGGTCCTGCAACTGTTCGAGCAGCGGCAGGTTCGCCAGCGCGTTGATCGCATTGCCGAGATTGATCAGCAGCTTGCCCCATTGCACGGCCTCGATCTGGTCGCTCTGGGTCCAGGCCAGTGTGGGCGTATCGAGGTTCGGCAGCGGGCCCGCCTCGACCACGATATCACCCGACGTGGCGCGGTGGTACTGGCCATGGCCACGCCACACGACGTTGAAGGGCACCATCGCCGCACGCACATCCGCGCCCGGCAGCGCAACGCGCAGTGCATCGGCATTGCCGACGCCGTTTTGCAGGCTGATCACCTGCGCATGCGGAGCATGGTCGCGGATCAGCCGGGCCATGTCGCCGGTGTCGCCGGATTTGACGGCGACCAGAACGACATCCGCACCGGTCAGGGCCTGTTTCGGATCCTCGAAAGCCGCAACGCCCCGCAGCGTGACGTCAAGCGCCGCGAAATCGGTCAGGCGCAGCCCTTGGCTTGCCAGCGTCTCGCACACCTGCGCGCGGCCCAGAAATCGCACCTCGTGGCCCGCATCTGCCAGCAGACCACCGACAAAGCAGCCGATGCTGCCGGCGCCTGCGACAGTGATGCGGGGGGCCGTCACCCTATCGGCCCAGACACCAGCGCATGATCGCCTTTTGTGCGTGCAGCCGGTTTTCAGCCTCGTCGAAGATCACCGAATGCGGGCCGTCCATGACCTCGGACGTCGCCTCGTCATCCCGGTGGGCGGGCAGGCAATGCATGAAGAGGCTGTCGGGCTTGGCCCTGGCCATCAGATCGTCGTTAACCTGATAGCCGCGCAGCTGATTGTGCCGCCGCTCGCGCGCCGATTGGGGATCGTGCATGCTGACCCAGGTGTCGGTGACCACCAGGTCGGCGCCCTGCACGGCCTCGTGCGGGTCGCGGACGGTGGTATAGAGGCCATCGAGCGCGCGTTCGGGATCGAGCGGCTCGGGGCCGGTAAAGACAAGATCGAACTCGAACTGCTTGGCCGCATGAGCGAAGCTGGCAAAGACATTGTTGCCATCGCCGGACCAGACGACCTTCTTGCCCGTGATGGGGCCGCGATGTTCCTCGAACGTCATCACGTCGGCCATGATCTGGCAGGGATGGGTGCGGTTGGTCAGGCCGTTGATGACCGGCACGGTCGCATGTTCCGCCATCTCGAGCAGCGTCGCCTCCTCGAATGTGCGGATCATGATGAGGTCGACATAGCGGCTGAGCACGCGGGCGGTGTCGGCGATGGTCTCGCCATGGCCGAGCTGCATGTCGGCACCCGACAGCACCATCGTCTGCCCGCCCATCTGGCGCACGCCCACGTCAAAGGACACGCGGGTGCGTGTCGATGGCTTTTCAAAGATCAGGGCGACCATGTGGCCCACAAGCGGCGTGTCGTCGTCCTGCATGCCTTTGGGACGGTTCGCGCGGGCGGTTTTCATGGCATGGGCGCTGTCCATGATGCTGCGCAGGTCGGCCTGGTCTGTGGTGTGGATGTCGAGGAAATGGGTCATAACGTTTCTCTGCGTGGAGAGACCCGGGGGCTGTCTGCCCCCGGACCCCCGAGGATTTTTTGGGACAAAGACGGCAGGTCAGGCGGCCAGCGACCGTGCGGCTGCGTCGAGGCGATCGACAGCTTCGGCGATCTCTTCGTCGGTGATGGTGAGCGGGGGGAGCAGGCGGATGACATTGTCGGCCGCCGGGACCGTGAGGACCTCGTGCGCATAACCAGCGGCGACGATGTCGGTGTTGGTGGCCTTGCACTTGATGCCCAGCATCAGGCCCGCGCCGCGCACGCTGTCAAAGATATCCGGGTGCGAGGCGATCAACCCTTCGAGCTTTTGCCGCAGGAGGCCCGCCTTGCGGTTGACCTCGGCCAGGAAGGCGGGATCGCTCACGATGTCCATAACGGTGGTGCCCACGGCGCAGCCCAACGGGTTGCCGCCATAGGTGGAGCCATGCGTGCCTGCGGTCATGCCGCTTGCGGCCCTTTCGGTGGCAAGCACCGCGCCCAAGGGGAAGCCGCCGCCGATGCCCTTGGCCACCATCATGATGTCGGGCGTGATGCCGGCCCATTCATGGGCAAAGAGTTTGCCCGTCCGGCCGACGCCGCATTGCACCTCGTCCAGGATCAGCAGGAGGCCGTGGGCGTCGCACAGATCGCGCAGCCCCTTGAGGCATTGGTCGGGCACGGGCACGATGCCGCCCTCGCCCTGCACTGGCTCGATCAGGATGGCCGCCGTGGTGTCGGTGATGGCAGGCGCCAGCGCGTCGTGATCGCCGAACGTCAGATGGGTGAAACCAGGCAGGAGCGGGCCGAAGCCCTTGGTCATCTTCTCGGACCCTGCCGCGGCAATCCCGGCGGATGAGCGGCCATGGAAGCTGCCGGAGAAGGTGATGATGTCGACCTTGTCCGGGTGCCCTTGGTCGTACCAGTACTTGCGCGCCATTTTCACGGCCAGTTCGCAGGACTCAGTGCCCGAATTTGTGAAGAACACCGTATCGGCGAACGTGGCGGAGACCAGCTTGTCGGCCAGTGCCTGCTGTTGCGGGATCTGATAGAGGTTCGATGTGTGCCAGAGCGCGCCGGCCTGTTCCGTCAGGGCCGCCGTCAGCGCGGGATGTGCATGGCCCAGTGCGTTGACCGCAATGCCCGCACCGAGGTCCAGAAAGCGTCGCCCGTCCGCCTCGATCAGCCAGGAGCCTGCCCCTTTGACAAAGTTCAGAGGGGCGCGATTATAGGTCGGCAGAACGGACGTGATCATCTGGATCATCCTATCATAGAGGGGCCGGAACGGCTCAGACCGTTTTGGTGCCTGAGCGCAGGGCCGTGGTCAACAGTATGTCGGGTGGAAGGGGGGATGCGCCGGGGCGCACAGGATCAAGGCCGCTGGGTCAGCGGGTGCAAACGGGTCGTCGGAGGCGCAGCGTTTTGATCATGCGGACGGGCCTAGCGCATCACGGGTGGCCGCGCCAGCCCTTTTGTCGCTTGCGGGGCAGACGACAAAGGCGCATCAGGCGCGCATGTTCGTCGTACGTGCCCAGAACCCGACGCTTGCCGCCACGCTGATCCTGATCGCGTCGGCGTTCATCGCCGCGACCACGCTGATGGCCAAGGCGCTGGGGACGGATGCGCCGGGCGATCCGCTTCATCCCTTTCAGATCACCTTTGGCCGCTTCCTCTTTGCCTTTTTGACCTTTGCCGTTGTCGCGTCGGTGCTGCGCCCACAGCTGCAGCGTCCGCATCTGGGCCTGCACCTGGCGCGCACGTTGAGCGGTGCGGCGGGCGTGACGCTCATGTTTGCCTCGGTCGCGTATATCCCGCTGGCGGACGCGACGGCGATTTCCTTTCTGAACCCGGTCTTTGGCATGATCCTGGCGATCCCACTGCTGGGGGAACGGGTGGGCAAGTGGCGCTGGCTGGCGGCGGCCATCGCGCTGAGTGGGGCGATGATCCTGCTGCGGCCGACACCTGCCACCTTTCAGCCCGCGGCACTCCTGGCGCTCGGGGCCGCGCTGGTGCTGGGGTTCGAGCTGAGCATCATCAAGAAGCTGACCGGGCGCGAAGGGCCGTTTTCGATCCTGATCGTGAACAATGCGCTGGGGGTGGTGATTTCGGGCTTCGCCGTTCTGTGGGTCTGGCAGGCGCCGACGGCGCAGCAATGGGCGCTGATGGCCGGGGTGGGCTGCGCGATGGCGGCGGCACAGGCCTGTTTTGTCAATGCCATGGCGCGGGCGGATGCCAGCTATGTCGCGCCCTTCAGCTACGCGACGCTGATTTTTGCCGCGATCTATGACGTGATGTTCTACGGTGTGATCCCCGATGCGATCACCTTGGCCGGGGCAGGCATCATCATCGCGGGCGCTGCCCTGCTGGCGTGGCGCGAAGGACTGCAGCGTCAGGCCCGCGAGCCCTTGTAACTTTGGCCCGCGTGATTAGAATAGGAGGCTGACACGAAATTTAAGGCGGCCCGCATCCTGGGGGCCGCTTTTTAGCTAAGGTAAGCCCCCCATATGTCCTGGACCGATGAGCGCGTAGAACTGCTGAAAAAGATGTGGGGCGAAGGCCAGTCGGCCAGCCAGATCGCCAAGGAGCTGGGCGGTGTGACCCGCAACGCGGTCATCGGCAAGGTGCACCGGCTGGGTCTGTCGAACCGCGCCGGCGGTGGCGGCGCCAGCACGGCCAAGGCCGATCCCAAACCCAAGGCCGCAACCAAGGCCGAGGCCCAACCCAAGGCACCCAAGCCCGAACCGAAAGTGTCGGCAGAGCCCGCGCCCGAGACCAAGGCGGTGGTGCCTGCGCGCAAACAGATCATCCCGGCAGGCCAACCCCTGCCACCGCAGCCTTCGGCAAACGAGATCAGCCCCGAAGCGCTGGCCAAGGTCAACGAGATCGAGAAAAAGGCCAAGCGGATCAGCCTGATGGAGCTGACGGAGCGGACCTGCAAATGGCCTGTGGGAGATCCTGCAACGTCGGATTTCTGGTTTTGCGGCCTGCCGGTGCAACAGGGCAAACCCTATTGCGAGGCCCATGTGGGCGTGGCGTTTCAGCCGATGTCCTCGCGTCGCGACCGCCGTCGGTAATCCAAAGGCCACTTGCCTGGCGACAGTGTTTGATTGTGGCGCTGCCCCGTCGCCAGTGCGCCGGACAGGGACGCGCGGTTCTATTCAGCAGCTGACAGATTTTTCAGGATCGGGCAATCGGGTCGGGTGTCGCCTGCGCATGTCTGGACCAGATGTGAAAGCGTGTCGCGCATCGCCGTGAGATCGGTGATCTTCTCCTCGATCGCGGCCAGGTGCGCGTTGGCGATCTGACGCACGTCCGCGCTGGCCCGGTCACGATCTTCCCACAGGGCAAGGAGCGACCGGCAATCCTCGATGCCAAAGCCCAAGGCGCGGGCCCGGGCGAGAAAGCGGAGCTTGTGCACTTCGGTCTCGGCAAAGTCGCGGTAGCCGTTGGCGCGGCGGTCGGGACGGATCAGGCCGATCTCTTCGTAATAGCGGATGGTTTTGGCGGGCAAGCCCGTGGCTTGGGCAGCGTCCGAGATGTTCATGACGGGCTCCAGCGGCGCAAGCGCAGCGCGTTGGTGACGACAAAGACCGACGACAGCGCCATGGCGAGCGCTGCCAGTTGCGGGGTGAGTTGCGGACCGCCAAAGGGGACAAGCAGACCGGCGGCAACCGGGATCAGGAGGGTGTTGTAGCCAAACGCCCAGGCGAGGTTCTGCCAGACATTGCGCAGCGTGGCGCGACTGATGCCCAGGGCACGCAGGACGGCAGCGGGTTCGGCGGACATCAGGACGACATCAGCGGCTTCCACGGCGATGTCCGTGGCGCCGCCAACGGCAAGGCCGACATCCGCCGCCGCCAGCGCGGGCGCATCATTGATGCCATCGCCGACAAAGGCGACGGGACCATGTGCCTGACGCAGCTCGTCGATGGCCGCGACCTTGCCAGCCGGTTTGACACCTGCAACGACGGTGTCGATGCCAAGCGTTCGGGCAACATGTTCTGCCGCGGGGCGGACATCGCCCGAGATCAGGGCAACGCGCCGACCGCCCGCCTGGATCGCGGCGATCGCGTCGCCTGCGCCCGCGCGCAGCGGGTCGCTGACGGCAAGGCTGGCCACGTGGGTGCCGTCCACCGCCACCAGCACTGGGGTGGCGCCGGTCTCGGCCCATCCGTCGGCTTGGCGGGTGAGGCTTTGGTTAAGCGGGATGTCGTGGCGTCTGAGGTAGGCGGCGTTCCCCACGAGCACCATCTGGCCCTCGACCTGCGCGCGCGCGCCCTCGCCCGGGGTTGCCTGAAACTCCGTCACAGCGCGCGGAGTGTCCGGAGCGGCAGCAACCAACGCCTGCGCAATGGCATGCTCCGAGCCTGCCTCGACCCCCGCGACGCGGCACAAGAGCGTGTCGCGGTCCATCACCGTCTCGATATGGGTCAGGGTGGGCTTGCCGAGGGTCAACGTCCCCGTTTTGTCAAAGGCGACGACGGCCGCATCCTGCAGGCGCTGCAGCGCGGCGCCCTTGTGGAAGAGCGCGCCCAAGGTGGCCGCACGCCCCGTGCCGACCATGATCGACATGGGCGTGGCAAGGCCCATGGCGCAGGGGCACGCGATGATCAGCACCGACACCGCCGACACGACCGCGGGCCCCAGCCCCACCAGCGCCCACCACAGGGCAAAGGTCACCGCCGCGACCACGAGCACCGCAGGCACGAACCACGCGGTCACGCGGTTCACCACCGCCTCGACCGGCAGGCGCGCGGATTGCGCCGCTTCGGTCAATGCGGCGATCCGGGCCAGCGTCGTGTCGCGGCCCACATGGGTGGCGCGATAGCTCAGCGCGCCGGTGGTCACGACCGTGCCCGCATGCACCACGTCACCCGGGCCCGCCATGACCGGCACAGGCTCACCGGTCAGCATCGCCGTGTCCACCGGGCTTTGCCCATCGGTCACGATGCCGTCCACCGCGATGCGACTGCCGGGGCGCGCGCGCAGCACGTCGCCCGTCTGGACAGCGGCCAGAGGCAGCGTTTCCACGCCATCTGCCGTGATCCGCTCGGCCGTGTCGGGGGCGAGGTCCAGCAGTCGGCGCACCGCCTCGCCAGTGCGGCCTCGCGCCCGCGCCTCGAGCCAGCGGCCCAGCAGGATCAGGGTCACGATCACGGCGGCCGCTTCGAAATAGATGCCGGTGGGCGGCAAGACGCCCGGTGCCACCACGGCCACGGCTGAGAACACAAAGGCCGCCCCTGCTCCCAAGGCCACCAGCGCGTCCATGTCGGGCCGCGCGCGCAACAACCCCGGAATGCCCCGTCGGAAAAAGCCTGCGCCCGGACCTGCCAGCACCAGCGCGGTCAGGATCAGTTGCGCCCATCGCAAGGTGTCCTGCCCCACAGCTGCCATCAGCCAGTGGTGCAGCGGCGGGTACATGTGCCCGCCCATCTCGGCCACGAACACCGGCAGCGTCAACAGCGCGGCCACGACGAAGCGGCGGCGCATCGCGCCCGTTTCATCGGTTGCAACCCCCGCCTCCCGTGTTGCGGCAGCGGGCGGGTACCCGGCGGCCTCGAGCGCGTCGCGCACAGCAGCGGGCGCGCCCAGGGTCGCCACATCCAGCATCTGCGTCGCCAGATTGGCCCGCGCCCGCACGACGCCCGGCGCGTCCTGCGCCGCCGCTTCGATCCGCGCCACGCACGAGGCGCAGGACATGCCCGGCACGTGCAACGCAAGCTGCTGCGGCTCTGCTGGATAACCGGCCTCGGCCAGCGCCGCCTCCACCACCGGTGCGGCGACGCCCGCCACCTGTGCCGTGCGATTGGCGAGGTTCACGCGCACGTTCTGCGCGCCAGGCACAGCCGTCAGCGCGGCCTCCGCGCGGCCGACGCAGGCCCCGCAATGCAGGCCCGAAATGGGAAAGGTCAAACTACCAGCAGACATGGGCCACACATAAGGCTTCCCGTCGCTGGAAGGTCAAGGGGCGGTGAAACATCGCCCAACGCAGGTGTGAGTTGTGTGCCGTGTCCTCGCATGACAGGAAGGCCCGACCTTGAACCGACCGGACCACGCCCGTGACGACCCAGACGCCCAACCGCACCGCCGATGTGCTGGCCCAACGCCTCTTTGATGCGGGCTGTCGCCTGGCCTTTGGCATGCCGGGGGGCGAGGTGCTGACGCTTGTCGATGCGCTGGAGCGCGTCGGCATCCGCTTTGTCCTGTGCAAGCATGAGAACGCGGCCGCGTTCATGGCCGAAGGCGCATGGCACCGCACCGGCGCGCCGGGCATCCTGGTGGCGACCGTTGGGCCCGGTGCGCTCAACGGCGTGAACGCGGTGGCCAACGCGCATCAGGACCGGGTGCCGCTGATCGTGCTCGCCGGGTGCGTGGACGCGGACGAGGCGCAGACCTACACCCATCAGGTGCTGGATCAGACGCAAGTTTTCCGGCCCATCACCAAGGCCAGCTTTACCCTCAACACCGGTGCGCCTTGCGTGATCGCCGACAAGGCCGTCGGCATCGCAACCGAAGGGCGCCCCGGCCCGGTCCATATCGATGTGCCCATCTCGGTCGCTGTCGCCCCGGCGGCGCGGACGATCCCTGCCCGCCGCACCGATGCCGCACCCCTGATCCCCGCGCCAGCCGTGCTGGACCAGATGCGCGCGCATCTGGCCAAGGCCGAGCGGCCCATCCTGATCGTCGGTGTGGATGCGCTGAACCAGGGCTTTGACACGCGCCGCGCGGACATGTCGGAGGTGCTGCAGCGGTTTGTCGAGGCGTTCAACGTGCCCGTGATCACCACCTACAAGGCCAAGGGCCTGCTGCCCGAGGATCATCCGCTGGCCCTTGGTGGGGCGGGCCTGTCGCCCAAGGCCGACGGCATCCTGCTGCCGTTGGTGCACAAGGCGGACCTGATCATCGGCCTGGGCTATGACCCGATCGAGATGCGCACCGGCTGGCGCGATTTCTACTATCCCGGCATTCAGACGATGATCGACATCACGGCCGAACCCAACCACCACTACATGCACCAGGCGACGATCAACGTGGTCGCCGATTGCAGCGCGACCCTGACCGCG
Organism: Pseudomonadota bacterium; assembly: GCA_038525585.1. GTDB lineage: Bacteria > Pseudomonadota > Alphaproteobacteria > Rhodobacterales > Rhodobacteraceae > Tateyamaria. Next base: position 99,441 of record JBCBHM010000003.1, read on the forward strand.
ATGTCGGACGGCGTGCCTCCGCGCGACACCTGGACGGGCGGAGAGGTTGGCGACGCCAAGGCGGCCCTCGGCCAGGCCTTCCCCCGGGATGACGATTGGGGCCCGGCGGCGGTGATCGACACCTGCCGCACCGCCCTGCCCCGCGACGCGCTGGCCACCGCCGACAGTGGCGCGCACCGCATCCTGCTGAGCCAGATGTGGGAATGCTACGCCCCCCGCGGGCTGATGCAAAGCTCGGCGCTCTGCACCATGGGCTGCGCCATCCCGCTGGCCATGGGCGCGCAGGTGGCCGAGCCGGACCGGACCGTGGTCAGCTTCTCCGGTGATGCGGGTTTCCTGATGGTCGCCGGTGAGCTGTCGACCGCCGCCGAATTGGGGCTCAGGACGATCTTTGTCGTCTTTGTCGACGCCTCGCTGGCCCTGATCGAGTTGAAGCAGCGCCAGCGGCAGCTGAAAAACGCGGGCGTGGATTTCGCCAAACACGACTTTGCCGCCATGGGCCGCGCCTTTGGCGGTGCGGGCCACACCGTCACCAACCGGGCCGAGCTGGCGGCCGCATTGGACGCCGCGCAATCATCAGATACGTTTACCGTCATCGCAGCCGTGATCGAACGGGGGGCCTATGACGGACGCATCTGAACCGCGCGGCGCGCTTGACGGGCTTTACGTCCTCGACCTCAGCCGCATCCTTGCTGGGCCCACGGCAACGCAGTTGCTGGGCGATCTGGGCGCGACCGTCATCAAGATCGAAAACCCCAAGACCGGCGGCGATGACACCCGCGGCTGGGGTCCGAACTATGCCATGGGCACTGACGGGCAACCCACGGATCTGTCCGCCTATTTCATGGCCGCCAACCGCAACAAGCACTCCGTCGCCGTCGATCTGAGCACCGATGACGGGCAGGCCACCATCCGACAGCTTGCCGCCCGCGCAGATGTGGTGATCGAGAACTACAAGCCCGGCGGCCTCGAGAAATACGGCCTCGACCACGCCACCCTGCTGGCCGCGCATCCGGGCCTTGTCTACTGCTCGATCTCGGGCTTTGGCCAGACCGGGCCGAACCGCGAACAGCCGGGCTATGACCTCATGGCGCAGGGCTATGGCGGGATCATGTCGCTGACCGGCGACCCGGACGGCGTGCCGACCAAGGTCGGCGTGGGCATCGCGGACGTGATGTGCGGAATGTACGCCACAATCGGCATCCTTGCCGCCCTGCGCCACCGTGACGCCACCGGCGAGGGGCAGCATATCGACCTGAGCCTGGTGGACGCGCAGATGGCCTGGCTGATCAACGAAGGCTGCAATTACCTGACCTCCGGCCAGGTGCCGGAACGGCGCGGCAACGCGCATCCCAATATCGTGCCCTATGACGCGTTTGCCTGCAGTGACGGCCACCTGCTGGTGGCGGTGGGCAATGACAGCCAGTTCGTGCGGTTCTGCGATGTTCTGGGCGTGCCGGACCTGGCCCACGACCCCGCCTACACCACCAACCTCAAGCGCATCGAAAACCGCGACACGCTGACCGAAAAGCTGGCCGCGCGCATCCGGACCTTTGCAAAGGACGATCTGCTGTCGGCCATGCGCGCGGCCAAGGTGCCGGGCGGGCCGATCCACGACGTTGCCGAAGCGCTGGGATCCGATCAGGCGCAGGCGCGCGGCACGGTGGTCGAGGTTCCGCGCGACGATGTGGCGGAGGGGTATGTCAAGCTCTTGGCGAATCCGCTGAACTTCTCGCGCACGCCGGTCCGCTACCGCCGTCCGCCGCCGCGTTTCGGGCAGGATACGGACGCCATTCTTGACACATTGCGGCAAGACAAGGACGGCTAACCCGGTCAAATCAGCCGAATTTCGCCGCTTTGCAGCATCGCCGCTGAAACTTTGCTCACACAACCGCTAATCATTCATCACGCTTGCGTGTGAGATGTCCCATGACACTGCCAAAACGTCATAGATGCTTTACACCCACAACCATACGCTCCCGCGTGAAAGGTAAACGCCCGATGATGTACGATATTTGCCAGTCTCCTGTCAGCCTGGACGACCCGGCCCTCGTCGAGGACTGGAATGGCATGATCCGCGCGTTCATGGCCCACGGCACAGCGACGCCGACCCATCTGGGCGCGGTTCTGTCGGGCGCGCCGCACTTTGCCATGGGCCACGCCGCCAAGGGTCTGTTCTGCATGATGATGGGCCGCAAGGAGATGGTGGACACCGCGCATGACGCAGGCCGCACCGCTGTCGCCGCGCTGGCTGCCACCGACGGGTCCACCCGCGAACGGCTGTGGGTGCGTGCGTTGGGCGAATGGCTCGATGGCCGCCCCTCGGGCGCCATTGCCGCGATGGAGCGTGTGCTGGCCGATTATCCCACCGACACGCTGTCGGCCAAGGTGAGCCACGCGATCCGCTTTATCCTCGGGGATGGCGTGGGCATGCGCCACTCGATCGAGAATGTTCTGGAGGCCCACAAGGGCCACGCGCTCGAAGGGTATGTGCATGGCTGCCACGCCTTCACGCTCGAAGAAACGGGCGAGTATGATGCGGCCGAGGCGGCGGGGCTGCGCGGCCTCGAGCTTGCCGCTGATGACGCATGGGGCCTGCACGCGGTGGCCCATGTCTATGACATGACAGCGCGGCCCGATGCGGGTATCTCGCTGATCGACAACAATGTATCGGCTTGGGATCATTGCAACAATTTCCGCTACCACGTGTGGTGGCACAAGGCGCTGCTGCATCTGGACCGGGGCGAGAATGACATCGTCCTCGCGCTCTATGACCAACAGATCCGCGCGGACAAGACAGACGATTACCGCGATATCGCCAATGCCACCTCGCTGCTGATGCGGCTCGAGCTGGAGGGCACCGCGGTCGGCGACCGCTGGGACGAGCTGGCCGATTTCGCCCAACACCGCACCGACGATGGCTGCGTCGTCTTTGCCGATCTGCACTACCAACTGGCGCTGGGGGCTGCGGGCCGCACAGACGCGCAGGTGGCGATGACCAACCGTTTCGCCGTCGACGCCACCCGCCAGGGCGAGATGCCCGCACGGGTCGCCGATCCGGGCAAGGCAGCCCTGTCGGGCCTCAACGCCTTTGCCGAGGGGCGGTACGACACGGCCTTTCAGGACCTCGCCGCCGCGCGGCCGACGATGCAGACCATCGGTGGCAGCCACGCCCAGCGCGACGTGTTCGAGCGGATGACCATCGATGCAGGCCTGCGCGCCGGCATGGTCGACAGCGTTCAGGCCTTGATCGAGGACCGCATCGCCCGCCGCGCAGGCGCCGTGGACCGGTTTGCCGCAACGCGCCTGGCCAGCATCAGCGAAGCGCGGCGTATTCCCGCGCAGTGACAGGGAGGCCTGTCGCTCTATTGTAACGTTCAGTAGACAGTTGTCATGACCTTTGCCGACCCAACCCAGACCAGCGCGCCCCCGGCGGCAGCAGCCGCCTCGCGGGTGCGCGTGCGTGACATCCGGCTGGATTTCTTCCGCGGGTTGGCGATGTTCATCATCCTGTTTGCGCACACGCCCGGAAACTTTCTGACGTCGTGGATCCCGGCCCGCTTCGGCTTTTCCGATGCGACAGAGATCTTTGTGTTCTGCTCGGGCATGGCGTCGGCCATTGCCTTTGGCGCCACATTCGACCGGGCCGGATTTGCCCTTGGGTCCGCGCGCGTCGTCTATCGCATCTGGCAGGTCTACTGGGCCCACGTGGGCCTCTTCTTTGCCACCGCGGCGATGCTTGCCTACCTCACCGATCTGGACGCCACCACGCGCAACTACTGGGGTCAGATGAACCTGTGGATGCTGTTCGTCGACCATTCCGATGGCCTGTGGGAAAATCCCGACATGCTTTTTCGGTTCATGACCTTGCAATGGGTGCCGAACCTCTTTGACATCCTGCCGATGTACATGGTGATCCTCGCGATGATGCCGCTCGTGATGTGGCTCAGCCGCATCCATCTGGGTCTGGTCGCCGCACTGTGCATCACGCTTTGGGTCTTTGGCCAACGCAGCTTCATGGAGGCGCTTGGCCTGCCCTATGTCAACTTCACCGCCGAGCCCTGGGTGGGCAATGACGACTGGCAGCGCCGCTGGTTCCTGAACCCGTTCGGCTGGCAGCTGGTCTTCTTCACCGGCTTTGCCTTCATGCGCGGCTGGCTGCCCAAACCGCCGGTGAACGCAGCACTGTTTGGTCTGGCCTTGCTCATCTTGCTGGCCAACGTGCCCCTGTCGAATATCGGCGTGCGCGAGTTCGGCTTTGAATGGGCCCGCGAATGGCGCATCGAAAACCGCCAGCTGATCTCCAAAAGCGACTTTGGCATCCTGCGCTACGTGCAGTTTCTGTCGCTGGCCTATGTCGCCTGGGTCCTTGCCGGGGACAAGGGCCACCGCCTGCGCGTCACCGCCACACATATCGCCGCGCGGGTCTGGGACCGGTTGCTGACCATCGTTCTCAAGGTCGGCCAGCAATCGCTCGCCGTGTTTGTCGTGTCGATCTTCGTGGCGCGCTTCAACGGGTTTGCCATGGACATGCTGGGCCGAGACACGGGAACCGTTCTGGCCGTCAATGCGTTTGGCTGTGGGTGCCTGATCCTGACCGCGTATCTTGCGGGCTGGTTCAAGGCCGTCCCCTGGAAACCGAAAGCCACTGGATAATGCAGCGCCGCGCCTTCCTTGCCACACTCGCAGCCATGGCCGCCGCCCCCCGCGCCTCCTGGGCGCAGGGCGAGCCGGGCATCCAACTGGGCGACGCCACCCCGTTCAGCGCCGCGGACGTGGTCGACATGGCCCGCGACATGGCCACCCGCGCCTACGCCCCGCGCCCGCTCATTCCCGAGGCGTGGCGGGAACTGACTTACGATCAGTACCGCAAGATCTGGTTCGACGGGCGCAACGCAGTTTGGGAAGGCTCCGACGCGCCGCAACGGGTCGACGTGTTCCCCCCCGGCCTCTACTTTCCGCAAGCCATCCGCACCTATGTGGTCGAGGGTGACGTGGCGCAGCCGATGCTGTTCGACATGGCCGTCTTCGATACCACGGACAAATTTCCCGATGTGCCGATCGACGACACGCTGGGCTATTCCGGCTTGCGCCTGCGCGCCGAGCTGCGCCAGCCCGGCATTTACGAAGAATATGCCGTGTTCCAGGGCGCCAGCTACTTTCGCGGCATCGGCACCGGTGACATCTACGGCCTGTCGGCCCGCGGCCTCGCGCTGAAAACCGGCGACCCGATGGGCGAGGAGTTTCCCGACTTCACCCATTTCTGGCTGGAACGCCCCGCCGCCGGGGCCGCGACCATCGTGCTGCACGCGCTGCTTGACAGCCCGTCCTGCACGGGCGCGTACCAGTTCGAGATCACGCCGGGCCAACCCCTGCGGATGGAGGTCACGGCCGAGATCTTTGCCCGCGAGACGCTGACACATGTGGGCATCGCCCCGCTCACCTCCATGTTCCTCTTTGACGACATGGATCGCCAGCGCTTTGACGATTTTCGGCCCGCTGTGCACGACAATGACGGGCTGATGATCCACAACGGCGCGGGCGAGGTGATCTGGCGGCCGCTCGCCAATCCGGTGACCCTGCAGATCAGCGCCTTTGGCGACATGAACCCGCGCGGCTTTGGCCTGATGCAACGCGCCCGCGATTTTGGCGATTTCAACGATCTCGAGGCGCTTTACCATCGCCGCCCGGGCCTTTGGGTCACACCGGGCGAAGGCTGGGGGCGCGGGTCTGTCGCGCTGGTTGAAATCCCTGCCGACCTGGAAATCTACGACAATATCGTCGCCTACTGGCGCCCCTATGCCGATATCGAGGCGGGCAGCTCGCACAAGATGACCTACCGCCTCGACTGGGGCGAGGATCCTGCGCCCAAGGCCGCCATGCCCCTGCGCGTGCTCAACACCGCCGCTGGCGGACGGCCCGAGGGCGGGCGCATCTTTACCATCGATTTCGAGGGCGCCGATCACGTGCCCGATGATCTCAGCCGCATCGACCGCCTCGTGCGCTCCACCGCGGGCGACGTGACCGAAGGGGTCATTCAGCGCAACCCCGACACGGGCGGCCCGCGCCTGGCCTTCACCTTCATGCCGGGCGACGCTGACTGGGCCGAGTTCCGGGCCCAGCTGCGCCTCGATGGCGCAGCGCTGTCTGAAGTGTGGCTTTATCGGTGGACGCGCTCATGATGCGTCATATGCCGCGCCAGGCCCCCCTCGCCATGCCCGCGCAGGACCTCACGCGCGACACCGATGCGGTGCATCCCGCCCCGGCCCCTGCCCCGGTGCGCAGGCTGGCGGTGTTCGTGCCCGCCCTGCTCGGCACTGCCGCCATGATCTGGGGCCTGCACACGCTCTTTGCCGCGAACGGCACGACGTGGCTGGAATACATGCTGCTTGCCCTGATCGGCGCGACCTTCATCTGGGTCACGCTGGCGGTGTCGACCATCGGCGTCGGCGTGGCCAGCCGCCTCGACGCGCCACAGGACACGCCCAACGGTCCGCCCATCGACGTGGCCCTGCTCGTCCCCGTCTACAACGAGGTGCCCAGCGACGTCTTTGGCAATGCCGCCGCCATGCTCGCCGATCTGGTGCGGCAAAAGGGCGGGCACCGTTACACGCTCTTCATCCTCAGTGACACGCGTGACGACGCAATCGCGCTGCAGGAATGGCAGGCCTTCGAGTCCCTGCAACGCAGCGCGCCCGCGGCCATCGCCGTCCATTACCGCCGCCGGACCGACAACACCGACAAAAAGGTCGGCAACCTGGTCGACTGGATCACCGGCTGGGGTGGCGCCTACGAGGCGATGCTGGTCCTGGATGCCGACAGCCTGATGACGGGCCGCGCCATCGATCACCTCGCCCGTCAACTGGCCGCCGACCCGCAAACGGGCCTGATCCAGACCTTCCCCCAACTCATCGGGGCCGAAACGCTCTTTGCCCGCATCCAGCAATTTTCCAACGTCGCCTATGGCTGGCTCCTGGCCGAGGGGCTCGCCCACTGGTCCCGGACCGAGGGCAATTATTGGGGCCACAACGCCATCATCCGCACCCGCGCCTTTGCCGCCTCCGCTGGCCTGCCGCACCTGCGCGGGCTTTTGGGCAGCGACGACCTGATCCTCAGCCACGACTTCGTCGAGGCGTCGCTGATGCGCCGCGCGGGCTGGCGCGTGCGCTTTCTGCCCCGCGTCACCGGCAGCTTCGAAGAGGTGCCCGGCACGCTCATCGACTACGCGCAGCGCGACGCGCGCTGGTGCCGGGGCAACCTGCAACACCTGCGCCTGCTGGCGACGAGGGGCCTGCACCCGATCAGCCGCTTCCACCTGTTCCAGGGGGCCGCGGCATACCTCATGTCACCTGCCTGGTTCATCCTGCTGGTGTTCTGGGCGCTGCTCGGCCGCGACGCCGACACCAACGTGATCACCTATTTCAACCAAGCCAACCCGCTCTTTCCCAGCTGGCCCCCCCAGATGACCCATATCGACAGCGCCGTGTTCCTGATCGTGATGTACGCCGTGCTGCTCCTGCCCAAGATCACCTGCTCCGCCATCATCGGCGCGCAGCCCAAAGCGGTGCGCCGCTTTGGCGGGCGCGGCACCTTTGCCGGTGCCGTCCTGACCGAACTGGCGCTCTCCATCGCCTACGCCCCGATCCTGATGATCCAGCAGACCAAGGCGGTGCTGCGCAGCATCCTGGGCCGCGGCGCAGGGTGGAGCCCGCAAGCCCGCGCCGCCACCGGCTATCCGATGCGCACGCTCCTGAAATTCCACTGGGTGGAAACCGTACTGGGCACGCTGCTCTGCGCCGGCCTTGCCACGGGTCTTGTATCCTGGTGGCTGATCCCGATCGCGGCCAGCCTCCTGCTCGCCGTTCCCCTCTCTGCGCTCAGCGCCTATCCCCTGTCGCGCATCGACCTGGGCGCGCTGCGCCTCGACAGCCCGCTGACCCTGCGCGAGCCTGCCATCGTCACCCGCGCCCGCCACGCCCGCGCCGACATCGCCGCCGAGCTTACCAGCCGCAACATCCCCGCCGAGTAACCTTGGTTTCGGAGCCGCCGTCGCATGAGCTCAAAGAGACAGGGGTCGGGCTGACGGTCCAGCGGAAATGCGGAGGGTCCCTGCAAGAGGAAACCGTATTTCTGCTTGAACGGCAGACCGCCCCCTGTCACGCCAGAGATCATGTGATGGCGGCTCGGACACCTTGGTTTTGGTGGGTCCCGAAGCGCCAAATAAATAATGTCGTGCGCGCGCAGGCGCGCTCCGCTGGGTCACAGCTACGCGGCCCAGCCCACCACTGGTAGACCCCGTTTCAGCCAGCCCGGCCCGGCACCCGAGCCCAACATGCCCTCGGGCACATCGATGATCGTGGTGAACCCGGCCGCCAGCAACCGCTGGGTCATCTTGCGCGACCGCACACCGCGCGCGCAGATCAGTGCAACAGGGACATCGACGCGACCACCTGTGTGCCCCAGCAAAGCGTCGGTGAAGTCCTCGCGCCGCATGTCGATGGGCACCGCCCCCTCGCCCAGCCCGGTCCGCGACCACTCGTCCGGGCGGCGAATGTCCACCAGAACCACTTGGCCCGAGACGGCCGCCGCATGCACATCAGGCGCGCTCAGCGTGCCATCCGCGCTTGCATCGGCGGTGATGTTGAACCACCGCGCTGCAAAAAAGGTGCCGCCGACCGCGGCGGCGGCACCAAACATGCCAAAGCCCCGGCGCGTCATCCGCGCCGGGGCCTGCGCCCGTGGGTCAGGCGCATTGCGCATCTCAGGTCTTCGGCGCGGCGGAGGTGAACTGCGGGATCGTACGATCCGACGCCGGATCCGCCTCGATACCGACCCAATTGCTTTCCGACAGGGTGATGTTGCCCGGAATGTCTTCTTCCCAGAAGCCCACCACGTTCTTGGTGATGTTCAGGTACAGCTTGTCATCGATGATCCGCCACAGATACGGGTTCGCGGGCACCTTGCCGCCCTTGGCCACACCGTAGGCGCAATGGCCGTCATATTGCGGCGCATATTGCGCCGGGTTGGCGGCAAAGAGGTCGCGATTTTCGGCGCTGGCGAATGCAAATGTCGCCCCGTTATACTCCGCCGTATAGTCCGCATTGCCCGCGACGGGTGTCGGCTGTGCCTGCCCCACCGGGTTCTGGTCAAGCGAGAAATAGGCCACAACGTCATAGCCCGACACGGCAAAGCCGGTCTCATCCACGTATTGATCCCCCGCAAAGGCGGTGGAGGCAAAGGTCAGCGCGCTGGCAGCGGCAGCGACAGTCAGCGTAAAGCGGTTCAGCATGGGTACATCATCCTATGGCGATATGGGGCCCGCGGCACGGTGCGTGCGCGGATGATGATGACATAACCCGGCCCTGTCCACCCGCGCAGCCCCCCTCGCAGCGATGTGAGCCACCTTGCAATTGCGTGATCGGCCTAGCGCAGGCGCGGGGGCTTTGCGGGATCCATGCCCGGCGCGCTGGGTGCCGGCGCCGGGGCCGGTTGCGGCAGGTCGAACCGCAGCCCCACCCGCGCCAACCGTGCCACCACCGGGTCGCGCCCGTCGAAAAAGCCGACATCGAGTGCCGCGGCCTCCAGCCCGGAAAACACCAGCGCCTCCGACACGGCCTGCGCCAGCGCATCCTCCGCGCCCGGCACAGCCCCGACAAAGCCCAGCATGTGTCCGCGCGCGCCCACCTCGCCCACCGTCGCCACCAGATAGGCGACCTGCGCCAGCCCCGTCGCCGTGGCAAGCTTGGTGTCCAGCGCCTCGATCAACGTCTCGGGCAGACCGGACGGGGCCGCCACCTCGGCCAGTCGCGCCTCCACCCTGTCAGGCGCGCTTGCCAGCGTCTCAGCCAGCCATCGCACCCCGTCCGCATCCAGCAGAAAGGATGACGGCGCCACATCGAGGTTCAGGCCCAGCCCCAGTCCTTGCGCGGCCAGCAGCGGCGCAATCGCCCGCCCCGACAGCGCGGCGAACGGCGCTGCATCGCCCACAAAGGCCGCGAGCCGGTCCTCGCGGTCAAAGACCAGCACCAGCGGCCCTGACGCCGGATCAAACACCTGCGGCGTAACATCCTCGCCCGCGGCCTCCGCCGCCAGCAGCAGGAACAGCTCCGCATCGCCCAACCGCTCGTAAAACCGCAAGCGTACCGCGTCATCCTCGGGCGCGGCGATCATCTCTGCGTGCGCCCGGTCCAATGCCGTCTCGCTCATGCCAATACCTCCTGCACCCGGGCGCGCAGCACCGGCAGCACGTCCGCCGCGAACCACGGGTTTTTCTTCAACCACCCGGTATTGCGCCAGGACGGGTGGGGCAAGGGAAAGGCGTGCGGCGCAAAATCGCGCCACGCCGCGACCGTGTCCGTCACCGACATCCGCGTGCCCAAATGCCAGCTTTGCGCATAGCCGCCGATCAGCAGCACCAGCGGCACATCCCCGACATACCCCATCACCTCATCGCGCCACGTCCGCGCGCACAGTTTGGGCGGGGGCCGATCCGACCCCTTGGCGTCATAGCCCGGAAAACAGAACGCCATGGGCACAATCGCGAGCCGGTCGCGGTCATAGAATGTGGCCTCGTCCACCCCCATCCAGTCGCGCAACCGGTCGCCCGACGGGTCGGTGAATGGCCGCCCGCTTTCATGGACCCGCGCGCCGGGCGCCTGCCCCGCCACCAGGATGCGCGCCCCGGGCCTGAACCAGACAACGGGCCGCGGCGCGTGCGCCGTCTCGGTCGCGGCAAACCTATCGGCGCACAGCGTACAGGCAGACAGCCGCGATGTAAGGGTCTGGGGCAATTCCATGGGCAAGGACCTAAGCGGCTTCAACACCTTGGGCAAATACTTCGAAGGTTTTCGAAATAACGCTTGCGCCATGCAGTCATTTCGATGATTTTAGAAATATGAAAATGGATTCGCATCACCCGCTCGACCTCACCCGCGCCGCCTCTGCCTTTGCCGCGCTTGGCTCAGAGCAGCGCCTGTCGGTTCTGCGCACCCTTGTCCGCGCGGGCCCGGAGGGGCTCAGCATCGGTGAGCTGGGCACACGCACCGGCGTCACCGGCTCCACCCTCACCCACCACGTCAAGATCCTGAACAGCGCGGGCCTTGTGACGCAGGCCCGTCAGGGCCGGTCGATCATCTGTGCCGCCGTCGCCTTTGACGAGGTGCAGGAGCTGGCCGATTTCCTTCTCACCGAATGCTGCGCCGACAGCGATGCCACCCACGAGGACCACACACATGGCTGACACAACCACCGCCGCCCCGCGGCCCAGCTGGCTGTCGCGGATCGACCGCGTCTGGCTCGCCACAGGGCTGATCTTTCTGCTCGTGCTGATCGTGGATGCGCCCCGCACGCCCGATGTGGCAGCCTTTACGGCGCGCGCGCTGCTGGGCACGCTGCCCTTCATCGCCTTTGCCGTCTTTGCCATCGCCTATCTCAAGGCGACGGGCGCCGAAAACCTGATCGCCAAGGCGTTCGAGGGCAATCCCGCCCGCATGATCGTCATGGCCGCGCTGCTGGGCGGCCTGTCGCCCTTCTGCTCGTGCGAGGTGATCCCGTTCATCGCCGCACTGCTCGCCGTGGGTGCACCGCTGGGTGCTGTGATGGCCTTCTGGCTGGCCTCGCCGCTGATGGATCCGGCGATGTTCGCGATCACCACGGGCGCCATCACGCTGGAATTTGCCATCGCCAAGACGATCTTTGCGGTGTCGCTCGGCCTCTTTGGCGGCTTCGGCACGCTGCTGTTGTCCCGCACCGCGCTGTTTACCGATCCGCTGCGCGAAAAGCCCGCCGTGAGCGGCTGCTGCGGGGTCAAGGCGCCGTTTTCCGCCACGCCGGTCTGGAGGTTCTGGCAACATGGCGACCGCGTGACGACGTTCCGTAACGCGGGGCTCGAAAATGGCCTCTTCCTGCTGAAATGGCTCACCTTTGCCTACACGATCGAGGCGCTGATGGTGTTCTATATGCCGGCCGATTTCATCGCCACCGTGCTGGGCGGCGCAGGGTTCGGCACCATCCTTCTGGGCGCGCTGGTGGGCATGCCGGCCTACCTCAACGGCTATGCCGCACCGCCGCTGATCGGCGACCTGCTGGATCAGGGCATGGCCGCGGGGGCCGCGATGTCCTTCATGATTGCCGGTGGCGTCAGTTCGATCCCCGCCGCCATCGCCGTCTGGGCGCTTGTCAAACCGCGCATCTTCGCCGCCTATCTGGGCTTTGCCCTCACCGGCGCGGTGCTGGCGGGCGTCACTTGGCAAATCCTGGCCTAACACGACACCCCTTGCCCAACGCCGCGGCGGTGATACGGATCACCGCCGCGGACGCGTTTTGTCGATCCAAAATGCCGCACTGCACCGTTCATGCAGCGGCAACAATACCCGTGCCAACCTATGGATTTATCCGCATCATGGACATAATGTGGACAAAATCAGTGAATAGTCCGTTAGCACACCCGTGTTAAGAGCGGGACGCGACCCCACATCAAAAGGGGCAGAGGCAGCAGGCCGCGGAGCACGGGATGCTAGAATTCAGGAACGTTTCCAAGTCCTTCTGGACGGGCAGCCAGCGCAAGGTCATACTTGATCAGGTGTCGTTCCGCGTGGAATTGGGCAACTCCCTCGGCATCCTGGCCCCCAACGGCACCGGCAAGACAACCGTGATCAACATGATGGCCGGGCTCGAAAAACCCGATGAGGGCGAGATTGTGCGCGCCTGCAACATCTCATTCCCGCTGGGGTTCATGGGCGGCGTCGTGGGCAAGATCTCGGCTCTGGAAAACAGCCGCTACATCGCCCGGCTGTACGGTATCGACCCCGATTATGTGGAAAGCTTTTGCCGCTGGCTGTGCAATCTGGGCGAATATTTCGATCAACCGCTGGGCACATATTCGTCAGGCATGCGCGCGCGCTTTTCCTTTGCCCTTATGCTGGCGCTCGATTTCGACGTATACCTGATTGACGAGGGGATGCCCTCGTCCACGGACGTGGAATTCAACCGCAAGGCGGGCGAGGTCCTCCAGGAACGGCTGCGCACCACGACCATCATCATCGTCTCGCACCAGGCGCAGACGCTCGAGAAATTCGCACGGACCGCCGGGGTGCTGCTCGACGGGAAGCTGCACATGTTCGACACCTTGGAAGAGGCAAAGAGGCTCTATGACTACGAAACCCAAGGCTAGAAAATTCCGTATCAAGCGGACGCCCCCGACACCCGGCAGCACGGCAGCCGCGCAATCCGGCACGCCGAAGGCGCCACCTCCAGAGGCCCGCGCCGCGCCACAGCCCAAGCCCCAGCCGCAGGCCCGAGCGGGTGAGGTGGCGTCGGCCAACGAGGTGGCCAGCGAAAACACCATCGACGCCATCCGGCAGGAGGGGCTGACGGGCCGCCAGCTGCGCATGGCCCGGCGCGTCGCCCAGAAACACGGGCTGGCCCCCACATCCGACTTTGACGCCGTGCGCCTTTTGCGCGCCCAAGGTATTGACCCGTTTCAGCGCTCCAACATGCTCGAACTTGTGGTGCCCCAGGCGGGCGGCGAACAGCACGAGGGCGGCGCACCGGACGCCTTTGCCAACCTGCCCGCCCAGGCGGGCGGTGCTGGCGGTGGTGGTGGCGCGGCCAAGGTGCAGCTGCCTCAAACCGTCCAGGTGCAAAAGGCGCAACTGCCCTCGACCGAGCTCAGCCCAGCGGAACGCCGCGCGCAAGACATCAAGAACATCCAGCGCGACATCATGCGCCGTCGCCGCAAGAAGATGGCGCTGCTCACCGTTCGGTTGGCATTTTTCGTGATGCTGCCGACGCTGCTGGCCGGGTATTACTTCTATTCCATCGCAACGCCGATGTACGCCACCAAGTCTGAGTTTCTGATCATCCAGGCCGAAGGCTCGGGCGGCGGCGGCGCGCTTGGCGGTCTGCTGCCTGCGCAGTTCGCCTCGAACCAGGACAGCATCGGCGTGCAATCCTTTTTACAGTCCAAGGAGGCGATGCTGCGCCTTGACGAGGATGTGGGGTTCAAATCGCACTTCACCCAGGACTGGATCGACCCGATCCAGCGCCTGAGCGACACGCCAACGAACGAAGAGGCGTACAAGACCTACTCGAAAAACGTCAAGATCGGCTATGACCCGACCGAAGGGATCATCCGGATGGAGGTCGTCGCCGCCAATCCCGAGGTCTCGGCGGAGTTTTCGCGGCGCCTGATCGATTATGCCGAGGAACGGGTCAACAATCTGTCGGCACAAAGCCGGGATGATTCCATGCGCGGCGCCCTCGAAGGGTTCGAACGGGCAGAGGCGGAACGGCGGACGGCGCAGGAAACGCTCGTGCGCCTGCAGATCGAAGGGTCGACCCTTGATCCGGAAGGTGTGATTTCCACCACCCGCGCGCAGATCAGTGAGCTGGAATCGCTCAAGATCGACAAGGAAATCGAGCTTGCCAGCCTGCTCAACAACGCCCGCCCCAATCAAAGCCGTGTGGACGGCGTGCGCGGCGAGATCACGATCATCGACACGCAGCTGGATCGGCTGAACGCCAAGATGACCGATGTCAGCCGGGGTGAGAATTCGCTGGCCGAGTTGGCGGCGCGCATCCAGATCGCCCAGGCCGACCTCGCCACCCGAGACCTGATGCTGCAATCGGCTTTGCAGCAAATGGAATCGAGCCGGGCCGAGGCGAACCGTCAGGTGCTGTATCTGACGGTCGCGGTGCGTCCGATCGCGCCGGATGAGCCGTCTTATCCCCGCGCGTTCGAGAACACGATCCTGGCCTTTCTGGTCTTTGCCGGTATCTATCTGATGATCTCGCTCACCGCGTCGATCCTGCGCGAGCAAGTCACAAGCTAGGGCACGCGATCTGGCGCAGGTCCGCTCCGGCGGGCCCGCCGCGCCCTTGGTTTTGCGGTTGAATGGCGGCGCGATTGCCCGTAGTCAGAGGCCTGTCAGTGCGCAGCTAACCAGGCCGCGCCGCACCCAATGCAAGGCGGGCCACCCCATGACACCATCCGTTGCGATCAAACACGTGCAAGTGGGCGCGCTCACCATCGGCAATGACCAGCCCCTCACCGTGATCGCCGGGCCCTGCGCGCTGGAAAGCGAGCAATTGGGCCAAGACATCGCTGGTCGGATGAAAGAGGTCTGTGACGCGGCGGGCGCGCAATACGTCTTCAAGGCCAGCTACGACAAGGCCAACCGCACCTCGCTCAGCGGGGGCCGCGGCCTGGGGATGGAGGCGGGCCTCGCCGCGCTCCAATCCATCAAGGACGCGCAAGGCGTGCCCATCCTGACGGATGTCCACACCGAGGCGCAATGCGCGCCCGTCGCACAGGTCGCAGATATCCTTCAAATCCCCGCCTTTCTCTGCCGCCAGACCGACATGCTGCTGGCCGCGGGCCAGACCGGCGCGGTTGTGAACGTCAAAAAGGGCCAGTTCCTCGCCCCGTGGGAGATGCCCAACATCGTCGCCAAGATCGAAAGCACCGGCAACGGTCGCATCCTCCTGACCGAACGCGGCACCTCCTTTGGCTACAACACCCTCGTGGCTGACATGCGGTCCCTGCCGCAGATGGCCCAAACCGGTTACCCGGTGGTCATGGACGCCACCCACTCGGTGCAGCAGCCCGGGGGCAAGGGCGGCTCGTCCGGTGGTCAGCGCGAGTTTGCGCCTGTGATGGCCCGCGCCGCCGTATCGCTTGGCGTTGGGGCGGTGTTCATCGAAACCCACCCAGATCCCGACAGCGCGCCCTCGGACGGGCCCAACATGATCTACCTCGACCAGATGCCCGCACTCATCGACACGCTCATGCAGTTCGACGCGCTGGCCAAGGCCAATCCGGTGACCCTCTGATGACCAAGCCGCTGCCCGAGGTCACGCCCAACACCTGGGCCTTTCTGCGTGATCCAATGATCGCCCCGACCGGCTTTCGCGAATACGACGCCCGCTGGCAATATCTCGAGGCGATCAACCTGCCCGGCATCACCGCGCTTGGCCTGGGCCTCGGCACGCAGATGCACCGCCACGGGATCGACCCGGTGATCGCCGTCGGCAACGATTACCGCGACTACTCGCTCAGCATCAAAAACGCCCTGATCCTCGGCCTCATGCAGGCCGGCATCCACGTGCGCGATATCGGCCCCGCCCTCAGCCCGATGGCCTATTTCAGCCAGTTCCACCTCGACGTGCCCGCCGTTGCCATGGTCACAGCCTCGCACAACCCCAACGGTTGGACCGGGGTCAAGATGGGCTTTGAGCGCCCCCTTACCCATGGTCCGGACGAAATGGCCGAACTGCGCGACATCGTCCTGCAGGGCCAGGGCGAAGCCCGCCCGGGCGGCGCCTACACATTCGAGGACGGCGTGCAAGAGGCGTACCTTCAGGACCTCGCCGGCGACTTCAGGATGACTCGCAAACTGCGGGTCGTGTGCGCCACCGGCAACGGCACCGCCGCCGCCTTTGCGCCCGAGCTGTTCCGCCGCATCGGCGTCGAGGTGATCGAAAGCCACACCACGCTCGATTACACCTTCCCCCATTACAACCCCAATCCCGAAGCGCTCGAGATGTTGCACGACATGGCCGATACCGTCCGCGCCACCGGTGCCGACTTCGCCCTGGGGTTCGATGGCGATGGCGACCGCTGCGGCGTCGTGGATGACGAGGGCGAAGAGATCTTTGCCGACAAGGTCGGCGTGATCATGGCCCGCGACCTGGCCAAGCTGCACCCCAACGCCACCTTTGTCGCCGACGTCAAATCCACCGGCCTTTTCGCCTCCGACCCGGAACTGCGCAAGCTTGGCGCCAAGGCCGACTATTGGAAAACCGGCCATAGCCACATGAAACGGCGGGTCAAGGAGCTGGGCGCGCTTGCCGGGTTCGAAAAATCCGGCCACTACTTCCTCGCTGAACCTGTGGGCCGCGGCTATGACTGCGGGATGCGTGTCGCGGTGGAGATCTGCAAGCTGATGGACCGCAACCCGGACATGTCCATGTCCGACCTGCGCCGCGCCTTGCCGACAACATACGCCACCCCCACGATGTCGCCCTACGCCGCGGATACCGAAAAATACGACATTCTCGCCCGTATCGTTGACCGCCTCACCGCAATGCATAGCGATCACAAGACCATCGCCGGGCGCGCCATTGCCGACATTGTCACCGTCAACGGTGCCCGCGTCATCCTCGACAACGGGGCCTGGGGCCTTGTCCGCGCCTCGTCCAACACCCCCAATCTGGTCGTGGTCTGCGAAAGCCCCGAGAGCGAGGCGGAATTGCGCGCCATCTTTGCCGAGATCGACGCGGTCATCCGCACCGAACCGGGCGTGGGCGCTTACGACCAGACGTTCTGAAGGCGGGCCTGTCATCGGCAGCTTTTCGCCCGCCACATTTCTGCCACATTTCGGCCACTTTCCCGCCTTTTTTGGCTGCGATTTCACGCGCATTCGGGGGACAGACACTGGGATGGGAGTGCGCAAAATGCGTGCAACGCTGTTCGCCGTCGGCCTTTCACTGGCCGGAAACATTGCCTTGGCACAGGCACAAGACACCACAGATGATCGCATCACGCTGACCAATGGCTGCGTCTACGCCCAAGGGGCGCAGACCACCGACAACGAATGGTCGCTGATCTACACGCAGGCCGGAACGACCGTGGAATGCGCCCTCACCATCTATGGGCAGACCGCCGCCATCCCCGCCGCCGCGGATGCCACAACGCTCCAGACGGTGACCCAAGACGCCCCCGTCTACCGCGACCGGCCGCGCATCGTGCTCTCACAGAATTATCTGGTCGGCGTCTTTCGCTAGGCCGCGAAACCGACTGCCTTAATGTTTTTGCATACGCCGCTGTCTGGACACATTGGCGTCGAAAAAACAGCGTGTTCACACGTTATTACCCATCGTCAGTGCGGGGGCACCGACTTTTGGATGGGAGTACGTAGGATGCGTGCACTGATGATTGCCACCGGCCTCTGCATGGCCGCCACCGCCGCTTCGGCCACGGCCGAGCTGGAACTGGTCACACGGACCGACACGAACCTGACGCTGAACAACGGTTGCGTCTATGCACCCGCTCAATTCGCGCAGGACAACACCTGGACCTTTGCCTATGCCAACGCCAATGCAGGCGACACCTGCCCGCTGGCCGTGCGTCTGCAGCAACGGGCCGACGTGCATTTTGCACCGCAATACCTGGTTGGCGTCTACCGCTAAGCGTTCGGGGCGCGCCGGGTTTCCGACGGACGCGTTTGGACATACAGCGGGCGGATGTGGATCACCACTGCGCCGGTCCCGCGGCCTCGATGCGCGCCGCGTCGCCCCTGCCGATAATCCGCAAACGCCAATCCCGAATGTGCTGGTGCTCTGAAAACAGGGCCGAGATGTCTGTGGCCAGATTGTCCCGTCGCGCACCCGCGCAGAGGTAAAAACCGCAGGGGCCCAAGGTAACAGCCTCAAACCCGTCTTCTGTCTGATGCGCGAGGATCATAGCGCCCCACCCGTTGTCCCCGGTGAGCGGCAGCAGCAGGCGCGCGCCGGGCGCCAGCCGGGTTGCCCACATATCGGGGACATGCGTGACCCCGGCAAAGGCCACGATCAGGTCAAACATGTCGTTCCCTGTCAGGTCCGTGGCCGCGTTGCCATGGCGTATCTCGACCGTGTCATAGGCGGTGAGGTTCTGGGTCGCTCGTGCCGCCAACGCCTCTTCAACCTCGTAGGCGATGACCCGTCCGGTGGGTCCGGCAAGGGCGCTCAGGATCGCGGTGTAGTATCCAACGCCGGCGCCGACTTGCAGAATACGCGCGCCCGGTTGCACATCCGCACGGGCCAACAGGCGCACCCACAGGCTCGGATCCCCGATGTTGATGCCCTTGCCCTCATCCAGAACCACGAGAACGCTGTGATACAGCCATTTGGGATCCGCGTCCGGCGTCACCTGCGGCGGCAGGCTGAGGGCGGCCATGCCCGAGCGCAGCTTCCACGGCCCCGGCCCGGCAAAATCCTCGCGCGCGACTGCTCGGAACGCAGCAAGGGTCCGGTCCGTGGCGGGGCTGTCGTCCAGGGCTGCCAGGATGCGCAACTGGTCGATGAAGTGATCGGCATGCATGGGCTGTCTCCGCTGGATTGGCGATGGACCTGTCTGCGCCCTGTCAATCAAAGAGTGACCGCAGCCCGCGCCCGATCTCTTCCTCGATTTTCTGCTTGGCCGCGTCCTCCAGATCCTGCCCCTCATCGGTGATGTTCAGCTCTTCCGCGACCTTGTTGCGGACGGCCTCGCGGGCCTGTTCCTTGACCTGCTCGACCTCCTTTTCAAAGTTCAGATCGATGGCCGCCTCAAGGTCCGGCAGGATGCTGGGCGCGGCCCAGGGGCCCCTGATCCGGACCGGAATCGCGATGCCCGTCCCCTCATTGGCCCGCAGCGCGACGGGGGTAAAGGTGTAGTCGATGGTCTGGTTTCCCAGCCCCACCTGCCCCGCACCGCGGGCCTCGTAATTGGCAAGGCTCAAGAGCAGATCATCGTTCTGAAGAACCCCGCCCGCGATACGCCACGTGGCCCCGAGGCTGTCAAACACGGTCGTCCCGCCGCCCACAGCGCCCGAGCGCATCAGCCGGTCCAGATCGATCCCGATGATCGTGCCCTTGCCGAACTTGATGGCACCGTCACCCGACAGTGACTTCATGATCGCATCGACCGAGCCGCCGGAGCCCAGAAACGACATTTCGGCGTCCGCCTGCCCTGTCAGCCGATCAATCCCCGCCGCGTCCTGCAGTAGGTCCTGCATCGCGAGGCTGCGGGCGAACATCTTGCCGCCCACGCTCAGACCCGAGCGGTTGTTGATCACGAACTCCCCCGACAGCGTCCCCTGATAGGCCTGCACCTCGCGCAGTTCGAACACCATGCGGCTGCGATCATTTCGCAGCAGCGTGCGCGTCGGCCCCAGCTGGAATTGCCCCAGATCGATCGACGCGGCCGTCAGCGCGATCTCACCGTTGAAGGCGGCCAGGCCGCTGGCATCGATCCGGTCGGTGGGCCAGCCCGAACCCGCGCTTGGTGCGCCCGCGCCCGCGGCGCCCGTATCACCACCGCCCGTCACGCTGCGCACATCCAGCGCACCGGCGTTCAGCTGCGCATTGACCTGTGGCGTGCCGTTCAGGTCGATATCCGCCGCACCGTTCAGGCTGTTGCCGCCCAAATCCGCCGTCAAGTCGCGCAGCGACAGCCGCCTGTCGGCGGTCAGGGTGAGGTCGGTGGTGACGTTCATTGACTGGCCCAGCTTTGCCGGCAGCCCCGGTTGCGGCAGCGCCAGAGCGGCAAAGAATGCGTCAGTGTCAGGAATGTCGAGGCTCAAGAGCCCCGCCACGTCCCCCGCCGTGCTCGCCCGCCCATCCAGCGCGGCACGCCCGCCACCGGCGGTGATCACCGCATCCACCATCTGAACCTGCCCGGTAATGAACCCGGCAAAGCCACCGATGGTCGCGCGCGCCTGCACGTCGCTGCCCGCCGGGCGCAGCGTCGCCTCCAGCGTCGCGGGGCCCAGCCGTTCCGGCCAGTCGAGCGTCAGGTCGACCCCCGAATAGCGCACCAGATCGGACCCTTCGGCATCATAGATCAGCGTCGCATCCGTCACCGCAAGGCGCTGGATGGACACCGCCTGCGGCGCGCGATCCGGCGCTGTTTCCGTCTCGATCTGCGCCGCGCCGCTGGCGTCGGTGAACACCCAGGACGCACGGCCATCCGCGCGGGCCTCCAGCCGGATGGTGGGGCTCGTTGCTTCGATGTTTGTGATGCGGATCTCGCGATTTGTGATGTAGGCCATCAGATCCACGCCGATGGCTGCGTTTTGCGCCGACAGCATCGGCCCCTGCTCGGACCAGTCAGCGTTGCCGACCTCCAGCTCACCCAGCGACACGCCCAGAACAGGCCAGAGCGTCATCGACACATCGCCCGATATCGTCACATCGCGGCCCGTCGCCACCCGCAGCTGATCCGCGGCGAGCTTGGCGATCCGATCCGCGGGCAGGAAAAACAGCGACACCCCGGCGACAAGCACCAGCACGACGACAAATGAGATGAGGCGTATGATCCACTTCATGAGACTGCTCCGTTCTGACGACGTGTTATGCTCAGCCTAGCAAGGCTGGTGCTGCAACCCCACCCTTTTCGAGCGTCATGTGATCGCCTATGAGGCGGGGATGAGCACAAACCCGCCCGACCTTCGCCCCGACCTTGCACCTGCCGCCCGGATGGACACCCGCGCCCGACCCGGCCAGCCCACCATCGGCATGGTGTCCCTTGGTTGTCCAAAGGCGCTTGTCGACAGCGAGCGGATCCTGACGCGCCTGCGCGCCGAAGGCTACGGCATCTCGCCCGATTATGCGGGCGCCGATGCGGTGATCGTGAACACCTGCGGGTTCCTCGACAGTGCCAAGGCCGAAAGCCTTGAGGCCATTGGCGAGGCGCTGACCGAAAACGGGCGCGTCATCGTCACGGGCTGTCTGGGGGCCGAGCCCGACTATATCACCGGCGCGCATCCGCGCGTGCTGGCGGTCACCGGCCCGCACCAGTACGAGCAGGTGCTGGATGCCGTGCATGCGGCGGTGCCGCCGGACCCCGACCCGTTTGTGGATCTGTTGCCCGCAAGCGGGGTCAGCCTCACGCCGCGGCATTTCAGTTACCTCAAGATTTCCGAAGGTTGCAACCACAAGTGCAAGTTTTGCATCATTCCCGATATGCGCGGGCGGCTGCAGTCGCGCCCAGCCCACGCGGTTATCCGCGAGGCGGAAAAACTGGTCGACGCAGGTGTGAAAGAGCTGCTTGTGATCAGTCAGGACACCTCCGCCTATGGCGTCGATATCAAACATGCGACCGATCGCGGGCACCGGGCGCATATCACCGATCTGGCGCGTGATCTGGGGTCGCTCGGGGCGTGGGTCCGGATGCACTACGTGTACCCGTATCCGCATGTGCGCGAGTTGATCCCGTTGATGGCCGAGGGGCTGGTGTTGCCCTATCTCGACATCCCCTTCCAACATGCCCACACCGACACGCTGCGCCGCATGGCGCGGCCCGCCGCGGCCGAACGCACGCTGGACCGGATCGCCGAATGGCGTGGGATTTGCCCCGAGATCACGCTCCGCTCGACCTTTATCGTGGGCTATCCGGGCGAGACGGAGGCTGAATTTCAGACCCTGCTCGATTGGATGGACGAGGCACAGCTCGACCGTGTGGGGTGTTTTCAGTACGAAAATGTCGACGGGGCACGCTCGAACACGCTGCCCGATCATGTGGCCCCTGAGGTCAAGCAAGAGCGCTGGGACCGCTTCATGGAAAAGGCGCAAGCGATTTCCGAGGCCAAGCTGCAAGCCAAGGTCGGCACCACGCTCGACGTGATCGTGGACAGCGTCGATGATGACGCCGCCACCTGCCGGGCCAAGGCCGACGCGCCGGAAATCGATGGAAACCTGTTCATCGACGCGGGATTCGAGGGATTGCAACCCGGTGACATCGTCCGCGTCGAGGTTGATGAGGCCAGCGATTACGACCTGTGGGGCCGCCGGATCAGCTGAGCCACAGCGGACATATTGAAATTTGGCTACAAATGTTCTATATTTGTTCTCAACGCGAGAACGGATTTGTGCCATGAGCTATCATTCGACCCAACCCGACCTGTTTGATCCCGTGCAAAGCGTGCTGCCCATTGCCGCGCCACAACCTGCAACGGAAAAGCAGATCAGCTACGCTAGGACATTGGCCGAGATGACAGGCACGGCGCTGCCAAAGGCGCTGCTGGGCGACCGTGCGGCGCTGTCCGCCTGGATCGACAAGACAAAGCCGGTCCGGCCGGCGGGGCGCTTTTCCCAATATCCCAGCGCCAAGCAGGTGCAATTCGCCGAACGGATTGCACAGCTGAAACGGCGCCCGATCCCGCAGATGTGTTTCAAGGACCGCACGCTGATGTCGCGCTGGATCGACGGCAACAAACCGCGCTGACCTGCGGCACCTTGTCGACCTGCAGATGTCGGGGCGCGCGCTATTTATTTAGTATGAGCAACGAAACCCGCGTCCTGTACAACGCAGACTGTCCGGTCTGTAATTTTGAGATCAGCCATTACGCCGATTACAGCGCCCGTGAGGGGCTGGCGATCCGGTTCGATGATCTGAACACGGACGCGATGGCGGATTGGGACATGGACCCCGACACCGCGGCGCGCCGCCTGCACGTCCTCAAGGACGGTGAAGTGCATTCGGGCATTCCCGCCTTTGTCTTGCTGTGGCAGGACATGCCCCGCTATCGCTGGCTGGCGCGGGTCGTGTCGCTGCCCGGCGTCCATGGGCTGGCCTGTGCCGCGTATGACTACGTGCTCGCGCCGCTGATCTACCGTTGGCATCTGCGACGCCGCCGCCGGGCAGCCGAAACAGTGTTGTGACCGAATTGGGGCTAGACGCACGACCCGCAATGCGGGAGCGTCGGCGCATGTCCTATCCAAACTCACGTCGCGAAACGCTGGCCGATGCCGCGGTGCACGCTTTGGGCATCTCGAGCGGGATCGCCGCCTGTTCGGCCCTGATCCTGTATGTGGCGCAAACCCAGGACGCATCCCGTATTGCCGCAACCAGCGTGTATGCCGGGCTGTTGATCCTGTCGCTGGCCGCGTCAGCCGCCTATCACCTGTTGCCGTGGGAACGGTCGCGCCCTCTGTTTCACCGGGTCGACCACGCCGCAATCTACCTCAAGATTGCGGGCACCTATACGCCGCTTGTCGTTTTGATCGGATCCGCCTTTGCCTATGTGGTGCTGGGGATCGTCTGGGCGATTGCGCTGTTGGGCGCGGTGGCCAAGCTGAGCTTTTGGGCGACGGACGCCCGCGGGTCGCTCGCCCTTTACCTGCTGCTGGGCTGGGCCAGCGTGTTGCTGATCTGGCCGATGTGGCAAGCGCTGCCCGGGACGGCCACGGCGCTGATTGCCACGGGCGGGCTTTTGTATACGGTCGGCACCGTGTTTTTCGCGATGAAGGCGCTGCGTTTTCAAAATGCGATCTGGCACGGGTTTGTTCTGGCCGCCTCCACCTGCTTTTTCGGGGCGGTGAGCCTGGGCGTTTCAGCCTGAGCCGAGGCGGGCGAGCCTGTCAAACATCTCGGCGTTGCGGCAGAACCCGGGCGTTTCAGACACGGTGCCCACCTGCGCCACCATCCATTCGGAACAGGTGTCCGGCCGCGTGCAGCCTACGCAGCGCTGGACCATATCGGCCAGGTCATCTGGCGTCAGCCCGGCGCGCATGGCCGCATCCTGCAGGTCGACCCCGCGGGCATCGGCCATTTTGTCCACCAGGGCGGCGTGTCGTTTCAGGCGATCATTCGTGGTCATGGGGCGGCTCCGATGGCACATAGAGGATGCGCCGGAGCATTGCGCACGATCCGCCATCATGCTTTGACCAAGATCAAATTGGGGTGCGGATTACAGGCGGCTGGCCGTTTGCCGCACAATTTCCAGCCGCTGCGCGTTGGGCGGGTGCGTGCCCAGGAACCGATCACCGGGATCGGGAATGCGGTTGAAGAACTGCGCGCCCCTAAGTGGGTCATATCCCGCGAGATCGGTCAGGATCGTGCCCAGTTCGTCCGCTTCAAGCTCAAAATCCTTGGAATAAGTGCGCGCGCCCACATTGGCGCCGATCCGCTGCGCCGCCTCCACAGCGCTCGCGCCGCCCCCGGTCAGGGTGGCAAGCCCGGCAAAGATTTCGGCGCCGACCGCGGCATTTGCCTGCTGCCGTGCGATGTGGCCACGGATGTGGTGTGCGGCCTCGTGGCTCATGACAAAGGCCAATTCATCCGCGTTGCGCGCATCCGCGATCAGGGCGAGCGTAAAGGCGATGATCGGGCGGCCATTGTCGTCCAGCGTCTGGTAGGCGTTGGCCGGCAGGCGCGGGCGGTCATCCACGAGGATACGGAAATCGCAATCGACATCCCGCGTCCGGCGCCGACACTCACGCTCGGCCACCGGCTCGACCCGCTGCACGACCTGGGCAAAGGCGCGCACCGCTTGATCCGGCGTGCGCAATTCGTCCGCCGTGGTCGGCGCGGCCGTCGTCACTGTCGACGGTGCGGGCGCAGGGGCTGCAACCTCGTCACAGGCCGCGACAAGGACAAGGGCGAAACAGGCAATCAGACTACGCAGCATCGGTAGGGTTATCCTCAGGAACACGACGGGCGGGTGACAGTGTATCACGCCGGCGCGCAGGAGCCAGACCCGTTCACGCGCACGTGTCTGGACGGCGGATCAAAGCTTGCCTTCGATCAGCGCCACCGGGGCATCCTTCGCCCGTTCGAAATCAAGTGCCGCGCGATCGGAAACCGCCGTCAAACGCTTGAATTCAAACCGCATCTCGCCCGCCTCTTCTTCGGACGCCACGACAAGGCACTGAAACAGATGTATCGCGCCGTCATAAAGGTCGACAAAACCGCGCAAGGCCGGGGCCCTGTCCGCATCCATTGAAAATCCGGTCTTCCACATCCGCAGCACCGGGAACGTCTTGTCGCCCGTGACGATCCGCAGCCGCGACGCGCTCCGCAACGCCTCGCGGCGTGCGAGGTCCAGACCCGCTTGCACTTCCTTGGGGACGAATGTGGACATGGCAGACTTCCTCTTCTGCGCAACAAGGTGCGGCGGTGCATCTTAAGGTCCAGTTAATTATGAATGCCCCCAAGGACCACGACAGGACTGTGATATTCTCGTGACTCTGCGCGGATGTGCGCGCGCGCAGGGCCGGTGCGCGCGCATCGGCGTTTCTGGACCTGCCCAGACCGCTACATCTATTCCATCACAAGATGGGAGACGCGATATGGGTGTTTTGGTGGACGGTGTCTGGCATGACACGTGGTACGATACCAAGTCATCCGGCGGTAAGTTCCAGCGCAGCCAGGCAAAATTCCGAAACTGGATCACCGCGGACGGCGCGGCGGGCCCATCCGGGATCGGCGGCTTTGCTGCCGAATCAGGGCGTTACCACCTCTATGTCTCTTATGCCTGCCCTTGGGCACACCGCACGCTGATCTTTCGTGCGCTCAAAGATCTGGGCGCGCATATCAGCATCTCTGTCGTGCATCCCGACATGCTGTCCGATGGCTGGACCTTTGACACCGATGCCGACGGCGCCACAGGGGACACGCTCTATGATCTCGCCTTTGCGCGCGACATCTATACCAAGGCCGACCCGACCTTTTCCGGTCGCGTGACCGTTCCGATCCTTTGGGACAGACAGCAGAACACCATCGTGAGCAACGAAAGCTCAGAGATCATCCGCATGTTCAACAGCGCGTTCAACGATCTGACCGGCAATTCCGATGATTACTGGCCCCAGGCGCTGCGTGACGAAATCGCGCCGATCAATGATCGCATCTACGACACGTTCAACAACGGCGTCTACAAATCCGGGTTCGCAACCACGCAAGAGGCGTACGATGCCGCGGTACATCCGCTCTTTGACACGATGGACTGGCTCGAAGAGCGGTTGCGCACGCGCCGCTACCTCATGGGGGAACAGCAGACCGAAGCCGATTGGCGCCTGTTTCCGACGCTCGTGCGGTTCGATGCGGTCTATCACCTGCACTTCAAATGCAATCGAAAGCGGCTGGTGGATTACCCCAACCTCTGGGCATACACGCGCGATCTGTACCAGACACCAGGCGTGTCAGACACGGTCAACATGCACCATGTCGTGCGCCATTATCACTACAGCCACGAAAGCATCAATCCGCACAGGATCATCCCGATCAACCCGGTGATCGACTTCGATGCCCCGCATAACCGCGATCAGGTGACCGCGTAATGCTCGACCATGACGGCCAGATCCTCGGGCCGCGTACTGGCGGGTAAGAACGCGCAGGCATTGCTCGCATGGGCAAAGATGGACCCGTCCGAGAAAAAGCTCGTGTCGGTGACAAAGATCACCCGCGCATTCGGATGGCGATAGCTGGCAAAGTCGGCCACGGCCAACGCGCTGCCCTCTCGCAACACCAGATCCAGCAAGATGATGTCCGGCGCGTGTTCTTCGAGATGCGCAACCGCCGTGCTCTGGTCAGGCACCTGATGCACGACCATGCCCATGCGCTGTAAGTGCCGAGACCAAATCGTGCCAAGCTCTGGTCGACTTTCTACGATCAATACGTTCATAACAACTCCGGGCCGACCCAACTTCGACCCCTGGGTCTTATTTTTCCTGTATATCTTAACAAAGGGTTAACCGCTCATCACAAAGCTTAACGGCGCATCTCAGCATTGAGTTTTGCGCGGATTTTCGCTCTTAGGGCGGAGGAAAAGCTGAAAAGGTATCCCCAAGTGCGGAACGGACCCATTCAAGCAGGTACATCGCGTGATCATGGCGGCGGGCTGGATGCGGCCGTGCAACGCTATGGCGGTGTGCGGGACGACTGGATCGATCTGTCCACGGGGATTAACCCGGTTGCCTATCCGTTTACGCTGTCTGATCGCGCAGCATGGACGGCGCTGCCGGATGCCGGCGCGCAGATGGCATTATGTACGGCGGCGCGCCGTTTCTGGGGCGTGCCGGATCATCTCGATGTGTTGGCCGTGCCGGGCGCGTCAGCGGCGATTGCGCAGATCCCACGCCTGCAAGATGCGGGCACTGTCCGCATCCCCGGCCCCACCTATAATGAACATGCCGCCGCGTTTCGCCTGCACGGCTGGGCCGCCACGGACGAAGCCGCCGATGCGCAGGTGCTCGTCCATCCAAACAACCCGACCGGACAGTTCTGGACGGTGGATGATATCGGGCGAGGGCTGCACGTCATCGACGAAAGCTTTTGCGACATCGCGCCAGAGCGTAGTCTGGTCGCAGCCGCCGGTGCAGACACAATCGTGCTCAAGAGTTTTGGCAAGTTCTGGGGGCTTGCGGGGCTGCGCCTTGGCTTTGTGATCGGTGACGCCGCGCATCTTGCAAGGCTCGCGGACTGGATCGGTCCGTGGCCGGTGTCGGGTGTGGCGCTGGCGATTGGGCGCGCCGCGCTCGAGGACGCGGGCTGGGCCGCCGCGACCCGCGCCCGTCTTGCCACAGATGCCGCCCGCTTGGACGCCATGCTCGGCGCAGCCGGCGCGCGGGTTGACGGTGGCACGACGCTTTTTCGTCTGTATCACGTCGACGACGCCGCCGCCTGGCAGGACACGCTCGCGCGACATCATATCTGGAGCCGGATCTTTCCCTACTCCGATCACTGGCTCCGCCTTGGTCTGCCCGATGCCGATGGCTGGGCCCGACTGGACGCGGCCCTGTGAGCCTCGCCTTGCAACTGGCTTTGGCGCTGTGCCTCGACGCGCTGATGGGCGAGCCGAAATGGCTCTGGTCCCGCGCGCCGCACCCTGCCGTCCTGATGGGACGGTGTGTCGACATGCTCGACCGCGCGTTGAACCGCCCCCCCGCAGCACGGCGCGCAGGTGTCGTGGCCCTCGCGGCGATGGTGATCGTCGCGGGCGCTGTGGGCGTGGCCCTGTCCCTGCTGGGTGACATCGTATCCATCTGTGTCGCAGCCGTCTTGCTCGCCCAGCGATCGCTGACCGAGCATGTGCGGGCGGTCGCGGATGGTTTGCGCATGTCGCCGCACGCCGGGCGACGTGCGGTGGCCATGATCGTCAGCCGCGACGTGCGCGACGCCGCACCCGATAACGTGGCGCGCGCCGGGCTGGAAAGCCTGGCGGAGAATTTCAGCGACGGGGTGATCGCGCCTGCGTTCTGGTTCCTGATCGGCGGGCTGCCGGGCATCCTGATCTATAAGATGGTCAATACCGCAGACAGCATGATCGGCTACCGCACGCCGCGCTACGCCGCGTTTGGCTGGGCCGCAGCGCGCTGTGATGACCTGCTCAACTGGGTACCTGCGCGCCTCAGCGCCCTGAGCCTGGCGGCACTTGGCGGTGCGTGGGGTGCACTCGGCGCCATTGCTGCCGATGCGCGCCTGCACCGCTCACCCAATGCCGGATGGCCCGAAGCCGCGCTGGCGCACAGCCTCGATTTCGCACTCGCAGGTCCACGCAGCTATGATGGTGCGGTCCAGGATTTTCCCTGGGTCAACGGCATCGGCAAGCGTGACCTTGAACCTTCGGACATTGACGCGGGCGTAGCGCTCGTGTGGACAACCTGGGGTGCCTGTGTCGCCCTGCTTTTCGTCGTGGGAGGCCTCGCATGGCTTATCTGAGATTTCTTATCGTGGCGCTAGTGACGGGGCTTGCCCCAATCGCTGCAGCCGCTCAATGCGGTGGCAGCTTTGCTGCGTTCAAGGCAGGCCTCGCGTCCGAGGCGGCGGCAAACGGCATCGCGCCTGCCACTGCGGAACGCTTCCTGTCGGGCGTCCGCCAGGATCCCGCCGTTCTCAAGGCCGACCGCGCGCAGGGCGTGTTCCAGCGGCCCTTCATCGATTTTTCCCGCCGCCTGATCTCGCAAAACCGGATCGACACCGGCCGCCAGAAGGCCCACCAGTTCCAAGGCACCTTTGACCGGATCGAGCGGACATATGGCCTTGACCGCCACGTTCTGCTGGCCTTCTGGGCGTTCGAGACGGATTACGGCGCGTTCCAGGGCAGCTTCAACACTGCCAATGCGCTTGTCACCCTGGCGCATGATTGCCGTCGGCCCGACCTGTTCCGCCCGCAAGTCTTTGCGGCGATGGAGCTGTTTGCCAATGGGGCGTTTGACCCCGACCGCACGACCGGCGCGTGGGCCGGTGAGATCGGCATGGTCCAGATGCTGCCGCGCGATATCCTCGAAAACGGTGTGGACGGTGACGGCGATGGTGTCGTCCGGCTGAAGTCCTCTGCACCCGATGCGCTGATGTCGGGGGGCAAGATGTTGGAACATCTTGGCTGGCGCGCCGGTGAACCGTGGCTGCAGGAGGTCACCGTGCCCGCGCAGATGGACTGGAGCCTGAGCGGCATCGCAACCAAGCTGCCCGCGTCGCAGTGGCAATCGCTGGGTGTGACCCCACGCAACGGCCGCCTTGCCGACCTGCCCGCATCACTCATCCTGCCGCAGGGGCACAAGGGGCCAGCCTTTCTCGCCTACCCGAATTTCGATGTATATTTCGAGTGGAACCAGTCGTTTACCTATGTGCTGACCGCCGCGTATTTTGCCACCCGCCTCGCCGGTGCACCTGTCTATGACGCAGGCAACCCCGACGCAGGGCTGAACGCCGCACAGATGAAAACGCTCCAGCAAAAGCTGCGCGCGCGCGGATATGATGTGGGCCAGATCGACGGCATTCTGGGTGCAGGCACCCGCAGCGCCGTGCAAAGCGAACAAAAGCGCATGGGCCTGCCCGCAGATGCCTGGCCGACGCCTGTGCTGCTGAACCGGCTTTAGGGGCGTACGGGAAACCGCTCGCCCTTTTGGGTCAGCATCACGATCCGCGCGGCACTTTCCACATAGCGATCACAGCGGTCAAACCCGTTGCGGAAGGCGATGCACACGGTGCCATCCTCTGCCACCTCATAGCGGCCAAAGGCCGACCCGCCACCGTTGGCGTACGTGTAGGAATACGCCCCGCCGACCGAAAACTTGGATTGCCCATCATCAAAGAACACCAGCGTGCGCCCCTCGATCAGCGCCAACACCTCGGTCCGTGGCAAGGCGCGGTCCGAGCCGCGCAGGTTCCAGTCCTGAGCCGCGGCACCGCTGCACGTGATAAACATGATGAAAAGCCATCGCATACGCGACCGTAGCACGGGTCCGCGCCACGGGTGGATCACGATCACGCCACCATCGTTTCCGCTTTTTTCAGGTCCACCGACACCAGTTGGCTCACCCCCTGTTCGGCCATGGTCACACCGAACAGCCGGTCCATCCGGGCCATCGTCACCGCGTGGTGCGTGATGATCAGAAACCGCGTGTCGGTGCGGCGGCACATCTCGTCCAGCAGGTCGCAAAACCGGGTGACATTTGCATCGTCCAGCGGCGCGTCCACCTCATCCAGCACACAGATCGGCGCGGGGTTGGCCAGAAACACCGCAAAGATCAGTGCCAGCGCGGTCAGCGTCTGCTCTCCGCCTGACAGCAGCGACAGCGTCGACAGCTTCTTGCCCGGTGGCTGGCACATGATCTCGAGGCCCGCCTCGAGCGGATCATCGCTTTCCACCATCACCAGGTTGGCCTCGCCACCGCCGAACAAGTGCTTGAACAGCATCGAGAAATTCGAGTTCACCTGTTCGAACGCCGTCAGCAGGCGCTCGCGCCCCTCGCGGTTCAGGCTCGAAATGCCGCTGCGCAGGGTCTTGATCGCCTCTTCCAGATCAGCCTTTTCCGACACCAGCAGGTCGTGCTCTTCCTGCACGTCCTTGGCGTCTTCTTCAGCGCGCAGGTTCACGGCCCCCAACGCATCCCGCTGCCGTTTGAGGCGCGCCACTTCGGTCTCAAGTGCATCGACGCCCGGCATGGCATCCGGCGTGACGTCCAGCGCGGTCAACAACTGGTTGGGCGTCATCTGGTGGGCGTCGGCGATCCGTTCGGCAGCGCCCTGAACCGTCTCGCGCGCGGCTTCCGCCAGCGCTTCGGCGCGGGCGCGGGCCTCGCGTGCCTCCGAGGCGGTGCGTTCGGCCTCGCGTTCGGCCTGCGACGCGCTGCGCAGCGCGCCCTCGGCGCTGCTGAGCGCATCTGCAGCATGGATTTTGCGCGCTTCCGCGCGGGTGATCTCGTCCGCAAGCTGCGCGCGGGTTTCAGCCAGCACGCCGGGCAATCCTTCGGCCTCGGACAGTTCGTCCTGGGTCGCCTCGCGGCGGGCGATCAATTCGGCGCTTCGCATTTCCGCCGTCTCCAGCCGGTGCTTCCAGCCGCTGATCTCCTTGGTGATCTCCTGCGCGCGAGCGATGCGGGCCTCGCCCGTGCGCCGCAGATCGTCATGGGCCGAGCGGCGCGACATCATGGTGATGCGGGCCGCCTCGACCGTCATCCGCAGGTCTTCGACCTGGGCCCGCGCCGCGTCGAGATCGGGCAGATCGGCCATCGCCGCCTCCGCCTCGCCCAGGCGCGCCCGTGCGCCCATCGCCTCTTCCTCGTGGCGTGTCACGGCAAGGCCCAACGACTCCAGACGGCTTTGCGCCAGGTTCCGATCCGCTTCGGACCGGCTGAGCGCGCGGGCCGCATCGGCCATCATCCGGTCTGCCGCGCGCCGCGCCTCACGGGCGCGCTTGTCGGCGTCGGTCAATTCCGCAAGGCGCGCTGTCAGCGCCTCGTGGGCTTGTCGCGCGCCGTCGGCGCGGGCTGTGGCCCGCTCTTGCGCCTGTTTCAGCGCCTCGAGCCGGTTGAGCTGCTGCAATCGCAAGGCCGCTGCACTCGGCGCGTCCTCGGCCCAGGCGCGAAACCCGTCCCAACGCCACAAATCGCCCTCGCGCGAGACCAGGCGCTGCCCCGGCTGCAGCTGGTTGTGCAAGCGCGCGGCATCCTCGGCATCCGCGAGGCCAATCTGGCTCATCCGGCGGACCAGAGCCTCGGGGACAGAGACGTGCACCGACAGGGGTGTGACCCCGGCAGGCAATGGCTGCACCGCGTCATAGGCCGGCAGCGTTGCCCAGCCCGAGGGGCCATCCACATCCACCTCGGGCGCGCGCAGATCGTCGGCAAGGGCGGCGCCCAGCGCCTTTTCAAATCCGGCCTCGACCTGCAGCCGGTCCACGATCTGACCGCCCTCGGCGGTGTCCCGCTCGACCAACTTGGCCAAAGCGCCTGCTTCCGCGCGCAGCGCATTCAACTCGCCTTCGGCTTCTGACCGTTCGGCACGGGCATCAGCCTCGCGGGCCTGAACGTCGGCGCGCGCGTCTTCGGCGGCCAGCAGGGTATCGTCGGCGCGCTTTGCTGTCGCCTCCGCCTCTGCCGAAGCCGTCTGGGCCGCGGCGACATCCGTTTCCGCCTGACGCAGCGCATCGCCGCTTGTCGCGACGGCGGCGCGCGCCTTTTCAGCCTCGCTCTGGGCCCGCGCCTCGACCTTGCGCGTGTCGTCGAGCAGCCGCTGCGCCGATCCGTGCCGCGCGGCCAGCCGGGCGACGTCTTCGGTCTGCTCGGCCTGATCCTCTTCGCGGGCCTGTAGCACCTGTGCCGCCTCGCGCGCACTGGCGGCGGCCTCTTCGAGCAGTGCCTCGTGCCCGTCACCAGCTTTAGCGATCTCTGCGGCTTCCCATTCAAGGCGCGCGATCGTTTCGCCCGCATCGCGGTTCAGCCCGCCTTCGCGTTCGATATCGCGGGTCAGCTGGACAACCCGCTGGCTGAGCGTTTCGATGGTCTGCTGCGCCTGTTTTTCCTGCGCATCAAGCGTATCGCGCTGCACGGTGAGCCGTTGCAGAACAGCCGCCGCAATCGCCTCTTCCTCGCGCAGGGGCGGCAGTGCCTCTTCGGCCGCTGCCCGCGCTTTCAGCGCAAGTTGCACGGCCGCTTCGGCCTGGGCAGCGGACGTGGTGCGGTCGCGCAGTGCCGCATCGGCGCGTTCGCGCGCCTCATCGGCCTCGCGCCAGCGCCGATAGAGCAGCTGCCCTTCGGCCTTGCGTAGGCTGTCGCCGATCTCGCGATAGCGCGCCGCCTGTCGTGCCTGCCGGGCAAGCTGTGCCAGCTGTGTGGCAAGCTGTTCGATCACGTCATCCACGCGGGCCAGGTTCTGTTCGGCCCCTTTCAACTTCAGCTCTGCCTCGTGCCGCCGTTGATACAGGCCCGAAATCCCGGCCGCCTCTTCCAGAATGCGGCGTCGGTTCTTGGGCTTGGCGTTGATCAGCTCGGAAATCTGCCCTTGCCGCACCAGCGCGGGCGAATGCGCCCCGGTCGAGGCATCGGCAAACAGCATCTGCACATCGCGCGCCCGCACATCCTTGCCATTGGTTTTGTAGGCACTGCCCACGTCCCGGGTGATCCGCCGCACAATCTCGAGCGCGTCCTGATCGTTGAACCCGGCTGGCGCCAACCGCTCGGAATTGTCCAGATGCAGTGACACTTCGGCAAAGTTGCGTGCGGGGCGCGTCGCAGCCCCGGCAAAGATCACATCCTCCATGCCGCCGCCGCGCATCGCCGTCGGACGG
The DNA here is from genome assembly GCA_038525585.1 of Pseudomonadota bacterium. Lineage (GTDB taxonomy): Bacteria > Pseudomonadota > Alphaproteobacteria > Rhodobacterales > Rhodobacteraceae > Tateyamaria. Next base: position 133,472 of record JBCBHM010000003.1, read on the forward strand.
TTTTCACCCATCACCCAGCGCAACGCTTCCAGCAGGTTCGACTTGCCACAGCCGTTGGGCCCCACGACGCCGGTGAGCCCGTCCGCGATGATCAGGTCCGTCGGGTCGACAAAGGATTTGAACCCCGTCAGTCTGAGTTTGGAAAAGCGCAAGGGCACGTCCGGTGGCTGAGTCTCTCTGACTTGGCATCGTGGCGAACCATGGGGGCGTATGTCAACGCATCACCCCCACAAACAGCGGCAAAGCGCGCTTTATCCACAAGATATTGCGGTTCCCGGTTCAGATCAGCGTGCAATCCAGATCCAGCACCAGCTCATTCGTGGCGCCGCTGACATAGCTGTCGACCGTGTAGCAATCGTATTCCCCTTGCGGCGTGAGCCGATCGATGACCGGACCGCCCTTGCCACAATCGAGGATGCCTGTCGCTTGCGCCTGATCGCCCCGCACCTCCTTGACCGTGCAGCCGCTCACCATCTCCATCGCGCGGCCCGCACGTTGCTGGATCGGCCCAAAGCGCGGTGCGTGTTGCGTATTCGTCCGGATCGCCTCTGCCAACCGACCATTGACCCGCACATCAAAGGTTGACCCGTCAATGGTGACCGTGGTCGCCGGCAAGCCGCGGAAATGCGGCCCCGCCGTGTTGCACGCCGCCAAAACAGCAAAGAGAACAAACCATCGCATACCGGATATCGTGCCCTCACCAAGGTTAACAGCGTCTTAACCTGTGCATTGCGCCTGCCTGAAACTGGTCATATCATTTGACCAATCCGCTGTTCAGGACACACATGCCCTTCCGCCCCGTTCAACCCGAAAAGCTCTCGTCCGCCGTGATCCGCCAGATCGAGCAGCTGATCCTGCGCGGCATCTTGCGGCCCGGCGAACGCCTGCCGCCCGAGCGCGATCTGGCGGAACGGCTGGGCGTGTCGCGCCCGTCGCTGCGCGAGGCCATCGGTGATCTGCAGGATGCCGGGCTGCTCACAGCGCGGCCTGGCGCGGGCGTGTTCGTCGCCGATGTGCTCGGCTCGGCCTTTGCGCCTGCGCTCACCCAGCTTTTTGCCCGCCACGACGAGGCAGTGTTCGACTACCTCAGCTTTCGGCGCGACATGGAAGGGCTCGCCGCAGAACGCGCGGCCCGCCTGGCATCCGACACCGATCTTGCCGTGGTGAACACCGTGTTCCAAAAGATGGAGGCCGCCCATCCCAAGCGCAACGCAGGGGAAGAGGCGCAGCTTGACGCGCAATTCCACATGGCCATCATCGAGGCCAGCCATAACGTCATCATGCTGCACATGATGCGCTCGATGTACCAGCTGTTGCGCGATGGTGTGTTCTACAACCGGCAGGTCATGTTCAAGCAGCGCACGACGCGGCAGGCCCTGCTCGATCAGCACCGCAGCATCAACGCCGCCCTTCAGGCCCGCGACCCCGACGGCGCGCGCAGCGCCGTCCATGCCCATCTCGACTATGTCGAGCGTGCTTTGCGTGACCAGCATAAGGCCGAGCGTAACGAGGATGTGGCGCGTCAGCGCCTCGACCACGAACAGGCGGGCTAAGCGCTATTGGCTTGATGGCGATCTGACGCAAGTGGGCCTCCGCACAGTGCAGGGCCTATGCAACACCCCGAACCTGTGACGACGCGCGGCGGGGTGTTCATTCACCAGACAGGCGGCCCGGTGCATCGGTCTCTGCACCCGGCGACTGCTTTTGGTGTTGGGGGCCAAAAGCGCCGGGGTCTCCGGCAGCCGGGTGCAGAGCTGATGAGGCGCCCCCCTCCAGTTGGAACGCCAGTCTCGGACGGCCCTCAGGCCGCCATCGGGTGCGGCACCAAAGCGCCGCCACGGGCCTCGACCGCCATGCATTCCACCAGGAATGCCGCGTTGCGATCCGCCACCACCTCGTAGGCAGGCAGCGTGTGGCCCAGATCATCAAGGCGCATCATCGCGCGCGGGCAGTGCAGCAGGATGCCACCCTCGGCGTAGATCACCTCTTCATTTTCGAACACGAGCGTGATGACTTGCATCTGCGGCTCAGGCGCGGCGCGGGTGATCCCGCGGAACCCGTCCAGCGCCTTGGCCCGCAGCACGGCAAAGGGATCGCCCTGCGCATCGCAGGCGGCCTCGCTCTCGATCAGCACGCCCTGATCGGGCAGCAGGGTCACGTCAACGCTGTTGCCCATCGCACCGGCGGGGACCATCACGACATTCACGTCGCCCATGGCCACGTCATTGTGCCAGTAGGTCTCGCGGCGGACCTCGACCAGCGGCTGCAAGCCGTTGTCAAAGGTCAGGACCATATCGCCGGGTGCCAGAGCCTCGACCGCGCGCCACCCCATCGATGTGCCAACCCGCGTGCCGGCCAGCAGGCCGCGTGCAGCAAACGTTCCACCGTCCACAGCACCTGTCGCTTCGGGCATCTTGCGGGGGGCGCTGTCTCTCGTCCATCCAAACATTCTGTTTTCCCCAGATGACGGCGCCAGGTGTTGGCAGCGGCGCCGGTTGCGTTCGATGCAACCAGTTGGAGTGATTCTCGGGGCGGAGACTGGACCTGATCTGGGCAGGAATGAGGCATTGTTTCTGTCTTGCAGGACAATCAGGCACCGATGACTGCAACTGTCGCCGGTGCAGCGACAAAACTGCCCCAATCATTTACGCAATGTGAACGGGCGCGATCAGTCGAAGCGGTAGCCGAATCTCGCGATGTCCTCTGCGCAGTCTTCGGCCACGGCCACGCGGGCTGCGTCATCGTAGTAACCGCGGAAATCGGCGTCGCGCGGGGATGCGTTGGCACGTGGCAGGCACAGCTCAAAGCCCAGATGCGACCAGAGCGGTTCGGCGTCCTTCGAAAACGCCTCGAGCCGGATATAGGCATCGCAGCGCTCGGTTCCCGCCGCATCGGTCATATAGTGACGTGCCGGGCTTGCGCGCATCGCCGTACGGATTTCCGGCGCCTGGGTAAAGTCGACAAAGCTGACCCGCTGCGCCAGCGCCACAGCAGGATGGTCAAAGCTCTGCTCGCGCGCCCAGTGATAGTAGCTGACCATCCGGTCCCACGGGTTGCGCACGAGCGTAAAGGCAAAGAACCCGTCGAGCGACGGCACAAGCCCGTCGATATCGGCCAGCGTCGCATGCTTCCACAGCCGCCCGCGCGTCTGCACATCACGCAGCCGACGGCGGCGCTTGAGCGCCTTGGGCGTGTCGCCCAGCATGATGTCGTCTTTCATCGCCCGATCCTCGAGCGCCAGCGCCAGCGCCGTACCCCCGGTCTTGGGCGCGTGGACAAAGACGTATTTGCGGCCGGGCGACAGGATCATGCGCGCGCCTCCGTACCCGCGGCGCCACTGCGCACCGCGATGATCACGCCCGCCATCACGATCAGCGCACTGCCCGCGCCCTGCATCCAGGTGACCGGCTGGCCCAGCAGCCACCAGCCAAAGAACGGGCCAAAGATCATGACGGAATACTCGAACACGGCCACATGGCTCGCCTCGCCCAACTGATAGGCCCGGTTGAGCAGGCTGACCCCGAGGATCGAACCAAAGACCTGGATCAGGATGTAGGGCCACGCCTCCTCCACCGGCCAGATCCAGCCGCGGGTGAGGAACGCCATGCCACCCGCCACAGGCTCCGTTCCCGTTGCGGCCAGGCCGAGCAGCACGACGCTGCCCAAGACCCCTTGGGCCACAAATATGCCCAGCAGCAGCGCCAGCGTGCTTTCGCCGTCACACAGCGCGCGGGTCGCCACGACGCCCGAAGCATAGAGCACACCGCCCAGAACCGGCAGCATCGCGACCCAGCCCAGACTGCCTCCAGACGGGCCCAGCACCACAAGGATGCCCGCAAACCCCATCGCCACGGCGATGATGCGCCACGGCCCGATCCGCTGTTTCAACACAAAGGCCGAGAGCAGCAGCACAAAGATCGGTGAGGTAAACAGACCCGCCAGCGCCATCGCAATCGGCATGAAGGCCAGCGCCCCGAAGTAACAGAACATGCCGGTGGCAATCAGGCTCGACCGCAGCGCCACAGCCCGGACCTTGCGCGGGCGCACCGTGCCAAAGCCAAGCGCGGACAGCATCAGCACCAGCGGGGCGGCCAAGGCGAGCCGCAGGATGAGGAACTGCCAGACCGAGATCGTCTGCGCGATCACGGCCACGTAAATATCGATTGCCCCGATCACACACATCGCGCCCACCATGCTGAACGCGGCGGCGGTGGGGCGATGCGCTTGGGTGGGTACCATCGGGTCTTTCCATTGCTTGCGCCCCTCGCCATAACTGCGCAACATCGCTGCGCTGAAACACATGGGGAGGACCGATATGGGTTGGATGGCAGATGAAACCGGCCTCGGCAAGACGCCTGCAAACTACGTACCCCTGACGCCCCTGTCCCATCTGCGGCGCGCGTCCCATGTGTTCGCCGACCGCACCGCCGTGATCTACGGCAACCACCGGGTGACCTACGCGCAGTACTACGAACGCTGCACGCGGCTGGCTTCGGCCCTTGCGGCGATGGGCGTGGCGCCCGGCGACGTGGTCGCCACCCTGATCCCCAACCTGCCCGCACAGGCCGAGGCGCATTTCGGCGTGCCCGCCTGCGGCGCGGTGCTGAACACGATCAACACCCGCCTGGATGTGGACACGGTCGCCTATATCCTTGACCACGGCGGGGCCAAGGTCTTGCTGGTGGATACGCAATTCCTCGAATTGGCCGAGGCCGCCATGGACCGCATGGACGGGCCCGCGCCCACGCTGATCGAATGCACGGACGCCCATGCCGGGTTCCCCGCATCGGGGCGTCACGGGACCTACGAGGATATGCTCGCGGGGGCCGACCCGTCCTACGCTTGGGTGATGCCCGAGGACGAGTGGGAGAGCCTCGCGCTCAACTATACCTCCGGCACCACCGGACGGCCCAAGGGGGTCGTCTATCACCACCGCGGCGCGTACCTGATGACGATGGGCACCGTGGTGTCCTGGCGGATGACCCTACACCCGGTGTTCATGGCCATCGTCCCGCTGTTTCACTGCAATGGCTGGAACCACACATGGATGATGCCCATGCTCGGCGGTACGCTGGTCTGCTGCCGGGACGTGACGGCCACCGCCATCTACAACGCGATCCATTACGAGGGCGTGACCCATTTCGGCGGTGCACCCATCGTGCTCAACATGCTGGTCAATGCGCTGGATGAGGATCGGCGAACCTTCGACCATGTGGTCGAAGTCTTTACCGCAGGCGCGCCCCCGGCCCCCGCGACCCTGTCCAAGATCGAAGCGCTGGGGTTCAACGTGACCCAGGTCTACGGCCTGACCGAAACCTATGGCCACGTCACCGAGTGCCTGTGGAAAAGCGAATGGGACACCTCCGATGACACGGCCGCGATCAAGGCCCGGCAGGGCGTCGCCTTTCCGATGATGGAGGATATCACCGTCATGGACGCCGATATGACCCAGATCACCAAGGACGGCACGGCGCAGGGCGAGATCATGATCCGCGGCAACGCGGTGATGAAAGGATATCTCAAGAACCCGGCAGCAACATCCGAGGCTTTCGCAGGCGGCTATTTCCACTCCGGCGACATTGCGGTGCAACACCCCGACGGCTACATCCAGATCGCCGACCGGGCCAAGGACATCATCATCTCGGGTGGGGAAAACATCTCGAGCGTCGAGGTCGAGGGCGTGCTGATGGCGCATCCGGACGTGAACCTCGCCGCTGTTGTGGCCAAACCGGATGACAAATGGGGCGAGGTGCCCTGCGCCTTTGTCGAGCTGAAACCGGGTGCCGCCGCGTCCGAGGCGGACTTGATATCATTCTCCCGCGAGACGCTCGCGGGGTTCAAGGCGCCCAAGCAGGTCGTGTTTCAAGAGCTGCCCAAGACATCGACCGGCAAGATCCAGAAATTTGAACTGCGCAAGCTGGCCACATCGCTTTGAGATCAGGTATTTCGCCGCGGCTCTGCCGCGTCGACAGGCCGGAGGCTGCGCCCCCGGACCCCCACATTCTAGCGGATGAACGCGTCCGCAAACCCCATGGACCGCGCCGCCTGTAGGCCGGAATTGACACCGTTCCGCGACGCAAAGGGCCCGGCCAGCACCACCTGGTAGCTTTTGCCGCCACGCGTCAGCGTGCCGATCCGGGCAGGCACTCCCGCTTGCACCAGCCGCTGCGCTGTCCGCTGCGCGTTCGACGGCACGCCAAACGTACCGACTTGCACATATTTGCCCTTGGCCGCTGCCGCGGGTTTTGCCGTTGGCGTTGTTGCCGCAGGTTTTGCCCTGGGTGCCGCCGCCGCCTGCGGCTTGGGTGCCGCCGTGGGCGTCCGCGCCTTGGTCCGGTTGCGCTGGATACGCTTGAGCAGCTGGCCATCCCGACGGATCAGCGTCACTGTCCCCAACTCGCGCGTTTGCGTATCCACGTCCGTGTAAGGATAGACCAGCGCCACCCTGGCCGTCACATCGCGTCCCGTGCTCTGATCCACCAGCCGCCGCGGCACCGTGTTGGTCCAGATGAGCCGCGATTGCGCGATCCCACCCAGGCTCTGTTCGGCCCGGCGCGGGTTCAGCCGATCATCCGTCCAAACCGGGCGATAGCCTTCGGGCACCTGCATCACGTCCCGCTCGGCCAACCTGGCGTCAAAGGTTTGCCGAGGCAGGACTCGTGTGTTGGTCGTCACCTGACGGCGACCCGTACCGATCACAGGAACAGCACCTTGCGCGGATCGTGTCACGGCGCCTGCCGTCGGTGAGGCCGCCTGCGGCCCACAGCGCACCGGATATTGCCCGCCGGAATTGATGTAACCCTGGCTGACGGCGTTGCCGCCGGAACAGACCGGTTCCACCTGTGCCGCGCGCGGCGCAGGTGTGCGTGTCGGCGCGGGTGACGCAACCACCCGGGCCGTAGGGGCTGGCGCGGGCACTTGCCGCACGGCAGGCGGGGGGGCGGGACGCGGGGATGCGGCTGGCGCCGGGCGACGCACTTGCACGGTTTGCGCGGGTCGTTGCGTTTGCACACGCGCAGGCGGTGTCGGCGCGGGCACGGGTGCCTCGACGGCTGGTACATCCAGCGTGATCTGCTCGGGCGCCTCGGCTGCGGGCTGCGTGGGACGCGCCGCAGCGATGGCCGCCTGCGACAGGGACGGGGTCTGACCACAGACCTGTCGGCGCTGGCGATTGACCCGCGGCACCCAGGTCGTGTTTCCATCGATCCCGGCGCGGATGAACACACAACCCGCGCTGTCGACATATTGCGTCCCGTTGAAGGACGCTGGCGGGAACTCCGCCGGTAGGTCAGAGCCTTGGGCGTGCAACGATCCCACCGGCACAGCGGCGATCGTCGCGACCAGAGCAACAATTCTTGTAACTTTCATCATACCCCCCACAAGATATGGATGGAACGATGCCTCAACCCCTGCCCTGAGTAAAGCGTCGATGCCGCTTATTTGGTGCCAAACATGCGATCGCCCGCATCTCCGAGGCCCGGAACGATGTAGCCCACTTCATTCAGCCGCTCATCGACCGCCGCCGTGACGATCGGCACATCCGGATGCGCCTCCGCCATGCGGGCGATTCCCTCGGGCGCGGCGAGCAGACACAGAAACCGGAGGTTCGTAGCCCCCGCCCCTTTCAGCAAATCGATTGCCGCCGCCGACGAATTGCCTGTGGCCAGCATCGGATCCACCGCAATCACCACCCGGTCCTCCAGCGCCTCCGGCACCTTGAAGTAATATTGCACCGGCTGCAGGGTCTCTTCATCCCGGTACAAGCCCACAAACCCGACCCGCGCCGACGGGATCAACTCCAACACGCCATCCAGCAGGCCGTTGCCGGCCCGCAGGATCGAGATCAGCGCCAGCTTCTTGCCCGCGAGCGTGGGCGCATCCATCTCCGCCATCGGCGTTCGGATCCGCTTGGTCCCCATGTCCAACTCCCGTGTGACCTCGTAGGCCAAGAGCTGGCTGATCTCGCGCAACAACTGCCGAAACACCGCCGTGGGCGTCTCCTGATCCCGCATGATCGTCAGTTTGTGCTGCACCAGCGGATGATCCACCACCGTCAGATGTTCGGACATGTCGACACTCCTTTTCCAGCCGTTCTGCCGCGCAGCAGACGCCAAGACAACCCGTCCCTTCTTCTCTTTGACAAATACGGGCGGGGGTTTGGGGGCGGCGCCCCCAAGACGGTCGCAACCCGAACCCACGGATCACGTTGCACGGGCCGGCAGCCACACGCACGGCCCTTGCGGCCCGAGCAAAATAAAATCGCGCGCGCCGCAGGCGCTCATTTCGGCAATACGCCCAGATGCCGCGCGACCAGGCTTGCCACATCGACAAAGCCCATGTGCCCAAGTGCAGCGCCACGATAGCCTGCGGTCAGCACCGGCACCCGCTCTCGCGTGTGATCCGTGCCAACCCATGTGGGGTCGTTCCCGTGATCCGCAGTGAGTACCAGTACATCATCTTCGCGCAAACGCGGCAGCAGCGCGCCCAGCCCGGCATCGAACCACTCCAAATGCCGCGCATATCCCGCCACATCCCGGCGATGACCGTAAAGGCTGTCGAACTCCACGAAATTGGCAAAGACCAGCGCGCCGTCCTCTGCCGTGTCCACCAGGTCCGACAGATGCTGCATCAGAACCGCATCCGTCCCCTTGCGCACCTCGTCAAACCCGTGCCCGGAAAAGATGTCGCCGACCTTGCCCACGCCATAGACGCGGCGCCCTACATCCTGCACCCACTGGCTCAGCACGGGCGCCGGCGGGGCGATGGCAAAATCCCTGCGGTTCTGCGTCCGCTCGAACGCGCCGGGCGCTCCCACGAACGGCCGCGCAATCACCCGGCCCACCCGCATCTCATGCAGCATCGGTGCGACGGCCGCGCACAGGTCCAACAGCCGCTCCAACCCGAAATGGCCCTCATGGGCCGCAATCTGAAACACGCTGTCGGCAGAGGTATAGCAGATGGGCCAGCCGCGCTCGATATGGGTGGCACCCTCAGCCGCGATGATCGCTGTGCCCGAGGCATGACAATTGCCCAGGATCCCCTTGACCCCCGCCGCCGTGCACACTGCGCGGACGACCTCATCGGGAAAGGCAGGCGTGCGATCGGGAAAGTAGTGCCAGTCCCAGGGCACGGGCACACCGGCCAGTTCCCAATGGCCCGAGGGCGTATCCTTGCCCCGCGACACTTCCGTCGCCGCACCATAGGGGCCCGGTGCGGGCGTGCCCCCGGCGGCCAGATCCAGCGCTTCCCACAGGCCCATCCGCGCTAGGTGCGCCATGTCCAACGGGCCGCTGCGGCCCTCTTCGGCCTGCCCTGCCGCGCACGCCGCGGCAATATGGCCAAGCGTGTTGGCCCCGGTATCCGGCACGTCGCCGTTGAAATAGTCCCCCGCATCCGGCGCGCCGCCGATCCCGACGGAGTCCATGACCACGAGAAACGCGCGCGGCATCAGCCGATCCGGTCCGAAATCAGCCCCGGCACTTCGGGCGCTTCGGCCGCGATTGTCATCGCCGCCAGCAACGCCGCCTCGGCCCGGTCCGCATCCGCGGGACGGGCCGCGTGGATGACCGCCAGCGGCTGGCCGGGTTCGACGCGCGTGCCCAGCCGCACGAGGCCCGACAGACCCACTGCGGGGTTGATGGCATCACTTTCGACCGCGCGCCCGCCGCCCATGGCCACGACGGCCATCCCCATGGCCTCACCGTCCATCGCCGCGACATAGCCCGCGCGCGGTGCGCCGACCTCGCGGATCACCGTCGCTTCGGGCAGGAACCGTGCCCAGTTCTCCACAAAATGCACCGGCCCGCCCATGGCCGCGATCATCGCGCCAAAGCGTTCGGCCGCGCGCCCGTCGGATATGGCCGCCACGATCTGGTCGGCACCGACCTGCACGTCCTCCACGAGGCCCGCATTGGCCATCAGGATCCCGCCCAGCACGGCCGAAATCTCCACCAGCGGCCCGCGCGCCTGCCCCGTGAGGACACGCAGCGCCTCGGCCACTTCGACCGCATTGCCCAGTGCAGGGGCGACCGGCTGGCTCATATCGGTGATCAGTGCCGTGGTCTTGCACCCGGCGGCATTGGCCGTGGTCACAAGTGCATTGGCCAGCGCCCGCGCCGCCTCTGCATCCTTCATGAACGCGCCTGACCCGACCTTGACGTCCAGCACCAAGGCATCGAGCCCCGCCGCCAGCTTTTTCGACAGGATCGACGCCGTGATCAGATCGAGGCTTTCCACGGTCGAGGTCACATCGCGCACCGCATAAAGCCGCCGGTCCGCCGGTGCGACCTCTGCCGAAGCGCCCACAATGGCACAGCCCACCTTGCCCACGATCTCGCGAAACCGCGCCTCGTCACCATGTGTCGACACGCCGGGAATGGCTTCGAGCTTGTCCAGCGTCCCGCCCGTGTGCCCCAGGCCGCGCCCCGACACCATCGGCACCACGGCCCCGCAGGCCGCCAGCGCCGGTGCGAGCACCAGGCTCACGCAATCGCCCACGCCACCCGTCGAATGTTTGTCGAGCACGGGGCCCGCATCGGGCCATGCCAGCACGCGCCCACTGTCGCGCATCGCAATCGTGAGCGCCACGCGCCCCACGTCACCCAGCCCGTTCAGGCACACCGCCATGGCAAAGGCACCCGCCTGCGCATCCGTCACAGTTCCGTCCGCAAGCCCGCTGGCAAACCAGGCCAGCTCTTCCCGCGTCGGCGTCTGCCTCTGGCGCAGCTTCGCGATAATCTCCCGCGCGGAACTCACGTGCCACCGTCCATATGTGCTTGCGTGAACATTCCCGGCAACAGCGCGCCCACGGTCGTCCGTGTCTCGACCCCGCCCACCGTCGCCATCACGACCTCGACCTCGGGCCCGGCAAATTCCGACAGCTTCTGGCGGCACCCGCCGCAGGGCGGCACCGGTGTTGGGCTGCCTGCGACAACGTACACCTCTGCGATCTCGCGCTCGCCCGCGGCACACATCGCCGCAATCGCGCCCGCTTCGGCGCAGGTCCCTTCGGGATAGGCCACATTCTCGACATTGCAGCCGGCAAATACAGCGCCCGATGTGGTGCGCACCGCCGCCCCCACCTTGAACGCGGAATACGGCGCATGGGCATGCTCCCGCACTGCCAACGCCGCCTCTCGCAACCCGTCCGCCATCTCTCAGGCCCCTTCCTTCTCCGCGACCACCTCTGTCGCAAACACACCCGGCAACGCAACCTCGAGCAGCTCCAGATCGTCCGACGGATCGCCGTAGCGCACCGCCTCCCCCGGAGGAATAACAAAGGCATCGCCCGCCTCAAGCGCAAAGGGCGTGCGCCCCGCACCCTCCAGCACCATCCGGCCCTCCATCACAAAGGTAAAGAGGATGTCGGCCCCGTGCTGCGCCCAAACCGGCGCACCGTTCCCGCGGCGCACCACCTGCACGCCCGCGACACCGCCGGTGCCGTCTGCAATGCCCGTGTCGCGGGCCGTGAACCCCGGCACCCGAAACGGCCCCCACACGGCATCCGCCACCCGGTGATGCACAAACCGCTGGCCCTGAAACAACCGCTCGGGCCGCGCAGGTCCATTGGGCAGCGTCATCTCGTGATCAATCGTGGTGATATGCTCGGCCGGCACCCCGATCTCGATCACCTCGATGTTGTCACTGGCGTAAAGCACGCGGTGCCGGATCTCCGGCGGTTGGATCACGCAACACCCGGCTTCCAGACGAAAGGGTTCCCCCTGATCCTCGTAAACCAGATCGACCCAGCCCCGGTAACAGAATATCAGCTGAAACCCGACCGTATGGTAATGCACCATGTCGGGCACCGGCCCGCCATCGGGGATACGGATGTGACTGGCGATGATCGATCCGCCCAACCGGTCCGGGATCAAATCGCGGTAGTGCATGCCCGCGCGCCCGATCACCCAAGGTGCCTGATCGGTGAGCCGCCGCACGACAAAGCTGTGGATGGTTTCCGGCAGATGCAGCGGCGGATGCGCCGCCGCGACCTCGACCACCGTCCCGCCGGGCGACGTCAGTTGCCGCGCCCCACCTGCGAACGCGTCCGGATCCTGCGCCAGAACGCGCAGCCGTCCCGGTGCCCTGGCCGCTCCCGCGTCCAGGCGCACGCACAGACCATGGCCCGAAAACACCGCCACACGCGGGTCATCCGCAGGATAGATCATGTCCATCCGCATGCCCAACACCTTGGTAAAAAACGGAATGTCTTCCCGCAACGCCACACTGGCCAAGACCACTTCGGCCCGCACATCAGACATGACGATCCCCCTTCATCTTGCCAAATAAACTCCGGGGGAGGCTCGGATGCAATCCGGGCCGGAGGCGGAGCCCCCAAATAATGTCGTGCGGAGCCCCTAAACACTGTCGTGCGCGGCTCGCGCGCATCAGGATCACGTTCGCCACCGCTGACCAAACGTCAATTGTGATGATCCCAAATTTAGTTTAACGCTAAACCAAATTGCCACGCATCCCAGGGGGCGCCCCACATGTCCGATCAACCCAGCCTGCGCGAGGCCGCCCTCGACTACCACGAACATCCAAAACCCGGTAAGCTCGAGATACGGGCCACCAAACCCATGGCCACGGGCCGTGATCTGGCCCGCGCCTATTCGCCGGGCGTGGCCGAGGCCTGCCTCGAGATCCAGAAAACGCCATCCGACGCCGCACGTTACACCGCACGCGGCAATCTTGTGGCCGTCGTGTCCAACGGCACCGCCGTGCTGGGTCTGGGCAATATCGGCGCGCTGGCCTCCAAACCGGTGATGGAGGGCAAGGCAGTGCTCTTCAAAAAATTCGCCTCGATCGACTGTTTCGATATCGAGGTGAACGAAAGCGACCCGGAACGGCTCGCCGACATCGTCTGCGCGCTCGAACCCACGTTCGGCGCCATCAACCTCGAGGATATCAAGGCGCCGGACTGCTTCACCGTGGAACGCATCTGCCGCGAGCGTATGAACATCCCCGTCTTTCACGATGACCAGCACGGCACCGCCATCGTGGTGGGGGCCGCGGCCAAGAATGCCCTGCACGTGGCGGGCAAATCCTTCGAAGATATCAAGATCGTGAGCACGGGCGGCGGTGCGGCGGGCATTGCCTGCCTGAACATGCTGCTCAAGATGGGTGTCAAACGCGAAAATGTCTGGCTCTGCGACATCCATGGCCTCGTCTACGAGGGGCGCGCGGTCGACATGAACCCGGCCAAGGCCGCATTTGCCCAACCCACCGACCACCGCACGCTCGACGATGTGATCGACGCTGCAGATCTGTTCCTGGGCCTGTCGGGGCCCGGCGTGCTCACGCCCGCGCATGTGCAAAAGATGGCGCCGCGGCCGATCATCTTTGCCCTGGCGAACCCTACGCCAGAGATCCTGCCCGAGGATGCGCGCGCGGTCGCACCTGACGCGATCATTGCGACGGGCCGCAGCGATTTTCCCAACCAGGTGAACAACGTGCTGTGCTTTCCCTTCATCTTTCGGGGCGCACTGGATGTCGGCGCCACGACGATCAACGACGCGATGCAACTGGCCTGCATCGACGGCATCGCGGCCCTGGCCCGCGCCACCACCAGCGCCGAGGCCGCCGCGGCCTATCAAGGCGAACAGCTGACCTTCGGGCCCGACTATCTGATCCCCAAGCCCTTTGACCCGCGGCTCGTCAGCATCGTCAGTTCCGCGGTGGCGCAGGCCGCCATGGAAACCGGCGTCGCCACGCGGCCCATCGACGATCTGGAGGCCTACAAGCGCAAGCTCGACAGCTCGGTGTTCAAGTCCGCGCTTCTGATGCGCCCGGTGTTCGAGGCGGCCAAGGCCGAGGCGCGGCGCATCGTCTTTGCCGAGGGCGAAGATGACCGCGTGCTGCGCGCCGCGCAGGCGATGATCGAGGAAACCACCGAACGCCCGATCCTCATCGGGCGGCCCGAAGTGATCGAGGCGCGGATCAAACGTGACGGGCTGACCCTGCGCCTGGGCGACAATGTGGATCTGGTGAACCCGGAAAACGATCCCCGATACCGCGACTATTGGGGCACCTATCATGACCTGATGTGCCGCCGCGGTGTCACGCCCGACCTCGCCCGCGCGATCATGCGCACCAACACCACGGCCATCGGCGCGGTAATGGTTCACCGCAATGAGGCCGACAGCATGATTTGCGGGACGTTTGGCGAGTTTCGCTGGCACCTCAACTACATCACCCAAGTGCTGGGCCGCGACGGGCTGCATCCCGTGGGCGCGCTCAGCCTGATGATCCTCGAGGATGGACCGCTGTTCATCGCCGACACCCACGTGCACACGACGCCCTCGCCGCAAGAGCTGGCCGAGATCGTGCAAGGGGCCGCGCGCCATGTGCGCCGCTTTGGCCGCACGCCCAATATCGCGCTGTGTTCGCAGTCCCAATTCGGCACGCAGGACTACGGCTCGGGTGAGCGGCTGCGCGCCGCGATGCATATCCTCGACACGGCGGAGGCCGATTTCTGCTACGAGGGCGAGATGAACGTGGACACCGCGCTGGATCCGGATCTGCGCAACCGCCTGATGCCCGGCAACCGGATGGACGGGCCGGCCAACGTTCTGGTCTTTGCCCATGCCGATGCGGCGTCGGGCGTACGCAACATCCTCAAGATGAAGGGCGGCGGGCTCGAGGTCGGGCCGATCCTCATGGGGATGGGCAACCGTGCCCATATCGTGACGCCATCGATCACTGCACGCGGGCTTCTGAACATGTCCGCCGTCGCAGGCACGCCCGTCACGCATTACGGCTGATCTCCGGGCGAGGCGGAAAACGAAGTCGTTTTCCGGCCCGTTTTCCGAATTCGGAAAACGGCGCGCAAAAACTCGGCCGACCCTCTAAGAAACCGACGCGGACTGACTATCTACGGCATATGTCAAAAGGGAGCGTATCGCATGCGCCGTACCTTAGCGCTGGTGTGCCTGCTGGGCGTGACAGCCTGTGATCAGACCCTCACCAACCAGACCGAAAGCACGTTCCTCTATCGCGGAGAGCAGCTGCGCGCCGTCACCTATACCGTTCAGCGCAATGGCCAGCCCGTGCAGCTGCGCAATATCAATGTGCGGCCCTTCTCCATCACATGCTCACCCACCGACGACGCACAATGCACGGCAAAGATCCGCAGCGAGTTGAACACACGCCGCAAGTTCTGATCCACGATCCCATGCGGGCGGGACCGCATCGCCCTACACTTCGAACGGATCGGGTCTTGCCCCTCATGCCCCTGCCCGCGTAACCCTATCCCCCAAGGACGACCTCGGGAGGACAGGACATGGGCTACCGCGCCGAATACGACAGCTGGAAAGCAGACCCGGAAGGCTGGTGGTTGCGGGCCGCAGACGCCATCGACTGGGTGACACCGCCCTCCAAGGCACTGACAACGCGCGGAGACGACCTTTATGAATGGTTTGCCGATGCGCAGGTCAACACCTGCTGGAACGCCATCGACCGGCACGTGGAGGCCGGGCGCGGTGACCAGCTCGCCATCATTCACGACAGCCCCATCACCGGCTCCATCGCGCGCCTGACCTATGCAGAGCTGCAGACGCGCGTCGCGTCCCTCGCCGGTGCCCTCGCCGCCCAGGGCGTGACCAAGGGCGACCGCGTCATCATCTACATGCCCATGGTGCCCGAAGCGCTCGAGGCGATGCTGGCCTGCGCCCGTATCGGCGCCATCCATTCCGTCGTGTTCGGCGGCTTTGCCGCCAACGAACTGGCCGTCCGCATCGACGATTGCGCGCCCAAGGCGATCATCGCCGCCTCTTGCGGGTTGGAGCCGGGTCGCGTCGTCAAATACAAACCGCTTCTTGATGAGGCGATCAACCTCGCCACCGAAAAACCGCAGGTCTGCGTGATCCTGCAGCGCGAACAGGAGCCCGCCGAATTGATCGAGGGGCGCGATGTCGACTGGCATGCCTTCCAGATCGGCACCGACCCCGCGCCATGCGTCCCCGTCAGCGGCGATCACCCGGCCTATATCCTCTACACCTCCGGCACCACCGGCGCGCCCAAGGGCGTGGTGCGCGCCACCGCGGGCCACCTTGTGGCGCTCAACTGGACGATGAAGAACATCTACCAGGTCGAACCGGGCGAGGTGTTCTGGGCCGCCTCCGATGTGGGCTGGGTCGTCGGCCACAGCTATATCTGTTATGCGCCGCTCATCCACGGCAACACTACCGTGGTGTTCGAAGGCAAGCCCGTCGGCACGCCGGACGCCGGCACCTTCTGGCGCGTCATCGCCGAACACAACGTCAAAAGCTTCTTCACCGCCCCGACCGCCATCCGCGCCGTCAAACGCGAGGACCCCAAAGGGCTCGAGCGGCAGAAATATGATCTGAGCGGCCTGCGGGCTCTCTACCTTGCCGGGGAACGGGCTGACCCCGACACCATCGAATGGGCGCAGGACATCCTTGGCGTGCCGGTCTACGACCACTGGTGGCAGACCGAAACGGGCTACACCATCGCGGGCAACCCCGCCGGGCTCGAGGCGCTGCCGGTGAAAATCGGCTCGCCCACCGTGCCCATGCCTGGCTACGACGTGCAGATCCTCGATGATGCGGGCCACCCCGTCGCCCCCGGCGCATTGGGCGCCATCGCGATCAAGCTGCCACTGCCCCCCGGCACCCTGCCCACGCTCTGGAATGCCGACGACCGCTTTCGCAAAAGCTATCTCAACACCTTTCCCGGCTATTACGAGACGGGCGATGCCGGCATGATGGATGAGGACGGATACCTGTATATCATGGCGCGCACCGATGACGTGATCAACGTCGCCGGTCACCGCCTCAGCACGGGCGCGATGGAGGAGGTGCTGGCAGGCCACCCGGACGTCGCCGAATGCGCCGTGGTCGGCGTCAGCGACCAGCTCAAGGGGCAATCGCCCGTGGGCCTGTTGTGCCTCACCAACGGCGTCAACCGTCCGCATGACGAGATTGTGGGCGAATGCGTGAAGCGCGTGCGCGATCAGATCGGGCCGGTGGCGGCCTTCAAACAGGCCATCGTGGTCGACCGGCTGCCCAAGACACGCTCGGGCAAGATCCTGCGCGCCACGGTGGTCAAGATCGCGGACAATCAGGATTTCAAGATGCCCGCCACCATCGACGACCCCGTGATCCTGGACGAGATCAAGGCGGCCCTGCAAACCATCGGCTACGCCAAGGGCTGAGGCGCGGTGGGAAAACGGCCCATCACCCCCGTTTCGTCACATGCCAAACCTGTTCCAGCGGGAAGATCTTGGCCCATTCCGCCGGGACGGATCCGCGGACCCCGTCCGCCCAGTCCGGCGCATACACCTCGTCGTATTTGCGCACCTCGAATCCGATGTCGGAAAACAGCGCCATCCAGTCCCCCATCGTCAGGTTGAAACACACCCCGCTGGGCTCGAACTCGACCTGCGTCCAATCCGCCCCCCACATACCCCGATAGGGCCGGTGCAAGGTCCGGTCACACGGCGCCCCGTCCAGGGGTGAACAGATCAGCGACAGGGGATGATTGCCCAGAAACACCAGCCGCCCACCGGGGCGCAGCAGCCGCCACGCCTCGCGCAGCCAGACATCCGGCGGGCACCAGATCGCAGCACCGTATTCCGAAATGGCAAAGTCGAACGCGGCGTCGGGCAGCCCCGTCGCCTCTGCATTGCCTTCGATGAACGCGATGTCGGCCCCGTGTTTCGCCGCCAGGCTCCGCGCCGTTTCCAGCTGTGCGGGCGAGACATCGATGGCCGTGACCTGTGCGCCGCGCCGCGCCATCCACCCCGAGACATAGGCGGTGCCGCAGCCCAATTCGATCGCCGTCAGCCCGCGCATGTCCTCCGGCAACAGGGCCAGCCCCTCATCCGGATGGCCCCAATTGCCCCACCGCGGCACCTCCAGCGCCCACAACTCTTCGCCGACGGACACCCAATTGGGCGCATCCGCGTCCCAGACATCCCGGTTGACCGCCACGTAGTCGCTGTCCATGGCAGAGATCCTCCCCTCGTGCGCACGGCCACACTATCACAGGCGCGCCGTCCGTTCACGGTTGGCGAAACGTCTTGGCAATCCAGTCCACGATCTGCGCAACGCGGGTCTCTCCCAGATGATCCTTGCCCCAAGACACAAACAGCCCTTGGCCGGAGGGGTCCGGATCGGCCCAGATCTCGACCAGCCGACCTGCGCGCACATCCTCCGAGACCATGTAGCCGGGGGCCAGTGCGACGCCGTGACCGCCCATCGCAGCGTCCAAGGCCAATGCGGCGCGTTCGAAATTCATCACCCTGTGCGCGGCATCTGATCCTGTCGCCCTGATCAACCTGTCCCAGTGCCGGTGCGCATCCTGCAGCAGGGGCAGCGTCAAAAGCGCCCCGAGCGTCAATGGACCCGCCGGGCGCGCCAGGTCCGGGCTGCAGACAGCGACGCGGCGGATACCCGTGAGATGTCGGGAACGGTGCGCCGGGTCCGGGTCAGGCGCGCGCCCGGGCCAAACTGCGATTTCATTCCGGCCAAGGCTGCGCGACAGGGGCCGGTCGTGCACTTCGGTCGCAAGCGTCACCTGCGGGAACGCCTGAGAAAAGGCGGCGAGCCGGGGCATCAACCACTTGGTGGCGGTCGACGCCCCAAGATGGAGGGTGATCCGATCGCGGCCTGCGCCGATGTCCGACAGCGTCGTTTCCAGCAGGGCCAGAGACCTGTCGACCGCAACCCGGCACCGTTCGCCATCCGGAGTGAGTGACACGCCGCGGGCGCCCCGTTCGAAGAGCGCCGTGCCGAGGTCAAGCTCCAGCTGCTTGATCCGTTGCGAGACCGCCCCCCGCGAGACGTTCAGCGCATCGGCGGCACGTTGCAGGTTCCCGTGCGCGGCCACGGTCGCAAACACCCGCAGCGCGTTCAGATTGACATGTCTCATGAACCGCTCCCCGAGCCGTTGGATTTTCTAAACGCTGGTCAACATCTCCTGCCGTGTCAAATGGCCAAGATCCATGGATAGATGTGGCGACCGAAAAACGAGCACCCGCATCCGCCCATGCCCCAGACCATCAGACCCGCACATGCCGCCGACATCCCGCGCCTGATCGCGCTTTTGATGCAAGACGCGCAGGAGCGACACGCACTGGACAATGACCTGTGGCGCATTGCCGATGACGCGCCCGCGCAGATCGAACAAGCATTGCGCGACGCGCTGTCCGGGGATGCCCAGCCCCTGCGTCAGTTTTGGCAGGTCTCGGAATCCCAGGGACAAATCACCGGTGTCGCACACGCGATGTTGCTGCCGATACCGCCGATCTATGCGGGCGCGGACGGCCCGCCGGGGCTTGTCCTGCCCGATTGCTTTGTGGCGCCGGATGCCCCCGACGGAACGCGGGATGCGCTGCTCGCCTCCGTCGAAGCGGTGCTGCGGGCTGCGGGCGCACGGATCCTGTTGGCCGCGCACGTGCCGGGTGTTGCATGGCAAGAAGCCATCGCACAGCGGGGCTACAGTCCGCTCACGCTCTACCTTTCCCGCACGGGGTTGGCAGATGCAGGCACACGACAAGCGGTCCGACCGGCCCTGGCCACAGACGTTCCGGGCATTGTCACCCGCAGCGCCGAGAACCGGCAGGTTCTGGTCGATATCGATCCGTTCTGGAGCCCCCACCCGGACGCGGACGCGCGGTTTGCCGCCTGGATGATGCGCAGCCTGACGCTGGAGGATCGCGATATGTTTGTCGCTGGCCCGTCTGCGGCTCTGGGTGGCTATGTCATTGCACAGCCTGCCACGCGCCTGCATTTCCCGCCCGCTCATGACATTTCGCGCAGGGGTGTGATCGACGATTATTACCATCACGCCCTGGCCGACCCGCTGCACCTTGACCGTGCCGACACCGGTGCCCGCGCGCTGTTGCAAGCGGCAGAAACTGCGTTTGCCCGCCGGGGCGTGCAATCGGCCTTTGTGGTCTGTCCGGCCGGGTGGCGGTCCAAGATCGCCCTTCTGGATGCCGCGGGTTACGCGACCGCGATGGTCTGGTCGATCAAGCGGTAGGCGGGGCGCATCGCGCCATGGTCGTTCAGGACGGCAGTGCCCATGTAAGGCCGCGCCGACACGTCGCCATGAAATGCTCCACGGGCCAAACGCCTGCACCCATCAGTGCGTTGCTTTGGCCCTGCGCCGCGCCGTAAACGTCGCTACCCGTCGCAAATGGCCTGCAGCTGCACCCAGTCCC
>JBCBHM010000004.1:0-9081 GCA_038525585.1 Pseudomonadota bacterium
ATGGAACGGTGGGGCACGCTGTCCGGGTCATCGCGGTTTCGCCGCAACGCGCTGGGGCGACCGGCTGGGGGGGGCCAGCCCCCCCCAGACCCCCCCTGAGTTTACCTGGCAAGATGACGCTGGATCACGCTGCGTTTTTCATGCGGTTGGCGTCGATGATGTCGGCAGTGGCTTCGGCAGTGGCGGCGGACAGGGTCCAGCCGAGATGGCCATGGCCGGTATTGTAGTAGATGCCGGGTTTGGCGCCGGGGCCGACGCGCGGCATCATCGAGGGAAGCATGGGGCGCAGGCCCGCCCAGGGCACGCAATGTTCGGTGGAGACATCCGGGAAAAAGGTTTCGCACCAGGCGCGCAGCGGCTTGATCCGGTCATCGCGGATGTCGAGGTTGTAGCCGTTGAACTCGGCTGTGCCCGCGATGCGGAAGCGCTTGCGGCCGAGGCGCGAGGTCACGATCTTGGCCTCGTCATCAAGCAGGCTGACCCAGGGTGCGGCGGCCTGGCTGGCCGCATCGTCGAGGTTGACGGTGATGGAGTACCCCTTGACCGGGTAGATGTTGACGCGGTCACCTAGGTGGCGGGCGATGGCGCGGCTGCCGACGCCTGCGCAGATGACGACGCCGTCGAAATACTGGTTGTGCATGGCACCGTCGGACCAGGTGAGGTGCACGCCTGCGCCGGTATGGTCGAAGCCGGTGACGTCGGATTTGTAGTGGAAGGTGACGCCCATGCGCGCACAACCCTCGGACAGGGCGCGGGCGTAGCGGTGGATGTCACCCGTGAAATCGCTGTGCGTATAAAACCCGCCAAGTGTCTCGGTCTTCAGCGCAGGCTCCAGCGCCTGCACCTCTGCGGCGGAGACTTCGCGGCGGTCGAGGCCCGCCCGGCTCAGCAGATCGTTCACGCGGCGGGCATGGTCGAATTCGGACTGTTTCTTGTAGACGTGCAGGATGCCGCGCTGTTCGCAATCGAATTCGAAGCCGACCTCGCGGGCAAAGCCCATCAGGTGGTCGCGCGCGGCGATGGCGAGGCGCGCGGTTTCTATCGTGTTGCGCTCGTAATCGGGGATGTTGCCCATGAACTCGGCCATCCAGCTGAGTTTGTGCCAGCTGGGCTTGGGGTTCACCAGCAGGGGTGCATCGGATTTCAGCATCCACTTCAGGCCCTTGAAGATCGTCCCCCACCGTGTCCACACCTCGGCATTGGACGCTGAAAGCTGGCCGCCATTGGCAAAGGATGTCTCCATCGCGGCATAGCGATTGCGGTCAAAGACCGAGACGGCAAAGCCGCGGCGCGCCAGCGCGTAGGCGGTTGTGATGCCGGTGATACCGGCGCCGATCACAGCGATATGGGTCATTTCGGGGTCCTCCCAAAATCACGGGCGTTGACACGGACGCGTCCGGCGGCGTGCCGGCGCGCGTCCCCATCTGTCGCGTGACCTGAGAGCTTGACGGCACTGCGTGCCGCTTTCTCCTTCGGTGGGCCGGATACCGTGGGGTCCGACCACTCTCCAGATCGTCGCATGTGCCTGATCGTTCGGCGCGGCTGGCACGGTTCGTGGTGCCTGAGAGTTTCCGGGGCGTTGCTCCTTCGGCGGCGGGTGTGTGTCCCGCGCTCTCCCATGTCAGCCTGTAGCGACTGTGTTTCGTATAGGAAACTCGGGCGTGGCGTGCAAAGGAAATCGCACGGGCTGTTGTAAAAACGAGGTGAGGCTGGTGTGACATGTCCGGAGTGGCCGGGATGGCGCATCGCGGCGCCCGACAGCTGCATTTCATGTCTTCAAATCGGAGTTTCAGGGACGATGAAGTCGTCCGCACGTGATTGACGCTCGGCCTGCGGTTCTGATGCTGCGCAGTCAGACATGGGAGATGCGCGATGAAAACCCAGACACGGTGCGTTGTGATCGGCGGCGGCATTGCAGGGTGTTCGACCCTCTATCACCTCACGCAGGAAGGCTGGACCGATGTTGTGCTGGTCGAGCGGGACGAGCTGACCAGCGGCACCACGTGGCACTCGGCGGCGCAGGTGACGAACTTTGGCATGAACCAGACGATGGTGGGGCTGAAGTCGCACTCCATCGCTCTGTACCGAGAGCTGCGGGACGATCCCGACTATCCGGTGCAATACAATCACGGCGATGGCGGCATCCGGCTGGCCAACACGGAGGCGCAGATGGACGGGTATCGCCATTTTGCATCGATGGCACGCGGCATGGGGGTCAACTTTGAGGTGCTGGATGCGGCGGAGTGCGCGCGGCGGCATCCGCTGATTTCGATGGACAACCTGTTGGGTGGTCTGTGGGACCCGATGGATGGGGATATTGATCCCGCGTCGTTATGTCAGGCGCTGGCGCGGCGGGCGCGCAAGGCGGGGGCGGAGGTGTATCGCCATACGCCGGTGACGGGTCTGACGCAGCACGCCGATCACTCCTGGACGGTGCACACCTCCAAGGGCGACATCGACTGCGAGGTGGTGGTGAATGCCTGCGGCTACCGGGTGAATGAGGTGGGCGCGATGATGGGGGTGCAGCATCCGGTCGCCTCGATGGAGCATCAGTATTTCGTGACGGATGAGATACCGGGCATCGTCGAGGCCGGGCACCGGATGCCGCTGCTGCGCTGCCCGATCAGCGATTACTACTGTCGGCAGGAAAAGAACGGGCTGCTGCTGGGCTTTTACGAGCAGGACTGCCGGACCTGGGGCATGGACGGGATTTCGCCCGATTTCTCCAACGACCTGTGTCCGGATGATCTCGACCGGATCACGGATGTGCTGGAGGGCGCGTTTGCCCGGATGCCCGCGTTGATGGAGGTGGGGATCAAGAACGTCGTGAACGGGCCGATCACCTATACGATTGATGGCGCGCCGCTGGTGGGGCCCATCCCGGGCAAGCGGAATGCGTTTTGTATCATCGGCTTGCGGGCGGGCCTGGGTGAAGGCGGCGGGCATGGCTGGCTGCTGGCGCAGCAGATCGTGCATGGCGAGGCGTGCTATGACACCTGGGTGCTCGACCCGCGGCGGTTCACCGGGCACGCCAATGTCGAACTGACCGCGCTGAAGGCGATTGAGGATTATCAGAACGAGTTCCGGTTCCATTTCCCGCATGAGCATCGGCCCGCGGGGCGGCCCGCCAAGACGACGCCGCTCACGCCTGTGCTGGCGGCGGAGGGGGCGGCGTTCACGGTGGTCAACGGATGGGAACGGGCGGAGTATTTCGCGCCATCTGCAGGGTTCGAGGTGACCCACGGGTTCGGGTTTGACGCGGCTTTTGATGTGGTTGCGGCAGAGGTTGCGGCCGTGCAGACCGCCGTGGGGTTGGCAGAGGTGAACGGGTTCAACCGGATCGAAGTCGCCGGCCCCGATGCGCACCGGTTCCTCGATCATATGATCTGTGGTCGGGTATCGGCGCGGCCGGGGAAGGTTGGCCTTGGCTACCTGTTGAACGACCATGGCTGTGTAAAGGCCGAGGCGACAGTGGCTAACATTCCCGACGGTTCCGTCTGGTATGGTTCTGCAGCGGCGGCGGAGTGGCATGATCTGGATTGGCTCACGCAGCACTCGGATGGGTTCGACGTGTCGCTACGATCACTCACGAATGATTGGACGATACTGGTGCTGGCCGGGCCGCGGGCGCGGGATGTTCTGCGCGCGTGCAGCCGGGGCGATTGGTCGGCAGAGGCGTTTCCATGGCTGTCGGTGCGGCGCGCGTTTGTCGGCATCGCGCCCGCGGTGGTGATGTCGGTGAGCTTTTCCGGCGAGCTGGCTTATGAGATCCACGTGCCGAATGCGCAGCTCTATGCCGCGTATCTGGCGTTGCGCGCGGCAGGTGCTGCGCATGGGCTGCGGATGTTCGGGGCGCGGGCGGTCGAATCGATGCGGATGGAAAAGGGGTTTCTCCATTGGAAGGCCGACCTGATCACCGAATTCGATCCGTTCGAAACGGGGCTGGAGCGGTTTGTGTCGCTGGACAAGGGCGACTTTGTCGGGCGCGACGCGCTCAGGGCGCGGCAGGCCAAGGGTCCGACCGCCAAGCTGGTGTCGCTGCGGGTCGAGACCGACGGTATGCCCGCGCATCCCGGCGCGTCGATCATGGTGGGCGACAGCGTCGTGGGCACCGTCACCTCGGGCGATTGGGGGCACCGGGTGGGCATAAACCTGGCCTATGCGTTCGTTCAACCCGCGCATGCGGCCACGGGCACACGGCTTGAGGCGGATTTGCTGGGCCAACGCATCCCGGTTGAGGTCATCACGCCCGGCCCGTACGACCCCGGCATGACGCTGCCGCGCAGCTGAGCCTGCCCACAAAACTGACAAAGGCGCGTGACAGCCCCCCTGTCATTTCCTAACAATTCCCATGGAAGAGCGAGTCACGCCAGCGAAGGTGCGACCGAAACGGGAGGAATTCCATGACACTCACACGCAAATCTTTTCTGAATATGGCGGGTGCGGCGGCGATGGCACTGGGCCTGGGCGGTGCTGCCCAGGCACAAGAGGTCACGCTGAGCCTGCACCAGTTCCTGCCTGCGCAGGCCAATGTTCCCAAGCTGATCCTCGACGTCTGGGCCGACGATGTTGAGGCGGCGAGCGACGGCCGGATCAAGATCGACCGCTTCCCTTCGATGCAGCTGGGCGGACGTCCGCCCGAACTGATGGATCAGGCGATTGACGGCGTGGCCGACATCGTCTGGACCGTGGTGGGCTACACGCCGGGGCGCTATCCCAGCACCGAGGTGTTCGAGCTGCCGTTCATGGTGAACGATGCGCGCGCCGCATCCTCTGCCTATTGGCAGATGTTCGAAACGCATATGAAAGACACCGAGTTCTCCGACGTGCATATCTTGGGCACATGGGTGCACGGGCCCGGTATGATCCACTCGAACAAGGCCGTGACGACCCCTGCTGACATGGAAGGGCTCAAGATCCGGGGTGGCTCGCGCCTCGTGAACTCGCTGCTGGAAAAGACCGGCGCTACACCTGTGGGCATGCCCGTGCCCGCCGTGCCCGAGGGTCTGAGCAAAGGCGTGATCGACGGCACGACAATCCCGTGGGAGGTGACTGCAGCGCTGAAAGTGCCGGAGCTGGTGGGCAATCACACCGAATTTGACGGCACGGCGCTCTACACGCTGACCTTTGTTCTGGCGATGAACAAGGACCGCTATGACAGCCTGCCCGACGATCTGCGGGCGGTGATCGACGCCAATTCCGGCCTCGAATTCAGCGTCTTTGCCGGTGGCACACAGGCCGACGCCGATGGTCCGGCACGTCAGCTTGCCGTGGATCGTGGCAACAACATCGTGACCGTCTCGGGCGGTGATCTGGACGCGTGGAAGGCTGCAGCACAGCCGATCTATGATGAGTGGATCGCCGACATGCAGAGCAAGGGCATCGACGGTCAGGCACTGATCGACGAGGCGCGCACGCTCATGGACGCCTACGAAGGCTGAGCCGCCTTCATCCACATGTCGGGGCCGCGGCGCGCATGCTGCGGCCCTGATCTTGCCTGTCGGACATAGACGCATGTTGCACTCCCTTGTGAAATGGCTGGCCCGCGCCTCTGCCGTGATTGGCGGTCTGGTGCTGTTGATCCTGATTGTGCTGACCACCCTGTCGATCATCGGGCGCGAGATGTCGAAGGCCGGGCACGCGATGGAGGGCTGGCTGGGACAGATGATCCTGTCGCTGGGCGTGGACGAAATCCGCGGCACCTACGAGCTGACCGAGGCGGGCGTGGCCTTCGCCATCTTTGCGTTCTTTCCCGTCTGCCAATTTTATGGCCAACACGCGACGGTCGATGTGTTCACGGGCGGTTTGCGGCCCCGCGCGCTGGCGTGGTTGCGCGCGTTTTGGGAGGTGGTCCTGACCCTCGTGATCGTGTTCATCGCGCTTCGCCTCTACGAGGGCATGCAGCGCTATCTGGGCAATGGCGAGACGACGCTATTTCTGCAGTTTCCGGTGTGGTGGGCCTACGCGGTCAGCGTGGGGGCGGCCTGTGTCGCCAGCCTGACGGCCATCTACTGCGCCTATGCACGGGTGGCCGAGGCCATCACGGGCCGCATGATCCTGCCGGAGGTGTGATGGACCTGCTGCGCGAGTTCATCCAATGGCTGGGGCTGACGCGGCTTGAGCTGGGGTTTTGGTCGTTCCCGATCCTTCTGGGTCTGATTTTCCTGCGCGCGCCGATTGGGCTCGCGATGTTCCTCATGGGGCTTTTGGGCTGGATCTTTGCCATGAATGGCAACCCGACGCCGATCCTGGCCAAGCTGAAGTCCGAAACCTACACGACCTTTTCCAACTATTCGCTGACGATCATCCCCATGTTCCTGCTCATGGGGCAGTTTGCGACGCTGTCGGGCATGTCCTCGGCCTTGTTCAAGGCGGCAGAGGGGTTTCTGGGCCACCGCCGTGGCGGTGTGGCGATGGCGTCCGTAGGGGCATGTGCGGGGTTCGGGGCGATTTGCGGCTCGTCTTTGGCGACGGCGGCCACGATGGGGCGCACCGCGCTGCCGGAACTGCGCCGCTATGGCTATTCAGGCGGGTTTTCCACGGCGACACTGGCCGCGGGGGGCACGTTGGGCATCCTGATCCCGCCCTCGGTGATCCTGGTGATCTACGCGATCATCACCGAGCAGAACATTGCCAAACTGTTCCTGGCGGCGTTCATTCCCGGCATTCTGGCCGCCATCGGCTATGTGATCACCATCTCGATCTACGTGCGGCTCTACCCCGATGCGGCGGGCACGCGGCCTGCGGTGCCTTGGCCCGAGCGTTGGCGCGCGCTGGCCGAGACATGGCCGGTGCTGGCGATCTTTGCGCTTGTGGTGGGGGGGATCTATGCTGGCTGGTTCACGCCGACCGAAGGGGCGGCGATCGGGGCGGCGGGTACGGGCGTGGTCGCCCTGGTGGGTGGCAACCTCACCTGGCGCGTCTTGCTCGAGGCGCTGATCGGGACGGCCAAGACCACAGCCATGATCTTTTTCATCGTGCTGGGCGCGTCGCTTTACAACAATTTCTTGGCCCTGTCGGGCGCACCGCAATGGTTGGCGGATTACGTTCTGGGACAGGGGTTTGCGCCGCTGTTGGTGCTGAGTGTGATCCTCGTGTTCTACCTCGTCTTCGGCTGTGTGATGGACAGCTTGTCGATGATCCTGCTGACGGTGCCGATCTTCTTTCCCGTGATCTCGGGGCTGGAGTTCGGGCTGACGCCCGAGCAGGTGGCGATCTGGTTCGGCATCCTGGTGCTGATCGTGGTGGAGGTCGGGCTGATCACGCCACCTGTGGGCATGAACCTTTTCATTATCAACGCGATGGACCGGGAGACGCCGATGACCGAGACGTACAAGGCGGTGCTGTTCTTTGTCGGGTCCGACATCGTGCGGGTGATCCTGCTGGTGGCATTCCCGGCGATCACGCTGTTTTTGCTGCCCGTCTGAGGGAGGGCGCTATGACTGAACATCTGGGCCTTGTTCCACATCTGGTGGAGCAGGAGGACCGTGGTGACGCGGTGCTGCTGCGCTCCGGCCACGCATTGGGACCGGCGGTGCGGTCGACCGGGGTGTGGCTCGATCATTGGGCGGAGGCGGCGCCGGACCGGGTGTTCCTGGCAGAACGGTCCGGGGATGGATGGCGGGCGGTGTCCTACGCGGCGACGCGGGAGCGTGTGCGGCGGCTGGCTGCGGGGCTGCTGGAGCGGGAGCTGGATGGGCCGATCCTGATCCTGTCGGGCAATTCGGTGGACCACGCGCTGCTGAGCCTCGCGGCGCAGTATGTCGGGCTGGTGACTGTGCCCGTGGCTGAACAGTACAGCCTGATAACTGCGGCCCATGCGCGGCTGCGCTATGTGGTGGATCTGGTCCGGCCTGCGTTGGTTTTTGCCGAAGATGCGGTGGCGTTTGCCGATGCGTTGGAGATCGCCGGCTGCCCTGCAGTGACGTCGCTCACTGCGTTGGAAGCAGACGCCGACGTGGCGGCGGCGCATGCCGCTGTGGGGCCTGACACGGTGGCCAAGCTGCTGCTCACCTCCGGCTCCACATCCGACCCCAAGGCGGTGGAGACGACGCATGGTATGATGACGTTAAACCAGGTGCAGATCGCCACCTGCCTGCCGTTTCTGACGGCGCGCCCGCCGGTACTGGTGGATTGGCTGCCGTGGAACCACGTCTTTGGCGGGTCGCACAATTTCAACATCGTGCTGGCCCATGGCGGGACGCTCTACATCGACGATGGCAAACCGTTGCCCGCGCGGTTTCCGCGCACGGTGGAGAACCTCGGGCTGGTGCCCGGTACGGTGTCGTTCAACGTGCCAGTGGGCTTTGCCCAGTTGATCAAGGCGCTGGAGGCCGATGCAGCACTGCGCGATGCGTATTTCCGCGACCTCGACATGATCTTTTATGCCGGTGCATCGCTGCCGCAGGAAACATGGGCCGAACTGGAGCGTATGGCGTTGGAAACGTCCGGGCGCATGCCCCTGATCACAACCTCGTGGGGCCTGACCGAGACGGCACCCGCCGCCCTGTTGCAGCACCAACCGGCCAAAGGGGCGGGCATCGTGGGTGTGCCGCTGCCGGGGGTCGAGGTGAAGCTGATCGATACCGGCGACGGGCGGATGGATGTGCGGGTGCGCGGGCCGAACGTCTTTGAGCGCTATCATCTGAACGCCACCAAAACGTCAGAGGCCTTTGATGACGAGGGGTTTTTCATGACCGGCGACGCGATGCGGCTCGTGGATGCAGACGATGCGGCGCAGGGGCTGCGGTTCGACGGGCGGCTGTCTGAGGATTTCAAGCTGTCCAGCGGGACCTGGGTGCAGGCCGCCAACCTGCGGCTCGAGATGCTTGGGGTGTTGGGGCCGCTGGCGCAGGATGTGGTGATGTGCGGACATGGGCGCGACACGTTGGGCATGCTGATTGTCCCGGGGGCAAGCGTGTCGGGCACTGCGGATGGCGGCGCGCTTCGGAGCAGCGCAGCTGATGAGATACGCCAGCGTCTGGATCTGCATCTGGCGACGGCAACCGGATCGGCCCGGCGGGTGACACGAGCACTGGTGCTGTCCGCGCCGCCCGACATGGGTGCGGGTGAGGTCACGGC
>JBCBHM010000004.1:9181-133497 GCA_038525585.1 Pseudomonadota bacterium
CACGAGCACTGGTGCTGTCCGCGCCGCCCGACATGGGTGCGGGTGAGGTCACGGCAAAGGGCAATCTGAACTTTGCCAAGCTGCTGGAGCGTCGCGCGGATCTGGTGACCCGGCTCTATGATGATGACGACCCTGCGGTGATCCTGCCGACGTAAAATATGCACTAAAGTGCAAACACCGCACAGAGGCTTTGGCGACCAAGCATAGACCGTGCAGTTTAAAGCACATCATGAGTCTTTGGGAGGGGGCGCATGAGCAACGCAGCCATCTATTTCGTTGACCGTCACGTGGCCGAGGGCCGCGCGGACAAGACCGCATTCCGCGAGGCTGAAACGGGCCGCAGCCTCAGCTATGGGGACCTTGCTGCGCACAGCGATCAGGCCGCCGGTGCACTGTTGGCCGCGGGGATGCGGCGGGAGGAGCGGATGGCGATGCTCGTCCTCGACCAGATCGAGTTTCCCGTGTTGTTCTGGGGCGCGCTGAAGGCGGGCGTGATCCCCGTGCCACTGAACACGCTGCTGGCCGCCCCGGTCTACGCCGCGATCTTGCAAGACAGTCGGGCGCGGGCGCTCGTGGTGTCAGAGCCGCTTTGGGATGTAGTCGCTCCCGTTTTGGACGCGTTGCCGTATCTTGAGACTGTCATTGTCATCGGCGGCGCACGGAATGGCGCCATAACCTATGAGGCGCTTATGGCGCAGGGTCAGCCAGTTGCCGAACCGTTTCCGGCCAGCGACGATGACGCGGCCTTTTGGCTCTATTCCTCAGGCTCGACCGGCGCGCCCAAGGGCGTCGTGCATGTGCACAGCGCGTTGCGTGCCACCGCGGACACCTATGGCGCGACGGTGCTGGGCATTCGCGAAGCCGATACAGTCTTTTCCGCCGCGAAATTCTTCTTTGCCTATGGGCTGGGGAACTCGATGACGTTCCCGATGTCGGTGGGCGCGACATCGGTGATCTATGGGGGGCGTCCAACGCCGGATGCGATGATCGAGACGTTGGCCCGCGAACGCCCCACGATCTTTTGCGGGGTGCCCACGCTATTTGCCGCGATGGTGGCGCACATGGATGCCCATGGGGTGCCCGATGCGCGGCTTCGGCTGTGCATTTCCGCCGGAGAGGCCTTGCCAGAGGATGTGGGCCTGCGCTGGCGCGCGCATCTTGGCATCGACATCCTCGATGGTATCGGGTCGACCGAGATGCTGCACATCTTTCTCAGCAACGCGCCGGGCGACGTGGTCTACGGCACCTCCGGCGTGCCGGTGCCGGGCTATGAAATGCGGCTGGTCGATGATGCAGGGTCCGAGGTGGCCAGAGGAGAGATCGGCGAGTTGGTGGTCAACGGCGCCTCGGCGGCGGCAGGCTACTGGAACAAGCGCGGCAAGAGCCGCGCAACGTTCGAAGGCGTATGGACGCATACAGGGGACAAATATGAACAGCGCCCTGACGGACGGTACATCTACTGCGGGCGCACCGATGACATGTTCAAGGTGTCCGGCATCTGGGTCAGCCCGTTCGAGGTGGAACAGGCCATCGTCAGCCATCCTTCCGTGCTGGAATGCGCCGTGGTCGCGGCGCAGGACGAAGACGGGCTCGACAAACCCAAGGCCTATGTCGTGCTGCAGGGCGACAAGCCCGAGGCGTTTGACGCAACCCTCAAGGCCCATGTGCAGGAGCGTGTCGGCAAGTGGAAATACCCGCGCTGGATCGACTGCGTCGAGACGTTGCCCAAAACGGCGACGGGCAAGATCCAGCGCTTCAAACTGCGCGAGGGTGTTTGATGGTCTGGGGATCCAGGGTCTTGGATGTGGCGGGGCACAGGCTGGACTATGCCTGCCACGGGCCAGCGCCGGATGCGGCGCCCACGCTTGTGATGCTGCACGAGGGGCTGGGTAGCGCGGGCCTCTGGCGTGACTGGCCCGCAGCGTTGGCCGAGGCGACGGGGATGGGCGTGTTGGTCTATTCGCGGGCGGGGTACGGGGGGTCATCGACCGTCACGCTGCCGCGACCGTTGGACTATATGACGCGCGAGGCCGAGGATGTGTTGGGCCCGGTGATGGACGCGGTCGGAGTGCAGTCGGCCGTCTTGCTGGGCCATTCGGACGGGGCCACGATTGCGGCGATCTATGCGGGATCGGTGTCGGATACGCGGGTGCGTGGATTGATCCTGATCGCCCCTCATTTCTTTGTGGAGCCGGAGGGGTTGGCGGCGATCCTGGCCGCTGGCGCAGCCTATGAAACCGGGGATTTGCGCACCCGACTGGCACGGCATCACGACGATCCCGATGTGGCTTTCGGAGGCTGGTTCGGAGCATGGACCGATCCCGCCTTTGCCCCTTGGAATGTCGCGGACGCGATTGATCACTGGCGTGTGCCAGCATTGGCCATTCAGGGGGGTGCGGACCCGTATGGAACGCGCGCGCAGATCGACGAGATAGAAGACCGCATCTACGCCCCGCTCGAGGTGGTATGGTTGGAAGAGGCGGGCCACGCACCGCATCACGATGCGCCGGAGGCCGTGACATCGGCGGTGGCCACGTTCTGCGAGACGTTGTTGCGTTTGGAGCGGGAGGCCTCTCCGATTGCATGAGTGTGCGTTAAAATGCATTAAATTAGCGCGAGATTGCGCGAATAGTGCATACTAGCCCCTTCTGAATGTAACATAGTGCGTAATCCATATGGAATCGTGTCCATGGCTGACCGCATCGACTTTCAAATCGATCCTTCCCGCTACCGCCATTGGCGCGTCGACTACGATGGCGCGGTTGCGACACTGGTGATGGATGTAGACCCGGACGCGGGCCTGTTCGAAGGGTACCAGCTCAAGCTGAACTCATACGATCTGGGCGTTGATATCGAGCTGTCGGATGTGGTGCAACGGATGCGGTTCGAGCATCCCGAGGTGAAAGTGGTTGTGATGCGCTCGGGCAAGGACCGGGTGTTTTGCGCGGGCGCGAACATTCGGATGCTCGCCGGCGCTGCGCACAGCCACAAGGTGAACTTTTGCAAGTTCACCAATGAGACGCGGAATACCTACGAGGCCGCCGAGGTAGACAGTGGCCAAAAATACGTGGCAGCTATTCAGGGGGCCTGCGCCGGGGGCGGATACGAGCTGGCGCTCGCCTGCAATCACATCATGCTGACGGACGATTCCACGTCATCCGTGGCGCTGCCCGAGGTGCCACTGCTGGCGGTGCTGCCCGGGACGGGCGGGCTGACGCGCGTGACGGACAAACGTCACGTTCGGCGCGATCTGGCGGACGTCTTTTGCTCGACCGAAGAGGGCGTCAAAGGCAAGCGGGCAGTGCAGTGGAACCTCGTCGACGAGGCGGTGCCCAACGCAAGGTTTGATGAGGTTGTCGCCGCGCGGGCGGCCGAGTTTGTCGTGGCGAGTGCAAAGCCGGATGTGTCGCAGGGCATTGCGCTGAGGCCGCTTGAGCGGCGGTTCGGCGAGGATGGGAGCGTGTCATATTCGCTGGTCGAGGTGGCCGTGGATCGGGCAGCGCGACGCGCGGACATCACCATCAAAGGGCCCGAAGTTGACGCGCCCGCATCGCCCGAAGATGTCGTGGCGTTGGGCGATCAGTTCTATCTGCTCAAGCTCGCGCGCGAGCTGGATGACGCGATCCTGCACCTGCGCCTGAACGAGATGGAACTGGGCCTATGGGTGTTTCGCACCCAAGGCGATCCGGAGGCGGTGCTGGCGCATGAAGCGGTGGTGCTCGATCACCCCGGGCATTGGCTGTGCAACGAGATCCTGCACTACTGGAAGCGGGTTCTGAAACGGGTCGACGTGACCTCGCGCTCTCTCACGGCACTGGTGGAGCATGGCAGCTGCTTTGCCGGTGTCTTGGCCGAGCTGCTGTGGTCGGTGGACCGGACATACATGATGGAGGATGCGTTTGAGGGCGACAACCGCCCCCTGGCGACCATCACGCTGAGCCATGGCAACTTTGGCGCCTATCCGATGGGCAATGATCTGACACGTCTACAAACGCGGTTCTTTGGCAACGGCGCGGCAGATGATCTGCGGAGCCGCGTGGGTAAGCCGGTGGAGGCGGAGGAGGCGGATGAGTTGGGCCTCGTGACCATGATCCTTGACGATATCGATTGGGAAGATGAGATTCGCATCTTCATGGAGGAACGCGCCAGCTTCTCACCGGATGCGATGACGGGGATGGAGGCGAACCTGCGCTTCGCCGGACCCGAGACCATGGAGACGCGCATATTTGGTCGTCTCACCGCCTGGCAGAACTGGATTTTCAACCGCCCCAATGCGGTGGGCGAGGATGGCGCGCTGCAACGCTACGGCACCGGTGTGCGCGGGACCTACGACATGGAGCGGGTGTGAAACGCAGATTTTTGCAAAAATCTGTTCTGCAAAATTTTGATCCCCCAGGGAGGAAACGAAATGGACCTTGTCAACGTCAGCTACGACACGCAAATCCCCAACAATGTGGGCCTGAGTGATGACCGCAAAGTTTTGAAGGCGCTGGAAAAATGGCATCCGGGATACATCAACTGGTGGAATGACCTCATCCCGCAGAACTTTCAGGAATCGATGGTTTATCTGCGCACCGCGGTAAGCGTGGATCCCAAAGGTTGGGCCAAGTTCGACTATGTCAAAATGCCGGAATACCGCTGGGGCGTGCTGCTGGCGCCCGCGGTCGAGGACAGGCGCATCCCCTGTGGCGCGCATTTTGGCGAGCCTGCCTGGCAGGAAGTTCCGGGAGAGTATCGCAACATGCTCAAGCGTCTGATCGTGATCCAGGGCGATACGGAGCCTGGGTCGGTCGAGCAACAACGGTTCCTTGGCCTCACCGCGCCCAGCCTCTACGACATGCGCAACCTCTTTCAGGTGAATGTCGAAGAGGGGCGGCACCTCTGGGCAATGGTCTATCTGTTGCAAAAGTACTTTGGCAAAGACGGGCGCGAAGAGGCGGACGATATGCTTGTCCGCTCCTCGGGCTCGGAAGAGGCACCGCGGATGCTGGGCGCGTTCAACGAGGAGACGCCCGATTGGCTGTCCTTTTTCATGTTCACCTATTTCACTGATCGTGACGGCAAGATGCAGCTGGAAAGCCTCGCGCAGTCCGGCTTTGATCCGCTCAGTCGCACCTGTCGCTTCATGCTGACCGAAGAGGCGCACCACATGTTCGTCGGCGAGACGGGCGTGGGGCGCACCATTCAAGCCACGCTCCTAGCCATGGAAGCCAACGGGATCGACGATCCGTATGACATCGACAAGATCCGCGATCTGGGCGTGATCGATCTGCCCACGATCCAGAAAAAGCTGAACCTGCACTACACGCTCAGCCTCGACCTCTTTGGTCAAGAGGTCAGCACCAACGCGGCCAACGCGTTCAACGCCGGGATCAAAGGCCGGTACATGGAGCAGCGGATCGAGGATGATCACAAGCTGCACGGCGATACCTATCAGGTGGCGAGCATTGTCGACGGCCAGATCGTGACCGAGGATGTGCCGGCGCTCACCGCCATCAATATGCGCCTGCGCGACGACTATGTGCGCGACGCGAGTGGCGGCCTGCGCCGCTGGAACAAACAGATCTCGCGCACCGGCATCGCGTTCGAGCTGAAGCTGCCCCACGAGGGGTTTCACCGCAAGATCGGCGCCTTTGCCAACCAGCCGATCACGCCGGATGGCACATTCATTGCCCAAGCGGACTGGGACGCGCGGGTG
Organism: Pseudomonadota bacterium; assembly: GCA_038525585.1. GTDB lineage: Bacteria > Pseudomonadota > Alphaproteobacteria > Rhodobacterales > Rhodobacteraceae > Tateyamaria. Next base: position 14,880 of record JBCBHM010000004.1, read on the forward strand.
CATGAGTGGCTGCCGACCAAGGAAGACGGCGCCTTTATCCAGTCGCTCATGAAACCGTGTTATGAGCCCGGCCAGTTCGCCAGCTGGATCGCCCCACCACGGGTCGGGATCGACAACAAGCCCGGCGATTTTGAATATGTCAAACTGCACATGGCCTGAGGTTGAGCGGATGCATATCGACCGTAGAACCATGAACAGCGACCGGCGCTCGCGCGCCTTTTGCGCGCTAGGCTGCGAAGGCTGCGAGGGGATGTGCCTGCCCCTCTACATGATGCTCACCCGAGAAGAGCAGGACGCAATGTGCCGACGTTACCGTGTCGGCCCCGATGAACGGCTGCATTAAGGACGAACGCGATGAATGTTGGACTGTATTACGGTTCCGAGACCGGCAATTCCGAGATGCTGTGCGAGGATATCGAGGCGGAGCTGGGCGAAGGCTTTACCTGTGATATCCAGAGCCTTGCGGATGTCGATCCCGCCGCATTGGACAAGAGCTGGTTTTACATCTTTGTCACCTCGACATACGGCAACGGTGATCTGCCCTCGACCGCGCTGCCGTTCGAGGCGGCTTTGACCGGCGACACGCCGGATCTGAAGGGCCTGCGCTTTGCCATATTTGGCCTCGGCGATCAGGTCTTTGCCGAGACGTTCAATCACGGCTCGAAAAAGCTGGCCGAGATGTTGGTGGCGCAAGGCGCCGTGCAAGTGGGCGAACGGGGGCTGCATGATGCGTCGGGCTTTGAGATGCCGGAGGATATCGCGCTGCCCTGGGTGCAGGGCATCATGGACCAGATCGCTGCCGATAAGGCGGCCTGAGCATCCCTGACGGCGCCATCGTCCGGCGCCGTTCAACGGGGCAAGCTGCCCCACTTTTCTGCATGCTGAGGTGTACCGAACGCGACCCAACTGGTCGCGGCAGTCTTGCCGCACGGCAGGGTCATCACGTCGCACCCCGCTGCTGGCTAATTCCTTGAAGCGGCTTGCTTTTGCATTAACTGGCGCAACAGCAAAAAGCTTGAATGCAGATGAGTAAAGACACGCAAATACAGGACGGTGGCAGCGAGATTATGGAGCGGCTCGCGGCCCGGGTGAGGGCGGCGCGGGCCGCCCTTGGGCTGTCGCGGCGCGCCCTGTCCGAACGCTCCGGCGTCTCGCCCCGCTACCTCGCCCAAATCGAGGCGGGGGAGGGCAATATCTCGGTCGTCTTGCTCGACCGGGTGGCGACTGCGCTGGATGTGCGGATCGAGGATCTGGTGAGTGCGGCCGACCCGCTCGACACCGATGCGGCGCGGGTGGCGCAGCTCTATCAGGCGGCCAAGAACCCCGCGATTTTGCGGGCACAGCGCATTTGCCTCGTGGGGCTGCGCGGGGCAGGCAAATCCACGCTGGGCAAACAGGCGGCGGGCAAGCTCAAGATCCCCTTCATCGAACTCAACGACCTGATCGAGGCGCAGTCGGGCATGCCCACCAGCGAGGTCATGGCGCTCTATGGTCAAGACGGCTACCGCGCGATCGAGGCGCAGGCGCTGGACGAGGTGATCGCAGGTCACAACAAGCTGATCCTTGCGGTATCGGGCGGCATCGTGGCGGCGCCCGCGACCTATGCGCAGGTGCTTGAACGGTTTCACACCATCTGGGTGCGCACGAGCCCAGCGGAGCATATGGCGCGCGTGCGGGCGCAGGGCGACTTGCGGCCGATGGAGGGAAATCCGGGTGCGATGGACCAGCTCAAGTCGCTGCTGACGACGCGCACGCCGGATTACGAGCGCGCCTTTGCGCAGTTGGATACCACCTCTCGCCCGGTACAAAGCTCGGTCAATGATGTGCTGGCGATCATCGCCAAGTACCGGTTCCTGAACGGGCTCGGGCCTGTATGACGCTCCCGCACCCGCTACAGACATCGTTTTGGCTGGCCTGCGACGCCGTCATTTGGCGTCATTGTGCGCCATGGGAACTGGACGAAACGTTGGTAAACTGGGGCTACACGATGGGCCCGTGCGAGGCGCAGGACCTGGCCGGCCTCGATACCGTTCTGGCCGGGCGGGGTGACGCAGGATCGCCCGTGCTGGCACGCATGGTCGGGGAAGGGCGTGTGGGCAAAAAGGGTGGCTGGGGCTATTACCGCTATCCCGGTGGCGGAGGTGCGGTGATCGACCCGCTTATCGATGATCTGGTGCGGGAAGAGGCGTGGTTTGCCAAGCTCGACCGGACCGAGTTGGAGGGCGAGGCGCTGGTCGCGGCGCTGCATACGCGCATTGAGCCGCTGTTGCGCATGGACGCGGACGTCGCCCGCTTACTGCATCTGCCCGCCGACAGGCTTGAGACGCTCTAGCCGATCCCGAGCAGGATCATGGTGCCGACGCCCCACAGGGTCATTTGGTAATGCGTGTTCTGCGCGCCCTCGTGGCAGAACCAATAGCAAAAGTGGTTGCCGACGATCAGGAACCCGGCCCAGACGGCGGTAAAGGCCATTGCGCCGATCATGGCGACCGTGCGCCCCCCCTCGACCGATCCGGTGCCCACCAGCGCCATGAGCAGCCCGATCACACCGGCCCACAAGATCAGCGTCGCGATCAACTCGGCGGCGACCACAGTGCGGAACGCCAAGAGCTGCAAGGCCCGGCTGGTGACGGCGCGATGGGCAACGGGTGCAAAAGCCTCGGGGTATTCGTCGCGCATGCGGGTCATTTCCATGACCTCCGCGGTGTAGGTCTCGTTCACCGACGGGTGCATCAGGTTGTCCCGCACACCCAGGGTGAGCCAGGCGGCGATCAGACCCGTGGCGAGGGTTTGGGCGGCGACAAGCGTCGTGTCCATCGGTTGTCTCCCAAGAAAAAGGGGCCGCCCGGCAGGCGACCCCTCAGCATTAATCAGACCGCTGTCAGGTCCAGGCGAGGTCCGCGGGGCGGATCTCGAACGAGATGTGGTGGGCGCCGCCCTCCAGACCTTCCTTGGTGTGGTTGTAGAGCGACCGCCAGTAGGGCTGGATCGTCACACCATCGTCCTGCAGGATCTTCTGACCCTTGGCCATCAGCTCGCGACGCTTGTCCACGTCGGCAGTGGCCAAAGCGGCCTCGAGGTTGCTGTCAAACTCTGCGTTGGAGTAGCCGAATTCGTTCCACGCCTCACCCGAGCGATAGGCGAGGGCCCAGATCTGGACGCCCAGCGGGCGGTGGTTCCAGTTGGTCGAGCTGAACGGATACTTGGCCCAGTCGTTCCAGAAGGTCGAGCCGGGCAGGATCGTCCGTTTGACCTTGATCCCCGCGTCGCGCAGTTGTGCGGCCACCGCGTCGGTGGTGTCCTTGCGCCATGCGTCATCGATCGAGATCAGCTCGTGCTCGAAATCACCCATGCCAGCCTCGTCCATCAGCGCCTTGGCGGCGGCGGGGTCGACGGTGCGGGCTTCCATTTCGGCATATTCGGGGTGCATCGGACCCACATGGTGGTTTTCGGCGGGGATGCCGCGCCCGGCATAGCCCAGTTCGAGCAACACGGCGTTGTCGACAGCCATGCCGATGGCCTTGCGCACACGCGCGTCCTCGTAGGGTTTCACGCCATCGATCTCGGCCAGTTGGTTGGGGCGGATGACGATGGTCGCCGCGGTGGCGATCTCGTTGTTCACCCAGCCGTCGAGCGTGTCGAAGATGTCGATGAACTCCCCCTCGATGGAGTAGGTCATGTCGATCTCGTCCGCCTCGGCGGCGGCAACGAATGCCGACGGGTCGGTGCCGTAGTCGATGAACTCGATCCGGTCCATGTACGCGCCGTTGCCCTCGTTCCACCAGGTGTGCTCGGTGTTTTTGACCAGCACGGCCTTCACGCCGACTTCGAGCGATTCCGGCAGGTATGGGCCGGTGCCGATGGGGTTGTCGATGCTGTCCACAGCCGTGTCTGCATGGGTGATGGCCGCCGGATAGTCCGCCATACCCGCAATCAGCGTGATGTCGGATGCGGGCAGGTTCAGCTTGACGGTGTGCGTGTCGACAACCTCGATGCCACCCTCGATGGCCTTGCCGGTGTCTGCATCGATCAGCGTGGCGAAACGACCGGCCATGGAGTTGCCTTCGAGGTCTTTCTCGCACCAGCCCGCGATGTTGCGCGCCACGTCTTCGGCGGTGAAGTCGTCACCGTTGTTCCACTTGACGCCCTGGCGGACGTTCAGCGTGTATTCGGTCGCGTCGTCATTGATTTCCCAGCCTTCCAGCAGGGACGGCAGGAACGTGCCGTCGTTTTCATAGGTGACCAGATACTCCAGCCAACCGCGCGAGACGTTTGCGATCTGGGACCAGTCATAGGTGCGCGGGTCCTTGAGGCCGCGGACCTCTTGCTGGATGCGGACGGTGCCGCCGGCGGTGGCATGGGACGCCGCCTGAGCCGGGGCTGCCATGCCAAGCATGCCATATGCCGTGGCGGCCGTTGCGCCGAACGTGCTGGCCATGGCCAGAAATTCGCGGCGGCTGACGGCATCGTGTCCGACCTTGGCGGCCTGGTCGACGATCACCTTGGGCATCGGCTTGCCGGTGCGGGTTACAAAATCCATGTTCTTCCTCTCTGTTGGCGTCGCGAGATGTCCCTCGCGTCCCTATGTGGCGGTATGAGTGGTCCGCCCTTTTGGTTTTGCAGTTGATCTGCGTTTTTTCGCCACCCCGTTTCGGGAGACGCGGTGAGTTCAAACGATCACGCGCATGGCGTCAACCCCATCATCCGGGGTCGCAGAGACACAAATACTCGATAATTTCCTTGGCTTTTTGTAATTCCACGGCGTCCCGCGGTGCAAAACCGCCCTTTGGTCCCAGATCAGCACGTCGTCGGGCCGCCATTGGTGGCTGTAGACGAACTGCGGCTGCGTGACCGCGGCCAACGCGGCATCGATCAGGTGTGCGCCTGCGTCTGCGTCCAGTCCCTCGACGGCATAAGCGTGTGACGCAATGTAAAGTGCGTCCGCCCCGTTGACCGGGTTGCGCCAGACAGCGCGCCACAGCTGGTCTGGCCATTTGTTGAACATCGGCAATTTGGCAAGCTCCGGGCTGATCCGGGCGCGCGAGTGGCTGTAGCGGTGCCACAGGGCGGCGTTTTCCAGTTGGGATTTGAGGGCCGGATCCATCTCGGCCCACCCCGCACGGGTCGAGGCCAGTTCCGTGGCGCCCCCGGTTTCCGTCACCACCCGCCCGATCAGGATGTTGGTCAGCGCGGGCGTGGGCAGAAAGGTGCTGTCGGCATGCCAGAGCATGTTGGCCTGCAGGTTCAGCGTGTGCAGATCCATCTCGCCCGTAGTGCCGCCATCCTCGCGGACATTGCTGACCTGTGGCACCTTGAAATCATCGCCACCGGTGAGGTTTTCGGCGTTGCGATCCTCGATGGGGCCGAAATGGCGGGCCAGCCGGACATGGGCGGCATCGTCGATGTCCTGATTGCGGAACAGCAAGGCGGAATGCGCTTCGAACAAGGTGCGTATCTCACCGAAAACGGCGTCATCGACCCGGGCCAGATCGACGCCGGTGATCTCGACACCAAATTTGGGATGCAGCGGTTTTGCGTGCATGGCGCTCACTCCTGTTCCAGCGCTTCGATCTCGTCCGGTGCCAGATGCGCAACCTCCGCCCAAAACCTGGATTTCGCGCTGTTCAGCAGGCCCTTGGGGTCCATGCGCTTTTTCCAGGCGAGATGGGTGTAATCGGCCTTGAGCCCGCCGCCTTCGACGTTCCAGGTGTGGGCGTCGTAGACCGGAAAGCCGTTGGCCGCGTAGGTGGCGTTGATCTCCGCCAGTCGCTCGGGGCCCGAGAACCAGATGATCGGCAGATCAAAGGTGACAATCTCGCCGCCGACGCGGGCGTATTCGTGGTGCATCCAGACGTCGTCGCCCAGCTTGGGCCTGAGTGCTGCGATGGCCTGCGGGTCAGGTGGGATGGGGCAGCCGATCTGCTGGTAGGTGGCGCTGCGGTCGGCCTTGAGCACCTGCAAGGTCGTGTGATTGTAGCTGAAGTCGAAGACGTGGGGCAGACCCAGTTCCTGCCGCTCGGCGTCGGTCATCATCAGGTCTACGTGACCCTCGGCGTCCGTGATCCGGGTGGCAAACGCATCCCGGTCCTCGCGCGGAACCAGCGAGACGAGCAGGTGTTTGCCCTTGCGGATGTGCCCCTCGAGCTTGGGGAAATAGGCGCAGATACGCGCGTCGACCGTGGTGATCAGCTTGGCCGCGACATCCTCGGCTTGGGCCAGTGCGAGGCCCGCGGCATAGGCCGCCTCGTAGGTGTCAAAGGTTGCCATGCACCCCACCCAGTCCCGGCGCGGCACCGTGCGCAGGGTGACATCCGTGATCACCCCGTTGAGGCCCCAGGCGTGGTGGATGTGCAGTGTGTCCGCCCCTTCGAACACGCGCGGCTGCGGGTCCGCCGTCACCGGCAGGGCGGTCAGCGCGATGAGGTTGCCAGGGTCACGCAGGGCCCCGTTGGCGATGGAGCCGATCCCGGCGCTGCCCCCCGCGACAAAGCCGCCGACGGTGGCGATATCCTGGGTGGAGGGGAACATGGCCATCTCTTGCCCGCTCTCGGCCAGGGCTGCGTTGATGTCGGCCATGAGCGTACCGGCCTCGGCCCGCACGTAGCCGTCGCCGATCTCGAGCACGCGGTTGAGGCCGGTGGTTTCGAGGATCAGCCCGCCGTCCATCGGCACCGCCTGGCCGTAGTTGCCCGTCCCGCCACCGCGCAGCACGACGGGTGCGTCGTGCGCGTAGGCGAGCGCGAGGGTGCAGGCAATCTCCGTGGCCGTTTTGGGGCGGGCCACGAGATCACCAAAGCAGGTCCGCAGGCTGTCGTTCAGGATGGGGGAATACCAGAAGAAGTCGCGGCTGCGCTTTTTGACCAGAACGGTTTCCGAGATCGTCTCGATCGGGGCGAGCGCGTCGGCGAAAGCCGCCCAGTCGATATCGGTCTTGCCTGAGATGGAGGTCATGTAAGCACCTTTGTGGCGTTGATCGGGAGGGCGCGGCCTGCGATGACATCGGCCAGATCCGGCACGTGGTACACCGATAAGGCGTCCAGCGGGGATGCGTCGATATAGGCCGGGGGCTGACCGAGGGCCGCGGCGGCATGCGTGGTGATGGACGGCAACCACCGCGCCAGCGGCGGGTCCAGATGGGCCGCAAGGATCGCCAGCGACAGCGCGGCCATCGGGTCATGCGCCCCGGTGGGGCAAAACGCATCCGCCACATTGTCCGAGCCAATGAGGATGGGCACGCCCGCTGCATGCAATTCGCGCAGACGTGTGAGACCGCGCCGGTCCGGTGTGCCATCGGTGCGCCCCTGCAGGTAGAGGTTGGTGGTGGGCAGAGCACAGATATGGATCTCGGCCGCCATCAGCTTGTCGGTGATGCGGTCGAGATCCATGGCGCCGCGGTCCATCAGGCTCACGGCGTGACCACACAGGATGGGCCGACCGTAACCCGTGGCGATCGCCGTGTCGGCGATGGCCTCGAGGCCGTTCATGTCACCCAGGCCTTCGTCCACGTGAAAATCAAGCGGCAGACCGTAGCGGTTCGCCATGTCAAAGATCACCTGCAGGCCGTCTTGCAGGCCCGGCTGGTCATAGACAAACGCGCCAAGCACTCCCCTGTCGGCGGCAAGCTGTTTCGCGACCGTGCTGGCAAACGCGGGGTCGGTCCATTGCAGCACGCCCGTCAGTGCAGCGCGTTGCAGACCGGGATGATCCTGTGCCAGCGCGCCCAGAACCGACCAAGCCAAGGGTGGCGCGGCGCTGTCGCCCCAATCCACGTGGCTGCGGATCAGGTGGCACCCTGCGCGCCGCGCCTCTGCCAGCCCTTGTGTGGCGCGGCGGTGCAGGTCCGCCTCGGTCCAATTGGCCTTGTCGGCCTGTTGCATCGCAATGGCGTGCGGCAGGTCGCCGCCGACCGGCCCCAACCGGTGCTGCGTGTGGCATTTGTCGAGATGGCAATGCGCCTCTACCAGCTTGGGGAGCAGAACGAAGGACGTCTGTCCACCCGGCGGCCCGAGGCCGACCAGATGCCCGTTGCGCGTGATGGGCTGGCCATGGCGCATGTCGCCCTCAACGGTGCCACCGAATTGCGCCGGGTTGCGCAACAGGCAATTCGGCACCTGCACGTCCATTACAGCGCGCGCCCGTAGAAACGGTCGAGAAAGCCCATGAACCAGTCGTGCTGTGCGGCATCATGCTGCGCCATCAGACGGGCCTGTTCGTCTTTGTTCTGCACGCCGGGCTGACCATAACGACCCCATTCGTTGCCCCGCGCCATCCAACGGCCAAAGCCTGTCTGGGTTTGTTCGGGGTGGAACTGCAAGGCCATCACCCTGTCGTCGACCGCGAACGCCTGGTTTTTGAACAAGTCGCTCGAGGCAAGATGCGTGGCGCCCGCCGGTGTGTCGAACGTGTGAAAATGGGCTTGGGTAAAATGCATGGGCTCGGGCAGCCAATCCTTGCCTGCCTCGGATGGCGTGACCTCGTAATACCCGAATTCATGCTGGCCATGGCCGGGATCACCGGCAAAGGCGCCCATATGATGCGCGATCATCTGCGCGCCCTGACAGAGGCCCAGCAGGGGCACGTCCGCCGCCATGGCGGCATCGATCATCCGGTATTCCTCGTTCAGGAATGGATGCAACGGGGCGTCGTAGGCGTTGTAGGTGCCGCCGTAGACGGCGACGCCCGCAAGGTCGTCGGTGACCTCACCGAGTGTATCGCCCTGAAACGGGCGTCGGATGTCGGCGGTGACGCCGTTCTGGGCGCACCAGGTGGTGATCCGGTCGTCGGTGGGGTCGGCCTCGTGCCGTATACATAGGATCCGCATGCGCATCGCTCCCTTGCAAATGGGGATGTGGTGCGGCCCTAAAGACGTGAATCTGTGCCAGAGATGTGCGCGGAGCCTTCCAAATTTTGCGCGGCTGCGCAAGTCTGCCGTCATGAAAGCCCTGACGCCGCCCAGTATTGCCCCGCCCTTTGCCCGCTACGCCCACGGGGTGGAGCTGCCCGCCGGTCAGCGGCTGGTGCGCACGTCCGGACAATTGGGGATGGTGGATGGCGCCGCGCCGGAGGGGTCGGAGGCGCAGGCGGGAATTTGCTTTGCAAATATCCGGGCCATTCTGGGCGAGGCCGGGATGGGGCCCGAAGACGTGTTTCACCTGAGCGCCTTCGTCACGGATCGCAGCCACATGGCGGGATACATGGCGGCACGCGATGCGTTTATCGGGGCGCGCGCGGCGCTGCCAAGCTCGACCCTGATGATCGTGTCGGGGTTTACCCGGCCTGAATTTGTGGTCGAGGTCGAGGCCTGGGCGGCAGCCCCCTGAATTGAGCCGCTGACGCGGCGCGTGATGTTTTGCATCCGCCTCCGGCAGCTGCGTCTGATGGGGGCTCTGCCCCCAAACCCCCGGGATATTTTGGGACAAAGACGGATCAGTCGAGGTCTGCGCGAGCGGCCTGGAATAGCGCTTGCAACCGGTCCGCATTGCCGATCTCGTTCATCAAGATCAACACGATGCGGGCATTCAGGGCGTGCGATTGTTCCGTGCTGAGCCCTTCGTGCGCGGCGATGAGGGCGGCATAGGCGTCGTCGCCATGTTGTCCCAGCGTGTCATCGAGGATCATGCGGTGGCTCCGGTGGCGCGGGCGTGGGCGGCGGCGATCCGATCTGTCTTCGGTGTTTCGAAAAAGGCACAGACGTGACCATCGGGGCGGATGAGGAACGCGCCTGCGTCGCCATAGCGTTGGGTGCGTTCTGTGGTGTCGGGCAGGGGAAGGATGTCGATGCCCTCCGGGCTTTGCCACGCTGCTGTGTCGAGTGTCAGGAGGCAGAAGCGGCCCTGCGCCCGTTCGATGAGCCAGCCATTGCCCATCGGCAGGTCGATGATCGCGCAACCGACCAAGGGGTGGTCGCCGGTCTGCAGGTGTTGACCGGCGAGGCTGCAGGGTTGGCTGAGGCGGCCTGAGTTGATGAGCTTGCGGGCGAAGGGATGTTTGGCGGCAAGGCGGAGGGTCTCGTCGCGAAAGAGGGCTTCGATCTCGGTTTTCGGCGTCATGAAGTTCGTGGCACGGGACGAATTTAGGATGTTTTCGCGTGCGCCATGGCGGCGTTCGTCGTCATAGCTGTCGAGCAGGGTTTCCGGTGCGCCACCCAGCACGGAAGCGAGCTTCCAGCCGAGGTTGTCGACATCCTGAATGCCGCCATTGCCGCCACGCGCCCCGAAGGGGGAGACGACATGGGCGCTGTCACCGACAAAAAGCACGCGGTTGTGCACGAAGCGGTCCAGCGTGGCGCAGCGGAATTTGTAGACGCTCATCCAGTCGAGGCGGAACGGCATGTCACCGATAATGGCCTTGATCCGGGGGATGACCTTTTCCTCGGTCGCTTCGGTTTCGGGGTCTGTGTCGGGGCCCAGTTGCAGATCGATGCGGTAGATGTTGTCGGGCTGCTTGTGCAGCAGCGCGGATTGGCCTGCGTGGAAGGGCGGGGCGAACCAGAACCAACGCTCGGGGTCATCGGTTTCGAACGGGCTTTGGGGGAGTTCGACGTCGATGATCAGAAAGTGCTCTTCGAAGGTTTGACCGTCGAAGGGGAGATTCATGCGCTTGCGTGTGGGCGAGCCTGCGCCCTCGGCGGCGATGTAGTAGTCGGCCTCGATCTCGTAGGGCCCATCGGGGGTATCTATGCTGAGCCGGACGTGGTCACCCTGATCGCTATGATCGGTGACCTTGTTGAGAAAGCGCAGGTCGATGTGGTCGCTAAGCTCTTGTGCGCGTTCGACCAGGTATTGTTCGACGTAGTATTGCTGGAGGTTCACGAAGGCGGGATACTTGTGGCCCTCTTCGGGGAGCAGATCGAAACTGTAGACCTCGTCCGCGCCGTGAAACAGCCGCCCCACCTTCCAGGTGACGCCCTTGTCACGCATACGTTCACCCACGCCGAGACGGTCGAAGATTTCCAGCGTGCGTTTGGCCCAGCAGATGGCGCGGGAGCCGACGGACACGACGTTGTTGTCGTCGAGCACGACCGACTTGATGCCATGCCCCGCCAGGTCGATGGCCATGGCGAGGCCAATGGGGCCTGCGCCCACGATGGCCACGGGATGGCGCGGTTCGGGCCCGGTGAGGCCCGGTGGTGCGACATAGGGAAAGGGGGCATAATCATAGGCCATCCGGGTGGTCCTTTTTGATCAGCTTGATGGCGGTCCAGAGGGTGGTGCCGCCGAAAAAGAGGGCTGCGATGCCGATGGCCTCCCATCCGCCGGGGCCCTGGGGCCAACCGCGATAGGCGATGGCGGCCACCACGGCCGCGAGGCCTGCGAGGGAAAAGGCGAGGCGAAATTTCAGATCGCCGCGGGTGGGCCCGTATTTGTTCATGTGAAATAGGCCTGCGCGGCCGGGTCACGCTCGAACTCGAGAAAGAAGTCATCAAGCTGGGGCGGGGCGATACCCGCGTCCTGCACCATGACATGTGCCTGGCCGCGGTGGTGGACCTGATGCTGGAAGAGGTGGGGCAGCAGCGCACCGACGGTTTCGGTGACCGTGCCATCGCGCCGTTCCGTCTCGCGCTGTTCCTGCAGCGCGTCGGGTCTGAGATTTTCACAGAAACGGATCAGGCGCGCGTCGGTTTCGGCCTGGGCGGCGGCCAGGGTGGTGACGTCTGTGTGCTCCGCCACGGCATAGACGGCGCGGCCCAGCCCGCCCTGTTCCAGCGCGTCGATGTAATAGAGATCGACCTGGTGGATATGGTTCAGCGTCGCCTTGAGCGAGCCGAAGAAGCCTGGGCGCGGCGCGGCAAAGGTCGCAGCGTCCATGTCCGAGATACGACCATAGAGCCGCGCATTGGCCCACGCGTTGTTCTGGGCCATTCGGATCAGCATGTTGACCGCATCGCTCATGCTTGAAGCGCCTCCCACATCGCGATGTCGCGTTCTGCGGTCCAGATGCGCGGGGTGTCGATGTCGAGCGCTTCGTCATAGGCGCGGGCGACGTTGAAGGGCAGGCAGTGTTCGTAGATCGCGTAATCGCTGAACTTGGGATCACATTCGGCGCGCACAGCATCCCAAGCCGCCTTCAGCGTACCGCCGCGCAACGCGACGCGGGCGGCGGGCAGGTACGTCGAGCGGACGAAATCGCGCGTGCTGTCGATGGCGGCGTTGACCATGTCGGACCCTTGCAGCGCGTCCCCGCGTCCCGGAGCGATGGCGTCGAGCTGAAAATCGCGGATGTTTTCGAGGGTCTTGGGCCAGTCGTGAAAGTGGCCATCGCCGCAATAGCAGGCCGAGTGGTATTCGACGATATCACCGGTGAACATGACGTTGGCGTCGGGGACATAGATCACCGCGTCGCCTGCCGTGTGCGCGCGCCCGACCTGCATGATGTCGACCCGGCGTTTGCCGAGGTAAACGCTCATGCGGCCGTTGAACGTGGTGGTGGGCCAGGTGAGGCCGGGGATGCTTTCGTGCCCTTCGAAGAGGCGGGGAAAGCGCTGGAATTCGCTGTCCCAATCTTCCTGGCCGCGTTCGGCAACCATGCCGCGGGCCTTCTCCGACATGATGATTTGCGGTGCGCCATAGGCGGATGCGCCCAGCACGCGCACGGCATGGTAGTGGGTCAGGACAAGATGCGTGATGGGCTTGTCAGTCACCGCGCGCACCTTTTCGATGACCTTGTGGGCGAGGCGTGGGGTGGCTTGGGCCTCGACAATCATGACGCTGTCGTCGCCGATGATCACGCCTGAATTGGGATCGCCTTCGGCGGTGAAGGCCCAGAGATCACGGCCCACCTCTTCGAAGGTGATCTTTTTCTCGGTCATGTCCCCTTGGGAGGCGAAGGCTTTGGCCATGTGTTGGTCCCTTTGGTGTCTGTCGGACCGGGGCGCTGCCCCGGACCCCGGAGTATTTGAAAAAGAAAAGAAATCAGCAGGCGTAGGGGTTTGTCAGCGCCGCGAGGATGGTGCCGGTACAGGTGCCGAAGCCGATCCTGTAGCCGTCGCCGTTGGCGTGACCGGCGAGTGTGAGCGTGTCGCCGTCTTCGAGGAAGGTGCGCGTCTCGCCGGTGTCGAGGGTCAACGGCTCCTTACCGCCCCAGCTGAGTTCGAGGAGCGAGCCGCGTTTGGGTTTGGTGGGGCCGGAGATGGTGCCGGAGCCCAGCAGGTCGCCCACGTTCATCGGACAGCCTGAGGTGCTGTGGTGGGCCAGTTGCTGGGCGGCGGAGTAGTACATCTGGTTGTAGTTGGTGCGGGCGATGGTGGTCGCGTCCTTGCCCTCGGGCGCGAGCGACACGCTGAGGTCGATATCGTAGAGCATGGGCCCGGTGTCCTTCAGGTGGTCGAGCAGCGGGACCTCGCGTTCTGGTGTGCTGGTGCGGAAGGGGTCGAGTGCCGCCTTGGTCACGATCCATGGGCTGATGGAGGTGGCCGTGGCCTTTGACTGGAAAGGGCCGAGCGGTTGGTATTCCCACGCCTGAATGTCGCGCGCGGACCAGTCGTTGAGCAGGACGTAGCCGAAGATAGCGGCGTCTGCCGCGTCTACCGAGATCGGGCCGTCGGAGGCCATGCCGACGATGGCGCCCATTTCCAGCTCCAGATCGAAGCGGCGGCAGGGGAGGAAGGCCGGCGCATCGTGATCGGGCGATTTCAGTTGGCCCCAGGGGCGGCGGATATCGGTGCCGGAGACAACGACGGAGGAGGCGCGACCGTTGTAGCCGATGGGGATATGCAGCCAGTTCGGCGGCAGGGCGTTTTCTGCACCGCGGAACATGGTGCCCACATTGGTGGCGTGGTGGCGGCCCGCGTAGAAATCCGTGAATTCCGAGACGACAAGCGGCATGTGCAGCGTGGCATCGGCCATCGGGACCAGGAGCGGTTCGACCAGCGCGCGGTCGGTGGACCCTTCGGACAGCAAATCGGTCAGGCGGTTGCGTAAGGCTGTCCAGACGGCGGGGCCTTGCTCCATCAACTCGTTCCAGAAGGGGACGTCAAAGAGAGGATCGTCGGTCAGGTCGATCACGCCCTGTTCCTCGGCGGCAAACATGTCGAGGATCATGTCCCCGATGGCCACGCCGCAGCGGGCGTCGCCGTCGGTCACGGAAAAGACGCCGTAAGGCAGGTTGTTGAGTGGGAAGTCGGTGGTGGCGCCGTTGGCGCTGTCCACCCAGGAATGCAAAAGGGTCATTGTGCGTCCGGTTGGTTGTCGGGATGGGCGGCGGCGATGGCGTCATGCGCGAGGCACGCCGCTTCGATCCGTGCGAGGCGTGGGAAGGGGGCCATGTCCACATCCCAGCGGTGGGCGTTGTAGGCCTGGCTGACGATGCAGATGTCCGCGAGGTCGGGCGTGTCGCCAAAGGCGAATTCCGTGTCCGGCGCAACCATCGCTTCGGTCGCGGTAAATCCCTGGATGATCCAGTGCTGCATCCACGCTTTGGCGTCCTCAGCGGTGGCCCCGTGCTCTGATTGCAGGTGCTGGACCACGCGCAGGTTGTTGACCGGATGGGTGTCGAGGGCCACGGCATGTGCTGCGGCCATCACGCGGGCACGCAGCAGCGGATCATCGGGCAGCAGACGGGGCGCGGCAATGGCGTCGAGATAGTCGATGATCGCCAGCGATTGGGTCAGCACCGTTCCATCGTCAAGCACCAGCGTCGGCACCCCCTGACCGGGGTTCAGTGCGGTGTAGTCCGGCGTGCGCTGTGCGCCGTCGAGCAGGTTCACCGGGACCGTTTCAAAGGCAATCCCCTTGAGGTGCAGGGCCGCGCGCACACGAAAGGCCGTGGTGGAACGCCAGTAGGAATACAGCTTCATTTATCGGGCCTGTCCCATTGGCCCCGTTCCGGTCCGCGCAGATCGTGGCCCGGGCCCTTGCCATAAAGATCGGGCCGCTTGGCCACGAATTTCTGCCAAAAGGCCCAGAGCATGAAGCCGGCAAGAAACACCAGAAACGCGCCCATGATGTAGCCGAGGATGACCATTGCACCCTCCATCACTTGGTCCCCGCCGTGCCATCGAATTTCTTTTCGATGTCGGACCAGCAATCGATGTAATCGTCCTGCAACGGCGCCTCGTCCGCGGCAAAGCGGGTGAGGTGCTGGGGAAAGCGCGTTTCGAACATGAACGACATGGTGTTGTCGAGCTTGACCGCGTCAAGGTCGGCGTTGCTCGCCCCTTCGAACGCGTTTTTGTCGGGGCCGTGCGGTAGCATCATGTTGTGCAAGCTCATCCCTCCGGGAACAAAGCCCTTGGGCTTGGCGTCGTACTGGCCGTAGATGTTGCCCATCAGCTCGGACATGATGTTCTTGTGGTACCAGGGCGGGCGGAACGTATCCTCGGCGACCATCCAGCGTTCGCGGAACAAGACAAAGTCGATATTGGCGACACCGGGCTGGCCCGAGGGTGCCGTGAGAACGGTAAAGATCGACGGGTCGGGATGGTCGAACAGGACGGCGCCAACAGGGCAATAGGTGCGCAGGTCGTATTTGCAGGGTGCATAGTTGCCGTGCCACGCCACCACGTCGAGGGGGGAGTGGCCGATCTGGGTCTCATGGAATTGACCGCACCATTTGATCGTGACGGTCGAGGCAGCGTCGCGGTCCTCGAACGCGGCCACGGGGGCCTTGAAATCGCGCGGGTTGGCCATGCAGTTGGCACCGATGGGGCCCCGGCCCGGCAGCTCGAACTTGGCGCCATAGTTCTCGCAGACAAAGCCGCGCGCCGGCCCGTCGAGCACCTCGACCCGGTACAGCAGTCCGCGGGGCAGGATCGCGATTTCCTTGGGCGCGACGTCGATGATCCCCAATTCGGTGCAAAACCGCAGCCGCCCTTCTTGGGGGACCACCAGCATTTCGCTGTCGGCGGAGTAGAAATAGGCATCCTCCATCGACTGCGTGACCAGATAGATGTGGCTGGCCATGCCGACCTGCGTGTTCACATCGCCCGCGGTGGTCATCGTGCGCATGCCCGTCAGCCATGTCAGCCGGTCGTCCGAATGCGGAACCGGATCCCAGCGGTACTGGCCCAGGCTGGTGACGTCGTCGACCACATGCGGCGCGGATTTCCAGTAGGGCAGGTCGATGCGGGTGTAGCGGTGCGAATGCTTGACCGACGGGCGGATGCGGTAGCACCACGTGCGCTCGGGCCGCACATCGGTAAAGGCCGTGCCGCTCAGCTGTTCACCGTAAAGGCCGTAGTTGCACTTTTGCGGCGAATTCATGCCCTCGGGCAGGGCCCCCGGCAGCGCCTCGGTCTCAAAATCGTTGCCAAAGCCGGGCATGTATCCGGACGTGATACCTGCGCCCGACGGGGCCTGGATCATGGAATGCGGTGCGGTCTGGCGGTTCATCGCGGCATCTCCCGGTTGCCTTGAGTCGCATCAGTGTAATAGTTGTGTTTGTAACTAACAAGCGATGGTGCGCATGTCCGGCTTCGACCTCGAACAGTTTCTGCCCTATCTCCTGAACCAGGCGGCGGAGGCGTCGAGCCTCGCGTTTCAGCAGGTTTACAAGGAACGATACGGCATGTTGCGCAATGAATGGCGGGTGCTGTTCCACTTGGGCATGTATGGGCGGATGACCGCCGTGCAGATCGCCGGACGCGCCCAGCTGCACAAGACCAAGATCAGCCGCGCCGTGGCCAAGCTGGAGGCGCGGCGCTTTCTCACCCGGACACGCGACGATACCGACCGACGGGTCGAACATCTGGCGCTGACCGGGACAGGCCTCGCAGCGTTCGAAGAGCTGCGGCAGATCGCGCACCGCTACGATCAGGCGCTGGTCGCTGACCTCGCACCCGAAGAGGCGGCGCATCTGCGCGCGTTGTTGGCGCGGCTGGCGCAGGCCCGCGTGACCGCGCCGCTCCGGGGAAAGTGATTTGCACCGATGCACGGCACGCCACAGGGTCGGCGCATTGATCCAGACCCTTTCGGAGTGCCCGATATGCGCCGTTTCTTTCTGACCCTTGCCGCGATGGCCTTTGCCGTGCCTGTCGCTGCGCAAACCGCCTGCGGCGATGCCGATACGCCCTGCGAGATCGAAGGCGGCGATTACCACTACGCCATGCCTGCGGTGGCACCCAAGGGCATCGTGATGCACCTGCACGGGGGTGGCGGACGTGGCCGTGGGCTGTTGAATTCGGGTCTGGCCAAGGCGGCACTGGCGCGCGGGTTCATATTTGTGGCGCCCAATGGCTGGCACCCGGAAAACCGCTGGCAGCGCGACTGGTCGGTGCAGGCCAGCAACTCCAGCCACAACCGCGATGACAAGCTGTTTCTGGCGGACGTGATGGCGGACCTGCGCGCGCGGACGGGGTTGCAGGACGGCATGGTGCTGCTTGCCGGGTTCTCGCGCGGGGGATCGATGGTGTGGGACATGGCGTGTCAGGTGCCCGATTTTGCCGACGCCTACGCGCCTCTGGCGGGTGCCTTTTGGGACGACCTGCCATCTGATTGCGCCGCACCTGTCCGCCTCTTCCACACCCATGGCTGGAACGACCGGACCGTCCCGCTCGAAGGGCGATCCTTCGGGGCGGTGGTGCAGGGCGACGTCTGGGCCTCGCTCAAGATCCTGCGCGAAACAAACGGATGCGATGCGCGCCAGCCCGAGGCCAACAGCTTTGACGGCGACCTGTGGTTCCGCCACTGGACCGATTGCGCGGCCGGGGAAATTCAGCTGATGCTGCACAAGGGCGGGCACGGCGCGCCGCAAGGCTGGTCGGGTCGGATGATGGACTGGTTCGTCGAAACGGTCGGTTAGAAGTTCAGCTCTACCCCCGGCAGCGCCAGCGCCTTGACCAGATCGCGCAGTTCCTGCCGCGCCGCCACGTTCGAGATATTGAGCTGTTTGACCCCGATATCCTTGAGGTCCAGCAGCGTCAGACCCCGCGGAAACAGTTCGCGAAAGATCACCCGTTCGGAAAAGCCGGGTGCGACGCGGAACCCGATCCGCTGGGCCAACGCGCCCAGCACACGCTCCATCTTTTCCTTGTTGACCATCCGCTGCGCACCCACACGGTTGCGCACGACGATCCAGTCGATGGGCTTCAGCCCGGCCTGTGCGCGCAGTTGCCGTGCGTTCCACACCATCTCGGAATAGACCGACGGGCCGAGGATCTTTTCCCCCATCGGATCGGTCTTGGCCAAAAGGTCAAAGTCGACAAAGCTGTCGTTGAGCGGTGTGATCAGCGTATCGGCCAGCGAATGGGCCACCTGGCTTAGCCGCGTGTGTGAGCCGGGACAGTCGATGAGGATAAAGTCATTGTCCGGCTCGAGCGTCGCCACCGCGGCCGACAGTCGGTGATCATAGACATTTTCGCCGGGTTTCAGCGCCTCCGCGTCGATCTCGGGCAGGTCGTGCACATCGGGGCTCGGAAGGTCCAGTTCAGCCGAGGCAAGAAATGCCCTGCGGTTCTCGACATAGCGGCCAAAGGTGCGCTGCCTCAGGTCCAAATCCAATGCGCTGATCTTGTGCCCCATGCGGGCCAGCGCGGTTGCCACATGCATCGACACCGTCGATTTGCCCGCGCCGCCCTTTTCGTTGCCCACGACGATGATGTGCGCCATGCCTGCCCCCTTGTCGCGCGTTGCCGCGTCCTGCCTTTGGTACACTATATGTTGTGTGTGCGCCCTTGCCTAGCGGAGACAGATGTTTTCCTGCTGCACGATGGCAGAGAATTCCCGTTAGCGCTATCAGATCCCACATGGTATAGGGCCGACAAACGCACATGCGCGACAAAGGAGAGCCCATGCCCCTGAACGCCACAGTCCACACTGTCACCCAACGTATCGTCGACCGCAGCGCGCCATCGCGGCGGCGCTATCTCGACCGGATGGCCGCCGCCAAGTCACAGGGCCCCGCGCGCGCGCATCTGAGCTGCTCGGGCCAGGCGCACGCCTTTGCTGCTGCTGGCGACGACCAGTCCAGGCTGGCCGAGGCGTCGGCGGGCAACCTCGGGATCGTGACGGCCTACAACGACATGCTGTCGGCTCACCAACCGTTCGAGCGCTATCCGACGCTGATCCGGGACGCCGTGCGTGCGGCGGGTGGAACGGCACAGGTTGCCGGTGGCGTGCCCGCCATGTGCGACGGTGTCACCCAAGGCGAGGCGGGGATGGAGCTGAGCCTGTTTTCCCGCGATGTCATCGCATTGGCGGCGGGTGTCGCGCTCAGCCACAACACATTTGACGCTGCCGTGTTCCTTGGCGTGTGCGACAAGATCGTGCCGGGCCTGATCATTGCCGCGCAAAGCTTTGGCCACATGCCTGCGGTTTTCCTGCCTGCGGGTCCGATGACCAGCGGACTGTCGAATGACGAAAAGGCCAAGGTGCGCCAGCGATACGCTGCGGGCGAGGCCACGCGCGAAGAGTTGCTGGCCTCCGAGATGGCGGCCTATCATGGCCCCGGCACCTGCACCTTCTACGGCACGGCCAACACCAACCAGATGCTGATGGAGTTCATGGGCCTCCACCTGCCCGGCTCGTCGTTCGTGAACCCCAACACACCCTTGCGCGATGCGCTCACGACCGAAGGCGCGCGGCGCGCGCTCAGCCTAAGCGCGCTTGGCAACAGCTATACCCCGGTCGCCAGCATCCTGGACGAAAAGGCGTTCGTGAACGGCATCGTCGGGCTGAACGCCACGGGCGGATCGACCAACTTGCTGATCCACCTGATCGCCATGGCGCGCGCGGGCGGCATTGTCCTCGATTGGGAAGACTTCGCTGAGCTGAGTGCGGTCACGCCGCTGCTCGCCCGTGTCTATCCCAACGGTCTGGCGGATGTGAACCATTTCCACGCTGCCGGAGGCCTCGGCTATATGATTGGCGAGCTGTTGGGTGCGGGCCTTTTGCATGACGACACGCAGACGGTGGCGGGCGAAGGGCTGGAGCATTACACCCAAGAGCCCAAGTTGATCGATGGCGCGCTCACCTGGACACCGGGGGCTGGGCACAGCCTGAACGACAAGATCGTGCGCCCCGCCGCCGACCCCTTTCAACCGACCGGGGGTCTCAGCCGCATGGCGGGCAATCTGGGCACCGGTGTGATGAAAGTCTCTGCCGTCGCACCCGAGCACCGCGTGGTCGAGGCGCCCGCGCGCGTGTTCCATGATCAGGACGCGGTCAAGGCGGCCTTCAAGGCCGGTGAGTTTGCCACGGGCGACGTGGTGATCGTCGTGCGCTTTCAGGGGCCGAAGGCCAACGGCATGCCGGAGCTGCACTCGCTCACCCCGATGCTGGGCATCCTGCAGGGCCGCGGGCAGAAGGTGGCGCTGGTCACCGATGGGCGCATGTCCGGCGCCTCGGGCAAGGTGCCCGCAGCGATCCACGTGAGCCCGGAGGCGCTGGACGGTGGGCCCATCGGGCGCGTGGTCGACGGCGACCTGATCCGGGTCGACGGGGATGCCGGCACGCTCGCGGTGCTGACCGACGGTGCGCTTGATCGGCCCCTTGCCACCGCGGACCTGTCGGACCATCAGTGGGGCGTGGGGCGCGACATGTTCCATGCGTTCCGCAACACCGTCGGGTCGGCTGACACGGGCGCGACAGTATTTGGAGATTTTTGAATGATTACGGCAAAAGCGGCCGCTGTCCGGGCCCGTGAAATTTGCGATATGGCGCCGATCGTGCCTGTTCTGGTTGTCGATGATGTCGCCCACGCGCGCCCCTTGGCCGAGGCGTTGGTGGCCGGTGGGTTGCCCGCGTTGGAGGTGACCTTGCGCACCGATGCGGCGCTCGACGTGATCGCGGCCATGGCCGAGGTTGCGGGCGGCGTGGTCGGTGCGGGGACACTGGTGACGCCACAGGACGTCAGCGATGCCAAGGCGGCGGGCGCGCAGTTTGGCGTGTCGCCGGGGGCGACGGATGCGCTGATCGCCGCGTGCGAGGCCGAAGGGCTGCCGCTGCTGCCCGGCGCGGCAACGGCGTCAGAGGCGATGGCGCTCTTTGAGCGGGGCTACGACATGCTGAAATTTTTCCCGGCGGAAGCCTCGGGGGGCGCACCCGCGTTGAAGGCGATTGGCGCGCCGTTGCCGCAGATTTCGTTCTGCCCCACGGGAGGGGTGAGCCCGGCCAATGCCGACAGCTACCTGAGCCTCGCAAACGTGGTGTGCGCCGGGGGCAGCTGGGTCGCGCCCAAGGATAAGGTGATGGCGGGCGACTGGGCCGGGATCGAAACGCTGGCCCGCGATGCCGCGGCCCTGAGCCGCTAAGGCGGCCACGCGCAGGAGATCGTTTGCGCGGCTGGCGTGGACGACATCGTACTTTTTAACATACCGCCACGCGCCACATTTGCCACTGGGCATGTGCGGCGCGGGCTCGGATGATTGCCCGAAGATACCGAAAACGCGCCTTAGTTCCGCCCCTTTTCCCGTGGTAATTCGCAGCCAACGGGCAATACAAAAAACACGGGGCGCGCACATATGGAATTCTCGGAAATCGCTCAAGTCGCCATGTCCAAAGTTTTGGGCTCAGCGGATAATGCAAACCTGCGACATTTCTGGCTGTACGTCTTGTGCGGCATGGCCATTGCCGTCTTTGCCCACCGGATCGGCGGCGATGATCGCAAGTTCCATGCGGTGTTTTTCCGCAAGGAAGTGTGGCAATCCCGCTCGGCCTATATCGACTATACGATCCTGATCCTGAACCCGGTTATCTTTGTCTTTGCCATCGATTGGGTTCTGAAGACGCTTTGGAACCTGATCCCGCTGATTTCCGATGGTGTCCGGTCTTTGGGCGCTGACCTGTCGACCGAAAGCGGATCAGTCTGGGTGGCTGTGGCGCTGACGGTCACGCTGTACCTCGTCAACGACTTCATGCGCTGGTGGTTGCACTACCTGCAGCACAAGGTGCCGCTGCTGTGGGAATTTCACAAGATCCACCATTCGGCCGAACATCTGAACTTTGCAACGGCAGAGCGGTTTCACCCGCTGGATACGGTGTTCTTTTCGGTCGGGTCGATCAGTGCCGCGGCGATCGTGAACGGGGCGTTTATCGGTCTGTTCGGTGACCAGCTGACCGTCTACCAACTGGGCGGGGCGAATATCATCTTTTTCGGCACCAACCTGATCGGTGGCGTGCTGCGGCACAGCCCGGCTTGGGTCAGCTTTGGCCCGAAAATCGAGAAGTGGCTGATTTCACCCGCGATGCACCAGATCCACCATTCGAGCGATCCCAAGCATTGGGACAAGAACATGGGCGGCGGATTGGCGATCTGGGACCGGATGGGCGGTACGCTTTACGTACCAGAGGGGCGGGAAGAGCTGCAGTTTGGCATTGGCGAGGAATCCGAAGATTACCGGACGCTATATGGCGTCTATGTCGAGCCGCTGATCAAGGCGACCCGGATCGTTCAGCGCGGCTGATCGTTTTGCACGGCACGGGCCGTCAGATCGTCACGTGGCGGGCGCGGGCGCCGCGTTCGATGGCAGCGGCGTGCAGGCGGTCAATGTTGAGCTCATAGCGGATCTCTTCGAGCAGGCGCAGCTCGGCCTCCTCCAGCGTGCCGTCGGCCGCAGCCACGTCGCAGGCCAGTGCATATGCGGTCTCGAACAAGCGCTCGGGCAGCGCTTCGCGCACCAGGCCAAAGAGCGCGTCGAGCCCATCCTCCTGTTCGAACAGGTCAAAGACGATCTGGCTGACGACCGGCAGGCGATCCGCGTCGAAATCGGCAAAGACCGGCAGCATGTTGACGGCTGAGTTGATCTTGACCAGTTCCGCGGTGCGGATGTCCTCATCCGAGGCTGAGACGGCCACCATCACGGCGACAAGCGCATCCTGGGCGGTGAGGGATTGGTTTTCGAGCTCGGACATGATGTTACCCTTGGTCTGGTTGGCCCCTGAATATTGACCGGCTCGGTCGGTCGCAATAGGTAAGCCGCCGATGCGCCGCCCTGACGCGGGTGTGCGCCCAGCAAAGGATCACGAGATGACCGCTTTCCAAGACGCCGCGATGACGAGCAAGGCCTGGCCGTTCGAAGAGGCGCGCCGTCTGCTCAAACGCTACGAGAAAGCGCCGCCGGAAAAGGGCTATGTGCTGTTCGAGACGGGCTATGGCCCGTCGGGCCTGCCCCATATCGGGACTTTTGGCGAGGTGGCGCGTACCACGATGGTGCGGCGGGCGTTCGAGGCGATCTCGGACATTCCGACAAAGCTCGTGTGTTTCTCGGACGACCTGGACGGCATGCGCAAGGTGCCGGGCAATGTGCCCAACCCCGAGCGGTTGGAGCAGCATCTGCAGCGGCCCCTGACGGATGTGCCGGACCCGTTTGGCACGCATGAAAGCTTTGGTCACCACAACAACGCGATGCTGCGGCGGTTTCTGGACACATTCGGGTTTGAATACGAATTCATTTCGGCGCGGGAATTTTATGCCTCGGGGCAGTTCGACGAGATCCTGATGCGCTGTGCCGAACGGTATGATGACCTGATGGCGATCATGCTCAAGAGCCTGCGGGACGAGCGGCGCGAGACCTATTCGATTTTCCTGCCGCTGCATCCCGAGAGCCGCCGGGTGATGTATGTGCCGATGAAGCATGTCGATGCGGCGGCGGGCACCGTGACGTTTGACGATGAGACCGGGCGCGAGTGGACGCTGCCCGTCACAGGCGGCAACGTCAAGCTGCAGTGGAAGCCGGATTTTGGCGCACGCTGGGCCGCTCTGGGTGTCGATTTTGAGATGTACGGCAAGGAGCACGCCACCAACGAAAAGATCTATGATGCGATCTGCCGGACGTTGGGGGCGCGGCCGCCCGAACATTTTTCGTACGAGCTGTTTCTGGACGATCAGGGGCAGAAAATTTCAAAGTCGTCCGGCAATGGGGTCAGCATTGACGAGTGGCTGACCTATGCCTCGACCGAGAGCCTGTCGTATTTCATGTATCAAAAGCCCAAGACGGCCAAGCGCATGTTCTTTGATGTGATCCCCAAGGCGGTCGACGAATATCACCAGCAGCTGCGCGCCTATTCGGGGCAGGATGACAAGGGCCGCGCGGCGAACCCGGTGTGGCATATTCACAGCGGTGATGTGCCCGAGAGCGATATGGTGGTGCCCTTCGCAATGCTCCTGAACCTCGCGTCGGTGTCACAGGCCGAGAGCAAGGATACGCTCTGGGGCTTTATCCAGCGCTATGCACCCGGAACAGGCCCCGAGACGCATCCGGGCATGGACCGGGCGGTGGGGCACGCCGTCGCCTATTACAACGATTTCGTGAAACCCGCGAAAGTGTACCGCCTGCCCACCGATGCCGAGCGCGAGGCGATCGCGGCGCTGCGCGCCGAGCTGGTGGCCTATGACGGCGCGGTCGAGGATGAGGCGCTGCAATCGGTGGTTTATAGCGTCGGGCGGGATCGGTTCGATCCTCTGCGGGGCTGGTTCACGGCGCTGTACGAAGTGTTGCTGGGGGCATCCCAGGGGCCGCGGTTTGGTGGTTTCATCGCGCTTTACGGTGTGGAAGAGACGGTGGCGCTGATCGATCAGGCGCTGGCGGGTGAGTTGGTTTAGGGCTGGCGATGTTGCCCATCTTGCGCGGTGGGCTACCCTCTGATCATCGCAAGCGGAGGACAGCACATGCGCGGATGGATCATTGGACTGGTATTCGCCCTTGGGCTCGCAGGGGCAGCGTGGGCGCAAGACAGCGAGATCGAGGGGGTCATTTCAGGCCAGATCGAGGCGTTCAAGGCGGACGATTTCGAACAGGCCTTTACCTTTGCGGCGCCCTCCATCCGTCAGATCTTCCGCACGCCCGAGAATTTCGGGGTCATGGTCCGGCGCGGCTACCCGATGGTGTGGCGGCCCGCTGAGGTGACCTTTCTGGATCTGCGGGACGAGGCTGGCGTTCCGGTCCAGACGGTGCAGATCCGGGATGCCGAGGGGACCATTCACTTGCTGGCCTATTCGATGACCCAGACGGGCGCGGGATGGAAGATTTCCGGGGTACAGATCCTTGAGGCGCCCGGTGTCAATGCCTGACTTCGCTTGAGCGTTCGCACAAGCGCGCCCTACTGCCCTTCTGCGAGACAGGCCTCGAAACCGTCGATGTCGCGCGCGTCGCTGATCTGCGGGCTGCAGGCGGTGACCTGCTGTACGCAGGCCATGTCGAGCTTGGGGAACTGGCAGGCGGTCATTGCCGCCAGCATGGCTTGGGAGGCCGCGTCTTCCCAGGCGGCCCCGGCGGGGATGCCCTCGATATTCAGGCCGAGGGCCTGGGCGATGGGCAGCTTTGCGCCCTGCATCGGCCAACGTGTGTCCACGGTCTCGCCCGTCGCCAAGGTGACCGTGAGGCCGATTGCGGGCGCGTCCAGGATGTCGGCCAATGTGCCAACCGGCACCTGTCCCTCACCGTGCCAGAGCCGGTCACGCAACGCGCGCCCGGTGGAGCGGGCATATTCCACGATGCGGCCCTGTTCGGTCTGGGCGACGATCTCCTTGGGCTTGAACCCATCGGGGGTGACCACGGCCACCGGCCCTTCGACAGGGAATGCGCCAGCGTCTTCGGGCAGGGTATAGAGCGCCATGACCCGGCCGACCGGACTGCGGTAAAGGTGCAGGCCGAAACCGTCAGCATTCACATGTCGGGCCACTTTTGTCTCGTAGCCGTCAATCGGATCGGACCACGTGTCGACAAACGTCCATTCTGCCGATGCAGGCCCGGCAATCAGCAGCGTCAGCCAGAGCGCGCCAGAGGCGCGAGGGCGGAGCCCCCGGAGCCGGGCGCGCAGCATCAGCTTTCGTCTGCCAATGCGCCGCTGTTCCATTCGCCGCTCGCCTCTTCGCCCGTGGCGTAGCGCATGGTGCCGCTGCCTTGGCGCTTGCCTGCCTTGAACGTGCCTTCGTACACGTCGCCGTTGGCGTAGGTCGCGACGCCGGTGCCCTCGATCTCGCCACCCGCCCACTCGCCTTCGTAGACAAAGCCCGAGGACATCACGATTTTACCTGTTCCGTGGCGCTGGCCCGCTTCGAACGTGCCTTCGTAGACAGTGCCATCAGGATAGGTGGCGCGGCCCATGCCGTGGCGCTGGCCGTCGCGCCATTCCCCCTCGTAACGGTAGCCGTCGGCATAGGTCATGACGCCTGTGCCGTGGTTGCGGGCGTTGCGAAACTCGCCTTCGTAGACGACGCCGTTGGGGTAGGTGGCGCGGCCCGTCCCTTCGATCACGCCCGCGACCCAGTCGCCTTCGTATGTCGAGCCGTCGGTATAGGTGATCTTGCCCGTGCCATCGGCCAGATCATCGCTGAACTGCCCTTCGTACACGGCACCATCGGGGTAGGTCACGCGGCCCTGGCCCGCAATCTGGCCGTCGCGCCATGCGCCGACATAGACATAACCGTCGGTGCCGGTGAACGTGCCGGTGCCGTGGCGGCGGTCATCCTGAAACTGGCCCTCGTAGACATCGCCGTTGGCATAGGTGACCTTGCCGTCGCCCTCGCGCTTGCCCGACACCAGCGTGCCCTCGTAGACATCGCCATTGGGCTGGGTGAGCGTGCCGGTTCCGTCGATCTGGCCATCGCGCCACAGGCCCACATAAATCAGCCCGTCCGGCATGGTCAGCTTGCCTTGGCCCTCGCGTTTGCCATTGTCGATCTGACCGTCATAGACGGCGCCATCGGGATAGGTGATGACGCCCATCCCCTGCTTGATCCCGTCGATCCAGTCGCCCTTGTACTCATAGCCGCCGGGGCTTTGCATCACGCCCTTGCCGTGATGCTTGGCATTGCGGAACGCCCCCTCGTAGCGCACGCCGTTGGCATAAAGTGCCACGCCCTCACCGATGATCGCACCCGCCTCCCAGGTGCCCTCGTAGGTGCCGCCGTCGGCAAACGTGATCTTGCCGAACCCGTCGGGCTTGCCCTTTTCAAAGTTGCCCTCGTAGACGGAGCCATTGGGGAAGCGTGCGACGCCCTGGCCCTTGATCTCTCCATCGACCCACTCGCCCGAATACTCGTACCCATTGGGCAGCCGGTAGGTGCCCGTCCCGTGCTGAAGACCACCGCGAAAGGTGCCTTCGTAGATGCCGCCATCGTCATATTGCTTGGTCTGGACCTGTCCGCTCTGGGCAAAGGCCAGGGCGGGCATCAGCGTGAGGGCCATGATCAGACTGCGAGCGCGCATGTATCACCTTATCCAGATTCTCACGTCCGCGGCGGGCGACCCGGACGCAGCAAAGGTTAGGGCAGGGGCGGGCAAGGGGCAATGGGCTTGACCGACCTGTGACCAGCGGTCGGCCATGTGGTCGCGGGTGGGTTCCCTCTGCGGTCTATTCTGCTACATGACGGCGCTGAAATAGGAGCGCCACCATGGCAGAGACATTCCGGATCACGCTGGCCCAGTTGAACCCCGTGGTGGGCGACATCGCGGGCAACATCGTCAAGGCGCGTGCCGCATGGGAGGCCGGGCGGGACGCAGGTGCGGATCTGGTGGCGCTGCCCGAAATGTTCGTGTCGGGTTACAATGCGCAAGATCTGGTGATGAAGCCGGCCTTTCACACCGCCGCGATGCAGGCGGTCGAAGCGCTGGCCGCCGGGTGCGCCGATGGCCCCGCCCTGGCCATCGGTTGCCCCTGGGCTGAGGGGACAGAGCTGTTCAACGCTTACCTGATCTGCAAGGGCGGCACGATCGCGAGCCGCGTGCTCAAGCACCACCTGCCCAACGAGACCGTGTTTGACGAGGTGCGGGTGTTTGATGCCGGGCCCTTGGGCGGCCCGTATTCCGTGGGCAACACCCGCGTCGGCTCGCCGATTTGCGAGGATGCCTGGCACCCGGATGTGGCCGAGACGCTGGAAGAGACGGGGGCGGAGTTCCTGCTGGTGCCCAACGGCTCGCCCTATTACCGCGGCAAGCTCGAGACCCGGCAGAACCATATGGTCGCGCGCGTGATCGAGACGGGGCTGCCGCTGATCTACCTCAACATGGTGGGGGGGCAGGACGATCAGGTTTTTGACGGGGGCAGCTTTGCACTGAACCCGGGCGGCAAGCTGGCGCTGCAATTGCCGGTGTTCGAAGAGGTCGTGACCCATGTGGACCTGACCCGCACATCGGATGGCTGGCGCGTGACCGAGGGCGAGGTTGCTGCCCATCCCGACACGTGGGAGCAGGATTACCGGGTGATGGTCACGGCCTTGCGCGATTATTGCACCAAGACGGGGTTCACCAAAGTGCTCTTGGGCCTGTCGGGGGGCGTCGACAGCGCACTGGTGGCGACGATTGCAGCGGACGCGCTGGGGCCGGACAATGTACGCTGCGTCATGCTGCCGTCCGAATACACGTCGCCCCATTCGCTGGAGGATGCCGAAGCCTGCGCCAAGGCGCTGGGATGCCACTATGACTACGTCCCGATTTCGGACACGCGCGCCGCCGTGACGTCAACGCTGGCCCCATTGTTCGCGGGCACCGAGGAAGGCCTGACCGAGGAAAACATCCAAAGCCGCATCCGCGGCCTCCTGCTTATGGCGCTGTCGAACAAATTTGGCGAGATGCTGCTGACCACGGGCAACAAGTCCGAGGTCGCGGTGGGCTATGCGACGATCTACGGGGATATGTCGGGCGGCTACAACCCGATCAAGGATCTCTACAAGACACGCGTTTTCGAGACATGCCGCTGGCGCAACGCCAACCACCGCGACTGGATGCGGGGCCAGGCGGGCGAGGTCATCCCCGAGCGTATCATATCCAAGCCGCCCTCGGCGGAGCTGCGCGCGGACCAGAAGGACAGTGACAGCCTGCCCGACTATCCCGAACTGGATGCCATTCTCGAGATCCTGGTCGATGACGATGGGTCGATTTCCGATTGCGTGGCGGCGGGCTATGATGCCGATACGGCCCGCAAGATCGAACGGCTCATCTACCTGAGCGAATACAAGCGCTTCCAATCGGCGCCTGGCGCGCGGCTGAGCAAGCATGCGTTCTGGCTGGACCGCCGCTATCCGATCGTCAACCGCTGGCGCGACCCGTCCTGAGGGCGCGGGGACTTTTTTGCAAAAAAGTCTGAGGATCAATTCTTGCAAGAATTGAGGTGCGGCGCGGTCACTCCCACCACGGGTCAATGGCGGCGATATCGGCGTCGGACCAGCCGAAATGATGCGCGAATTCGTGGATCACGACATGCGTCACGAGTTGCTCCAGCGTGATGCCGGGGCGGTCGCGCCATTCCGCGAGGATGGGTTTGCGGTAGAGCCAGACAGCGTCGGGGTAGGGCTCCGGGTCCGTCATACTTTTGAGGGTGAGGGGCGTGCCATCGTACAGGCCCGTGAGGTCGATCGGATCGTCGATGCCCAAATCCCTCAGCACATCGTCCGGTGGCCAGTCCACAACCTGGACGGCCACGGACCGCGCGTGATCGCGGAAGGGCTGTGGCAGCCCTTCCACCGTGTTGCGGGCCATCTCAGCGATGGCCCCAAGGCTCGCCTCCGCCCTCAGAGCGTCAGCTGGTAGCTGTGCGGCACATAGCGGTAACCGTCGCCTGCCTTTTCCACAAAGCCAAAGGCGGGCCACGGCATATGATAGCTCGAGAAGGGCACACCGTCGACGGACATCATGTCGAGCAGGCGCTTGCGCGTCGCGGCGGCGGCGGCCTTGTCCATGTCAAAGCGCACTTCCCAATCCGGGTACCCCAGCGACCAGACATAGTGGTTGGCAAAGTCCGCGCCCAGCATCAGTTGCGCGCCATCGCTTTCCAGCATGTAGACCATATGGCCCGGCGTATGGCCGAAGGCGGCCATCCCTGTCACGCCAGAGGCCACGCTTGCGCCATCGTCGAGCATGGTGAAGGCGTCCATCAACGGCTTGACGATGGTGTCAAAGCGCTCGTTCTCAGCGGCGGCCCAGTGGTTCATCTCGACCGCACCCGCGTAGTGCTGCGCGTTGCCGTAGGTGGGCGTGCCATCGGTTTGCAGACCGCCGATGTGATCGCCGTGCATGTGTGTGATCACGACTTTGTCGACCTGATCGGCGGTATAGCCTGCGGCCTCGAGGGCCGCGGTCGTGCCTGCCGGGTTCAGGCCGGTGTCGAACAGGATCAGCTCGGACCCGGTGTTGACCACGACGGGGGTAAAGAAGAACTGGGCCGCGTTCAGCGGCAGCTTGTTTGCGTTCGACACCTCTTCGAACGTTTCCTTGTCGACATTCATGCCAAAGATCGATTGCGGATCTTCGCGCACCGCGGTGCCGGCCAGCAGGTTCGTGACCTCGAACCCGCCCAGCTTGACGCGTTTGAACGGCGGCTGGGACGCGCCCAGCATGGGGGCTGCGGCCTGGACGGCGGAGGCGGCAAAGGGCAGGGTGGCGGCCCCGGCGAGGGCGGCGCGGCGGGAGAGTTTGGGAGCATGGGACATGCGTGGTATCCTTCCTGTCAGAGGATATACAGGTAGGGCGCACCGCCGGTAGTCACGTGCAAAGGTGCGCTTGCCCCTGTTCATATTTGCGCGAGGTGCGATGGCTGATACCAAGACACAGGCGCTGGCCCGGCCCTTTGCCGACTGGGTTGCGTCGGACGTGCCGGAGGCGCGGCGCGCGGAGACGCTGGCGTTGGACGCGCTGTTTCGTGAGGCCACCGGATTTGCGCCGCAGGTCTGGACCGGTGGGATCGTCGGGTATGGGGCCTATGACTATACTTATGCGTCGGGGCGGACAGGCACATGGATGGCCACAGGGTTCGCCCCCCGCAAGGCGAGGATCAGCGTATACATCATGCCCGGCTACACGGATTTCAGTCCGATCCTGGAAAGGGTGGGTCCGCATTCCAAGGGCAAAAGCTGTCTTTACATCACGCGTTTGGCGCGCATTGACACCCAGGTGCTGGCGGAATTGGTGCGCGCTGGCCTGGCTGACTTGCGCGCGACATGGCCCGTGCGCCCGGCCGCGTGAGGCATGAACGGGCCGCATACGCTGCGGAATCGCGCACTCACGCTCTCGATTTGTGACGAAATCCTAACAATTCGGGAGGGCCAAACGGTCGCACTTTGTTTAACGTATTGAAAAGGTTGATAAACCGCGAATTTGGGTGATCACGAACACATGTTGCGGGGTGACTAACCCTCTGCTACATCCGCCCTGATTTTCGCACCGCGACGTCACTCGCGGCGTACCAACGCCCCCGGACCACGCTACGTGGACTGCCAACCGGGGCCAAGACATCGAAAGGGTGGACGTGTCCGAACCAGCTTCGATCTCAACCGGCATCGCGGCCCGCTATGCGACAGCGGTCTATGACCTTGCCAAAGACGACAAGGCCGTGGGGACCCTCGAAGGGGACATCGATACGCTCAGCGCCGCAATTGCCGAAAGTTCCGACCTGAACGCGCTGATCCATTCGCCGATCTACAGCCGCGAAGAGCAGGCCGCCGCGATCACCGCGATTGCGCAAAAGGCGGGCTTGAGCACGCTGATGACAAACACGCTGGCTCTGATGGCCGACAAGCGCCGCCTGTTCGTCGTGCCGCAACTGCTGCAATCGCTGCGCGCCATCATCGCCGATGACAAGGGCGAGCTGACCGCCGAAGTGACCAGCGCCAAGGCGCTGACCAAGGCGCAGTCGGACAAACTGGCCAAGACGCTCAAGGCCCGCATGGGCAAGGACGTTTCCATCACAGCTTCCGTCGATGAAAGCCTCATCGGCGGTTTGATCGTTAAGGTGGGCTCGAAGATGATCGACACGTCGATCCGCTCGCGGCTCGCCTCCCTCCAGAATGCAATGAAAGAGGTCGGATAAATGGGTATCCAAGCAGCAGAGATTTCTGCGATCCTGAAAGACCAGATCAAGAACTTTGGTCAGGAAGCAGAAGTGGCCGAAGTGGGCCGCGTGTTGTCGGTGGGCGATGGTATTGCCCGCGTCTATGGCCTCGACAATTGCCAGGCCGGTGAAATGGTCGAGTTTCCCGGCGGCATCATGGGCATGGCGCTGAACCTGGAAAACGACAACGTCGGCGTGGTGATCTTCGGCTCTGACCGCGACATCAAGGAAGGCGACACCGTCAAGCGCACGAACGCCATCGTGGACGTGCCCACGGGCGACGCTCTGCTGGGCCGCGTTGTCGACGGTCTGGGCAACCCGCTGGACGGCAAGGGCGCGATCGAGACGACAACCCGTTCGGTGGCGGACGTCAAGGCGCCCGGCATCATCCCGCGCAAATCGGTGCACGAGCCCATGGCGACTGGCCTCAAGGCCGTGGACGCGATGATCCCGATTGGCCGTGGCCAGCGCGAGCTGATCATCGGCGACCGTCAGACCGGCAAGACCGCCGTGGCGCTCGACGCGATCCTGAACCAGAAATCCTACAACGACGCCGCAGGCGATGATGAGAGCAAGAAGCTCTACTGCATCTACGTCGCCGTCGGTCAGAAGCGCTCCACTGTGGCGCAGCTGGTGAAAAAGCTCGAAGAGAGCGGCGCAATCGACTATTCGATCGTCGTGGCCGCCACCGCGTCCGACCCCGCGCCGATGCAGTTCCTGGCCCCTTATGCCGCGACTGCGATGGCCGAGCATTTCCGCGACAATGGCCGCCATGCGCTGATCATCTATGATGACCTGTCGAAGCAAGCCGTGGCCTATCGTCAGATGTCGCTGCTGCTGCGCCGCCCGCCGGGCCGCGAAGCCTATCCCGGCGACGTGTTCTACCTTCACTCGCGCCTGCTGGAGCGTTCGGCGAAGCTGAACGAAGACAATGGTGCGGGGTCGCTGACGGCCCTGCCGATCATCGAAACCCAAGGTGGCGACGTGTCGGCCTTTATCCCGACCAACGTGATCTCGATCACCGACGGCCAGATCTTCCTTGAAACGGAACTGTTCTATCAGGGCATTCGTCCCGCGGTGAACACCGGTTTGTCGGTGTCGCGTGTGGGTTCGAGCGCGCAGACCGATGCGATGTCGTCGGTGGCGGGTCCGGTGAAACTGTCGCTGGCGCAATATCGTGAGATGGCGGCGTTTGCGCAGTTCGGTTCCGACCTTGATGCGGCGACGCAGCAGCTGCTGAACCGTGGTGCGCGCCTGACCGAGCTGATGAAGCAGCCGCAATATTCGCCGCTGACCAACGCCGAAATCGTCTGTGTGATCTTTGCGGGCACGAACGGTTATCTGGACAAGATCGACGTGAGCCAGGTGGGCAAGTTCGAGGCGGGTCTGCTGGCCTTCCTCCGGTCGCAAAAGGCCGACTTCCTCAAGTGGATCGCCGACGAAGACCCCAAGTTCAAGTCGGGCGAAAACGTCGACAAGATGAAGGCGGTCCTCGACGAGTTCGCGTCGACCTTCGCGTAAGGAGATCGGGACATGCCCAATCTCAAGGACCTGAAAAACAGGATCGCGTCGGTCAAATCGACCCGCAAGATCACCAAGGCCATGCAGATGGTGGCCGCCGCGAAACTGCGGCGGGCACAGGAAGCGGCCGAAAACGCACGGCCCTATACCGAGCGGTTCAATGCCGTGATGGCGGGCCTCGCGTCGGCGGCGGCAGGGTCGGACAGTGCGCCCAAACTGCTGAGCGGGACAGGGTCGGATCAGACCCACCTGCTGGTGGTGATGACGGCGGAACGCGGCTTGTGCGGTGGCTTCAACACCAACATCGCCAAACTGGCGCGCACCAACGCGCAAGCGCTGGTGGCCGCGGGTAAGACGGTGAAGATCCTGACCGTCGGCAAGAAGGGTCGCGATCAGTTGAAGCGCGATTTCGAAAGCCACTTTGTCGGCCATGTGGACATGACCGAGGTGAAAAATGTCGGGTATGCGGATGCGCAGAACGTGGCCAAGGATATCCTTGGCCGCTTTGATGCGGGTGAGTTCGACGTGGCGACCATCTTCTTTTCGCAGTTCCAGAACGTCGTGACCCAAATCCCGACAGCGCAACAGGTGATCCCGTTCGAGGTGCCCGAAGACTACGAGGCGCCCGACA
Source organism: Pseudomonadota bacterium (assembly GCA_038525585.1). Taxonomy (GTDB): domain Bacteria; phylum Pseudomonadota; class Alphaproteobacteria; order Rhodobacterales; family Rhodobacteraceae; genus Tateyamaria. Next base: position 48,729 of record JBCBHM010000004.1, read on the forward strand.
CGCTCTATGATTACGAGCCGGACGAAGAGGCGATCCTCGCCGATCTTCTGCCGCGCGGCGTGGCCACGGCGATCTTTGCCGGCCTGCTGGAAAACGGCGCGTCCGAACAGGGCGCCCGCATGAGCGCGATGGACAACGCGACCCGCAACGCGGGCGAGATGATCGACAAGCTGACCATCGAGTTCAACCGTTCGCGTCAGGCCGTGATCACCAACGAGCTGATTGAAATCATTTCCGGCGCGGAAGCGCTGTAAGACACCCGGAGACGAGATATGGCAAACGCTAAAGGCAAAATCACACAAGTCATCGGGGCCGTCTGCGACGTGCAATTCGATGACCACCTGCCAGAGATCCTGAACGCTCTGGAAACCGACAACAACGGCAGCAAGCTGGTGCTGGAAGTGGCGCAGCACCTCGGTGAGAACACCGTGCGCTGTATCGCGATGGACAGCTCCGAAGGTCTGGTGCGCGGTCAGGAAGTGACCGACATGGACGGCCCGATCATGGTGCCGGTGGGCCCCAAGACGCTTGGCCGCATCCTGAACGTCGTGGGCGAGCCGGTTGACGAAGGTGGCCCGGTCGATGCCGAGGAACGGCGCCCGATTCACGCGGCGGCCCCTGAATTCGCCGAGCAGTCGACAGAATCCGAGATCCTAGAAACGGGCATCAAGGTTGTCGACTTGCTGGCCCCCTATTCCAAGGGCGGCAAGATCGGCCTCTTTGGTGGTGCGGGCGTGGGCAAGACCGTTTTGATCATGGAACTGATCAACAACATCGCCAAAGTGCACTCGGGCTATTCGGTGTTCGCGGGCGTGGGTGAACGGACCCGCGAAGGCAACGACCTTTATCACGAGATGATCGAATCGAACGTGATCAAGCCCGACAACCTCGAGGAAAGCCAGGTGGCCCTGGTCTACGGCCAGATGAACGAGCCTCCCGGAGCGCGGGCCCGTGTGGCCCTGACCGGCCTGACACTGGCCGAGCAGTTCCGCGATGCCTCGGGTACGGACGTTCTGTTCTTTGTCGACAACATCTTCCGCTTTACCCAAGCCGGTTCCGAAGTGTCGGCCCTGTTGGGTCGTATCCCGTCGGCGGTGGGCTACCAGCCGACACTGGCCACCGACATGGGGGCGATGCAGGAGCGGATCACCTCGACCAAATCCGGGTCGATCACCTCGATCCAGGCCGTGTACGTGCCTGCGGACGACCTGACCGACCCCGCGCCCGCGACGACCTTTGCGCACCTCGACGCGACAACGGTTCTGTCCCGTGCGATCTCCGAGCTGGGCATCTACCCCGCTGTGGACCCTCTCGACAGCTCGTCGCGCCTGATGGATCCGCAGATCGTTGGCGAAGAGCACTATCAGGTGGCCTCGGACGTGCAGCAGATCTTGCAGCGCTACAAGTCGTTGCAAGACATCATCGCCATCCTGGGCATGGACGAGCTGTCCGAAGAGGACAAGCTGACGGTGAGCCGCGCGCGCAAGATCCAGCGTTTCCTGTCGCAGCCCTTCGACGTGGCAAAGGTCTTTACCGGGTCGGACGGCATCCAGGTCCCGCTGGAAGACACGATCAAGTCGTTCAAGGCGGTTGTGGCCGGTGAATACGATCACCTGCCCGAAGGTGCCTTCTACATGGTGGGTGGCATCGACGAGGTGATCGCCAAAGCAGAGAAGATGGCTGCCGACGCGGCCTAACCCGTAAGGCGGGCTTTGCGCCCGCCCTACACCAGACCTCCGGGCGCACAGTGGGGCCTACCCCACCGCCCCTAGAAGGAGAGAGCGATGCAATTCGATCTGGTTTCCCCCGAGCGCAGCCTCGCGTCCATGGACGCAAGCGCCGTGCAGATCCCGGGTGCCGACGGTGACATGACCGTCATGCCCGATCACGCGCCGACGATCACGACCCTGCGCCCCGGTGTGCTGAGGGTCGAGGCAGGCAACGATACGCATGAGTATGTCGTGACCGGTGGCTTTGCCGAGATCGGGACGGCGGGTGTGTCCGTGCTGGCCGAACAGGCCGTCGCCAAGGGCGACATGACCCAGGCGCAGCTCGACGTTATGATGGACGAGGCGCAGGACAGCTACAACCGCGCCAAGGATGGCGGCAATTTCGATGACGCGGCCAAACTGCTTGCCGATATGGTGGCCATGGGCGGGCAGATCGGCTTGAGCCCGAAGCAGCCCAGCCTGTGATCCGTTTCTGATACGCGACTGAAAACCCCGCCTCGGCGGGGTTTTTTGTTGGGGCGGCCTCGCCATAAATGGGGACTCCCATTGCCGGCAGGACGTGATACTTCGGTTCAACCGGGGTTGAATATACGTTTGGCATGAAGCGACTGCGCAATCACTTAGTGGGCATCGATCAGGGCGATACGGTGCTGTTTTCTGATTTCGAGGACGGCGGGGAAATGTGGACCGGACGCGGGCAGCGCGAGCGCCGCCGGCGCGTGGCATTTTCCGAACCGTTCCGCGCTGCACCGGTGGTGCATGTGTCGATCTCCATGTGGGACGTCGACAACGAGACGCCCCTGCGCGCCGACATCAGCGCCGAGACCATCACGGAAAGCGGCTTTGATCTGGTGTTCCGCACCTGGGGTGACACGCGCGTGGCACGGGTCCGTCTGGCGTGGATGGCGATGGGGGAGTTGCGCCAGGTGGATGAGTGGGATCTGTACTGAGAGCGCTTGCGGTGTGGCCCATCGGCCCTCCGGGGGGGATTTTTCAGGACAAAGACGGATCAGCGCAGCACGCTGGACAGGAACGCGCGCGTACGGTCGCGTTTGGGATTTGAGAAGATGTCGTCCGGCGCACCATCTTCGGCGACGACGCCCTGATCCATGAACACGACGCGGTCAGCCACGTCGCGGGCAAAGCCCATCTCGTGCGTGGCGAGCACCATGGTCATGCCGTCATCGCGCAGCTTGCGCAGGACGTCCAGCACTTCGCCCACCAGTTCGGGGTCGAGGGCGGATGTGATTTCGTCCAGCAGCAGGGTTTCCGGACGCATGGCCAAGGCGCGGATGACGGCAACGCGCTGTTGCTGTCCGCCGCTCAGTTGATCGGGGTACTTGGTCATATGATCGGCAAGACCGAAGCGGTGGAAAAGCGCCTCGATGCGCGGGCGTGCCGCGTTGGTTTCGCCCAGCACGCGCGCGGGCGCGAGGGCCACATTTTCATAGGCGGACATATGCGGAAAGAGGTTGAAGCTTTGGAAGACGATCCCGATGCGTTGACGTATGGGGGCAAGGTCAAACCCCGGTTCGGCGATGTCGACACCGTCCAGGCGGACCTCGCCGTCGTCCACGGGTTCGAGCCCGTTCATGCACCGCAGCAGCGTGGACTTGCCGGACCCAGACGCGCCGATGAGGCAGACCAGTTCGCCCGGGCCGATGTCGAGGTCAATGCCGCGCAGCACCGGTACATCATCAAAGCTCTTGGTGACGCCACGCAGGGACAGCCTAGGATCGGGCATTGCGGTCCTTGTTGAGCAGGTAGTCGGCGTAGCGGGTGGCGGGCACCGTCACGCAGAGGAAGATGACGGCGGCCACCACGTAAGGCGTGAAGTTGGCCAAAAGCGATTTATAGATGCCCGCCTGGCGCAGGATCTCGACGGGGCCGATGAACGACAGCAGGGCCACATCCTTTTGCAGCGCCACAAGCATATTCATGTTAGCTGGCACCACGCGGCGGATGGCTTGCGGCAGGATCACATAGCGCATGGTGTCGCGGCTGTTCAGCCCGAGGCAGATGGCGGCATTGCGCTGGCTCGCGTGGATGCTTTCGATGCCGGAGCGCAGAACCTCGGCCACATAGGCCGAATAGGTCAGCACCAGCGCCACCGTGCCCCAGATATAGGGCGAGTTCCACGGCCGCGGCAGGCCCAGGCCCGGCACGCCAAAGCCCACGAGGTACACAAGCAGCACAACCGGGATGCCACGGAATAGGTCCACATAGATCGCGCCGAAGATGCGCAGCGGAAAGAGGGCCGCGGATTGCGCACCTCGGGCGAGCGCGATGGCGAGGCCGAGCGCAAAGATCAGCGGCACGGACCAGGCAAAGATCGCGACATCCAGAAGGAAGGCCCGCAGCAGCGTCGGGAAGGTGTTAACGAAGGTCTCGCCATCAAAGAACGAGCGTTGGACCGCCTCCCATCCCGGTGCCAGAGGCACGAGCACGACAACCAGCGCCACCACGGCGAGCGTGCTGAGACCGGCGATGGTGTTGGCCCGGCGGCGCTGCCGGGCCTCATAGGCGGCGCGTCGGGTCACTGGATCAGCGGGACGCCGGTCGCCTCTTGCAGCCACTGCGCCTCGATCTGGGCGAGGGTGCCGTTTTCGGTCATCGCGCTGAGGGCCGCGTCCACGCATGGCTTGAGCGCGGAGCCCTCGGGCATGAGCGCACCGAACTGGTCGGGGTTTTCAGCGGCGGCTGGGTCGAACTGACCTAGGATCGCGCCACCATCGACCACGACGGCCGACAGATAGAGTGCGGTGGGCAGGTCAAACAGGGCCGCATCGATCTGGCCCGCCTGGATCGCAGCGGTCACATTAGCGTTGTCGTCATAGACCAGCGGGCTTTGGTCCGGCTCGATCTGCTCCATCACGACGGGCAGGGCGGTGGCGGAGGCGACGACGCCCCATTTCAGACCCTTGAGGCTGTCCATGGTGCCCGTGGCACCGCCGTCGATCACGGCTTGGGTGGTCAGCACGGCCTGAGGTGCGGTGTAGTAGGGGACGGAGAAGTCGACGACCTTGTCGCGTTCTTCGGTGATCGAATATTGCTGCATGTTGATGTCGAAAGTCTTGGCGCCGGGCTGGATCGCCTCGTCAAACGAGGTGCGGACCCAGGTGACGGCATCGGCGGCAAAGCCCATTTCGGCGGCCAGCGCATAGGCCACTGCGGCCTCGAACCCTTTGCCGCTTTCGGGCGCATCATTGATGACCCAAGGGTAGTAGGCGGGGTTGCCGGTGGCGATGGTCAGCGTGCCGTCGGTCAGGGTCTTGCCAGCGGCGCAGTGGCCATCGGCCAGTGCCGCGCTCGCGAGCGTGGCAAGGATCGTGGCGGTCAAAACGGTTTTCATTCTGAGACTCCCTTATGTTTTGCCTGAAATCTTGACCAAGCGCGCGGGGCTGTCCAGCCCCGATGCAGGTGCAGGGTGGCCACAGACAGGCGCATGCCTGCAATCCGGTCGCTTGTCGGGCCGATGGCAAAGGCCTAGGCTCGCCGCCAATGAAAGGCCCGTGACAGGGGTGTGGGCCGCAGGGCCAGAGTGACGAGGCAGCGATGGACGACAGGACGCGACGGCCCAACATCATGTTGATCACTTTTGACGACATGGTGGCCTTCTGGCGGTACAAATCCATCTTTGGCGAGACATTGCAGACCCCCAACCTGGACCGCATCTGCGGCCAGTCGACGGCGTTCCACGCCGCCTATTGCCAGTCGCCGATCTGCAGCCCGTCGCGGGCGTCCTTTATGTCAGGTCAGACGCCGCACCAATCAGGCATGACCCTACCCAAGATGGACATGTTCGGCCTGGTCCCGCCCGATCGGATGTGGCCGCATGCCTTGAAACAGGCGGGCTACTATACGTCGTCGGGCGGCAAGATCATCCTCGGATATGTGCCGCTTGAGGATGACGTGCACGCAGTGCTCTATTGCGACAAGCCAAAGTCGTTCCGCATCGATTGGAAGGTGCCGCGCGAGATCAGCACGGGACTGGGAGGGTTTCGCGGCGGGCGGGCCACGGATGATCCGAAACATGATGACCGGTACTATGATTTCCAGTCCTCCCGCTCGGCGATCCGGTTTCTGAACGCCTATCAGGGCGACCAGCCGTTCTACCGCGAGGTCGGGTTTTACGGCCCGCACGGGCCTTGGATCACGCCGCGTCGGTTCAAGGATATGTATGACGACACGCGGTTCGTCATGCCGCGCACATGGCAGGAGGGATGTGTCGAAAACGCGTTTTTCGACAAGGTGTCGGAGCAGAATTTCGAAGATATGCCGATGGAATACTGGCAGCGCTCCGTGCGCAATTACTTCTCCGCGATCAGCCACGTGGACCATCATCTGGGGCGTGTTTGGGACGCGTTGAAAGCCTCGCGCCATGCGGACAACACGATCGTGATCATCGCATCGGATCACGGGTTGCACGTGGGCGACCGCAACCGGTTCCGCAAGCACACCCTGTGGGAGCAGGTCGCGAATGTACCCTTGATCGTCCACACGCCGGATCAGCAGGTGGGGCGCGTTGTCACCGATCCGGTCGCGCTGCTGGATATTGGCCCGACGGTCATGGATTTTGCAGGGCTGCCCGCCTTGCAGGATTGCGTGGGTCGGTCGCTGCGCCCCATGTGCCAGGGGGCATCCGATCCGCAGCGCGCGGTTTTGACGGTACGCGGCAACAATGCGGCGGTCCGCACTGGGCAGTACCGGTTTATCCGATACGAGGATGGCTCGACCGAGATGTACGACATCGTCAACGATTGGTGGCAGACCCGCAATCTGGGCCCGGACCATCCCGATCATGCGGACTGTCAGGCCGCGCATGCTGCGTGCTGCGCCGAATACGGGCTGCCGCTTGCCGATGTGACCTGTGCCGCTTAGGACGACGATATGACTGCGCGTACCCCATCTGGCCGTAACATTATGCTCATCACCTTTGATGACGCTGTGGCGGTGTGGAAGTACAAGTCGGTCTTTGGCCAGGCGCTGCATACCCCGAACCTCGACCGGATCTGCGCGCAGTCGACAGCGTTTCACGCCGCTTATACGCAAGCGCCGGTGTGCAGCCCGTCGCGTGCGTCGTTCATGTCGGGCCAGGCGCCCCACCAGTCGGGGATCACGTCTGCGACGTCAAACCCGTTCGACAAGATCCCGCCCCAACAGATGTGGCCCTATATGTTGCGTCACGGTGGCTACTACACCTCGTCCGGCGGCAAGGTGATGAGCAATTACAAGCCGTTGCCCGAGGCCGAACATGCCATGATCTATTGCGATGAGCGCAAGCTGTTTCGCAAGGACTGGGCGCCGCCATCCAAGATCATGATCGAATTCGGTGGTTTCCGCGGCGGGCAGGCCACTGTGCACGAGGCCCATGACACCCGGTTTTATGACTTCAAATCGTCCAAGTCGGCGATCTCGTTTCTGTGGAAGTATCGCGACACGGCTCCGTTCTACCGTGAGGTTGGTTTCTATGGGCCGCATGGGCCCTGGATCACGCCACGACGGTTTAAGGAGATGTATGACGATACCGCCTTTCAACAACCACGCGCATGGGCGGATCTGCCGCCAACGGGCGAGATGCTGGATCGCACGTTCCGGGCGAATTTCGATGCATCGCGGATCGATTTCTGGCGCAAGTCCGTGCGCAATTACTTTTCCGCGCTGAGCCATGTGGACCACCATCTGGGGCGGGTCTGGGATGTGCTCAAGGCCTCTCCCCACGCAGACAACACGGTGGTCATCATCACATCAGATCACGGGCTGCATCTGGGGGACCGCAACCGGCTGCGCAAGGGCACGCTGTGGGAGCAGGTGGCGAACGTGCCGCTGATCATCCATGATCCGGCGCAGCCCGCGCCGCATGTCGTGACCGATCCGGTGGGTTTGATCGACATCGGCCCCACAATTCTGGACTATGCGGGGCTGCCCGGCCTCGAAGACAGTCCGGGCCGGTCGCTGCGTCCCTTGATGGAGTGGGGGCGCGATCCGGACCGTGCGGTGCCCACCTTTGCCGGCAATCACGCCGCCATCCGCAAGGGACAGTACCGGTTCATCCGCTACGCGGACGGTTCCACCGAATTCTTCGATCTCGGCCGGGATTGGTGGCAGACACGCAATCTTGGTCCCGATCATCCGGATTATGCCGAGATGGCGGCGGCCCATGCAGCCTGCTGCCACGCGTACGGCCTGGATGTCACCGCAATCGACGCCGCGGCCTGAGCGAATGCAATTGACCGGTTGGCGCCGGGCCCGGTAGCATTACCGGCATGCGACGTGAGTATTCATTGGCCGAGGGCGCGCCGACGCTGGTGCAACCGTCCTGGTTTCGCCCCAAAGTGGCGCCGGATGACATCCGCGCGCTGATGCAGAAATCCGACAGCCTCGCCGGGCGCGATGTATTGCTGTGGCTGGGCATCATGCTGGTCAGCGCGGGGATCGCCATTGCGCTGTGGCCGTCGTGGTGGTCTGTGCCGTTCTGGTTTGTTTATGGGGTCATGTATGGCTCGGGCGCGGATGCGCGGTGGCATGAATGCGGGCACAAGACCGCGTTCAAGACCGAGTGGATGAACCGAGCAGTCTACCACATCGCGAGCTTCATGCTCTTGCGCAATCCGTATGTCTGGCAGGCGAGCCATGTGCGGCACCACACGGACACCATCATCGTCGGGCGTGATCCAGAGATCCAGGCGATGCGCCCGCCAGATCTCGCAAAACTGATCCTCAATCTGTTCGGCCTTGTGGACGGCGCCGTCATGATCAGGCGGATGTTCCTGCATGCCAGCGGGCGCCTGCATCCCGATGAGGCGGAATTTGTGCGTGCCGAGGATCTGGGCAAAGTGACACGGGCGGCACGGATTGCGTTGTCAATCTACGCCGCGACCATAGCGCTTGCCGTTGCGATGGGGTCGATCCTGCCGCTGATGGTGATTGGATTGCCGCATTTTTATGGCGCGTGGCACCGGGTCATGACCGGCGTTTTGCAACATCTGGGGCTTGCGGAAAATGTGACCGACCATCGGCTGAACACGCGTACGGTTCTGATGAACCCGGTCAGCCGCTTTATCTACCTGAACATGAATTATCATGTGGAGCATCACATGTTCACGATGGTGCCGTACTATAATCTGCCGGCATTGCACCGGCTGATTGCGCATGATCTTCCAGCGCCCGAGCCCTCTCTTTGGGCCGCGCTGCGCCGGCTTATTCCCGTGATGGCCAAGCAGTTGCGTGACCAGGAGGCTGTCATCATCTATGACTTGCCACCGGGCGCAACACCGTACCCCGCCGAGGTCGAGGCATTGCGGCCCCACGCCGTGTGATGGAAACGGTGGAGGCAAATTCTTGCAAGAATTTGTCCGAACAGATTTTTGCAAAAATCTGCGACCCTCACTCCGCGGCGTACATGCCGTCGTAGATCGGGCTAAGCGTATCCGCTTCGAACAATGAGGAGACTGACGTGCCGTTCCAGATGTTCAGAATGGCCTGGGCAAAGATGGGCGCCACCGGAACGATCCGAATGTTGGGCGCCGCTTTCACAGCATCGGTGGGCTGAATGGAATCCGTGATCACAAGCGATTTCATCACCGACTGCGTCACACGCTCCACCGCGGGGCCGGACATGACACCGTGAGAGATGTAGGAGTGCACTTCCTTGGCCCCGTTCTCCATCAGGACCTCGGCCGCCTTGCACAATGTTCCTGCCGTATCGACCATATCGTCGACGATAAGGGCGACCTTGTCTTTCACATCGCCGATGACCGTCATCTCGGCGATCTCTCCGGGCTTTTCCCGACGCTTGTCGACAATCGACAGCGGCGCGCCGAGCCGTTTGGCCAGCTCGCGCGCGCGTGCCACGCCGCCCACATCCGGAGAGACGATCATCAAATCGTCCATGCGCCCTGCAAACTGCGTTTTGATGTCCAGCGCGAAAACGGGCGAGGCATAGAGGTTGTCCACGGGGATATCGAAGAACCCTTGGATCTGCGCGGCGTGCAGATCCATTGTCAGGACCCGCTCGATGCCCGCGCCGACCAGCATGTTGGCCACCAGCTTGGATGAGATCGGCGTGCGCGCCTTGGTCCGGCGATCCTGGCGCGCGTATCCGAAATAGGGGATCACTGCGGTGATGCGCGCCGCCGACGACCGGCGCAGGGCGTCGCACATGATCAGCAGCTCCATCAGGTTGTCATTGGCCGGGTTCGACGTCGGTTGAATGATGAACATGTCCTCGCCCCGGACATTCTCGAATACCTCGACAAAGATTTCGCCGTCGTTGAACCGCTCGACCCGCGCATCCACCAGACCGGTGTGCACGCCCCGGTGCATCGTCATCCGCCGCGCGATGGCTTGCGCCAGCGGCAGGTTTGCATTGCCCGATATGAGTTTCGGTTCCTCGATATTCGGCATCTCATGTCCCCCGCAGCAGCAGCTTATGTGACAGATTCGTGATGTTGACTCCGCTTAGCATGGGCGTACCGTCCCGCCAAACCCAAGACCGCCACCCCGGAGAGCAAAATGGCCCATATCGATTACTATTTTTCGACGCTGTCGCCGTACACCTACCTGGCCGGGAACCGGTTTGAGACGGTCGTGGCGCAGCATGGGGCCAGTGTGACCTACAAACCGATGGACGTCATCGCCCTTTTCGGTCGGACGGGGGGCACACCACCCAAAGACCGCCATCCCAACCGGATTGCCTATCGCGCACAAGAGCTGGTGCGTCAGGCGAAAAAGCATGATCTGCCATTCACCCTTCAGCCAGCGCATTGGCCCACCAACGCCGCGCCGTCCTCTTACGCGATCATCGCAGCACAAAACGCAGGCGGTGGGGATCTGGGGAGGCTGGTGCATGCCGTGCTGCGCGCCGTGTGGGCCGAGAACAAGGACATCGCGCAAGACGACGTGGTCAAGGCCTGCCTGACCGAAGCCGGATTCGACCCAGGCCTTGCCGATCGGGGCTTGCTGAGTGGTGCCGAGACCTATGCCGCCAATCTCGAAGAGGCGGTGAAGGCCGGTGTCTTTGGCGCTCCGTTCTACATCGTGGGCGGCGATCAGAGGTTTTGGGGACAGGACAAGATCGATGATCTCGATGCGCATCTCGCCGGCGACCTTTGACGCCTGACAGGGAACTGTGTGCTTGGCCTTCCCGCGATAGGGGGCATCGTCAGGCCATATTCGACAGGGACAATATGGAGAGCGCGCTGGCGCAAGGCAGCGGGCCACGGGCCCAAGCCACCTGGTGTCAAAGAAGGGCGTTATTCGCCCAACGGCTCGTCGATAATGTGATCTTCCCAATCGTCGTCGGCCACGTCGAATTCGCTGACCGTTTGATCGCGCATCGACACACCGGCGGCGTGTACGGTTTCCGGATCCCCTGAAATCAAAGGGTGCCATGCGGGCAAGGGCGCGCCCAGATGCAACAGGCGGTACGCGCAGGTCTGCGGCAACCAATACATGTGCTCATCGATGGTCGACGGCTTGAGCACGATGCAATCCGGCACAAACCTGTGCCGGATGTCGTATTGCGCACACCGGCAGCTGGCGTCATCCAGCAACCTACAGGCGACCCGGGTCAAAGCCACTGCGCCGCTTTCGTCGTCTTCGAGCTTGTTCAGGCAGCATTTGCCACAGCCGTCGCACAACGCTTCCCACTCGGGGCCTGACATCTGATCCAGCCGTTTGCGCTCCCAATAGCGCGGGGCAAGTCCCTTGCGGTCAATCGGATCGCTCATAGACCGTCCAATATGCGGCGTGCATTGGCGCTGTCGTCATCCATTTGCACGACAAGCGCCTCCACCGACTCAAATCGCGCCTCGCCCCGCAGGTGCTCAACCAAAGCCACCGACACCGCGGCGCCATAAAGATCGCCGGAAAAGTCGAACACGAAAGTCTCGAGGTTCGGGGTGTTCACGCCGAACATGGGGCGCACGCCAAGCGAGGCGACACCATGGTAAGACCCTGTATGCGGCCCCTCCAACACATCGAAAAGAACGGCATATACACCAAAGGCAGGCAGGTGCAGCCCGTGCACGGACATGTTGGCGGTGGGATAGCCCAACTTGCGGCCACGCTGTTCGCCGCCGATCACGGGCCCTTCGATCCGGTGCCAATGCCCTAGCATCCCGGCGGCATCCTGCGGGCGGCCATCGCTCAGCGCCTGCCGGATGGCCGTGGAGGATACCGTGCGATCCGACCGCTCCAACAGCGGCGCAGTCGTGACGGCAAATCCCATCTCGGCACCAAAGCGCTGCAAATCCGCCGCCGTTCCGGCCCGCCCCTTGCCAAAGCAGAAGTCAGCGCCGATCACCACGTGACGTGCGCCAATGCCTTGCGACAGCACGTCTCGTGCAAACGCCTCTGGCGTGAGGCCGGCCAGCTCGGCGTTGAACGGCAGTTCATACAGGCGATCGACCCCAAGTTTTTCCAACCGGCTGGCCCGTGCCGCGGGGCTCATCAGCCGAAACGGCGCGGCGTCGGGGGCAAAGTAGCTGCGCGGATGCGGCTCGAACGTCAGGATGCCAAGCGGTGCGGCAGGATCAGCCTGCTGCGCCAGATCGATCACCGACTGGTGCCCGACATGTACGCCGTCGAAATTGCCGATGGCGACCGACGCGCCCCGGTCGGCCTCATCGACAAATTGGTAGTCCCGAATGATCCGCATGCGCCATGCCTAGCGAGGCGTCGCGACAAGGGCAACCACCCGTTTCTTGTGTCGAAACGAACGGTTGGATCGCCCGCAGGGCGGGGGCAGGGCCGCCAGGGGTTGTCGCTGGAAAAGCCGCCCTTGGATCAGTCGAATTTGCGCGAGGGGGCCAGCACGGTCGCCTCGCCGACCAACACTTTCTTGCCGTCAACGCGGCACGCGCAATCCATCCGGACCCGACGCTTGGAAAAGTCGATGTCGGTGACGGTGACCATCGCCTCGACCATGTCGCCGGGGCGCACGGGCGCCAGAAACTTGAGCGATTGCCCCAGATACACGGTCCCGTGTCCCGGCAGTTGCTCGCCGATCACGGCGGAGACGAGGCCGGCGGTCAGCATGCCGTGGGCGATCCGACCCTCAAAGATCGTGTCGCGCGCATAATCGTCGTCCAGATGCACCGGGTTGCGGTCGGTGGAGATGGTGGCGAACATCTCGATATCCTCATCCGTCACGACTTTGCGCAGGGATCGGGACATGCCCATTTCGATGTCTTCAATGCAGATCGTGCCGCGCGGCTGGTTGTCCAACATCTCGATGCTCCGGTAATTTTCTGACCCAAACAGGGCGGTATCACGCAATGTAATTACTTTGCGCGCGCAGAAAAGCAAGCAAAATGTGCATCCAGCGCTGTGCGACCTTGGTTCTATGACCGGCCCATCAGCTCAGCGCCAGCCAGGACGCAAAAGCTCCGCATGACCGGTTAACGCAAGAATCCAATGGCGTAGGTCGGCGCGCTTTGCTCGTTTGCAAGATACGTTTCCAAGGCGTCGCGGTCGGGTTGACGCGTTGTCTTGGTTTCCACGGCAGCCAGCCCGCCGGTGATAAACAGCGAATCGATATCCTCGCCCATCGCCCCGGCGATATCCGTCAGAACGCCGTCACCGATCGCCAGGATGCCGGCGTCCGGTACATCAGCCCCCAACTCGGTCAGACGCCGACGCGCGAGGTCGTAGATCGGCGGATGTGGCTTGCCGAAATACAGGCTTTCGCCGCCCATTTCCGTATACAGCTTGGCAAGCGCACCAGCGCACCATTCGCGTACATCACCGCGGTCCACCACGATGTCCGGGTTGGCGCACAGCAGTTTCAGCCCCCGCGTCTTGGCCGCCAGAAATTCCGGGCGCATCACGTCGGGGTCCGCCATCGGGTCGCGCGGGCCGGTGCAGACGATCCCTTCGGCCTCGTCCAACGGCACCATGGTGATCTCAACCGGATCCTTGATCACGCCGATGGGTTCAAAGAACTTTTGCTCGCCCGGATAGCCGATGAAGTAGACCTTGGTCCCGACGACACCGCGAAACATGGCCGCCCGCGCGCTGTCGCCCGAGGTGGCGATGGTGTCCCAGGCATCGTCCGGCACGCCGAACTGCACCAGCTGCTTTTGGACCCCTGCCCGAGGGCGGGGCGAGTTTGTGACCAGAACCACTTTGCCCCCGGTCGCGCGGTACGCTTGCAACGCGGTCACGGCTTCGGGCAGGGCCGCAACACCGTTGTGGACGCAGCCCCACAGGTCCACGAACAGCGCGTCGTAGCGGTCTGCGATCTCGGACAGGGCGGTGATGATCTGTGCCATGGGGTCCTCGGCAATGTGGTCCGGTCAAAGATAAGGCGGGCACGATGGCCCGCCAGACATGTTTCGCGATGGCCCTTGGTTCAGACCTTGAGGTTCGGGATGATCTGCTTTTTGCGGCTCATCACACCGGGCAGGACAACCGTGTCACTGGACACGGTGGCGTCAAAGCTCTTTTCCGCGACCCCTTTGACCCGGTCATTGGGGATCAGCATCGTCGCTTCCTCGTTGAGGATGTCGACGACGAACAACAGCACCTCGTCCGCGCCGTCCTCCTTGGCCACATCGACCATCGAGGCCATCAGGCTGTCCTTGCGATCCAGCACCAGCTTGGGTGCCGTGGTTTCCAGCACGGACACGCGGAATTGCGTGCCGTCGACCTCATATTCCTTGCTGTCCATGCGCAGCAACTCGGCGTCCGAGAATGCCGAAACGTCCGACTTGGCCTCGAACATCTTGGCCGCGTAGTCGGCGATGTCCACGCCCAGATCCTTGGCAAGGTCCCAGGCAATGGCCTTGTCCTCTTGCGTCGTTGTGGGCGAGCGAAACTCGAGCGTGTCGGACAGGATGCAGCTGAGCATCGCGCCTTTGACGTTTGTCGGCATCTGCGCGATGTCCTTGCCGATCATCTTCCACATGATCGTGGCGGTGCAGGCCAGCGGTTCGATCCGGATGTCGATGGGCCCTTTTGTCTCGAGCCCGCCCACCAGCTTGTGGTGGTCGATGATCGCCGTGATATCGGCGTCGTTGATGGCATCGGGCAGCTCTGCGGGGTTGTTCGTGTCGACGATCACGACGGCCTGATCGGCCTCCACCCCGTCGATGATGCGCGGCTTGGGCAGGTCCCAGTGGTCCAGCATGAACGCCGCTTCGGTGTTGGGTTCGCCCAGCAAAACAGGCTCTGCCGCGGTGCCCTTGATCTCGTTCAGATACCAGGCCCAGATAATCGGAGAGCCGGTGGAGTCGGTGTCGGGTGATTTATGTCCAAAGACAAGGGTGGTCATGGGAGCGTCCTTTAGCATCCGGAAGTTGGCGCCCTTATAGCAGTGCGGCGTCCCATGTCACCGGTGGCCGAGGGTGATCATGTGACGCAGGGCGCGTTGATCCTGCCCGCCGCGTCTGGTAGACTGGCATAATTAGCCAAGGGAGTGCCCTGCACATGGACAAACAGGCCTGACCGCCCCCCCTTTCCGCGCCGTTTTAGGCGCATTTCGGCATCGGAGATTTCTGACAATGGACCAGTTCGCTTGACCCGCCCGGCGGGTTTTGCCCGCGCCTTCGCGCATTTCCATTCCAGATCACGAGGCACATCATGCCCAAACCCACCAAACCCCCGGCCAAGCGCGGGGACACCCGGACTGTGTCCAAACCACGCCCCAAGCGACCGGCACGACCCGGCGCAAGCCCACGCGGCGGTCAGATCCGTGGCGGCCGCCCTCCGCGCTTTCCGGGGCGCACCGGCGGGCGTTAACGCTTGCCAAAGGGCCCGGGCACAGGCTTAGCTTGCCCGGGCCATCATCATGACTGACGCCAAGCCTGTGACCGCCCGCGAAACCGACCTTTACCCGCCGATCAAGACCTTTCTCGAAGATCAGGGCTATGTCGTGAAATCCGAGGTGGGGGTGGCGGATGTGGTGGCCGTGCGCGGGGCGGAACCGCCGGTGATTGTCGAGCTGAAGCTGGGCTTTTCATTGGCCCTTGTGCACCAATGCGTCGCCAGGATGGGCGTCAGTGACGATGTCTACATGGCCGTGGCCCGCAGTTCCGGCAAACGGTTCCAAAAAGCGGTCAAGGACATGACCACGCTCTGCCGCAGGTTGGGTCTGGGCCTGATGACGGTGCGGCTGGCAGACGGTCTGGTGCAGGTCCACTGCGATCCGGGCCCGTATGCGCCGCGCAAGAACGCCAAGCGGCAGGGCCGCCTGCTCAAGGAGTTTGCCGCACGCACGGGCGATCCCAATGACGGTGGCCAGACGCGCGTCGGCCTTGTGACCGCATACAGGCAGGATGCGTTGCGACTGGCCATCTACCTTTACGAGGCGGGGGCATCGAAGGGTGCTGATGTGGCGCGCGAAACCGGTGTTGCGCGGGCCACGACCATGATGCGCGACGATCATTACGGTTGGTTCGAAAAGGTGGACACCGGCATCTACGGCCTCACGCCGCAGGGCGCGGAGGCTGTGACGCAGGCGCCCAAGCAGCTGGGACGCTAATTTAGATTCGCAAGCTGCCGTCTTCCTGCAGGGCACGCCCGTTTTGTGTGTAACGCACCACGTAGGTCACGCTGCCGTCCTCTTGTCGCGAATACACCGCGTCCGCCCCGTTGGTGTATTTGGTCTGCCCTGCGCAACTGGCCGAGAAAGACGCGGAGGAGCCGTTGACGGTTTGGTTGAAACCGGAAAACCCGGCGCTGGTGCAGATGCGGCCCACCAGCGAACGGACCTGCGATTGCGAAAACCCTTCGGTGAGGTACGAGCCCGTCACGACGGTGCCGCCATCCTGAACGGTCATCAGAACGGTGTCCGGGGACTGTGCTGGCGTTCCACAGGACGCGCACAAGGCGACAATGGACAGGGCGGGCAGCGGGGACAAAGACAGGTTCATGGCGTATGGCTTTCCTCAAATAGGTACCAAGGTGGTAACTACGCCGCTGCACCCGGTCAACGAGAAACACGGTTAGCGCCTGTCCGGAAACCGTGTCGGTTTCCCGCCGTTTTCCGTGTCGGAAAACGCCATGCCAGCGCTGGTGAACATGCAGTTTTCCTTAGATTTAGAGGGATGCAGCGTTACGTTTGATCGCTCTGCGTCATCTGCCTCGGCTACGAGATGCGTGAATATCCATGAGCAGTTTCGGGACAAACGCATCCGCGCGAAGCGGCGATGCATCGGCCCTTTATCGCTCTCCGGTCGAATTTTCGAAATGACATCGGGTGAGGGCGTTGACTCGCGCCGAATGCCTGCCTAACTACGCGACGTTATCACTCGTGAGACATGAGTGCTAACGGCCCCGCGTTTGGGGTCGAGGGAGAAACTTTGAGCCTCAAGGAGCTACAAAGATGGCATTGAAACCGCTTCATGATCGCGTGCTTGTACGCCGCACCGAAAGCGAAGAGAAAACCTCTGGCGGGCTGATCATCCCCGACAGCGCCAAGGAAAAGCCCAGCGAAGGCGAAATCGTCGCCGCAGGCCCCGGTGCACGCAAAGACAGCGGCGAGCTGATCGAGATGGGCGTGAAGACCGGCGATAAGGTGCTGTTCGGCAAATGGTCGGGCACCGAGGTCACCATCGAAGGCGAAGAGCTGCTGATGATGAAAGAATCCGACATCATGGGGATCATCGAGTAAGCGCCCGGCGCTTTCTCTGACCCTTTTTCCAACATTCTCAAAGGAGAACGAACATGGCTGCTAAGGACGTCAAATTCGACACAGACGCGCGCTCGCGCATGCTGAACGGCGTGAACATCCTCGCCGACGCCGTCAAAGTCACCCTGGGCCCCAAAGGTCGCAACGTGGTGCTCGACAAATCCTTCGGCGCGCCCCGCATCACCAAAGACGGTGTGTCGGTCGCCAAGGAAATCGAACTGGAAGACAAGTTCGAGAACATGGGCGCGCAAATGGTCAAAGAAGTGGCTCAGCGCACCAATGACGAAGCAGGTGACGGTACAACGACCGCAACCGTGCTGGCCCAGGCCATCGTCAAGGAAGGTATGAAATCCGTCGCCGCCGGCATGAACCCGATGGACCTCAAGCGCGGCATCGACATGGCGACCCTCAAAGTCGTCGAAGCGATCAAGAGCGCCTCGCGCGAGGTGAACGACAGCGCCGAAGTGGCGCAGGTCGGCACGATCTCGGCCAACGGCGAAAGCGACATCGGCCAGCAGATCGCGGATGCGATGCAGAAAGTCGGCAACGAGGGTGTGATCACCGTCGAAGAGAACAAAGGCCTCGAGACCGAGACCGACGTTGTCGAAGGCATGCAGTTCGATCGTGGCTACCTCAGCCCCTACTTCGTGACCAACGCGGACAAAATGACCGCCGAGCTCGAAGACTGCATGATCCTGCTGCACGAAAAGAAACTGTCGTCGCTGCAGCCCATGGTCCCGCTGCTCGAGAGCGTGATCCAGTCGCAAAAGCCGCTGCTGATCATCGCCGAGGACGTCGAAGGCGAAGCCCTGGCAACTCTGGTTGTGAACAAGCTGCGCGGCGGCCTGAAAATCGCTGCTGTCAAAGCCCCCGGCTTTGGTGATCGCCGCAAGGCGATGCTGCAGGACATCGCGATCCTGACAGGTGGTCAGGTGATCTCCGAAGATCTGGGCATGAAGCTCGAGAGCGTGACAATGGACATGCTGGGCACCGCCAAGCGCATCCAGATCACCAAGGACGAGACCACCGTGATCGACGGCAACGGCGAGAAGGCAGAGATCGAAGCGCGCGTCGCCCAGATCCGCGGCCAGATCGAAGAGACTACGTCTGATTACGACCGTGAGAAACTGCAAGAGCGTGTGGCCAAACTGGCTGGCGGTGTTGCCGTGATCCGCGTCGGCGGCATGACCGAAGTGGAAGTGAAAGAGCGCAAGGACCGTGTCGATGACGCTCTGAACGCGACCCGCGCTGCTGTGCAGGAAGGTGTGGTCGTCGGTGGTGGTGTTGCGCTGGTGCAAGCTGGCAAGGCACTTGACGGTCTGTCGGGCGAGAACAACGACCAGAACGTCGGTATCTCCATCGTCCGCAAGGCCATCGAATCGCCGCTGCGTCAGATCGCCGAGAACGCCGGTGTGGACGGGGCCGTTGTCGCGGGCAAGATCCGCGAAAGCGACGACGTCACCTTTGGCTTCAACGCGCAGACCGAAGAATATGGCAACATGTTCGACTTCGGCGTGATTGACCCGGCCAAAGTGGTGCGCACGGCGCTGCAGGACGCGGCATCGGTTGCGGCACTGCTGATCACCACCGAAGCCATGGTCGCCGACAAGCCCGCCAAAGAAGGCGCTGGCGGTGCCCCCGGCGGCATGCCCGACATGGGCGGCATGGGCGGCATGATGTAAGCTGGCGCTTGCCATCGCAAATTGGGGAAGGGGTCGCGTTGCTGCGGCCCCTTTTCTTTTTGATCGGCGGGTGCTCTGTTTTGCCTCTCTGCGAGGCAAAAGGCGCCCACCCACCGACCCTTGAGACGTTGCGCTTGACCGTTGAGTGCGTCACGGTCGCAAAGAGGGAAAAGGCATGCGGCGCGTCATCATCATCGGGCAGCCCGGATCGGGCAAATCCACGCTGGCGCGGGCGCTGGGCGCACGCACCTATTTGCCGATCCATCATATGGATCATATTCACTGGAAGGCGGGGTGGCGCGAACGTGCTGCGGCCGAAAAGGTGCGCATGGTCGAGGATATCGTGGCGCGGGATGCCTGGATTTTGGAAGGCAACAACACCGCAACGGCCGCCCTGAGGCTCGCGCGCTGCGACACGGTGATCTGGCTGGATCTGCCGATCCTGCCGCGGCTGGCCCGTGTCACCAAGCGGTCGCTCAGATATTTCGGCCGGTCACGACCCGATTTGCCCGACGGCTGCCCCGAGCAGCTGGACCCCGCATTCTTTCGCTACATCTGGCGGACGCGGGACACCGGGCGCGCAAAATTGCGGGCCGTGTTCGAGGCCGCGCCGGGGCATGTTACGCGCCTGCGTTTGACCTCCGCAGCGACAGTGCGCGCCTTTCTGGAGGACCTGGATACCGCGCGCGCGTGGGGAAATCTGGGAATTCCGCACCGGTGAGCGTGTCACTCCGCCTTGTTTTGCTGACATGTCTGACCATGGTCGCCTTTGCCTCGAACTCGGTCCTGAACCGGCTGGCGGTCGACAGCGGGGCGATTGACGCATCGAGCTTTGCCGTGATCCGCGTGCTGGCCGGGGCGGTGGCGCTGTGCATGATCCTGACCGTGCGCGGCGGCGGCCTGCCTGTGATGGCCAAAGGGCGGGGCGTTGGCGTGATCAGCCTGAGTGTCTACATGATCGGGTTTTCGCTTGCCTATGTGACACTGGATGCGGGCCTGGGCGCGTTGATCCTGTTCGGGACGGTGCAGGTGACCATGTTCGGCTGGGGCGCGCTGCGCGGCACCGCCCCCAGCCTGCGGCAATTGATCGGGGCGAGCGTCGCGTTTGCCGGGTTGGTGTTTGCGCTGTGGCCGCGCGGGGGCGGGACCGCAACGGATCTGCCGGGCGCGCTGCTGATGGTGCTGGCTGGTGTGGGCTGGGCGGCCTACACGCTTGCTGGTCGCGGGGCGCGCGATCCGCTGGCCGCCACAGCCGCGAACTTTGTCATGACGCTGCCCGTGATGCTCATCCTGCTGATCGGGGCGACGCTGCACGCCACGCCTTCGGGCATTGGACTGGCGATCCTGTGCGGCGCCGCCACCTCCGGGCTGGGCTACGCGCTGTGGTACCATGTGCTGCCACAGCTTGCCGCACAAAGTGCTGCGGTGGTGCAACTGAGCGTGCCGATCCTTGCCATCTCGGCGGGTGCTGCGCTGCTGGGTGAGCGCGTCGGGCTGGATCTGGCCTTGTCCGCGCTGCTGGTTTTGGGTGGGATCGCGGTGGCGATCACCGCACCAACAGCTCCAGCGGATCGTACATGATGGTGCCCGTGTCAAAGGCGACCTCGGCCAGGCTGTCGGGCTTGTGCGGGGTAACCGCCAACTCGGATCGCGTCAGCCAGCAGCGTTCGGTCACAATCGCCTCCGGATCGGTCCATGTGGCGGGGCGGGGACTGTCGGGCGCGACCGTGCAGCGAAAATATAGATCCACCTGATGAAACCCCACAGCGGGGTCGTGGAATTCGTTGATGAGGCAGGGCGCACCGACCCGCACACGCAGCCCTGTTTCCTCGAAGACTTCGCGGATCACGTTGTCGTGGAGGGAGCTGCCAGCCTCCATCCCACCGCCGGGCGGGCACATCAGCGCGCTCTGGCCGTCCGGGTAGGCGTTGACCATCAGCAGGCGGTCGTTTTCGACCACGATGGCGCGGACGGCAAGGCGGGGAGATTTCGGGCGCATGTGCAGTCCGTTCTGGCGGTTCTTGCATTCCATAGGGCGATCGAACGGGCTATCTCAAGCGCCATGCGCATTCTCGTCTTTCTTTTTCTGTTCAGCCTCGCGCGCCCGGCCTTGGCCGATTGCGTCATCCTGTTGCATGGCCTCGCGCGCAGCGAAGGCTCACTGATCGTGATGGAGGCGGCGCTGGACGCAGAAGGCTTTGACGTCGTGCGCCCCGGCTACCCTTCGACCTCGGCCTCGGTCGAGGCGCTGGCAGACGCCGTCCTGCCCTGGGCGCTGGACCGCTGCGGCGCGGCGCGCACGCATGTGGTGACCCATTCGATGGGCGGCATCCTGTTGCGCCATTGGATCAGCGCCAACGGCATACCGGACCGCCTTGGGCGCGTGGTGATGATGGGCCCGCCCAACCAGGGCAGTGAGGTGGTGGACACCTTGGGGGACCTCGCAGCCTTTGGCTGGATCAACGGCCCGGCGGGGAGCCAGTTGGGCACGGGACCCACGAGCCTGCCGCGAAAGCTCCCTCCGGTGCGCTATCCGGTCGGCGTGATTGCGGGCAGCCAGTCGCTCAATCCCTATTTCTCTTCGCTGCTGCCGGGGCCGGACGATGGCAAGGTGAGTGTCGATGCGACGCGGGTCGATGGTATGGTTGCCCATTTGACGTTGCCGGTGACGCATACTTTCATGATGAACAATCCGCGCGTCCTGGTGCAGGTCGTCCATTTCCTACGCAATGGCCGGTTCGATCCGAACCTCACCTGGGCGGAGGCCGTACTGGACCAATTGGGCGGTGTCGACGATGCGCGCGATTGACCTGCTGGGTGCGGATGTCCTGTTGCCGGACGGGCTGGCCCGGCAGCGGCTCAGCCTGGCCGATGGGCACATTGTGCCGGACGCTGTCGGGCGCGCGGTCGACCTGACCGGCTATCGGGTGATGCCGGGCATCATCGACGTGCACGGGGACGGGTTCGAGCGGCATGTCGCACCGCGGCGCGGCGCCATGAAGGACATGACCGAAGGCCTGCGGGCGACCGAAGCAGAGCTTGCCGCAAACGGGATCACCACCGGTGTTCTGGCGCAGTTCGTCAGTTGGGAGGGTGGGCTGCGCGGGCTCGCATTCGCGGATCAGGTCTTTGCCGGGTTGGCAGAGGTCCGCGGGGATGTCGTCACTGATCTGCGCGCGCAACTGCGCCTCGAGACGCATATGCTGGAGCTTTATGACACCTTGCCCGCGCGCGTGGCGGCCTGGGGCGTCGATTATGTCGTGTTCAACGACCACCTTCCCCATGACCGGCTCGCCGAGGGGCGCAAGCCGCCGCGCCTCACAGGACAAGCGCTCAAGGCTGGCCGCAACCCGGACGTGCACTTTCAAATGCTGCTGGACCTGCACGCGGCATCACACATGGTGCCGGATGCGTTGGACAGGCTCTGTCCACAGCTGGTGGAGCAAGGAGTGCGGATCGGCAGCCATGATGACCGCACCGCCGAAGGCCGCAGCGCGTGGCGCGCGCGCGGTGCGTCTGTGGCTGAGTTCCCCGAAACAGCCGAAGCGGCAGAAGCGGCACGCGCGGCGGGTGACGTGGTGGTGCTGGGGGCGCCGAATGTGGTGCGCGGCGGGTCGCACAAGGGCAACGCCTCTGCCATTGCGCTGATTGCCATGGGGCTTTGTGATGCGCTGGCGTCAGACTATCATTACCCGTCACCACGGCGGGCCGCGCTGCTGCTGGCGCGCACCGGCGTTTTGGATCTGCCGCAGGCTTGGGCGTTGGTGTCGTCAGGGCCTGCCCGGGTTCTGGGTCTGGCCGACAGGGGCGCTCTGACCACCGGTATGCGCGCCGATCTGGTGATCCTCGACCCGCAGGACAGGGTGGCGGCGACGATTGTGGCGGGCCAGATCAGCTATATGTCGGGTGACATTGCCACGCGCTTTATTGTCTAGGGCTTGATGCGGTTGACGTGGCCCATCTTGCGACCAGGGCGCCGCTCTGACTTGCCATAAAGATGCAGCGCGGCATGTGTCTCGCGCGCAATTTCCGGCACGCGATCCATGTCGTCGCCGATGAGGTTTTCCATGACCACATCGGCGTGGCGCTGCCCGTCGCCGAGCGGCCAACCCGCGACCGCACGAATATGTTGTTCGAACTGGTCGACCGCGCAGCCATTTTGCGTCCAGTGCCCGGAATTGTGCACGCGCGGGGCGATCTCGTTCACGATCAAACCGCCCGCCGTGACGAAAAGTTCGACACCCATCACCCCTACATAGTCCAGCGCACCGACAATCTGTGCCGCGAGCAGAACGGCATCGGTCCGCTGCCCGGCGGTGAGACGTGCCGGGACCGTCGTCGTGCGCAGGATGCCGTCCGCATGCACGTTCTCGCCGGGATCAAAGCACGCCACACTGCCGTCGTGTCCGCGCGCGACGATCACCGACACCTCATGGGTGAAATCCACAAATCCCTCGAGGATCGCCGGCGCGCCCTGCATCTCTGCCAAGGCGTCTTTGGCGTCCTGCGCGGCGGTCAGGCGCGCCTGACCCTTTCCGTCATATCCAAAGCGGCGGGTCTTGAGGATCGCCGGGACACCGATCTTGGCCAGCGCCGCGCCAAGCGCCGTCATGTCCGGCACATCCGCAAAAGGTGCCGTGTTTAGGCCGAGACCCTGCAGGAATGCCTTTTCCACGAGCCTGTCCTGGCTGATCCGCAGCGCCTCTCGCCCGGGATAGATCGGTGCGTGATCCTCAAGCGCATCGATGGTCAGGGTCGGGATGTTTTCGAACTCGTAGGTGATGACATCGACCGAGGTCGCAAAGGCATAAAGCGCATCATTGTCCTCGTAGGCTGCAGACGTGTGCATATGCGCAACATCGGCGGCCGGAGGGTGACGGGCGGGTTCGTAGACATGCGTGCGAAAGTCCAGCCGCGCTGCGGCCACGGCCAACATGCGCCCAAGCTGTCCGCCCCCCAGAATGCCGATGGTGGCCCCGTGCGCCAGCGGCTCAGTCATCCCGCGGCGCCTCGGGGATGGAGGCGGACAGTGCGGCCCGCCAGGCGTCCAGCCGTTCGGCCAGTGCGGCGTCGGACGTGGCAAGGATGGCGGCCGCCATGAGCCCGGCATTCGCCGCACCGGGTGCGCCGATGGCCATGGTGGCCACAGGATAGCCGCGCGGCATCTGCAGGATGGAATACAGGCTGTCGACCCCCGACAGCGCCTTGGTCTGCACCGGCACACCGATGACGGGTATCCGCGTCTTCGACGCCATCATCCCCGGCAAATGCGCTGCACCGCCAGCGCCGGCGATAATAACCTTCAGGCCGCGATCTGCAGCCGTCTTGCCATAGTCCCACAATCGGTCCGGCGTGCGGTGCGCCGATACGATCCGTGTCTCAAACGGCACATCCAAGGTGGTCAGCATATCCGCCGCCTGTTGCATGGTAGGCCAGTCTGACTGACTGCCCATGATGATGCCAACCGTGGGAGGTGTATCCGCCATTTCAAATCGCTCGCGTGACAAGAGCGGGCACTATAGCCAGAACGAAATGCGAGGCAATGGCCGAACGGCGCCACTGATTTTTGCAAAAATCAGTCTTCCCGTCGGATCAAGCACAGCCGTCGGGGAAGATCGGATTTTGCAAAATCCGACATGGCCCCGATGCGTGCCTCACGCGATGATGTCCGGTGTCAGGCGGTCTTCGATGACGGCGATCTTGTCTTTGAGCAGCAATTTCTTTTTCTTCAGACGCTGGATGGTGAGCTGATCCGACGTGCCTTTGTCTTGCAACGCCTGGATGGCCTCATCCAGATCCCGATGCTCGCGCCGGAACACCTCGAGCTCGACGCGCAACACCTCATCGGTCTTCATCGAAACTTCTACCGGCGCGTTCATATGGCTGATTCCACGTTCATGCTGACCCAACACATATAATCACACATCCGCGATGCGCCTAGACCTTGTTCCTTGGGGGCGAACTGCCCATATTTGCCCTGTTCGTTGCCGTAGCCGGGACGGACACCTGACTGTCGCTTGACCAAAGGACGTGTCGCATGACGAAGATGACGCTTGGCTCCTATCCCCATATGCTTGGGTTTGAGCAACTTGAACGCCTGCTGGAGCGTACGGCCAAAAGCGCCGAGGGCTATCCGCCGTTCAATATCGAACAGACCTCGGACAATTCCTATCGTATCACGCTTGCCGTCGCAGGTTTTGCCGAGATGGATCTGTCCATCACGGTCGAAGACCGGCAATTGGTCATTCGCGGACGCCAGTCCGAGGATGCCAGCGAACGCGTGTTCCTGCACCGCGGGATCGCCGCGCGGCAGTTTCAGCGCAGCTTTGTGCTCGCCGACGGGGTCGAGGTGGGCGAAGCCATCATGGAAAACGGGTTGCTGCATGTCGATCTGACCCGGGCCCAGCCCGAGAAAATCGTCCAGACGATCAGCATTAGGAAAGGATAAGTCATGAACACGCCGTATGATTTGAACGCCGATGTCGGTCGGATGGTGTACGTCAAAGCCGTTGACGTCGGAGCGTTGCCGAAAGACGTGCGCGCACAGGCCGAAGGGTTGGATCAGCTCTTTGCCGTGCACGATGCGGAGGGCCAGCAATTGGCGCTGGTCGCCGACCGCAAGCTGGCCTTGGCCCTGGCGCGGCAACACGATTACGCGCCACAACCGCTCCACTGATGCGGGTTTGGGTGGCCATCTGTGCGTGGGCCGCTCTTGCCACGTCCAGTTGGGCCGCCGACCCGGACACGCTTTACGCCCCATCGCCCAGTCAGGGCGCCGCACCCGTGTGGACGCCGCCGCATCTACACGGCGGCGCCGCAGCTGACATCATGGAGCGGGCGCATACCGCTGCGCGTGACTACTTTCGCAATGCTGTGGGCGTGGAACTTGAAGCGCCCTATCATATCCTCGGCGGTGATGATGCGGTAATCATCGCAGCGGAAACCATGCGGCGTCAGCCCATGACACGTGCGTATCTATCGAGCCACGATCTGCCCTGTGGGACCCCCGAAAATCCCCGGGCGGCCGCTCTGGGCAACATGGCGGTGCTCTGTTGGGCACCGCCAGCAGTCTACGACACGACATGGCGAACCGCGCGCCAAACCCGGTGGAGCGCACATGTTGTGCATGAATACACCCATCTGCTGCAATTCGAGGGCTCGGGTGCAGGGACGCGTGACAGCCTGCCCTCGGGCGAGCGCACGCTGGGCCCACGTTGGCTGGTCGAAGGCACGGCGGAGGTTTTCGAAGAGGCATTCTACGCCACGCAGCCGGGCTACCGCGCCCGGTCCATCGGGTCGCTGACGCGCCGGGTGCGCGGGCATTCAGTCAAGCTGAGAGACCTTCGCGACACGGTGTCGGACAAACCCGCCTATGATCTGGCGCAGTTCGCCGCGCATCTGTTGATCGAACGATACGGGTCACGGACGGTTTTTGAGTATTTTCGGGCGCTGCCGCAGGCAGAGAGCTGGTCTGACGCCTTCGAGGCGACATTCGGTTTGTCCCTGGCAGAATACGAGCTGGAGTTTGCCAAGATGCGCGAAAATCTGGTGCTGTCCTATCGATTTGCGGCCGGTGAGGAATGACGTTTGAAGTGGATTGGGTCGATGCGTTCTCTGATCGGGCGTTCGGCGGAAATGGCTGCGCAGTCGTGCATGGGGCCGCGGGCCTGGACGATGCGACGTGCATGGCATTCGTGCGCGAAACGTCACTGGTGGAATGCACATTCACGGGGCCCTCGCAGGTGGCGGATATACGTGTCCGGTACTTCCTCGCCAGCCGTGAGATCCCGTTTGCCGGGCATCCGACTGTCGCGACGGTGGCGGCGATGCGGCACCGTGGGATGATTGGGGACGGGGCCCTGACGCTCGAGACCGGCGCGGGGATTGTGCCGGTAGAGGTGCACGGCACCCGCATTCGGATGACGCAGGTGGCGCCGCAATTTGGGGCCCGGCCCGATGCCGCGCTCGTTGCGACAGTGGGCGGGCTGAAGGCTGCCGATATCATACATCCGCCCCGGGTCGTGTCCACCGGGCTGCCGTTTTGCATCACGGTTTTGAGGGATCGGGCGACGCTTGAGAAGGCGGCGCTGCAGCCGGGGCCATTCGAGGATTATCTGGCGCATCTGGGCGTCCACGGAACGGACGTGATGGAGCCGTTTTGGGTTACGCTCGATGCGGATGGGGGCACGTTCGCGCGGCTCTTGATGGCCCCGCCGAGCCCGGCGGAGGATCCATTCACGGGCTCGGCCACGGGGGCGATGGCGGCGTATTTGTGGGCCGAGGGGTTGATTGAGACGCCTCAGTTCACCGCGCGGCAGGGCGACAATTTGGGTCGGCCGGGACATGCGCGGGTGGAGGTGCTGGGGCCCCGAGACGCCATTTCGGGCGTGACTGTGGAGGGGGCGGCGCACGTCCTGATGAGCGGGCAATTGATGCTGTGAGATTTATGGGCGCTCAGAGTCCGAGCTGACCATGCGATCGTAAAATCAGTAGGTTACGGAGACGGACAGCCTATTCGGTTACAGCTTGCATACGGGCAGCGCCGCAAAAATACGACGATGTGAGGCTTTGAATTGCACAAAATTCGCCTATCTTTTGGTAAGAATTTTGAAAGGTGTTTTGCCTGCGCCATTGGATGACGAACACACTCTTTGCCCCCACCGACGAAGCCTTGGCCGAGCTGCACGAAGGCACGGCAGAAGACTTGCCGAAACCCGAGAATAATGACGCGTTGACCGCAATCCTGACCTATCACGTCGTGCCCGGAAAGGTGATGTCAACCGATCTGCAAAGAGACATGACGGCGTCCACCGTCATGGGTTGGGCAGTTTCATCGTCGTTCTGATCGGTGGCGCGATCGGCTTGTTCGAGTATTTCGAATACAAATCCGAACAGCGCATCCTTCGGTCGATGGATTTCGTGAAGGAACTGCAATCCGAGCAGATCGTGGACGATCTGGTGTCGCTCGACAAAGCGATCATGAAATCCTGACCCAAGATGCGGTTGCAACTGATTGGCGTCGAGGATGACAAGGCCCAAGAGTTCTTTTCGCAAAGCATGGCGGCCTTCGGTGTCGCAGCGCGGCCGCGAGGTCGGCTTTGGCCGATCCTTTGAAAAGTTGAGTCAGTCGCTGAACAGTGGTGCGGACCCGTGTGTTTGAATGGGTCCTGTGCCGAGAATCCAGCGCTTGTCAGGCCGCCGTCTTGCAGCGGCTGTGGCCTGGCGCGTCGACAATCCCCTCATCGAACAGGCGGCCGATGGCACGGTCGCCCAAGCCGATGATGTCCCCCAGGATCTCTTCGGTGTGGGCGCCCAGGGCGGGCGCCGGAGCGGGCTCTGCCCCCGGCGCCGCGTCAAAGCGGGCCGGGTGGGACGGGGTGAGCACCGACCCGATGCCGGGATGCGCGACCTGTGAAAACAGTGGATTGTCTGTGCTGAGGTCAGGGTCATGCGCCAGCGCCTCGCGCACGGTCCGAAATTCGGACCAGGTGAGGCCGCGCGACGTGAAATCCTCGGCAAAGTCGGACACGGTGCGGTCCGCGAACCATGGCTTGAGCAGCGCGGTGATGGCGGCGCGATGGGTCCAGCGCGCACCCTCGTCATTGAGCGACGTGCCAAGCTGCGCCTCGAGCGTGGCAATCGCCTCTTCTTGCCCCGTCGCGGTCACAAGCCCGCGCCATTGGCGGTGGGTGAGGCCGATAACCATCACGCGGCGCCCGTCCGCACACAAGAAATCCTGCCCGTAAGCGCCGTACAGCGCGTTGCCTGCCTTGCCGCGATCTGCGCCATTGACCGTCGCATCAGCGATCATGCCCAGGTGGCCCAGCGTGGCGGCGGCGACGTCCTTGAGCGCCAATTCGACCTCTTGCCCGCCGCCGCCGCGCAGACGGTGGCGTTCGGCGGCCAGCAGGGCCGACACGCACATGTTGCCCGCGATCACGTCCCACGCGGGCAGGGCGTGAGCGACCGGATCGGCGTGCCCCTCGGGGCCGGTCATGTGGGGAATGCCTAGCGCGGGGTTCACGGTATAGTCGACCTGCGGCCGCCCGTGGCGGTCGCCGGTGAGCGTGACCATGATCAGATCCTCGCGGTGCTGGCTGAGCGTCTCGTGATCCATCCAGCCGCGCACGCGCAGATTGGTCAGGAACAGGCCTGCATCTGGCCCGGGGGCCGTGATGATCTGGGTGATCAGCTCGCGACCCTGGGGCGATTTCATGTCGATTGCGATGGATTTCTTGCCCTTGTTCATGCCCGACCAGAACAGGCTTTGCCCATTGGGCGCCAGCGGCCAGCGCCCTGCATCGAGGCCGCCGCCGATGCGGTCAAAGCGGATCACTTCGGCCCCCATCTGTGCCAGCGTCATTCCAGCGAGGGGGACAGCGACAAAGGCGGAGCCTTCGACGACGCGCATACCGTTCAGTATGGTCATTGCGTGCCCTCCCACACAGCGGTTGCGCGCATGCACTGGTGCCCGTCCTGCCCGGTGAAAAGGTGCATGCCCTCATCATCCTCGTGCAGCGCGATGTCACAATCGGTGCCTGCAAACATCGGGTGGACGCCGCGGAAATCGAAGAAGAGCGGCGCGCGCCCCTTGGCCCGGGTGGCGGCGCGCATCAGCAGCGTGGCTTGCAGCGGCCCGTGCACGACGAGGTCGGGGTATTTCTCGACGTCGCGGGTGTATGTCCGGTCGTAGTGGATGCGGTGCGCATTGAAGGTCAGGGCAGAGTATCTGAAGAGCAGCGTCTCGGGCGTGGCGACGCTTTCCACAGGATCAGCGGGCAGGGGGCGTTTGCCGGGCGGCGTGAATGTGTCCGGAATGTCGAGATAAACAATTTCCTGACGCTCCTGAATGGCGAGGCCGCGGGCGCCGTAAATGCCGTGATCGACGGTGACAAAGACCATGGGGCCCGTCTGGCCCATCTTCTCGGCAACGGAGCGAACGCGCGACCGACGCTCAAGCGGCTCGCCAACATGCACCGTCTTGTGGAAGGACAGCGCACCACCCGCCCACATGCGCCGCGACAGGTGCACAGGGGGCAGGAGTGCGCCACCGCGGGCATGACCATCGGGCCCCAGCGTATCGTTCGGGGCGGCGTTCGGGAAAGCGCACCAATGCCACAGGAGGGGGAGCGGATCGCCATGGGTGGGCGCGTGGCCTGCGCCCAGCGTCGCGTGCGCCTGTGCGGCTTGATGGTCCGACAGGCTCCCATACGCTATCGTCTCTCGTCCAATCCAGGCGTCGGTATTGAGTATGTCCATGATCATGCCTCCGTGCACACAAGGATGCCGTGTCGTTCCGAAAAAAACAAATGAAAATAGATACTTACAGGGATACCATTGTATACCGAACGGCCTATTGTGCAGTTGCCGCATTTGAATCGAAACGGTTTTTTGCCGTTTTCTGCGCGCGCAGCATGATCCGAAATGTCGCAGGTTTTTGCCGACGGAGTGCGGGAATCACTGTGGTCAGCGCATAAAAAAACGCGCCCGGAGGCGCGTTTTTCAGTGTTGGGTGCCGCGGTTCACTCGGCGGCGATGAGGCCCATGCTTTCGAGTTTCAGCAGCACCTGATGGGCGCAATTGTCGACCTCGACATTCTCAGTCTCGACGCTCAGCTCGGGGTTTTCGGGCACATCGTAGGGGTCGGAGATGCCTGTGAACTCCTTGATCTTGCCCTCGCGTGCGAGCTTGTAGAGGCCCTTTCGGTCACGCCGTTCGCATTCCTCGATCGTGGTGGCGACGTGCACCTCGACAAAGGCACCAAAGGCTTCGATGTCCTCGCGCACGGCGCGCCGTGTGGTGGCGTATGGTGCGATGGGCGCGCAGATGGCGATGCCGCCGTTCTTGGTGATTTCGGACGCGACATAGCCAATGCGGCGGATGTTGAGGTCGCGGTGTTCCTTGGAGAACCCAAGCTCGGAGCTGAGGTTTTTCCGAACGATGTCACCGTCGAGCAGGGTCACCGGACGGCCGCCCATTTCCATCAGCTTGACCATCAGCGCGTTGGCGATGGTGGATTTGCCCGACCCGGAGAAACCGGTGAAGAACACGGTGAAACCCTGCTGCGAGCGCGGCGGCTTGGTGCGGCGCAGTTCCTTGACCACCTCGGGGAAGGAGAACCATTCGGGGATTTCCAGACCTTCGGCCAGACGGCGGCGCAGTTCGGTGCCCGAGATGTTGAGGATGGTCACGTTGTCCTTGTCCGCGATTTCGTCCGCGGGCTCGTATTGGGCGCGCTCCTGCACATAGACCATGTGTTTGAAGTCCACCATTTCGATGCCCATTTCTTCCTGATGCTCGCGGAAGAGGTCTTGTGCATCATAGGGGCCATAGAAATCCTCACCGGCTGAGTTCTTGCCGGGGCCCGCGTGGTCGCGGCCGACGATGAAGTGGGTGCAGCCGTGGTTTTTGCGGATCAGGCCGTGCCAGACCGCCTCGCGCGGGCCAGCCATGCGCATGGCGAGGTTCAGCAGCGACATGTTGGTGGTGGCCTGCGGATACTTGTCCAACACCGCCTCGTAGCAGCGCACGCGGGTAAAGTGATCGACGTCGCCGGGTTTGGTCAGGCCCACGACGGGGTGGATCAGCAGGTTGGCCTGCGCCTCGCGCGCGGCGCGGAAGGTCAGCTCCTGGTGGGCGCGGTGCAGCGGGTTGCGGGTCTGGAAGGCCACGACCTTGCGCCAGCCCATCTTGCGGAAATAGGCGCGCAGCTCGTTCGGCGTGTCCCGGCGGGCACGGAAATCGTAGTGCACGGGCTGCTGGATGCCTGTGACAGGGCCCCCCAGATAGATGTCGCCTGCGGTGTTGTGCAGGTAGTTGACGGCCGGATGCGCGCTGTCATCGGCGCCAAACACCATCTTGGCCTCGTGCGCCTTGTCCGGCGCATAGCGGTCGGTGACGGTCATCGTGGCGAGGATCACACCTTCCTGGTCGCGCAGGGCGATGTCCTGGCCGATC
This sequence comes from Pseudomonadota bacterium, assembly GCA_038525585.1. Classification (GTDB taxonomy): domain Bacteria; phylum Pseudomonadota; class Alphaproteobacteria; order Rhodobacterales; family Rhodobacteraceae; genus Tateyamaria. Next base: position 80,732 of record JBCBHM010000004.1, read on the forward strand.
TCGAGGCTGTCGGCGAATTTCTCGTTCACGTCCAGCGTGATGGGCATCGGCCACAGCGCGCCATCGGTGGTGCGCATGGTATCGACGACGCTTTTGTAGTCGGCCTCGGACAGGAACCCTTTGAGCGGGTTGAAGCCGCCGTTCATCAGCAGCTCCAGATCGCAGATCTGGCGCGGGGTAAGATCCCAGCTGACGAGGTCAGCGGCCTCGGTTTTCATCTTTTGAGCGCTGTCATACGAGACGTAGAGCTCGGGGATCGGAGCGAGATTGTTTTCCATCAATTTGTTCCTGTGGGTGAGGGGATTGAAGCCAAGGGTTGTGCCCGTCAATTCGGCGTAGATCGCGTCATATTCGGCGAATTTCCGGGCGAGAAACCGGTCGGTCAGCCGATTTTTCTCGGCGGCACCGCGGGTGGTGAGGGTGTAGGCGTAGCGCTGGCGCTTGTCGGGGCCATGATGGTCGCCCACGGATACGAACCCGGCCTGCGTCGCATCGCGCAAGAGCGCGTTGAGCCTGCCCAGCGACACGCCGATGGCCTGCGCCGTGGCCCGCTGCGAGCCTTGCGGACCCTGATCGAGCTGGCGGAGCAAGCGAAAGAGCTGGTCCTCGTGCTCGGGGTTGGCTTTGGGCGCTGACATTCGCGACTCGCATGGTTCGTTCACGTGTGAACGTATGTCAGCCCAAGTGTGTTCAGGGAAGAACAAACTTTGCCGCAGTGCAGAAATCTGTCAAAGTGGTTAATCTGCAACGGGCGCGCGGATCACTCGGCGGGGACGGTTTGACCCAGCCGCGACAGCATCGCGCGCAGCTCCGCAGCCCGCGGCACGGCGAGCGCATCCAGCGGTTCCTCACGCCCGCGCAGGTGCAGCGACAGCATCTCGGTCCGGGCGACGGGAAGGCCCGCGGCGGCCAGCGCATCTTCGGAGATCAGCGCTTCGACGGCTTGGGCCTTGGTCTCCGCCTCGAGCCGGGAGGCGGTGTTGACCGCGTCACCGATGAGGGTGCGGGGGGCTTGCCCGGCAGCGCCAATCTCGCCTAACACCACGTTGCCCAGATGGATGCCGACGCCGATCGCCACCGGCGGGCTGCCCTCGCGGGTGAGCGTGGCGTTGAAATCCTCGAGCGCGCGGCCAATCCCCTCGACCGCGTTCAGGGCGGCGCGGGCGGATCGCGCCGGGCTGTCCTGTTCGAAAACGGCCATCAGGCCGTCGCCCATATACTTGTCGACGGTGCCGCCGGCCGCGTTGATCGGCGGCACGATCTGGTCAAAAAAACGGTTGAGCAGGAACACCACATCATAGGGCAATTGCCCGTCCGTACGGGCGGTGAAGCCGCGCATGTCGAGAAAGAGGATGGCCAGCCGTGCTTCCTCGCCCTGGCTCGCATGGGCGCGCTTGCGCGAGCCGTCCGGGGCAAAGACGCGGTAGACCGTGACCGGCCCGGTCGGGCGCATCTGGCAGGCCAGCCGCGACCCCGGCGCGGCGCCCACGGCCGCGAGGCTGCGCGCCTCGGCGCTGGAGGGCGGGGGCACGTTGTCCCGCCCGTCCTCCAGCACCACGCGGCAGGTGGTGCAGCGCCCGCGCCCACCACAAAGCGAGGTGTGGGGCACACCGGCCCCGCGCGAGGTTTCCAGCACGGTCTGGCCGCGGGGCGCGCGTACGGTGGGGCCGTCGACATAGGACACGCGGATCGGTTTGCGCAGGGCAGCGATGACCTGACGGGCCAGCACCAGCAGGGCAAAGGCGGCGAGCGTGACCCAGATGATCTGGTCGGTGCGGGCGTCGATCCGGGCCAGCTGCGACATCTCCGCGGGGCCGGGCCAGCTCCACACCCGTTTTGCCAGAATATCGGCACGCGGATCGCTGATCAGGCCCGAGATTGCGCGGGCCGCCGTGACGTAGCCCAGCAGCGCCAGCGTCGGGATCAGCACGCCTATGGCGAGCATCCAGCTGGTGTTGCGGCGCCACCATTCAGTGCCTTTGAGCCACATATGCAGCCCGATGCAGCCGTGCACCCAGACGATCAGCACCAGTGCCGCCTGCAGCCAGCCATCGGTGCGGCCCCAGATCAGGGTGGTGACGTAGCCGATTTGCGTGTTGACCTCGAACTGGCGCCAGGCGGCCATGGTGTAGATGATGTGGCTGCTGAGCAGCAGCGGGATCGTCAGGCCGAAGACGATCTGGATGTAGTCGACCAGCGGCATGCGCAGATTGCGTTGGCGCACCAGCTTGGCCAGGGCAAAGACGACATGGGCCAGCAGCGCCAGCGCCAGGGCGAGCGCCCCGGGCGCGCTGCGGGTGACAAAGATGCGGACGTCCTGAAAGGCGTCGGCCACGTCAGGCGAGATGAGAACGGAGGCGATGTTGAGCAAGTGCAGCGTGACATAGACCATCAGCACGACGCCGGAGACGATCCGGATGCGTGTCGCCCATGTGCCGCGCCAGAGCACGCTTGCCATATGCCCGTCTCCGATCTTGCCCCGTTTGTGGTGCAAAGTGGCCGCCGCCGCCTGCAGGGTCAAGCGGTGTCGCTTGGGGCAGGCGGCGGTCTGGTTTTTCCGTATTTGGAAAGAGAAGAAGCGGGGGACGGTTATTCTGCGGCGAGGTCGGCGCTGTCTTCGGCCTCGGCCAGGAAACGTTCGGCCTCGAGCGCGGCCATGCAGCCCATACCGGCAGATGTGACAGCCTGGCGGTATTTATGGTCGGTGAGGTCACCGGCGGCGAAGACGCCTGGGATCGAGGTTTCGGTGCTGTCGGGTTTGGTGACCACGTAGCCGCCCATATGGGTTTCGAGCACGTCCTTGACCAGCTCGTTGGCGGGCGCGTGGCCGATGGCGACAAACACGCCCTTGGCCGGGATCTCGGTGATCGCACCGGTCTGGGTGTTCTTGACCCGCACGCCCTCGACCCCGAGGGGCATGTCGGTGCCAACGACCTCTTCGACCTGGTGGAACCAGAGCGGTTCGATCTTGGGGTTCTTGAACAGGCGGTCCTGCAGGATCTTTTCGGCGCGCAGTTCCTCCCGGCGGTGGATGAGTGTGACCTTAGAGGCGAAGTTGGTGAGAAACAGCGCCTCTTCGACAGCTGTGTTTCCGCCGCCGATCACGGCGATCTCCTGGCCGCGGTAGAAGAAGCCGTCGCAAGTGGCGCAGGCCGACACGCCAAAGCCCTTGAACTTGTCCTCGGACGGCAGGCCCAGCCATTTGGCGCGGGCCCCGGTGGCGAGGATGATGGCATCGGCCACGTATTCGGTGCCCGAGTCGGATTGCGCGACGAAGGGGCGGCGGGAGAAATCGATGGAGGTGATGATGTCGCCGATGATCTCGCAGCCCATCCCTTTGGCGTGCGCTTCCATCCGGACCATGAGGTCGGGGCCCTGCACCTCAGTGTCGCCGGGCCAGTTTTCGACCTCGGTCGTGGTGGTGAGCTGGCCGCCCGGTTCGATCCCCTGCACCAGCACAGGCTCGAGCATGGCGCGGCTGGCATAGACGGCGGCGGTGTAGCCCGCGGGACCCGAGCCCACGATCAGAACCTTGGTGCGTTTGGTGGTGGCCATGGGCGTTCTCCGGGATGTGGCAGCCCGAGAGATATAGAACGGGCGGGCTGCGGATTGAAGCCTGATCTTGCGGTTGTGATTTGGGCAAGCTGCTTTCAAAATGTTGCGCGTTCGTGAAATAATATTGCGCGCAGCGCGGCGGCTGCTATAAGAACCGCAAATTCAGGGGGTAGTATGGCGAGCACACGACTGGATCCGATCGATCGCAAGATTCTGGCGGAACTGCAGGCGGACGGACGCATGACGAATGTGGAGCTGGCCAAGCGCGTCGGCATCTCGGCGCCGCCTTGTTTGCGCCGGGTGCGCACCCTCGAGGAGAACGGGTATATCCGCGGGTATCACGCCGACGTGGATAGCCACGAGCTGGGATTCGAGGTGCAGGTCTTTGCGAACGTAGGCCTCGCGAGCCAGGCGGAGGCGGATCTGAGCGCGTTCGAGGAACGCTGCCGGGCCTGGCCGCTGGTGCGGGAGTGCCACATGCTGAATGGCGAGGTGGATTTCATCCTGAAATGCGTGGCGCCGGACCTGTCGAGCTTTCAAAGCTTTCTGACCGGAGCGCTGCTGACGACGCCGAACGTGGCGAGCGTCAAGACATCGCTGGTGATCCGGCAGGCCAAGGATGCCCCTGGCGTGCCGTTTGATGTGCTTGAAGAGCGGTTGGCGAAATCGGCCTGATGCGCGGCAAAGTGGCGGGCTGAAGCCCGCCTTACGCGTCTTCCACCTCCGGCTCGGGTGCGCGAGGATGCGCGAGGGGCCCGAAATCCGTGATGTGGGCAATGTGCGGGAACATCGACAGGAACAGGTCGCGCTGCGCGTGACTGACCTGACGGGTCGCGTTCATGCCGGGGTGGAACGTCTCCATCTCGATCCCGCCGACGGTGATGGCGGCGTGGCGCGTCAGGCAAAGGTGGAACAGGCGCACAGGTGTGGGCGGCACCACCTCGATGATATTCACGGTGTCAATAAAGACGCGGGCGGGCGTCAGCAACGATGCGCCCCCCGCGGTGCCGCGCAGGTGCGCCGGCGTCTGCAAGAGGCGCGCCGCTGGCCCGACTGTGACGAATGTTTCGGGCCGGTTCTGGCCAAAGCTGTCGGCCATGATCCGGATCAGCGGCATCCGCCGCCCCGCATCGGCGGGCACAAAGTTCGACGATCCGATCCACACGACCTGTGCGGGCTTGCCTGCCGTGGTGTTCAGCCAATCGCCGGGCTGCAGATCCTCGACCGCGATGTCGCCATGCGGGGCGGACAAAACCGCACCGCGGCTGAACGCGGAAAAGGCCGATTCGAAGAGTGGCAAGGCAGGCGCCTTAAACGTCGAAATGCTGCGCGATCCGTCGGCCCGGAGGGCGGCGACCTCAAACGTGCGAAAGGGCGCGGCGTCCGGGTCGGATAACGGTGCAGCGTAACGGTCCTGAATTGTGCGCGGCACGCGCACAGCAGCAGCCAGTGTCATAATGTAACCTCGTTCTTCCGGTCACATCCGCGTCGGCCCCCACCGACGACGACAGATGGATCTCGATCCATATGTCAAATTTCTGACACTATAATTCGCGGATTTGCCGCAAATTGTCAAAAGGTGGGACACGTTCAACAAAAAAGGCGCACCAATGGTGCGCCTTTTGGGGGGATTGTTGAACCGCCTCAGGGCAGTTCGCCACAATTTGATTCTGTTTTGTCGGGTCAGGCAGCCTTGGCCACGGCGACGCGCATGGGCTGCGCTGTGCGCTTGGCGATAAAGGCGGCGCGCCGGGCGCCACGGGTCCAGGGCATTTGCGGCGTCTCTTGGGCGGTGGATGCGACCACGGACTTGATAAAGCGTTGCTTGGCCATGTCTCTGTTCCCTCTGTTCGTACACTGGCGGTGCGTTTGGTTAACCAGAAGATGGCGGGGCAATCGGGCAGGTTTTGGGCCGCGGGCACGATTTTTTGGGAAAATGTATGCGGCTGCACGCGTGGATTGTGGCAGCGCAGCGCCCTTGTTTTCAGGGGCGCCTGCCGGGGCTGAGGCGGATTGAAGGCAAACGGCGCCGCATTTGTGCCTTGATCACAGGCTGATTGCCGCGATGAGACGCCCGTAATCGGGGTCGCGGTCATGCACGGAACGGCGGTAGGAATAGAACCGCTGTGGATCGTAGTAGGTGCAGTGCCGCGTCCATTCCGCGCTGCCGACACCCGCGGCGCGCAGGCGTGCAAGGCCGTAGCCCGGCAAGTCGAAATGCATCCGATCGCCCGCGCCCCCGGCAAAGAAGCGGGCAGTGTCGGGATCATCGTCCACGAAACGCTCGAAGAACTCCGGGCCCACCTCGTAGGCGCGCTGGCTGATCGACGGGCCGATGACGGCGTGGATATCCTCACGCGCGGCCCCCAGGGCCACCATGGCGTCAACCGTCGCCTCGAGCACGCCGGTTTGCGCGCCTTTCCAACCGGCATGTGCCGCGCCAATGACGCCTGCGTCCGGCGCGGCAAAGAGGACGGGCATGCAGTCGGCCGTGAGGATCGACAGCACCAGCCCTGGCGTCGCGGTCACGACACCGTCGCCATAGGGTTTGTCGTCTGGGGGCGATGCAACGGTGACAACATCGGCGGAGTGGGTCTGGCGCACACCGATCAGGTGGTCGGGCGCGGCCGCCATCGCGGCGGCGACGCGGGCGCGGTTGATCGCGACGATCTCGGACTGGTCGCTGCTGCCGGCACCGCAATTCAGCCCGGCAAAGATGCCGGAGGATGCACCGCCCCTGCGTGTGAAAAACCCGTGGCGCACGGGCGCGAGGCTGTCGGCGGTGAGGATTTCCAGGGTCATGCAGACAATCCGGGCGGCGGGGCAGCGGTGGCGGGGTACACCCCCAGCACTTTGAACAGGTTTCCCATTTCGTCCGGATGCGTCAACCGCCGATGCGCGGCGATATGGGTATTCAGTGCATTGCCGTAGAGCGTTTCGGCCAGCGCTTGGGCACGGTGGGTGATCCCGAGCCGCTCGAGGAACACGCCCTGGGGCGTCAGCCGCGTATAGGCGGCGGGGGCGGCGGCCCGTGCCAGCGCCTCGAAATCCACATGGGCGGTCAGGTCGGCAGTGCCGGGCGCGTGCAGGATCCCGGTGCTTTCGTGATCGCGGACCGCCTGCAGCGTGTCGCCGAGCGAGCGCCAGTCGCCATAGTCCACGATCAGAGCGACGCCGCTGTGGGCGTCGATCCGGCGCGCCAGTTCGGCGATGATGCCCGTGGCAGCGGGGCGGGTTTCGACCAGATCGCCGTCCTGCGTGTCGTCGCGCCGGTGGTCGAGCGCCGATTGGGGCCCTTGGGGGGCAAGGCCGATGACCAGCTTGCCGTCCTGCTGGCCCACACAGCGCTCGCGCCAGTGGGCACCGTCGCGGACGAATTGGCGGATCGGCAGGGCGTCGAAAAACTCGTTGGCGATACACCAGAGCGGCGCGTCGGGCAAGTCGGCGGCGCTGTCGACCCACGTCACGTCGTAGCCGTCGAGCATGCGGGCCTGGACCTGACGCAGCTGCGGCGAGGCCTCGACCAGCATGATGCGGGCGGCGGCACCGAAGCCCGGCACCCCCTTGGTGGCGCGCAGCGCATCGGCCATCAGCGTGCCGCGCCCGGGCCCCAGTTCGGCCAGGGTAAAGGCGGCGGGCGCGCCTTGGTCCATCCAGGATTGCGCGAGGCACAGGCCGATCAGCTCGCCAAACATCTGGGTCATCTCGGGCGCGGTGATAAAGTCGCCCTCGGCGCCGAAGGGCGTGCGGGTGGTGTAGTAGCCGTGATCGGGGTTCAGCAACGCCTCGGCCATGTAGTCGGCGATGGTCATGGGGCCGCTGGCCGCAATGCGGGTCTGCAGCAGAGCGGCGAGGCTCATGCGGGTTGGACCGCGGCGCGGCGGCGCGCGCGGGTGATGAGCCAGGCGCCCAGGGCGATCATCGGCAGCGACAGGATCTGGCCCATGGTCAGCCCGTAGCCACCGACATGCCAGGCCAGCCCCAGCGGATTGCCGGGCGAGATGAACTGCGCATCGGGCTGGCGCACGAATTCGATGACAAAGCGCCCCGTGCCGTAGAAGGCAAAGAACACGCCGCAGGTCAGCCCCGGCATCTTGAGCGCGCTGCGGGCCCAGACAAGCCACAGCAGGACGATCATGAGGATCAGCCCCTCGAGCGCGGCCTCGTAGAGCTGTGAGGGGTGGCGGGCGCAGATGCCGACCACGTCGGGACAAAACTGCGCGGCCTCACCGGGAAAGGCGACGCCCCAGGGCAGCTCGGTCGGGCGGCCCCACAGCTCGGCGTTGATGAAATTGGCGATGCGGCCCAGCAAGATGCCGGGCGGTGTGCCCAGCACGATGGCATCGGCCACGCTGAATCGATTGAACCCCTGACGGGTGTAAAGATAGGCGGCGAGAACAACGCCCAGCAGACCGCCGTGAAAGGCCATGCCGCCCTGCCAGATATAGAGGATCTCGACAGGGTTCTGCAGGTAGTATCCCGGTTGGTAGAAGGCGACATAGCCCAGCCGCCCGCCGAGGATGACGCCGAGAATGATCCAGGTCAGCATATCCTCGAGCTGTCTGGGCGTCATGACGGGTGTGTCGCCGGGCCACAGGCGGGGCGTCTTGGCGGCCATGACGACCATACGCCAACCGATGACGATGCCCGCGATATAGGCCAGCGCGTACCAGCGCAGGGCAAACTCCATACCGAAGAGCGATACCGAAAAGATGTCGGGCGAGATGTTCGGGAACGGGATCATGAGGGGTGTCATCTGCGTCTCAATGCCTCTGTCTGCCGGGGGTCGTCAACCTTGCGGCGCGCCCCATTGCGTCCCATATATGCCGCAGGCGTGAAGGAGAAACGACATCATGCAGGCCCGTGGCAAGATTTTTGACGATATCTCGCAGTTGATGACCAACGCGATGGGCGTGGCCCAGGGCGCGCGGGAAGAGGCGGAGACGGCGATGAAGTCGATGGTGGACCGCTGGCTGGCGGACCGTGACTTTGTCACGCGCGAGGAATTCGACGCGGTGCGCGCCATGGCGCAGAAGGCCCGCGAGGAGAACGAAGCGCTGAAGGCGCGTCTTGACGCGCTCGAGGCGAAGGGCAGCTAAACGGCGGCGCTGCCGCGCCATTCCAGATTTTGCCAGTGTCGCGTGATCGCCCGGTGATGTGCCGGGCGTGCGCGTTGATGCGTTGAGGGGGCTTTGCCCCCGGCTGCGCCTCCCCCAGGATTTTCCGGGACAAAGACGGTGATGCGCACCGGAACGCGGCGCGTTGACGTCGGCATCGCATTCCGCTGCCTTATTTTGCGGGGTCTCGTGTCTTGTCCCCAACTTATTGCGGTTATCCCCAAATAAAGGGTTGCCAGATGGTATAGGCCCCGTCACCATATCTGGTAGAGGTACGGGGGTTAGCCCCGGCTTCTAGAGCAGGCACCGAGCGCTTGGGGCGCTGCCAGCCCCCATCGCTAAAAGCGAACAAGAGGTGGCACCATGGCACTTTCCGAGCAGTTTCTGGAAGACGACATTCACCCGATCGACATCGTCGAGCATCTGGCCACGCATCACGAGTGGGATTTCGACCGCATTGCAGACGACCAGATCGCCATGGCGGTCGAAGGGCAATGGCGCACCTATTCGATCACGCTGGCCTGGTCGGGTTATGACGAGACGTTGCGGATGGTCTGCACGTTCGAGATGGAGCCGCCCGAAGAGCGCAAGGCGGCGCTCTACGAGCTTTTGAACATGGTCAACGACCAGTGCTGGGCCGGGGCGTTCACCTATTGGCCCGAGCAGAAGCTGATGGTCTACCGCTATGGCCTTGTGCTGGCCGGTGGTCAGGTGGCCTGTCCGGATCAGATCGACACGATGATCGGTGCGGCGGTGATGAGTGCCGAGCGGTACTATCCCGCGCTGCAGCTCCTGATCTGGGGCGACCGGACACCGGCGGATGCGCTGCAAGTGGCCATTGCGGAGGCCTACGGCCGCGCATAACCTTTGCCCCTGAACGCAAGAGGGGCAACATCATGAAAGACAGTCGGATCGCAGCCCGGGGCATCGTCCTTTTGGGCTGCGGCAAGATGGGTTCGGCCATGCTCGCCGGGTGGCTGGGGCAGGGGTTGCCGCCTGCATCCGTGTGGGTGGTCGATCCTGCGCCGTCGGACTGGGTGCGTTCGACGGGTGTCCATGTGAACGCGGACCTCCCTGACGGGCCGGCGGTTGTCCTGATCGCGGTGAAACCGCAGATGATGGCCGACGCCTTGCCAGACATTGCAGAGCTGGGCGGCGCGGACACGGTGTTTGTGTCCATTGCCGCCGGAACGTCCATATCGGCGTTCGAGGCAGCGCTTGGCCCGCGGGCGATCGTGCGGGCGATGCCGAATACGCCTGCCGCCGTCGGCCAGGGGATCACGGCGATTTGCGCCAATGCTGCTGGTGCGGGCTTCCTCGGGGAGGCCGAGGCCTTGCTGTCGGCCATCGGGGACGTTGTGCGGCTGCAGGATGAGGGCCAGATGGATGCGGTGACGGGGGTCAGCGGGTCCGGTCCCGCGTACGTGTTTCATTTGATCGAGACGATGGCCGCCGCGGGCGTGGCGCAGGGCTTGCCCGACGCCTTGGCCTTGCAGTTGGCCAAGGCCACGGTGGCCGGGGCGGGGGCGTTGGCGATGCAGGCCGAGGACGATCCGGGCCAGTTGCGGGTGAATGTGACCAGTCCAAACGGGACGACGCAGGCAGCCCTTGAAGTGCTGATGGACGCGCAGCGCGGTTTCCCCGCGTTGGTGCCGGAGGCTGTGGCGGCGGCGACCAACCGGTCAAAGGAGTTGGCGCGTGGATGAGATCAGCTTTGACGACTTTTTGAAGGTCGATGTGCGCGTGGGCCGCATCATGCGCGCTGAACCCTTTCCCGAGGCGCGCAAGCCCGCGATCAAGCTGTGGATCGATTTTGGGCCGGAGATCGGGGAAAAGAAAAGCTCGGCCCAGATCACCGTGCATTATGATCCCGAGACGCTGGTGGGCCAGCAGGTGATGGCGGTCGTGAATTTTCCCCCGCGCCAGATCGGGCCGATGCGGTCCGAGGTGCTGGTGCTGGGCTTTCCCGATGCGGACGGGGCCATCGTGCTGGCGCGGCCGGATCAGGACGTGCCCGTGGGCGGGCGGCTGCATTGACGCGGCTGTGGATCACGCGGCCCTTGCCCGAGGCGGTTTTGCTGGCAGCGCGTCGGCTGGATGTCGACCTTGTCGTGCGGGCAGAGACGGCGCCGTTGGAGGCGGCGGAGGTGCGCGCGGCCCTGTCGGATTTCGATGTGGTCTTGCCGACCTTGGGGGATGTGTTCTCTGCTGAGGTCTTTGCCGATGTGGCGGCCCCGCGCTGTCGGTTGCTGGCGAATTTCGGGGTTGGCTTCAACCATATCGACGTCGCTGCGGCCCGGACCGCCGGGGTGGCAGTGACCAACACGCCCGGGGCGGTGACGGATGCAACGGCGGATATCGCGGTGATGCTGATGCTGATGAGCGCGCGGCGCGCGGGCGAGGGGGAGCGGATGGTGCGCGCGGGCGCCTGGCCCGGTTGGCACCCGACGCAGATGTTGGGCCTGCACATGTCCGGCAAGCGCGTGGGGATCGTTGGGCTGGGCCGGATCGGCCAGGCGATTGCGCACCGCTGCCATTTCGGGTTCGGGATGGAAGTGCACTATGTCAGCCGGTCGGAAAAAGCGCTGGCGTTTCCTGTGACGCGTGCCCCGGATCTGGTGGCGCTGGCGGGAGCGGTCGACTTTCTGGTGGTGGCAGTGCCGGGCGGGACGGAGACGCGGCATTTGATTGACGCGGCTGTGTTCGAGGCGATGCAGCCCCATGCGCATCTGGTCAACATCGCGCGGGGCGATGTCGTGGACGAGGCGGCATTGGTCCAGGCGTTGGGGACGGGCCAGATCGCGGGGGCGGGGCTTGATGTCTATGAGTCCGAGCCGGACGTGCCGGAGGCGCTGTGCGCCATGGAGCAGGTGACATTGCTGCCGCATCTGGGCACCGCCGCGCGTGAGGTGCGCGTGGATATGGGGCTTATGGCAGTGGCGAATGTGGCGGCATTCTTGCGCGGTGAGCCGTTGCCGAACCGGGTGTGAGGGGGCGAAATCCGACACGGGTTTCGGCTGTTTTCCGACACGGAAAACCGGCGCTTCGGTGGCCGCTGGTGCGCTGGGGAAACCGTGTCGGTTTCCTGCCGCGATCCGTGTCGGATCGCGTCTACTCCATCGCAGCCCGCCAGTGGCGGCGGCAGAGTGAGACGTAGGTTTCATTGCCGCCGATCTGCACTTGGGCACCGTCCCGCAGCACGCGACCTGCGGCGTCCTGCCGAACGACCATCGTCGCCTTCTTGCCGCAATGACAGATCGTACGCACCTCGCGCATCTCGTCCGCCAGCGCCAGCAAGGCGGCTGAGCCGGGAAAGAGCTTGCCCCGAAAATCCACCCGCAGCCCGTAACACATGATCGGCACGCCCAGGTCATCGACGGCCCGGGCCAGCTGCCACACCTGCTCCTCGCTTAGAAACTGCGCCTCGTCGATGAACACGCAGGCGACGGCCCCCTGCGCCAGCCGCGTCTTAAGCCGGTCAAAGAGATCGTCGGTGGTGCTGAATGTGTCCGCCTCCGCCTCGATCCCGATCCGCGAGGCGATCTGCCCGCCGCCCGCGCGGTCGTCGAACTGGGCGGTCAGCAAATACGGTTCCATCCCGCGTTCGCGGTAGTTGTAGGCGGCCTGCAGCAAAACGGTCGATTTGCCGGCGTTCATGGTCGAATAGTGAAAGTAGAGCTTTGCCATGGCGGCTTCCTAAGCGGGGACGCAAAAAGGGGCAAGATGCAGGGCAAGCGAGGTGGGCCCGGCGATAGCAAACTCAACGACAAGTCCACCGCCGGGCCAGTGTTGGCGTCTCGTTACCGGGCCACGCTGAGGGTGTTTGGGGCACCCAATTGGGGATGGCGCATGGCACACCGCTTGTTCTTACCAACCGGATCACGTGACGCCGCCTGCCGCTTGCGCGGCCCGCCGTACCCCTTACAGACAGAAGCGCGCATGTGATCCGCACCTGTGACCGATGCTTGTGACATCGGTTACGCATTGAGCCCCGAAAACCGTTGGGACGATTAACGAATGACATTTCCGGCGCGCCCAATTAATGGGAAAAGACCGTGCAGGTTCCCCAAACTCTGGGTTGTAACGATGACAGGCAATGAGGGCGCGACTATGGCGGCAACTGGCAGCTATCTGAAGAAACACACCGAAGCCCTGGTCAAGGATGTGGGCATCGAGCCGGCATGCGCCCTGACGGGCAAGTCCAAGGCGACGCTGGGCCGCTACTATTCCGACAATCCCGAACATGGCGACAGGTTCATGCCGATCGACGCCGTCGTGGCGTTGGAACAGGCGGCGAAATATCCGCACGTGACCAGCGCGCTGGCCGAATTGCAGGGCATCACGCTCAGCCATGATGACCGCCGCCCGAACGCAGATCGCAAGGGCGGGGTGAATTCGGATGTGATCGCGCTCAGCCAGCGCTTTGCCATGTTGATGAGTGAGTATCAGCAGTCGATCGAAGACGGTGTGATCACCGTGAACGAGGCCAAGCGCCTGCTGAAAGAAACAACGCTGCTGCAGCAGGTGCTCATCGACATGAAGCTGCATCTGGAAGACGAAAGTGCCTGACGCACCTGACGCCGATCTGCCCGCGCTGGACGGCACGGTCTTGCCGCAGATCGATGTCGCGGCCCTGCGCGCGCCGGACGATCCCGGGCACAAGCCCCGCATCCTGCTGCTCTACGGCTCGCTCCGCCCGCAAAGCTATTCGCGCCGCTCCGCCGAGGAAGCCGCGCGCATCCTGCGCCATCTTGGCTGTGAGACAAAGATGTTCGATCCCGCCGGTCTGCCGTTGGTGGACGGGGCCGGGTCGGACCATCCAAAGGTGGTCGAATTGCGCGATCTGGCGATCTGGGCCGAGGGCATGGTCTGGTCCAGCCCCGAGCGGCACGGCGCCATGACCGGCCTGATGAAGACGCAGATCGATTGGCTGCCACTGTCGATGCAGGGCGGCATCCGCCCCACGCAGGGCAAGACGCTGGCGCTGATGCAGGTGTCGGGCGGCTCGCAAAGTTTCAATGCCCTGAACCAGATGCGCATCCTGGGCCGCTGGATGCGCATGGTCACCATCCCGAACCAGTCCAGCATCGCCAAGGCCTGGCTTGAGTTCGAGGGCGACCGGCTGCCCGAGGGCCCGTTTTACCGCCGGGTGGTGGACGTGATGGAGGAGTTGGTCAAGTTCACCTGGATGGTGCGCGGGCGCGCGCCCTATCTGGTCGACCGCTATTCCGAGCGGGTGGAGAGCGCGGCCGAAGTGCACAAAAGGGTGTCACACAAAGACGACTAGGCCGCGCCATCACGCGACGTTCCCCGGGCACGGGCTTGCGGGTGATGGCGGGGCAATGCACTCTCTGGTTGGGAGCGCTGGATGAACAAACTCGACCCGAACAACGACATGCTGGAAATGCTGCGCGCCATCGACGGGTTCGCGGCGCTCGAGCCGCAGGTGCTGCAGCAGGCCATCGAACTGGCCGATGTGCAGCACGTGTCGCGCGGTGAGGCGTTGATCCGCGAGGGCGACGATGCCACCCGGCTGTTCCTGGTGATCAGCGGACGGTTCACCGTGTTGGCCGGCGCGTTGGCCATTGCCGAGATCCGTCCAGGCGAGCCGGTGGGTGAGCTTGCGTTTTTCGCGGGCGGCACGCGCACAGCGAGTGTGATCGCGGCGCGCGACAGCTCGGTCCTGTGCCTGACGCGCGACGCCTATGACACCCTGTCGGCGCAGACGCCCGCGCTGGCCAACGGCATCCTTGCCGCGCTCAGCCAGCGTCTTGCACGCACGGTACGGGGCACGCCGGGCCTGCGGCCCAGTGCAGGCAAGGTCTGCGCGGTGTTGCCGGGGGCCAATCAGCGTCTGGCGCCCGCCTTTGTCGCGGGGTTGCGCGCGGCGTTTGCGGCCTCACCCGCGTGGCAGGTGCTGGATGAAACCTCGCGCCCCGCCATGTTGCGCAACGATGCCGAAGAGACGGCGCGCTGGGTCCGGTCGATGGAGGCCAAGCATGTGACGCTCGTCCTGCTCTGCACGGATGCCGAGGGCGATCCGATCTGGCGCAAGGCGGTGACGAACAATTGCGACACGATCATGATCGCGGTGCCCAAGGGGCCGAATTTCGGCGTTGCGGATGCCCCGTCGGCACTGGAACGGCAGGTCTACCAGGCCAAGATGGAAGCGAATGTGCAGCTGGTGCTTTACCGCGAGCGGGCGACAGACAGCCGGTCGGAGACGGTCCGGTGGCTGAACGACCGTCTGGTCGGGTTGCACCATCATGTCGCGCTGGACCGCGCGCAGGACTTTGCCCGGCTGGGCCGGTTCATGCGGGGCGAGGCGGTGGGGCTGGTTCTGTGTGGCGGCGGATCCTTTGGCACGGCGCATCTGGGCGGCATCAAGTGCCTGCAGGAACACGGCTACGACTTTGACTATGTGGGCGGCACCAGCGTCGGCTCGGCCATGGCGGGCGCATTGGCGATGGACCTCGACCCCGACCACGTGATGACCCAGTGCGAGGACATCTTTATCCGGTCCCGGGCGATGTCCAAGATCACGGTGCCGCGCTATTCCCTGCTGGATCACCACACGCTGGATGAGGCGTTTCTGCGCCATTACGGGACGCGGGATATCGAGGATCTGCCGCTGAACTTCTTTGCCGTGGCCACCAGCCTGACCGACAATGACGTGCGGGTCATCCGGACCGGCCCGCTGTGGCGGGCGATCCGGGCCTCAACGGCGATCCCGGGGATCTTTCCGCCCATGCTCATGCCCGATGGTGAGGTGCTGATTGACGGCAGCCTTATCGACAACGTGCCGATCGAGGCGATGCGGCAACTCAAGCCCGGTCCGAACATCATCCTGAACTTCCTGCCCGATAAGGCCTGGCGCGTTGAGGCGAAATACGAAGATTTGCCGACCCGCGGGCAGGCCCTGGCGGGCCTTTTGCGGCGGATGCCGCGGGATGCGCCGCGCCATCCCACGGCCTTTGACGTGCTGGCCCGGTCGATGCGGGTGAATGCGCGCAAGCTGCTGACCGAGATCAACGTTGAGGATGACGTGTTGCTGAACCTGTCGGTGCTCAAGGGCATGAGCTTTCTCGACTGGAAGCGCGGGCGCGAGTTGTTTGATGCGGCCTATCAGCAGATGGAGCTGGCCATGGCCCGCGCCGACGAGGTGGACGGGACGGGTGATGCGGGATGCATCGAACGGCTCAAGGCCGCGTCGGAACATATTCACGAGGTGGGCGATGGTCTGGGCTTGACGACCCGGTAAGCGCGCCGTCAGGCACGGCGTTCCACGATCACCGAACCAACCGAGTATCCTGCCCCGAACGAACAGATGACGCCCACATCGCCGGGCTCCATATCGTCGGAATATTTGGAAAACGCGATGATGGACCCCGCAGAGGACGTGTTGGCATAGTCCTGCAGAATGTTGGGCTGTTCACCGGGTTCGGGATCACGGCCCAGAACCTTTTTCCCGATAAAGTCATTCATCGACTTGTTCGCCTGGTGCAGCCAGAGGCGTTTGATATCGCCCGCTTCCAACGCTTCGTCGCCCATGTGATCGCCGATATGCTTGGCCACGAGCGGCAGCACTTCCTTGAACACCTTGCGGCCGTTCTGCATGAACTGCATGTCGCGCCGGTCCTTGAGCCCGTCGGGCCGCGAGCGGCGCAGAAAGCCGTTGTTGTTGCGGATGTTGTTGGAAAACACCGTCGCGCAACGGGTGGAGCGGATGGCGAAATAGGGGCCTGTCGCGTCCTCTTCCCGCTCGACCAGGGTGGCGGTGGCCACGTCGCCAAAAATGAAATGGCAGTCGCGGTCGCGCCATTCCAGGTGGGCCGAGCAGATCTCGGGGTTGACCACCAGCGCCGACCGGATGGAGCCCGAGCGGACCATGTCCGCCGCCGCCTGCAGCCCGAACGTGGCCGAGGAACAGGCGACATTCATGTCAAAGGCAAAGCCGTCGATGCCCAGCAGCTGCTGGATTTCGATGGCTACGGCCGGATAGGCCCGTTCGTGGTTCGAGGCGGCACAGATCACCGCATCGACATCCGCCGCCGTCTTGCCCGCCTGTGCCAGCGCCTTGTGCGCCGCGTCCACGGCCATTTCGGCCATGATCCCAGGCTCGTCATCACTGCGCTGACGCAGCAGGGGGTGCATGACGTCCGGGTCCAGCACGCCGTCCTTGTCCATGACAAAGCGGCTCTCGATGCCTGAGGCTTTGAGGATGAATTCCTCTGACGAATGATCCTTGGCCGTGACCGTGCCTGCCGCGATCTCGTCGGCATGCGCCGCGTTCCACGTGTCCGCGTAGGCGTTGAAGGCCGCCACCAGCTCCGCGTTCGAGATGGATTGCGCGGGCGTGAACACGCCGGTTCCGGTGATGACGGGAGAGACTGTCACGGGCGTGCCCCTTCAGGCTTCTTTTGCGGTTAGCGCAAACTAGCTGCGCCCGCCGCCCCCCGCAAGGGTCGCATCAGGCGGTGACCGTCACCCCATCGGCGTCAAAAAAGTGCATCTGTGCGTGATCAAAGCTGAGCCCATGGATGTCGCCCACGTTCAGCGCGGCATCGCCCGAGATCCGCACGTTGATGGGCCCCGCCTGCCCGCAATCAAACAGCACGAAAGTGTCCGCGCCAAGGAATTCGACCACATCGACCTTGCCGTCGACCTCGCCCGTGCCGGCGGCCCCGGTGGTGATATGTTCGGGGCGAATGCCCATCTGCGTCGCGGGGCGGCCCATCGTATAGGCGTCGCCGCGCCCCCCGGCGACAGTATAGCTGCCGCCATCGGTCGCGCAGGGAAAGACGTTCATCTTGGGGCTGCCGATGAACTGCGCGACAAAGACGTTGCCGGGATGGTTGTAGAGTTCCCGCGGCGAGCCCACCTGGATGATCCGACCGGCATCCAGCACCACGATCCGGTCGGCCAGCGTCATCGCCTCCACCTGATCGTGTGTGACGTAAATCATGGTGGCATCGAGGCTCTGGTGCAGTTTCGAAATCTCGTGCCGCATCTCGACGCGCAGCGCCGCGTCAAGGTTCGACAGCGGTTCATCGAACAGGAACGCGGTCGGGTCGCGCACGATCGACCGGCCGATGGCCACCCGCTGGCGCTGCCCGCCCGACAGGTCCTTGGGCCGCCGGTCCAGAAACTGGTCAAGCTTCAGCGTATCGGCGGCGGCATTCACCTTGGTGTCGATCTCGGCCTTGGGTGCGCCCGCCGTCTTGAGCGAGAACCCCATATTGTCGCGCACCGACATATGCGGATAGAGCGCGTAGGATTGAAAAACCATCGACAGCCCGCGCTTTGACGGGGGCTGGTCGGTCACATCCGTCCCATCGATATCCAGCGATCCCCGGCTGATATCCTCGAGCCCGCCGATCATGCGTAACAGCGTGGACTTGCCACAGCCCGACGGGCCGACGAACACCACGAATTCGCCCTTGTGGATCGCGAGGTCGACGCCCTTGATGACCTGCACCTCGCCAAACCACTTTTCGACAGCGTTGAGGGTGATCGCGCCCATGGTTACGCGCCTCCTGCATTTGGGGACGCCCAGCCAAGCCATACGGCCGCCGTCCAGGTAAAGGTGCCGCCGCCTGCGGGCGCACCGGTCATCGGGTCGAAATATTCGGCAAAGCCATGCGCGGCGATCATCCTGGCCGTGAGACTCCGGATGTCTTCGCCCAGGGCATAGCCGCGTTCGCTGAGGCCCAGGCCGATCATCATGTTCATCATGCCCCACACGGGCCCGCGCCAATAGCGCTTGGCGTCAAACCGGTCGTCGCTGGGCGCGAGCGATGGCACGCCGTATTTCGCCATGCGCAGAACCTCCGCGAGGGTGTCTGCCATCTCGGGCCGGTCAATCCCGGCGTACCAGCACAGGAACGATGCATTGCTGAGCGCCCCGGACCAGCTGCGGCCCACCGCGTCGCGCGAGTCGTAGGCGCCCAGTGCCGTGTTCCACAGGGTCTGCGCGCCCGCCTCCAACGTCTCGGTCCAGCCCTGCAGCTCGGACGTGTCGCGCCCCATCTCGCGCCCCATCGCGATCAGGTCGCGCGTCGCGCGCAGCAGGATGAACGTCATGGTCGGATCCGCTACGCGGAACGGTGTGTCCGCCAGCATCGCCGCCTCGTCCCAACCGGCGCGCGCGCCGCGTTGCACCAGCCACAGGTAGCGGTCGTAATCGTATTTGGTCGGCCGCATGGAGGCGTCGACATGGCCCGTATCGCGGCGGGTGTAGGCGCCCACGCCCTCGGGCGTGATCGCGGCCATGGCGGTGTCCCAATCGGGTGCATTGTCCCGGCCAGCTTCCCATGGATGGGTGATGCACACAGCGCCCTGATCCAGCCGCCAGGCCATGAACCAGCGGTGCCAGTCGACCATCCTGTCATAAAGGTCCGCCATCCGCGGCGCGCCCGCCTCAGGGTCCTTGGCCAGGATCAGCCGCGCCATGGTGGCCGCTACAGGCGGCTGACTGATACCCGAGGAGGGGATCGGACCCACGCCCTGCCATACGTCCGGGCCGGGAAAGTATCCGTCGTCCTCGGCGTGAAACAGGATGTGGGGCACCATCCCGTTGGGCCACTGCCCGGTGAACAACGTCTCCAGCTCGGTCCAGGCCCGGTCGATGTCGAATGCGGCAAAGCCGACAGCGGCAAACGCGCTGTCCCAGTTCCACTGGTAGGGATAGAGCCCCGCCGTGGGGATGGTGTAGCCGCCCCGATCGTTCTGGGCGAGGATGCCGCGTGCCTCTTCATCCCGCGCGTGTGTGGTGCTTGCGTCCAGCATCATCCCTTTACTGACCCTGCGGTCAGCCCCTTGGTCATGAACCGCTCAAGCCCCAGGAACAAGGCCATGATCGGTATGGTGGCAATGACCGCGCCCGCCATCAGGTGCTGGCGCGGAATTTCTGAGGAGTTGAGCATCGCGACCCCCCGGGTGAGGGTAAAGATCGACGGATCATCCAGCAGCATGAAGGCCAGCAGGAACTCGTTCCAGGCGATCATGAAAACATAAAGCGATACCGATACCATCGCCGGCAGCGAAAGGGGCAGCGTGATCTTGAGGATCACCTGCAAGCGGCTCAGCCCGTCCATGAGCCCAGCCTCTTCCACCTCGACCGGCAGGCCGCGGAAATAGCCCTGCAGCATGTAAAGCGCCACGGGGATCGTGGTCACCGGATAGATCAGGATCAGGCCGGGAATGGTGTTGCGCAAACCCGTCATGGAAAAGGCGATGTAGATCGGCAAGGCCAGCACGATCATCGGCACCATGTAGATCAGCAGGATCGACCGCGAAAATGCCGCCCGCCCCTTGAACCGGAACCGCGCCACGGCGTAGGCACCGGGCACGGAGAACGCCAGCGTGATCAGCACGGTCAGCACCGACACGTAAAAGCTGGTCCACAGATAGCTGCCAAAGCCGAACTGCCCGAAAAGCTCGGTATAGCTGGAAAACAGCTCCCACCCCCGGTTCAGCTCGATCGAGAAATCCAGCGGATTGCGCAACAGCGCCTGCTGCGATTTCAGGCTGGTCATGACCATCACGTAAAACGGGATCAGCACGGCGGCGGTAAAGATGATGTAGCCAAAGCCGGTCAGAAACCGGATCACCGCATCCTCGAACGCGTGGCGTGTCAGCGCGCCGGGATGCGCCTCGACCAGCATCACCGTGAGCGGCCAGATGGTGAACACGCCAAACAGAACCGCCGCCGCAAACTGCCACGGCACAGGCACCGCATCCCCGAACAGAACCGGCGACAGCGGTGTGAAAAGCAGCGCCACCGCCACCAATGGAAACCCTGCAAACAGCAGCGCCCGATCCCGCACATAAAGCGCGACCAACCCACCCCCGAGCCCAAGCAATACACACCCCAGCGTCCCCGGGCGAAACCCCAGTCCCGAGGCAAAGGACAGCGTCACCGACACCGTGATCGCCATCACGAAGGCCCAGAAAATCCCGATCAGACCGGCGGTGACATGCCCTTCACGCAATGCGTTCATGACCGGCCCCCTTCTTCTCTTTCCAAATACGGTGGGGTGAGGCCGCAGGCCGAGGGGCAAAGCCCCTTGTCGCGCATCACATCCGCGCCGCGATACGCCTCAGCGGGGCGCCCCCCGCCCGCCGCAGGCGCGCCACAAACTTGTTTTGTGGCTCCCATCACAGCCCTTCCTCCTGACTGATGTATTTGAAGAAAAAGACCGAAAAGAGCAGCAGCGTGGCAAAGATCACCACCGCCACAGCCGCACCCGCCCCGATGTTCGAGATTGCAAAGGCCTGTTCATAGACATTCACTGTCAGCGTGCGCGTGCCCGCATTCCCGCCCGTGAGCAGGAAGATGTCGTCGAATTTGTTGAACGTCCAGATGAACCGCAGCAGGAACAGCACCGACAGGATGCCCAGCAGCATCGGCAGGCTCAGATACCAGAACTTCTGGAACGGGCTTGCCCCGTCCATATCGGCGGCCTCGTACATATCCGTGTCGATGCTTTGCATCCGGGCCAGGATGAACAGGAACGACAGCGGAAAGTACCGCCAGATCTCGAACACGGTCACCATGATCAGGGCAAGCGGGCGCTGGCCGAAAAAGTTGATCGGCCCGTCGGTCACGCCCATCTGGATGAGCAGCGCATTGAGCGATCCCGAGAAGGGATCCAGAAGCGTGACCCAGGTAAACGCCACCGCAATGATCGGCGAGACATAGGGAAACAGGTAAAGACCGCGCAGTACGCCTTTCCCGCGGAAGGATTTGTTGAGCAGCATCGCCGCAAAAAGCCCAACCACCAGCGCGCCCACCGTGCCCACCACCGTATAGAAGATTGTGGCCCACAGAACCGCCCAGAATTCGTCACCATCAAAGATGCGGGCAAAGTTTTCCAGCGTGAATTCGGAATTGGTGAGGATGTTGTCGCCGGTGCCGTAGCCCGCAGGCGCGCTGCCTTCGACGATCTCCTCGAGCGTGTCGGCATCGCCATCAAGCGCCACGGGGATCCGCAGCCGCTCATTGAACCCGCCCGGCACGTCGCCAAAGTCGCAGCGCAGCGTGCGCCCATCGACGCTACAGGCCTCGGGGAGGTCTAGGAACGTCACGCCGTCATGCAGCGTGTCGGTAAAGCCGAGGCCCGCGATCTCCTTTTGTTGCGAGGAGTTGCGCACGCGGTATTCGACCACCATCTGGCCTGACCGTTCGCGCAGGCTCTCGCGGATCACTGGCGCCACCGGGCGCAGATCGGCCAGGCCCACAGGCTTGAAGCTGATCCAGAAGATCGACAGCAGCGGCAGGATGATCACGAGGCTCACGATCAGGATCGTCGGCAGCAGCAGGCTCCAGGCAAGCCGCGCCTCGCGACGCTCCAGCGCACCGCGCGTCGTGGGAGGGGTCGGGGACGTCATGGGCGTCTCTGAGAAAAAGGGTGAGGGGGAGGGGGCAGGCGCTCCCGCCCCCTTTTTGTGCCGCGGCTTAGTTGATCGCGGCCAGTTCCGTGTTCATGGCGGCGATTGCGGCGGCGGCATCGATCTCGTCGTCGATGTATTGACGCACGACGCGGTTGATCGCCTGGCTGTTGATCATCTTGGAGGCCAGCGCCAGCTGGTTCTCCTCGACACCCCAGCGTTGCGCGACCTTGAGACCGCCGACGATCTCATCCAGCATCTCGGCGGAATAGAGGTCTTTCATGGGCGCCTTGCGGTCGACACCGACGGGAATTTCCGACCAGGCGGCAGAGAATTTGCCCGGCTCGTCCGCGGTGCCCGTGCGCACCGGGAACTTGCCCTCGGCCGCGATGGACAGCGTCTGCATGTAGCCGTCGTTCATCGAGTATTCGACAAAGGCCTGCGCCGTTTCGGTATCCGCATCGTTGGTGATGCCAAAGTACCGGACATCGCCCCAGGCCGCGCCGTCGGGGTTCGACGGACCGGCAAAGTTGGTCACGATCCCGGTGGCCGCCGCCAGTTCCCGCGTGGTCGGGTCATCATTGATGGTGGGGGCAGCGCTGTCACGCAGACCGGCCAGTTCATCGAGGATGAAGGGCGACCAGATGATCATCGCGGCCTGCCCGGCAAAGTACAGCTCGCGCGATTGCTTCCAGAAGAGTTCGCCGGGCGGCGACGCTTTGGCGATGGCTTTGTAGAAATCCAGAACCTCGGTGGTCGCTTGCACATCCAGTTCCTGCGCGCCATCCGCGCCCACAGGGCTGACCCCATTGGCCAGGAACACATGCTCGAGCACCTGGCTCATAAAGTTCTCGTCCACCTTGGTGGCCGCGACAAAGCCGTACATTTCCGGCGGGTTGTGCAGCGCTTCCAGCGCGGCTTCGACATTGGCGAAGGTGTTGGGCGGTTCCAGCCCCTTTTCGGCGAACAGATCGGCGCGGTAGACGACCATCTGCGTCCAGCCATCGACCGGCACCGAGGCGATGTCGCCATCATAGGCCGCCATGTTCAGCGGCCCCTCGGCAAAGGTGTCGCGGCCCAGGCTGTCCACAACCTCGGTCGCAGCTTCGGTGTCGAGAATGCCGGCCTCCGCCCAGGGCAGCGCGTATTGCAGCGAGTGGTAGATCACGTCCGGCAGATCACCTGCGGCGAAGGCGGCTGTGGTCCGTGTGCCCAGATCGGTTTCCGAAACCGGGATCACCTCAACAGCGTTGCCTGTCGCGGCCTCGAAGGCGGCGGCCATCTCCTGCTGCTTGGCCAGACGCTCGGGCTGCTCTTCCGTGGTCCAAAAGCGGATGTTGTCGGCCATCGCCGCGGACGCGGTCAGCACAAGGCCAAGCGCTGTGCCCAGCAGCAGTCGTCCCGCTTGGGTTTTGGTGGATGTCATGTGTCTCTCCTCCCTCATGGAATTTCGTGTGGTCCGGCGGTACCGGTCGGCGCCGGATCCAAAGACATAAATATCGTGCGCTGAAAAATTGCAACGATGCAACAAAATTTTTGTTGCGGCAAAATTTGGCAATAACAGCCAGAATCCTTTCATTTACTGCAGTGCAGCGAGACCATGTCGCTGGCACTTTGCAACGATGCAATTGATTCGCACTTGTGTGATGCCGTGGCGCATGTACCATCAGCCCAACCCGACACAAAGGTTCGAAACCGCGCCCATGGCCGATCAAAGCCGCAAGCCCCCAACGCTCAAGACCATCGCCGAGCTGACAGGCCTGAGCCTGTCGACGGTGTCGCTGTCATTGCGTGACGGCAGCCGGCTCAAGAAAGAGACGCGGGACAAGATCGCGGCGGCCGCCGAACAGGTCGGCTACGTGCCCAACCGGGCGGGCGTGCGCCTGCGCACAGGCCAGACCAATGTGCTGACCCTGATCCAGTCGCCCGCCAAGAACACGATCGACTACACGCGCCAGATGATCGAGGGGATTGGCGCGCATCTGACCCAGACGCGCTTTCACCTCAACGTCATCCCTGAACTTGATCCGTCAGACCCCGAGGCGTCGGTGCGTTACGTGCTGCAAAACCGCACGGCGGACGGGCTCATCCTGACGCACACCACCGCGCGCGACCCGCGGGTGCAGTTGCTGACCGATGCAGGCTTTCCCTTTGTCTGTCACGGACGGACCGAGTTCTATACCCCGCATGCGTTCCACGACTTCCATGTCGAACGCTTCGTGGAACTGGCGGTGCAGCGCCTGCACGAGAGGGGGCGCGGCCGGTTTTTGCTGGTGGCGGAGGATGACGGAACCACGAACTTTGCCAAGATCTCGGGCGGGTTTCACCGGGCGCTGGCGCAATGCGGCGTCGCCGGAGAGGTGGCGACGGATACCGGCATTCTGGTGTCGCCCGACAATGCCCGCGCCTTTGGTCAGAGCCTTGCGGCGCGGCCTGCGCGCTTTGATGCGATCATCAGCAACAATGAGCTAGCCACGCTCGCGCTCATGGGCGGGATGGCGGATGAGGGGCTGCGGTTGGGACGCGATTACGAGCTGATCTGCCGGCAGACCACCGGCATCCTGCCGCTGCTTTATCCGCAGATCGACACATTGGCCGAAGATCTGGTAGCGACGGGGCACGAGCTGGCGCGGCTGCTGATCGCGCGGGTCGCCGGGGCGCCGGTCGAGACGTTGCAGACGCTGCACGAGCCCGCGCCGATGTGGCGCAGCGGCTGATCAGCCTGTGATGTCGATCCGCTGCGCCGCCTCGGCGGATCGGTAGATCGCATCCTTGATCGCAATCACCGACAGGTAGTCATGGGCGCTGTTCTCCACTGCGCCGCTGCCCTGCATCGCGGCCACGACGTGGGTGTTGAGTGCGTGCACGCAGTCGCCGCCGAACCCGTCCCACGTGTCGGCGGCCAGCACCTCAACCACGTCGCCCGTGCCAAAGGCGCGGCGTGTCACACGCCCGTCGCCGGTGAGGGTAAGCGTGCCGCCCGTCCCTTCGACCAGCGCCTCGCCCATGGTGCGGCGGGTGTTGTCGGCGGCGTGGTCCAGCAGGCGGTTGCCATCGAACAGCGCCCGCACGCCGCTGTCATGATCAAAGATCACGTGGCCCGCATCCTCGCCCGCGATCACCGGATTGATGCGACGCAGATCGGCATAGACGCTGCCGACCGGGCCAAACAGGTACTGGAACGTGTCGATCCAGTGCACGGCCGTCTCGTGGATCAGGAACCTTTCCATGTGCTGGAAATAGGGTTGCCGATCCAGGTAGGCGCGTGGGCCCTGCCCATCGCCGGGGCGCAGGCGGAACGTCGCGTTCAGCACCGTGCCGACCGTGCCACTGGCAATCTCGGCCTTGATGGTGCGGTACCACGGCTGAAAGCGGAAATTCTCGTGGATGACCAGCGTCGCGCCCGCCGCTGCAGCCTCATCCGCGATCTCGCGGGCTTCGTCCATGTCGCGACAGAAGGGTTTTTGGCATATGATCCAAGTGATCCCCGCCGCAAGGGCCGCGCGCACCGTCTCTGCATGGGCCGGCGGGGGCAGGATTACGTCCAGCAGGTCCGGCGCGGTCTGATCCAGCATTGTCCCCAGGTCACGGAATGCAGGTGCGCCAGTTGCCGCCGCCCGGTCCATGTCCCTGTCGCAGGCGCCGACGACCTCCACATCCTGCATGCGGGCCCAACTGCCGAAATGGAACTGGCTGAAATAGCCTGCGCCGACGCAGGCAACGCGGATCGTCATGTCTTGGTCCAAGTCGTGGTTGTGGTGCGACGCCTCTCCTATACGGTGGGACGGGGCAAAGCGCAAAAGCGGTGGAGGGCAGCATGGCCTACGTGGTGACAGTGACGTTTCGGATCGTGCCGGGGCAGATGGAGGCCTTCATGCCCCTGATGCGGGACAACGCCCAAGCCTCGGTCCGGGATGAACCGGAGTGCCTGCAGTTTGACGTATGCACGGATACGGGCCAGCCCGACACGGTGTTCCTCTACGAGATCTACACCGACCGCGCGGCGTTCGATGCGCATTTGGGCACGCCGCATTTCAAGGGCTTTGATGCCGCCGCGGCCGACATGATCGCGCACAAGGCCATTGCGACCTTTGACACGGTCCACGCGCACAGCGCCTGACGCTGTAACAATCGGTGCGGCCATTTCTGACAATCCAGCCGGATTCCGCCGGGAATCTGCCAAAACGCT
This sequence comes from Pseudomonadota bacterium, assembly GCA_038525585.1. GTDB lineage: Bacteria > Pseudomonadota > Alphaproteobacteria > Rhodobacterales > Rhodobacteraceae > Tateyamaria. The sequence continues at coordinate 106,985 of JBCBHM010000004.1, forward strand.
GAAACATGTGACGCTCTGGCTCACGTGCGGGCGATTTGCGGCGATGCAGCATTGTCGCTGTTACACTCAGTGTCTAGTTCTGTATACACGCGGCGATTGGGTCGCCGCGATCAAGACACGAGGGCACCTGAATGACACGCACCGCGATTATCACCGGCTCCACCAGCGGCATCGGGCTCGGCATTGCCGAAGCCTATGCGGCCGAAGGGTACAACGTGATGCTCAACGGCTTTGGCGACGCTGACGAGATCGAGGCGACGCGCGCCGAACTGGATGGCAAAGCCGCAGGCACCGTGGGCTATCACGGCGCGGACATGACCAAACCGGACGAAATCGCCGACCTCGTGGCCCAGACCGAGGCCGATCTGGGCCAGGTCGACGTGCTGGTGAACAATGCGGGCATCCAGTTCGTGTCGCCCATCGAAGAATTCCCGATCGAAAAGTGGGACGCGATCATCGCGATCAACCTCAGCTCGTCCTTTCACACCATCCGCGCCGCCCTGCCGGGCATGAAAGAGCGCGGCTTTGGCCGGATCATCAATGTGGCCTCGGCCCACGGGCTGGTCGCCTCGCCGTTCAAATCAGCCTATGTGGCGGCCAAGCACGGGATCGTCGGCCTGACCAAGACCATTGCGCTCGAGGCCGCGCAACACGGCGTGACCGTGAACGCCGTCTGCCCCGGCTACGTGCTGACCCCCCTGGTCGAAGGGCAGATCCCCGACACCGCCAAGGCGCGCGGCATCACCGAAGAAGAGGTGAAGCGGGACGTGCTGCTGGCCGCACAACCAACCAAGGAATTCGTGACCACCGAACAGCTGGGCGCGCTTTGCGTCTTTCTCGCCAGCGATGCAGCCGCGTCCATCACGGGCACATCCTTGCCCGTAGATGGCGGTTGGACCGCGCAATAGGAGCATGACCCATGTCCAGGGATGAAGGCCGCGCCAAGCGCCACGAAAAATCTGTGAACCTCGCCCTGCAGGGCGGAGGCTCGCACGGAGCCTTCACCTGGGGCGTGCTCGACCGCATGTTCGAAGAGGACCGGCTGTGGATCGAGGCGATCAGCGGCACTTCTGCCGGTGCCATGAACGCGGTCGTCGCCACCCAAGGCATGTATGATGGCGGGGCGGCGGGTGCGCGCCTCGCGCTCGAGGAGTTTTGGCGCGCCGTCAGCATCGCGGGGCAGGCAAGCCCGATCAAACGCACGGCCTTTGACATGTGGGCCGGGTCCTGGTCGCTCGATGCGTCCCCGGCCTACCTCATGTCCGATCTGCTCAGCCGCATGGCCTCGCCCTATGACCTGAACCCGCTGGGCTTCAACCCGCTGCGCGATGTGGTGCGCGAGTTCATCGATTTCGACAAGGTCGCCAATTGCAGCGACATGGGCCTCTATATCTCGGCCACCAATGTCGAGACGGGCCGCGCCCGTGTGTTCCACCGCGAGGAGGTGACGCTGGATGTGGTCATGGCCTCGGCCTGCCTGCCCACGATGTTCAAGGCGGTCGAGATCGAGGGCGTGCCCTATTGGGATGGCGGGTTCATGGGCAATCCGGTGCTGTTCCCCTTCATCGATCACTCGCCATCGGCCGACATCGTCATCGTCCAGATCAACCCGCTTTTGCGCACGGGCACGCCGCGCCGCGCCCGTGACATCCAGAACCGGGTGAACGAGATCACGTTCAACGGCTCGCTCCTGCGTGATCTGCGCACCATCGATCTGATCCACCGGCTGATCGAGGATGGGGCGCTGTCGGACAATGAATACCGCGTCATGAACCTGCACATGATCGACGGCTGTGATGACATGCTGGCGCTGGATGCGTCGTCCAAGCTGAATTCGGAGTGGGCGTTCCTCGAACACCTCCGTGACCTTGGGCGGGACTATGCGGACCGCTGGCTGACGACGCATTTCGACAAGATCGAAAAGGAAAGCACGCTGGATCTGCGTGCGATGTTTGACGACTTTGGTGCGCCCAAGGGCGCCAATGTCGTGGAGTTGAAATCCAGAAAGGGATGATCCCATGAAAATTCGAACGGCAGCACTCGGGCTCGCAATCGCGGCGCTCGGCACGACATCTTTTGCCTTTGATCTGAGCGAGGTGAAGACCCGCGTTCTGAACGGGCTTGAAGGGCCGGCGGGTGCCAAGAACATCCGGAACATGCCTATCGCCAACGCGCCGTTGGTCGATGAGGGTTTGAGCCAGATTGCCGGTTACAACCTGCGCACCCGGTCGTGGAACATTTCGGGCGACACCGGCATCGTGCCGATCCACAGCCACGCGGACCGGCCCGCAATCGTCTTTACCCTCACCGGTGAAATCTATGAATACCGCAGCGACGTCGCCGACCGGTTGCTGCACAGCGCGGGCGGGCTCAGCCTCGAAGAGGGCGACGTCACGCACTGGTGGCTCAACGAGGGGCCCGAAGATGTGCGCCTGATCGCCTTTGACGTGTTCAACGCGGGCAGCGAGGCGATGGAGATGGCCGAAACGCCGGTGCAGCAGGCGTTCGACCTGCCCGAACAGTCCGGCGCCGTGCTCGAACTGCTTGGCCTCGTCGATATCGAGGCGCATTTCGATGGCGCGCAGGGCCAGGGTCTGGCCCTGTCGGCCTACCGCGCGGTCATTGAACCGGGCGGCGTGCTGCCCAGCTTTGTCGCGGCGGGCGAGCCGCTGCAGGTCTGGGTCTGGCAGGGGGCTGTGAGCGAGCACCGGTCGGATGCCGATGCGCCCGTGACGTTGATGGCCGAAGAGGGCGCGCATCTGGGTGGCGGCGCGCAGGCCTATTGGGAAAACACCAGCGACGTGCCTGCGACGCTCTTTTTCGGCGTGGTCGAGCCGCTGACCGAGACCGAAGGCGTGCCGCAGGTCGGCGTGCAGGCCCACACGGACTAGGCCCATGTCCACCGCCGCACACATGACCGGGATGGCCCCGGAACTGGCCGAAAAGTCGCCAGAGGATCGCCGCATGGTGATCCGCCGGTCGTCCATGATCGCGCTGATCGCCTTCCTGACGTTGATCGACCTCTTCGGCTCGCAGGCGCTCTTGCCCACATTGGTCGAGACCTACGGCGTGACACCTGCTGCCATGGGCTTTGCCGTGAACGCGTCGACCATCGGCATGGCCTTTGCCAGCCTCGTCGTCGCGATTTTTGCCCGCAAAATCGACCGCAAGCGGGGCATCTGGATGTGTCTGGCGCTGCTCAGCATCCCCACGATCTTGCTGGCGCATACGGATGATCTGACCACGTTTACCTTGCTGCGTGTGGCGCAGGGCGTTTGCATGTCGGCCGCATTCACCCTGACGCTGACCTACCTGAGCGAGGAATGCTCGTTGACGGCGGTAGGCGGGGCGATGGCGGCGTATATCACCGGCAATGTCGCGTCGAACCTGTTTGGCCGTCTGCTGGCCTCGGAACTGGCGGGCAATCTCGGGCTGGCGCAAAGCTTCTATGGCTTTGCCGCGCTGAACCTTGCCGGGGCCGTCGCGGCGTATCTCTATATCGGGTCGCGGGACAGCCATGGGCACGCGCCCGCGGACGCAGGCCGCGTCATCGACGCGTGGAAGGACCACCTGACCAACCCGCGCCTGGTGGCAATGGTGGGGATCGGGTTCATCCTGCTGTTCGTCTTTGTGGCGACGTTCACCTATGCGAATTTCATCCTCAGCGAGGCGCCGTTCGCGCTGCCACAGACGATGATTGGACTTGTGTATTTTGTCTTTGCGCCTGCGATCCTGACCACGCCGCTGGCGGCGGCCTCGGTCAAGCGGTTCGGGGCGCGGGCCAGCTTTCACGGGGCGATCGCCGTGTCGCTGGTGGGGTTGGTGCTGCTCTTGACGACCAGCCTTGTGCTTTTCCTCGCCGGGCTCGCGCTGGTCGGGGCCGGGCTCTTTTTCGCGCAGTCGGTGGCGACAGGCTATGTGGGCCGCACGGCGACCCATGACCATGCGGCGGCCAATGGGCTGTACCTGGCCAACTACTATTTGGGCGGCATCGCCGGTGCGTTTGTCATTGGGCAGGTGTTTTCCATGGCGGGCTGGAACGTTGCTGTGCTGACCTTGGTCGGCCTGACGGCGCTCGCCTGGGTCCTGTCGCTCAGGATGCAACGCTAGGACAGCTTGTCCTTTTCGGCCCGCACCTCCGCGTCGTGCAGGTGCGACCGGTTGAGCGCCAGGAACGCGGCTTGCCTTTGCGCGTTCATGCCCGTGTTGGCCTTGCCCACGGGCGCGAGGGCCGCTCGCATGTCCTCGGCCACGCCTGCATGGGCAAGCACTGCGTCACCGGGGCCGAGACGCGCAGTGCCAATGGCCTCGAGCGCAAAGCTGCGCACCTCCGCATCCGGCAGCGCGCCTTGCACCTGCGCCACCACGCTGATGAGGTCGGCCGAGGCGGCGAATTCCCGTGCGTAGTGGTCGGCGGTGATGGCGATGCGCGTGGCACGCAGGTGCTGGACATAGCAGCTGGCCAGCCATGGCCGCGCGTCCCGTAGCGTGTAGACAAAGCTGACCGCAGTGCCGGGCAGCGCTTCCTCCCATGCCTCCGCCATGGCGGCGGCGAGGGGGGGCGCGGCGTCGTAGTGTTCGATCCCCCGCCGCCCGGGCATGTGCCCGCTCAGGTCTTCGGAGCTGAGCAGAACCGTGTCCCGGGTCCAGCTTTCGGCTTGCATTGCCGCCTCGTACTGGACAAAGCCGAGGTCGACGGGATCACGTGTGACCGAGTATTTGCGCGCCGCTTCGCACAGGCCCAGCATGTCGGGGCGCAGCACGATGTGCAGATCAGGCAGCGCCGCGCGGTTGTGGTCGAGCAGGCGCTGGATCGAAGTGGTGCCGGTCTTGTGAAAGCCCGCGTGGACAATCAGCCGGCGGGGCATGGATCAAAAGAGCCCTTCGGGCGGGTCGGCCACGATCCGCCGCGTGGCAAGGTCGACCGTGGGCACGGCGGCCTGCGTAAACGGCAGCAGCACAGTGGCCGTTGCACCGGGGGCATGCACCTCGAGCAGGTCGCTTGCCCCGTGGTTTTGTACCGACTTCACCTGGCCCAACGGCGCGCCGCCGGTGTCGAACACATCGAGCCCAACGAGGTCGGTGTAGTAGAATTCGTCGTCCGGCAGGCTGGGCAACTGATCGCGGCGGGCGTAGAGCTGCGTGCCCTTGAGCGCATCGGCCTGTTCCTTGGTCGCGACCTCGGCGATGCGGCTGGCAAAGCCGTTCTTGATCGGGCGTATGATGGCGAGCGTAAAGCTGCGGCTGCCATCTTCGGTCGTCAGCGGCGCGTAGGTTTCGATGTCCTCCGGCACGGCGCAGAACGATTTGATGCGCACCTCGCCCTGCACGCCGTAGGCCCCGCCGATGGAGCCGACGCAGATCCGCTCATCACTCATTCCAGCACACCCCGTCGCGCATCGTTCCGCCCGCGTCCGCACACGCGGTGGCCGCGTTGGAGCGTTCGAAGAACAGCCCGAGCACAAAGGCGAGCGGCAGCAGGATGGCAAGGCGCATGAGACCGAACATGACCCGTCTTGTGCCCTGTGCGTGCGGGAATTGTCCAGTGGGCGCTTGCCTTGGCGGTTTGATGGATGCATCGTGTGATCAGCCCGCGCACCTTCTGCGGGATGGAGATTTTATGTCGGTATAAGCGCGGGCCACGGCCCATGCGATCACGGTAAATGCAGCAGGCCATTTGGTGGCCAATCTATTTATGCGTGATCGGTGTTTGCCCCTGTGAGGGGCTTGTCCAACGTATTGAAACGAATGGAAAGGATGGCTATACCAGACCCTTTTGACACGCGCGCACCGCGCGCATCCGACAGTGCGGCCCTTGCCGCCATTGCCGACGCAACCCTGTTTCCCGGAGAGATGTTGGCGGGTATGATCGCCCCTGCGCTGGACGGCGCGGGGCAGGATGTCTGGCGGGTGGTGACCCAAGGGCACACACCTGTCGGTTTTGCCTTTGCGCAACCGGAGGCGATGACCGATCGCACCTGGAACCTGCGCGCGATCGCTGTGCGGCCCGATCTGCACGGATCGGGGGCCGGAACGGCCCTGCTCGCGGCGATGGAGGCGGCGTTGCATGACGCGCGGCTGATCGTGATCGACACGACGCAATTGCCGGATCAGGATCGGGCGCGGCGGTTCTACGCAGCGCGCGGGTATGACGAGGTTGCGGTGATCCCCGGATTTTTCGGGGAGGGCGAGGACAAGGTGACCTTTGTCAAACAGCGCGGCTGAGGCCTGACCGTCACAAAAAAAGCGCCCGCCCGGTCTGGCCGGGCGGGCGCATGTTTTCCTGACGTGGCAGAGGCTTACTCTGTCGCGGCTTCTTCGGCGGGCGCTTCTTCTGCCGGAGCCTCTTCGGCCGGGGCTTCTGCAGCTTCTGCGGCCTTGGCGGCTTTCTCTTCGGCGCGGTCCTTGGCTTTCTGGCCGGGCTCACCCTTTTTCAGATTGGCGCGCTCTTTCTTGGCCAGAACACCGGCCGCTTCGAGCATGCGCGCGATGCGGTCGGTGGGCTGGGCACCCTGGTCGAGCCAGTATTGCACACGCTCCATGTTCATCTTCACACGCTCTTCGCTGTCTTTGGGCAGGAGCGGGTTGTAGGTGCCCAGTTTCTCGATGTAGCGGCCATCGCGGGGCATGCGGCTGTCGGCGGCGACAACGCGGTAAAAGGGGCGTTTCTTGGAGCCGCCACGGGCGAGGCGAATTTTCATAGCCATTTTGTTTTTCCTTTGTTTTTCAGAGGGTAAGATAGGCCGTTTTGCCCATCTATGATTGATGTTTGCGGTGGTGTTGGATCACCTCCGCGATGATGAAGTTCAGGAACTTCTTGGCAAATTCGGGGTCCAGATCGGCCCGGTTCGCCAAATCTTCGAGCCGTGCGATCTGGGCCGCTTCGCGGGTCGGATCGGAGGGCGGAAGGTCGTGTGTGGCCTTGAGTTTCCCCACGGCCTGCGTGTGTTTGAACCGCTCGCCCAGCGTGTAGACGAGGATCGCATCGAGGCGGTCGATGCTGTCGCGGTGTTCTTTCAACAGCGCGGCGGCGCGTGTGACAGCGTCGGTCATGAGCGTGCTCCGGCGGCGGGGCGTGGCCAGGCACGGCGGCAGCGGGGCCGGTTGGTCTCAGTCAAGGGCCCATCCTTTCGGTTTGAACATCGGGTCGGCATAGTGGCCAATCTCCATCTCGATCCCGTGGGCCAGCTGGCTGTCGGCAAGGGCCGCGGGTGAGGGATGGACATAGACGGCGTCGGTGCCATCAATTGTCGGGGCATCGCGATCCTTGACGGCGCCCAATCGCTCGGCCAGCCGGATGCTGTCGAGGTTCTTGGGGTCGATATAGCTGACCGCGCGGTCCCAGCCATGTGCGTAGTAATGGGCGCGCACGGCATGGGTCGCTTCGAGCGCATAGCCCTTGCCGGCCTTATCGGGCCAGATGATCCAGGCGATTTCGCGTTCGGGCCATTTGGCGGGCTGCCACCCGCCGGCCATGCCGTAGGTTTCGTCCGTGTCCTTGTCGTGGATCATCCACATGCCGAAGCCGCGGATTTCCCAGTGGCCGATTTCGGCAGCGTAGAGCATCCACGCCTCATAGGGGTTGAGCGGCCCGCCCATGAAACGCGAGCGGAACGAGGCGAAGGTCGCCTTGAAATCCGGGTAGTCCTTGGCCTCGGGGCCACGCAGGACAAGGCGCCGGGTTTCGATCTCGGGGATGTCGCGATGTCCCATCAGGCGGCCCCTCTTGATCCTGCGGACGCGCTGGCGCGCGACGACATATTGGCGGCGGCTAAGCCGTGAGCCCGTTTGACCCGATGAAGGACCCGTGACAGAGCGGCCCTCCGGGGGGGATGAATTCTGGACAAAGACGCGGTCATGTCAGCGCCTCCGGACCGGGGTGGCGCCAGATTTGCATCGGCCCGAAGCGGTCGTGGGTGAAGGTGCCATCCTGACGGGCACCGAGGCGTTTCGCGACGCCGCAAGAGGCGTCGTTTCCGTTTGCGACAAGGCTGATGGCCGTGGTCCAGCCGAGAGTGTCGTAGGCGAAGTGGCGCGCGGCCATGGCCGCCTCGGTGGCGTAGCCCTTGCCTGTGGCGCCGTCGAACAGGTCCCAGCCGATTTCCTGTTCGGGGAAGCCTTCGGGGTGCCAGAGGCCGACGATGCCCACGGCGGACCGGCTGGCCTTTTCGACAACGGTCCAGCGGCCAAAGCCGCGCAGGACCCAGTGGCCTGCTTCCTGGGCGAGGGTGCGCCAGGCCAGCTCGCGCGTCAGGGGGCCGCCGACGAATGTCGCGCGTGGCGAGGCGTAGAAGCCTGCCAGCGCGTCGAAATCGTCGATCTGGGGCGCGCGCAACGTGAGGCGCGCGGTGTCGAGCGTCGGCGCGTTGAACGTGACGGTCATGCGGCAGCCTCCGAGATGTGGCGGTAGAAGAGGGTGGTGTCATCGTCGCGCGCCAGTGTCGGGTCGGTTCGTGTGCCGAGGCGCCGGGCGGCCGCGACGGAGCGGGGGGTGGGGGCGGCGATCGGGCTGTTCAACTTGGCCGGTTTGCGTGCTGTGCGGTTGACCGGGCCGGGGACATGCCGTGCCCAGGCGTTCCTGAGGACTGTCCAGACCACGTCCATTGCCCACAGGGCGTGCGGGCGCAGGGGCGCGCCGGTTATGATCGGGGTCACGGTCATGGCTGTGGGTGCCGGTAGACGAGGCAGGGTTTGTCGGGGTTCGGGGTGGCCGCGTCGGCGTCCAGCGTTGCCCCGAGCCGTTCGGCCAGCGCCACGGAGGCCACATTGCCGGGACTGATGTAGCTGACGACGCTGGGCCACTTCAATGTGGTCCAGGCGTGCGCAACGCAGGCCCGCGCGGCTTCGTAGGCGATGCCCTGCCCTTCGTCGGCGGGATCGAAGAGCACCCAGCCCACCTCTTTTTCAGGCCAGGTGTTGGGATACCAGTGGCCCACGATGCCCAGGGCCGTGTCGTCACCATGGCGGGTCACGGTGAACATGCCGAAGCCGTTGATGATCCAGTGACCCAGCTCGGTGCCGAAGAAGTTCCAGGCCTGGCGTTTGGTCATCGGACCACCAGTGAACTGCGCCCGCGCGGTGCCGTAAAACCGGATGAAGGCCTCCGCATCCTGTGGGTGCGGGGCGCGCAGGTGCAACCGCTCGGTGTCGAGGGTGGGGGTGCCGGTCAGCGTGATCATGACACCGCCTCGCCGGTGAGCCGATAGGTTTGGCAGCCTGCGTACCAATCGGGGGCCGGAATGTCGGTGAGCGTTGCACCGATGCGTTCGGCGAGACGCACCGACCCGGTATTGTCGGGCATGATAAGGATGACCATCTGCGGCCAGCCCAGATCGCGCATGAGGTGATCGCGGACACGCAGGGCCGCCTCGGTGGCGAGGCCTTGGCCCTCGTGCGCGCCGTTCCACAATGTCCAGGTGAGCTCGGGCTCTTGGCTGTCGTCAAGCTGCATTGGGCCGACATGGCCGATGGGGGCGCCGTCGCGCTCGATCACGTAACGGCCAAAGCCGCGCAGCGTCCAGTGACCGGCCATGGCGGCAAACTTGTCAAAGGCCTGCGGGGCTGTGAACGGTCCACGCACGAAGCGGGCGCGATCCGACGCACAGTACGCGGTGTAGGCCGGCAGATCGCTGGCGTGTGGCATGCGGAGGGTCAGGCGCGCGGTGCTGAGTGCGGTGGCGACGGTCATTGGCGCGCCTCCGGTCCCGGGTGGCGGTAGACCATCAAGGGGCCCGCGTTGGGATGTGTCCAGTCGGCATCCCGCGTGGCCCCCATGGCGGTGGCGACACGCACCGAGGCGTCGTTGCCCGGCTTGATCATGCTCATCACAGTGGTCCAGCCGAGCGTGTCGTAGGCATAGTCGCGCGCTGCGCGCCCCGCTTCTGAGGCGTAGCCTTTGCCGTTGCCGTCCCAGATGTACCAGCCGACCTCCGGCTCGGGCCAACCGTGGGGGTTGTGCAGGCCCACGATGCCGATGGCTGTATCGTCGCCCTTTTGTGTCACCATCCAGCGGCCGTAGCCGCGCATCGTCCAATGCCCGATGACCTGCGCAAGGTAGCGCCAGCTGTCTTCTTCACTCATGGGTCCACCGACGAACTTGGACGCATCACTGGCATAGAACGCGGCGAAAACGTCAAAGTCGCGCGGCGCAGGCGCGCGCAGAACCAATCGCTCGGTTGTCAGTGCCGGGATCACCATGGCCGTCATGACGGCCTCCGGTGACGGTAGACGGTCGTGTTGGCGGCATTCTCGCCCTCGGCCCATGGGCCATCTGGGTCAGGCTGAGCGCCGAGTTTGGTCGCAAGCGCGATGGACCGTGCGTTTTTCGGATCGATATAGCTGACCACGGTGACGGCGTTGGTATTGGCCCAATACCATACGAGGGCGGCGCGCGCGGCCTCGCGGGCGTAGCCATGCCCTTCGGCCTGCGCTGTGAGGGTCCAGCCGAGTTCGGGTTCGGGAAAGTGGGGCGGGTGCCAAAAGGCGATCTCGCCCGCAAAGCCCTGGTCGGTCTCGATGATCCAGCCGCCATATCCGCTGAGCTGCCATTGGGCGGTCATGTTGCAGAACATGTCCCATGCGCCGCGCCGGGTGTAGGGGCCGCCCATGTACTGGCTGCGCATGTCGGCGAGCGTGGCGGCGTAGGCGTCGAAATCCGCCGCTGTCGCCCCGCGCAGGGTCAGCCGATCTGTGGTGAGGGTCGGTATGGCGGTGCTCACGCGGTCCCCTCCGGATGCTGCCAGATCTCGGACTGGGGATCGTGCGCGGCGGGCTGGCCGGTGTTGGTTGCGCCCAGGCGGGTCGCGACCGCTTGCGACGGGGCATTATCTGTGTCGATATAGCTGACCAGATTGCGAAGGCCGTGCGCCGCGGCGGCCCAGTCGCGCACGCGCATGCCGGCTTCGGTCGCGTATCCCTGGCCGGTTGCGCCTTCGAATAGATGCCAGGCAAGTTCCGGCTGGGGCCAGCCGTGGTGGTTCAGGATGCCAACACGCCCCAGCGGGGCGGTGTCGTCATGTCGTTGCAGGGTGAAAAATCCGTAGCCATGCCAATGCCAATGTCCGACGCCCGCAAGCGCCGCGTACCAGGCGTCGCTTTCGCTGCCCAGGTCGTCCACGGCAGCAAGGTCGGGGCTCGTCGTGATGAAGCGCGTGAACAGCGCAAGGTCCGAACGCAGCGGACCGCGCAACACCAGACGCTCCGTCGTGAGCCGGGGGGCATTGGTCAAGGCGTCGGTCATTTCTTTTTGCCGAACCCGCTGAGACCCGGTGGCAAGGCCATGCCGCCGCCGCCCAGACCGGGCAGGCCGCCGGGCATCTTGCCGCCCATCTGTTTCGCCGCCGCCTCGAGTTGCTTCGGATCGACACCGGCCATGTCGGGCATGCCACCTTTGCCGCCCATCATGGCCTGCATTGCTTTCTTCATCATGCCGCCTTTGCCCTTGCCGAGCTTTTTCATCATGTCGGACATCTGGCGGTGCATTTTCAGCAGCTTGTTGAGGTCGCTGACCTCCATGCCCGAGCCGCGGGCGATGCGTTTCTTGCGGCTGGCCTGCAGGATCTGCGGGGCGGCGCGTTCCTTTTTGGTCATGGACTGGATCATCGCGATCTGCTGCTTGAGGATCTTGTCGTCAAAGCCTGCGTCCTGCACCTGTTTGGCCATCTTGCCCATGCCGGGCATCATGCCCATCATGCCTTCCATCCCGCCCATCTTGAGCATCTGTTCCAGCTGCATGCGCAGGTCGTTCATGTTGAACTGACCCTTGGCCATGCGCTTCATCATGCGCTCGGCCTGTTCGGCCTCGATGGTTTCCTGCGCCTTTTCGACGAGGCTGACGATGTCGCCCATGCCGAGGATGCGGCCTGCGATCCGGTCCGGCTCGAAGGTTTCGAGCGCGTCCATCTTTTCGCCCAAGCCCACATACTTGATGGGCTTGCCGGTCACCGCACGCATCGACAGGGCGGCACCGCCGCGGCCGTCGCCGTCCATCCGGGTCAGCACCACGCCCGAGATGCCGATGCGATCATCGAAGTTCTGCGCGGTGTTCACGGCGTCCTGGCCGGTGAGGCCATCGACCACGAGGATGGTTTCGCGGGGCGTGGTGACGTCACGCACCGCCTCGACCTGCGCCATCAGCTCTTCGTCAATGCTCAGACGCCCGGCGGTGTCGAGCATGTAGACGTCGTAGCCGCCCATGCTCGCCTGGGTCTTGGCCCGTTTTGCGATGGCAACGGGGTCCTCGCCCTTGACGATGGGCAGGGTGTCGACGCCGATCTGGGTGCCGAGGATCGCCAACTGTTCCATGGCCGCGGGGCGGTTGACGTCGAGCGAGGCCATGAGCACGCGCTTGCCGTCCTTTTCCGTCAGACGCTTGGCGAGTTTTGCGGTGGTGGTGGTTTTACCGCCGCCCTGCAGGCCGACCATGAGGATGGGGGCGGGGGGCGAGTCGATTTTCAGGGCACCCGGTTCGCCTTCGCCGGTCAGCGTGTCGACCAGCGCGTCGTGCACGATCTTGACGACCTGCTGGCCCGGTGTGACGGATTTGGTCACAGCCTGGCCGGTCGCCTTTTCCTGAACGACTTTGACGAAGTGGCGCGCCACGGGCAGGGACACGTCCGCCTCGAGCAGGGCCACGCGCACCTCGCGCAGGGCGGTTTTGACGTCTTCCTCGCTCAGCGCGCCTTGCTTGGTCAGGCGGTCGAAAACACCGGAGAGGCGTTCGGAGAGATTTTCAAACATAGGCGTGCCTTTCGACCGTTGACGTTTGCCCGCAAGGTAAGCACGGGCGGCGGAGAACCCAATGGCCCAAACGGCAAGCGCCCCCGTGGGCGCAACGCGCTGACGGAGGGCGATCCCGGGTCGATCCCAAGGGACCGGAAGGCTGACGCATTCCGGGTGTTGCGGGCGAATTAGGCTTTGGCCCGCGCAGAGTCAAGCTGTCGCTTACTCTGCCGCCAGTTTCGGCTGCTCAAGGACTAATGGCGCGGGGCGGTCCGCGGTGTCGGTCGGTGGCGCGTCCACGATCCCGTCGGGCAGGGGCTGCTTGCGGGCGATGAGCGCAAAGACGGGCGGCGTGAAGAAGAAGCTGACGACGGTCGACAGGAGCACACCGCCCGCGATGGCCACGGCGAAGGGCGGCCAAAACGCACCACCATCCAGGATCAGCGGCAGGAAGCCGCCAAAGGTGGTGACGGTGGTCGATATGATGTGCCGGGCCGATCCGTTCACGACACGCGCCATGGCGCGGCGGTCGCCAGAGGCGGCCTCCGGGTCGCCCTGTAGTCCGGTCAGAATGATGATGGCCGCGTTGATCGACACCCCGATGGACCCGATGACGCCGATGATCGCCTGAATGCCGAACGGGTATTGCAGGATGGCAAGCGACAGGATCGACAGCCCCGCCGACAGGACGCAGACCACAAGGGCCACAGCCGTGAGGCGGAAGGAGTTGAACGTCAGCGCAATTGCGGCGATGGTCAATGTCACGATCAGGCCGACCGAGGCCATCAGGTTGCCCACCGTATCGTTGCGCGCGTCGCTGTCACCGCCGAGCTTCAGGGCATACCCGTCGGGCAAGGTGAACCCGGTGGCATCCAGTGCATCCAGCACGTCGCGCTGGGCCTGTTCGGGCAGAACGTTGGGCACGAGAAAGGCCTGAACCGCATTTTCGCGCAGACCATTGCGCCGGGTTATGACGCTTTCGGCCGGTTCCAGCACAGGCGTGGCAATCTCCGACAGGGGCACGGCGGGGAAGTCACCCAGCGCGGACACGGATGCAGCACCGGGCAAGAGGATCGGCATGTCGGATATGGCCGTCAGGTCGCTGCGCAACCCGTCGCCCATGCGCACGCGCACCGGCAATTGTTCGGTGCCCTCGACCAGCGATCCGCCGGTGACGCCAGTCAGCGCGGCGTCGAGTTGTGCGGCCACGTCCGTCACGTTCAGCCCCAAAAGCCGCGCCTCGGTTTCGTCGATCTCGTAGCGGATGCGCGGCGCACCCCCGTTGACGCCCGAGCGCACCGAGGTGACGAGGTCCAGATCGGCCACCTGCGCGCGCACCTGATCACCCAGCGTGCGCAGAACATCGAGGTCCTGACCGACAATGCGCAGCTCAACCGGCGCGGCCACGGGCGGCCCTTGAATGATGCCGCGCACCACCACTTGGGCTGCGGGAAAACGGGTGCCGAAATCCTCTTGCAGGGTCGAGACGAGCCTTGCTGCGTCCTCGGGCGTGTCGGTGGTGATCATCGCCTGGGCAAAGGCCGGTTCGCGCGACCGCCCGCCGGTGATGTTGTAGTAGAATGCAGGCCCCGACTTCCCGATGGACCAGTAGACGCTGTCGACGCCAGCATCATTGCGCAGGATCTCGTCCATCTGCAGCGCGGTGGCGTAGGTTGTGCCGATGCCGGTGCCGGGCGGCATGTCGACCTCGAGGTAGAATTGGTCGCGGTCGACGCCGGGAAAGAACTGCGGCACGAGGGTGGGAAAGCTCATGAAACCCAGCACAGGCAGGATCAGCGACACCGCGATGGTCTTGACCGGATTGCTGACAGCGAAATAGATCAACCCTTCGAAGGCGCGGGCCATCAGGCCGGGCGCCTTGGGCGCGCTGCGCGCAGGCAGGGTCCAGGCGGCAAGGGCCGGGGTGACGGTCAAGGCCACGACCAGCGACCAGATCAGCATCAGCACCACGGCAATCGCGATGGATCCGACAAAGTCACCGGCAGGCCCGGGCAGCAGGATCATGGGCGTAAAGGCCAGCGCTGTCGTCACCGTCGACGCCAGAAGCGGCGCGGCAAGGCGGCGCACCGCGTCGCCCGCGGCGGCCTCACGGCTCATCCCGCTGGCCAGACGTTTGCGCACCTCGTCGGACATCACGATGGCCGCGTCGACCAGCAGACCCAGCGCCACGATCAGGCCAGTGACCGACATCTGGTGCAAGGGCAGGCCGATGAAGTTCATCGTGGCCAGTGTCGCAAGCGACACGACCGGTAGCACAAGTGCGACGATCAACGCAGCGCGCACGCCCAGCGTGACCAGCAACACAGCGACCACGAGCCCGACGCCGATGGCCATGTTGGTCGCCACCTCTTGCAACCTGTCGATGGTGTAGCCCGACTGATCGAACAGCATCTGTTCCGCGATCCCGAACGGCACGGCATCCGCGCCTGCGTCCAGCTCGTCCCGCACAAACCCCATCCAGCGGTCGATTTGCACGCCGTCCTGCGCCAGCACACCCACCAGGACGGCAGGCCGTCCATCGGCGATGGCAAGCTCTTGCGCGGGGGTGCGGACGCCGCGTGTGATCGTCGCGATATCAGCGAGCGTCACGGTTGCGCCCTGATCGTTTTCGCGCAACACAACGTCGCGCAGTCGGGCCAGATTTTCGATCTCGCCCGAGATCGTGATCGACAGATCGGACGTGCCCTGCAGGCGACCCGACTGCACCTTTCCATCGGCGGCCTGGATCAGGCGGGAGATATCAGCAGCCGTCAGGCCAAGTGCTGCGGCCTGGGTTGGGTCGATGCTGACAAGCACCTCTTCCTCGGGCACGCCAAACCGTTCCACCGCACGGGTGGCCGGGATGTTGCGCAGCCGGTCCGACAACGCCTCGGCATGGCGGTTCAGAAGGGCAAGCGACACGTCATCATGGGTTGCCGCAACCGCGATCACGGCGGAGTAGGCGGAGATCCCTTCGGCATCGAAATCGGGGGCCAGCACCCCGGCGGGGAAGTCCGCGCGCGCGCTTTCCACGGCGTCGCGGGCTTCGGTCCAGACCTGCTCGATGGTCTCTTCGTCCAGGGTTTCCAACAGCTCGACAGACACGACTGAGACGCCCGTACGGGAGACCGACGTCACTTCGGACACCTCTTCGATCTCGCGCAGCTCTTCCTCGATCTCGGCCGTCACCAACGCCTCGACCCGGGCGGGATCGGCGCCGGGGAATTGCGTGGTGACAGTGGCAAAGAGGTTGGTGATTGTCGGATCTTCTTGCCGGCCCAGCGACAGGAATGACGACAGGCCGGCCGAGATCAACACCAACAGGATCAGGGCGACGAGGCGCGGCTGGCGGAAGGTGAGGGTTTCCATGGCGCGGGTCCCTTACAGCGTTTCGGCGATCTGGACGGTCTGGCCCAGCGTGACCCGTTGCGGGCCTTCTTCGATCATGCGCGTGCCCGTGGGAAAGGAGCCCTGAACGTACGCCTCGTCCGACGTTGCGTGGATCACCAGAACGGAGGCGCGGCGCACGACGTTGTCGGCATCGACCACAAGCAGGGTCCACTGCCCCTTGTCGCCTTCCTTGAGGCTGCGCAGCGGGACCCATGTGCCGTCTTCGGTCACGTGCGTTGTCAGTTCCAGCCGCGCCGTCTGGCCAAGTGCCATGGTGCTGTCGGCCTCGATGTCAAAAAGCGCGGTGCGCGTGCGCGTCACCGGGTCGATATCGGGGCGGAATGACGCCAGCGTTGCGGAATACGTGCCGCCGTTCACGCGGATCTGTGCGGTCGCAAGCGCGCTTTCGTCGATGCTGAGCGGTAGGCCGACGCGGATCTGGGGCACGCCTGTCTCCACGACCTCGACCAGGACCTGGCCCGCGCCCACAGCCTCGCCACCGTCGAGGACGCGGCGGGTGATGCGCCCGTCAAAGGGGGCAAACAGCTCGGCCTTTTGCAGCTGGATATCGATGGTGGCGAGCGTGGCGTCGATCTCGCTGATGCGGGCGTTCAGCTCATCTCGCGTGGCCATGGACTGGTCCAACCGTTCCTGACTGGCAAATCCGCGGTCCAGCAGCGCCTCGCTGCGTTCCAGTGTCTGCAGGGCAAAGGCCAGTTGCGCCTCGACCGCCTTGCGGGCAGCCTGTTGCCGGTCGCGGTCGGCTTGCAGCAGGTCGATGTCCTGCCGGGCGAGCAGTTGACCGGCGACCACGGTATCGCCTTCGTCCACCAGCACGTCGGCCAGCCGACCCGCCAATTCGAACGACAGCGCGACGGTCTTGCGCGGCTCCACCTGCCCCACGAAACTGCGCGGCACGGTGTATCCGTCCGCCTGTGTCAAGGTGCGCACGCTGACGGCTGTCAGGGGGGCCGCGTCCGGGGGTGGTGTGTCCGCGGCCCGCGCAGCCAGAACGCTCGCCCCGGTCTGGACGGCAAACCCGGCGCCTGCAATCACGGCGACGGTGGTGGTGGCAACGAACACAAATCGGACGACACGGCGGAACAAAGAACGGCGAGGCATTATGACACCTGTCAAAGTTAGCGTCTCTTACATATGTAAGCGCTTCTAACTTTGACAAGGAAAAAAATTCGGGTAGGTCTAGCGGCGGAAATGACGGACACGATGACATCTGAAAAAACCACCTATCACCACGGCGACCTGCGGGCCGCATTGGTCGAGGCGACGCGGCAGCTGATCGAGGAAAAAGGCATTGACCATTTTTCGGTCTCGGATGCCTGTCGGCGCGCAGGTGTATCGACGGCAGCCCCCTACAAGCACTTCAAAAACAAGGGGGACATGATTGTTGCGGTCGTGCTGCAAAGCATGGACCGTCACAAGCACGAGATGCTCGAAGCGATGACGGTGTATCCCGAAGGCTCGATCGAGCGGATCCGTGCCTTGGGCCAGAACTATGTCGGATTTGCCCTGCGCGAGCCGGGCATGTTCCTTTTGCGCTTTGGCCATAACGATGGCCCGCAACTGCCCGAGATCGAGGAAGCCGGGCAGGACATCTACGACATCGTGCAGAATGAGGTGGCCAAGGTTCTGGGCGAGCCGGGCATCACCGACAAGGTGCGGCAACGGTCGTTCATGTTGTGGAGTTTCGTGCACGGGCTGTCGATGCTGTCGATGAACCCGGAGTTCGCGGAAAAGGGCGGCAACCTCGATCCCGATCTGCTGCTGCAAGAGATCGGCTGGCGCGTGCTTCGCGACGAGGCGACTGTGCCGCTTTGAATTGCTGGCGAAATCACCGGGTTGTCCCGTGTGCGTTGAGCGTTACGACGCCTGTTGTCGCCGTGCCGCGCGCAGCCAATCGTTGATGGTCTGTGTGGCGCGCAAATGCGCGCTGCTGGTCGAAAACGCCTCGACCAGCGGGTAGGGCGGCGTGCGGTCATGGAAGGTGAGCGTGGGCCGCTTGGTGTCCGACAGCGCCTCCATCTCGGCGCGGCGGACGGTTTGCAGCGGATGGACCATGCAGCGGTAGCCAAAAAGCGTCCGGCGCTGCAACGTCACAGTGCCGGAGATGGCATCAAAGATCGCCTGATCCCGCTTGATCGCCAGCGCAAAGATGCCCAGCGGGATCGCGGCACCCACCAGCACGGTCACCAGCCCCGCCATCTGTCCGGAAAAAAGCAGGGCAACACCGGCCGAGGCACAGGCCACGATACACACGATCAGCCCCGCCCCCAGGAACCAGGGCGCATGGGCCAGAATGAGCTGGCTGGGCAGGTTGCGCACGACCGTCATGCCGCAAGCCTAGCGGGAGCGGCCGCGGCCCGTCCAGATGGTTGATCAGGATCAAGGATGCCTGCCGGTCATGTGTTAACAACTGGTTAACGCGCCGGAGCAAGCGCGGGGTACGAAAGGAACGAGAATGAACATTTTACGCGCGGCGGCGATGCTTCTGGCATGCGTCAGCGCCGCACCGGTCTTTGCGGCTGGCGGCACATCCGGCTGGATCACCCAGGACGAGGTTTCGCATGGTGGGGGCTGCCGCAAAAGCTCACCTCCCGGTCAATGCTGTCATGCGGGATCAAAGCCATTGCATTGCCACTGACACGAATTGCCAAAAAGCCCCCGGTGCGAACACCGGGGGCGCCGTGAGTGGTCTTGGGTCGTTGGGGAAGAGGGGGGCTCAAGCGGCCAGTGCGTCGATCTCGGCCTTTGCGGCAGCAATAGCCGCGTCGCCATTGGCGACAACGCGTTCGGCGGCAACCATTTCGACCTCTGTGATACCGATAAAGCCCAGCACGTGGCGCATGTAGGCGGTGGCAAAGTCATAGGCGCTGCCCACGGGCACGCCGCCGGTGGACACGGCGAGGATCGCACGCTTGCCCGTCAGCAAACCTTCGGGGCCGTTTTCACCGTATTTGAATGTCACACCTGCGCGGGCGACAAGGTCGATCCAGGCCTTGAGCGCGGCAGGCACGCCGAAATTGTACAGCGGCAAGCCGATGACGATGGTGTCGGCGGCCCTGAGCTCGGCCACCAGCGTGTCGGACAGGGCCAGCGTGTCGCGCTGGACGTCGTCGCGCTGATCGGCGGGAGTG
Organism: Pseudomonadota bacterium; assembly: GCA_038525585.1. Taxonomy (GTDB): domain Bacteria; phylum Pseudomonadota; class Alphaproteobacteria; order Rhodobacterales; family Rhodobacteraceae; genus Tateyamaria. The sequence goes on from JBCBHM010000004.1 coordinate 126,247, forward strand.
AAATTGGCGCCGACCCACGCCTCGTTGATCTGAGGCAGGGCGTCGCGCAGGTCACGGCGGATCACGTCACCGCCGATCTTGGCCACAATCTGAGCGGTGAGATCGCGGGTGACGGAGCCTTCGGTCCGGGCAGAGCTGTCGATGTGCAGGAGTGTCATGATATCGGGTCCTTGATCTGGAGGAAGCGTTCTGTGTGCTGATAATTGAGGCTTGCGTTTTCGAACGCAACGCCGCTAAACCAACAGCATCTGTTTGCTGGCGCACAGAGAGGTTCAGATGGATAACTGGGACGAGATCAAGACGGCCTACCAAGTGGCGCGTATGGGTACGGTCAGCGGCGCGGCGGATGTGCTGGGCGTGCACCACGCCACGGTGATCCGCCATATCGATGCGCTCGAGACCCGGCTGGGCGTCAAGCTGTTCCAACGTCACGCGCGGGGATACACGCCGACCGAGGCGGGCGACGATCTGTTTCGGGTCGCGCAGGCGACGGATGATCAGTTCAGCCAGTTGGCTGGCCGGATCAAGGGGCGCGGCAACGAGGTTTCGGGTGAGCTGGTGGTTACATCCCTTGTGAATCTTGCCCCGCGGATGGCGCCGGTACTGACGGATTTCCAGCTGGAGCATCCCGATGTGGTCGTTCGCTATCTGACGGGTGAGCGGCTGTTTCGACTGGAATATGGCGAGGCGCATGTGGCGATCCGGGCGGGCAACGCACCGGATCAGCCGGACAACGTGGTGCAGCCGTTTGTGCGACAATCCATGGGGCTGTACGCAGCCCAAAGCTATATCGCGCGCCATGGCCGGCCCGATACCATCCACAAGGACCTGGAGGGGCACCGCTTTGTCGGCAATGACGACGAAGACAACCGGGCCCCGTTCAACCGCTGGCTGCGCTCGCATGTTCCTGCCGATGCGATCACGTTCAGATCGTCCGATATCCGTGCGCTGGAACAGGCCGTGCTTGCCGGGGCGGGCATCGGCTTTCTCCCCGTGATGGAGGCGCGCGCAAACGCGGACATGATCGAGATCCTGGAACCGCAGGAAGACTGGTCTTCGCCGCTGTGGTTGGTGACCCATGTGGATCTGCACCGGACAAACAAGGTGCAGGCCTTTCTGAGTTTCCTCAAGGAGCGGTCGAAAAGCTGGCAGGTGCTGTGAGCCCTGCCTTGCAGGGCCACGCCGCGATGCTGCTGTTTTCAGCGCTCGTGGCGGGGTCGTTTTCGCTGGGTGCGCAGGCCGCCAATGAGATTGCACCGGCGGCCCTGAACGCGGCGCGGTTCTGGCTGGCGGCGGCGATCATCGGATCAGCCGTGCTGGTGACGGGCGGCGCGCCGCGGTCGGCGCTGCGCGCGCCCTGGCGCTATGCGGTGCTGGGTGGGCTCTTCGGCATTTACTTCGTGCTGATGTTCAAGGGGCTGAAGACGGCGCCGCCCGTAAGTGCGGCTGCGGTGTTCACGCTGACGCCGGTCATGGCGGGCATGTTCGGCTGGCTGCTGCTGCGGCAGGTGACGACGCCGCGCATGGCGCTGGCGCTGAGCATCGGGGCGGCGGGGGCGCTGTGGGTGATCTTTCGCGCGGACTGGTCGGCGTTTCTCGCGTTCGAGGTCGGGCGGGGCGAAGTGATCTATTTCTTCGGCTGTCTGAGCCACGCGATCTACACGCCGATGGTGCGCAAGCTGAACCGCGGCGAGAGCCCGCTGGTGTTCACGCTGGGCATGTTGGTGGCCGGGGCGCTGCTGCTGACAGCCTTCGGCTGGCGCGATCTGATGGCGACGCCCTGGGGGGCACTGCCGGGGATCGTCTGGGTCACGCTGGTCTATATTGCAGTGTTCGCTTCGGCGGCGACGTTCGTGCTGCTGCAATTCGCGACGCTGCGGCTGCCCTCGGCCAAGGTGATGGCATACACCTATCTGACGCCCAGCTGGGTGATCCTGTGGGAGGTCGCGTTGGGCAATGGTGTGCCGGGGGCATTGGTCTGGATCGGTGTCGGCTTGACCGTCTTGGCGCTGGGGCTGTTGTTACGCGAAGAGTGAGGCCGGCGGGCGGGACTCTTTGCCGGTGCAAATTCGCCCGCCCACCGACCCCGGGGCGCTAGCGCTCGGACGGCAGTTCGGCGGCGAGGAAGCGTTCGAACGCGTCGAGGTTGACCGGTTCGAACTGGCCAAAGCTTTGCATCCAGACAGAGGCGCCCTTGAGCGCGTCAGGATCCAGCTTGCACCATTTCACGCGGCCCCGTTTTTCCTGCTGGATCAAGCCCGCGCGCGTCAGGATCATGAGGTGTTTCGAGATGGCGGCGAGGGACATCTCGAACGGTTCGGCCACGTCGGTGACGGCCATGTCATCCTCGAGCAACATAGTCAGGATCGCCCGCCGGGTCGGGTCGGCGAGCGCCTGGAAGGTGGTGTCGAGCGGATCGGCCATGCAAGCGTCATAGCAGGGCCGTCGCGTCAGAGGAACGGGTGACGGCTGTCCCGGGACGGCCAGTGGTGGGACATGAGCGCGCGGTCATGGTGGCTAAGGCCGATATCGCGCGCGATATGATCTGACATTGGGGGCAGGGCGGTGCCCCTTGTGATCGGAGCCTTGCGCCTTTTTTGCAGAAATTTCGCACAGGTGAGGAGGGCGCGCAAAAGCGCGTTTTGGTGGGTGAGTTGCATGGGATGCCTCGTGTGTTGAAGCTATGCTTGGAATATGCGCATCCTGGTGCGTTGCCACAAACAGAGTTCTCTGACAGGTTATGTGCAGTTTTTGCACATATGGTGAGGTGCCATGCGGTCACTGCCGCCTTTGAATGCCCTGCGCGCCTTCGAGGCGGCGGCGCGGCACGAAAGCTTTAGCCGGGCCGCGGAAGAGCTGGGTGTGAGCCATTCCGCGGTCAGCCGTCATGTGCGCGGGCTGGAGGCGCGGCTGGGGGTGCAGCTGTTTCGGGATCAATCCCGCGGTGTGGTTCTGACGCCCGAGGGTCAGCACTATGCCCAGCGGATTGCGCCTGCCTTTGACGTGATCGGAGATGCGACCGAAGGGTTGGCGGACACGCCCGCGGGGCGGGTCGTGGTCAACAGCGAGCCGCTTTTTGCGGCCAAGGTGGTCGCGCCGCTGCTGGCGGAGATGCAGGCGGAGTTGCCCGAGATTGACCTGCGTTTGATCGGGTCGACCGATCTGGCTGATCTCGACCGGTACGAGGCGGATCTGGCCATCCGCTTTGCGCATAAAGGCGTGCTGGACGTGCCTGCGGATTTGCTGAGCAATGCGCCGATTTATCCCGTGGCCGCGCCCGGCGTCGTTCCGGGCGATGTGCTGCGCCCCGAACATCTGGGCCAGGTCGCGTTGTTGCGGGACCGGCGGGAAGACCTGTGGCCGCGCTGGGCGCGGGCGGCGGGCTGGACCGAGCTGCCGTTGACGGAAGGGCCCTATCGGTTGCGGGCGCCGCTGGCGGTGGAGGCGGCGTTGGCCGGGGCAGGCGTTTTTCTGGCGGCATCGGATGCGACGCACCGGGATATCGTCGCGGGCCGTTTGGTCCGGGTGTCGGATGTGGGCATCCAGAGCGGGGCGTTTTACTTGCTGAGCAGCGGGGTGTCGTCGCGGCGCAAGGCGGTCCGCGTGGTGCGGCGGTGGCTGTTGGATCGCACCGCGGACTTGCGGCATGTGGAAAATCAACCGAATGGTTGAATAATGCGTTTGGTGGGAAAGCGGCGGAATTGGCGGATGCGGCGGGTTGTCCGACTTTTGCAGAATGCCAGAAAACCGTTTAAAAACCGAAGCATAGGGGAATCGTAGGCGGCCATTCCCGCACGTTGACTCACACCCTGCCGCAGCATATCCCACCACCCAAGCCAATACGTGGGACAGAGGTGCGTGACCGACCCTGAGGACAGCGACAGACTGGCGGCCCTGCAGGCCCGCATCGAAGCTGCCAAGGAGGCGCACGCACCGAAACCTCACACACCGGATCCTCACTCTCAGGCGCAACTGGCCTGGCGCATGGTGATCGAACTGGTGGCCGGTCTGGGGATCGGGTTTGGGATCGGGTACGGGCTGGACGCGCTTTTGGGCACCCCTCCGTTTCTGATGATCATATTTATCTTCCTGGGCTTCGCGGCCGGCATCCTGACGATGATGCGCAGCGCGAAAGAGGTTCAGGCGGAACGGGAAGCGGCGCAAGCCGCAGAGGACGCGCCCGGGGACGGGCGAGAGTGACGGAGAGAGCCGGATGGCAGATGAAGCAGATGGTGGCGGTGGCCTGTCTTTTCACCCGATGGACCAGTTCGAGGTCAAATCGCTGTTCGGCGGTGAGATCGGGATGTTCACGCTCACCAATGTGACGTTCTGGCTGGTGATGGCCGTGCTGGCGATCATCGCGCTGATGGTGCTGACCACGTCGAAGCGCGAAGTCGTGCCGGGCCGGGGGCAGTCGATTGCCGAACTGCTGTATGGCTTTGTCTACAAAATGGTCGAGGATGTAACCGGCAAGGATGGGATCAAGTATTTCCCCTACATCATGACGCTGTTCATGTTCATCCTGTGCGCCAACTTCCTTGGTTTGATCCCGATGTCGTTCACTACGACGTCGCATATCGCCGTCACAGCGATCCTGGGCTTTGGCGTGTTCATCGCCGTGACCGTCCTGGGCTTTGTCAAGAACGGCGCATCATTCCTGAGCCTCTTCTGGGTGTCGAGCGCGCCGCTGCCGCTGCGCCCGGTGCTGGCCGTGATCGAGATCATTTCGTACTTCGTGCGCCCGGTCAGCCATTCCATTCGTCTGGCGGGCAACATGATGGCGGGCCACGCGGTTCTGAAAGTGTTCGCAGGCTTTGCGCAGGTCGCAGCCATTGCGCCTGTGGCCATCATCGGCGTGATGGCGATCTACGGGCTCGAAGTGCTGGTGTCGGCCATTCAGGCCTACGTCTTTACCATTCTCACATGCGTGTACCTCAAGGACGCGCTGCACCCGCATCACTAATGCATCGCGGGGCGTGCCCCGCAATACATCCAACTTCCAATCGTAAGGAGAATTCTCATGGAAGGTGAACTCGCACATATCGGCGCAGGCCTCGCAGCAATCGGTTCCGGCGCAGCCGCAATCGGTGTGGGCCACGTGGCCGGCAACTTCCTCGCCGGCGCCCTGCGCAACCCATCGGCAGCTGCCGGTCAGACCGCGACCCTGTTCATCGGCATCGCCTTTGCAGAAGCGCTGGGGATCTTCTCGTTCCTCGTCGCTCTGCTGCTGATGTTCGCCGTCTAAGTCACTTCTGAGACGCATTCCTTACGGTCGGGCGGCGTGATACGGTCACGCTGCCCGGTGTAACGGCTTCGCATTTTGGCCCCGCAGGGGTCCACTCAGGGGAACGACCGACATGGCAACCGAAACAACATCCGCAGCCGAGGCCTCAGGGCCGGGCATGCCACAGCTGGACGTTACGACCTTTGGCAACCAGATCTTCTGGCTGCTGGTGGCGCTCGTCGTGATCTACTTTGTGCTGTCGCGCGTGGCCTTGCCCCGGATCGCAGGCATCCTTGCCGCACGGCAGGGGACAATTACCAATGACCTCGCCGCTGCCGAAGACCTCAAGGCCAAGGCTGCAGAGGCCGAAGCGGCCTATGACAAAGCGCTGGCCGATGCACGGGCGGAAGCTCAGCGGATCGCTGGCGAGACGCGCGCTGCCATCCAGGGCGATCTGGATGCCGCCATCGCCAAGGCGGACGCAGAGATTGCGGCAAAGGCGGCCGAAAGCGAAAAGGCCATCGCCGACATTCGCGCCGGTGCGCAGGAGGCTGTGGTCGAAGTGGCCAAGGACGCCGCCAAGGATATCGTCGCCCTGATGGGTGGCAAGGCCGATGCGCGCAGCATCACGGCTGCCGTCAATGCCCGGATGAAAGGTTAAGATCATGCGGTATCTCACCCTCGCATCCATCGCGGCACTGGTCGCAAGCCCGGTTTACGCAGCGTCCAAGAACCCGTTTTCGGCCGAGTTCTGGAAGCTGAGCAACACGGACCTGATCGTCTCGATCGCATTCATCCTGTTCATCGGCGTCCTATTCTATTTCAAGGTGCCCGGCATGGTCACCAAGATGTTGGATGACCGCGCCGCAGGCATCCAGTCGGACATTGATGAGGCACGGTCGTTGCGGGAAGAGGCGCAGACGCTGCTGGCCTCTTACGAGCGCAAGCAACAGGAAGTACAGGCACAGGCCGACAAGATCGTGGCACAAGCCAAGGTCGACGCCGAAGCGGCTGCCGATCAGGCGCGCGCGGATCTGAAGACATCGATTGCGCGCCGTCTGGCGGCAGCCGAAGATCAGATCTCCTCGGCTCAGGCAAGCGCTGTCAAGGAAGTGCGCGACACCGCCGCGGTTGTGGCCGTGCAGGCCGCCAAGGACGTCATCGCCAAGCAGATGACGGCCGAGAGTGGCAACCAACTGATCGACGACGCGATCGCTCAGGTGGACGCCAAGCTGCACTGAGCTGCGCGTCCGCACCGGATTTTACGGCCTCGCCCAATGCGGCGGGGCCATTTTATTTGTGAAGGTTTTGTGAAGTCTTGCGGATCTTGCCCTGGATCAATGTCCGGGTACAGGGCGCCGGGCAGAGTGCGGCCAAGCCCACCCTTTCAGCGCCCTCGGAGGTTCCAATGTTTGATACGCACAGCTCGCCCAAGACCGCTGCCACCCATCCCCGCCGCAATACCGCGCCTGTCCTGACGGTGCAGAACCTGTCGCTGTGGTATGGGGAAAAGCAGGCGTTGGATGACGTGTCGTTTGACCTTTACGCCAACGAAATCCTCGCCTTCATCGGCCCGTCGGGCTGTGGCAAGTCCACGGCGCTCAAATGCCTGAACCGGATGCATGACGGGACGCGCGGCGTGCATATCGACGGCTTGATCGAGATGGAGGGGCAGGACATCCACGCGCCCGAGGTTGATCCGCCCGTGCACCGCCGACGCTTTGGCTGGGTCGCGCAAAAGCCCAACCCGTTTCCGTCGAGCATCTGGGAAAATGTGGCCTATGGCGCACGCATCCACGGGCTGACCCGCGACAAGGCGGAGATGGCCGAACATGTAGAGACGTGCCTGCGCCGGGCGGGCCTGTGGGACGAGGTCAAGGACGCGCTGCACACCAAGATCGGCACGGACCTGTCGGGCGGTCAGCAGCAGCGGCTGTGCATCGCCCGGGCGCTTGCGACCAATCCGGACGTGCTGCTGATGGACGAGCCCACCGGCTCGATCGATCCCATCGCCACCGCATTGATCG
>JBCBHM010000005.1:0-130401 GCA_038525585.1 Pseudomonadota bacterium
TCAACGACCTGCATCTGCACAACAATCGGATCGAGGCGCTGATCGACCAGCTTTATGGTATCAACCGCCGGATCATGCAGATCGACAGCTCGATCGTGAAGCTCGCCGACCAGGCGCGCATCAACCGCAAGGAATTCGTGGATGCCTATCGGGGTCGCGAATTGGATCCCGGCTGGCTCGATCAAATGGGCGAGAAGACGGGTCGCGGCTGGCAGATGTTCATCGAACGCTCCGCCGAAAAGGTCGAAGAGCTGCGCGCCGACATGGCGCAGGTCGGCCAGTATGTCGGTCTCGACATCTCCGAATTCCGCCGCATCGTGCAACAGGTCCAGAAGGGCGAGAAGGAAGCCCGGCAGGCCAAGAAGGAAATGGTGGAGGCCAACCTGCGCCTCGTCATCTCCATCGCCAAGAAATACACGAACCGCGGTCTGCAATTCCTCGACCTGATCCAGGAAGGGAATATCGGCCTGATGAAGGCCGTGGACAAGTTCGAATACCGGCGCGGGTACAAGTTCTCGACCTACGCCACGTGGTGGATCCGTCAGGCGATCACCCGGTCCATTGCGGATCAGGCGCGCACCATCCGTATCCCGGTGCACATGATCGAGACGATCAACAAACTGGTCCGTACGGGCCGTCAGATGCTGCACGAGATCGGCCGCGAGCCGACGCCGGAAGAGCTGGCGGACAAGCTGCAGATGCCGCTTGAGAAAGTGCGCAAGGTGATGAAGATCGCCAAGGAGCCGATTTCGCTGGAAACGCCCATCGGCGACGAGGAAGACAGCCAGCTTGGCGATTTCATCGAAGACAAGAACGCAGTTCTGCCGCTCGACAGCGCCATTCAGGAAAACCTGAAAGAGACCACAACGCGGGTGTTGGCATCGCTCACACCGCGCGAGGAACGTGTGTTGCGCATGCGGTTCGGCATCGGCATGAACACCGACCACACCCTCGAAGAGGTCGGCCAACAGTTCAGCGTGACGCGCGAACGTATTCGCCAGATCGAAGCCAAGGCCCTGCGCAAGCTCAAGCATCCGAGCCGGTCGCGTAAGCTGCGCAGCTTCCTCGATCAGTGATCACAGCGTGGCCGGCGTCCCATCGCCGACCAGGCAAGACCAGCGGAGGCGACGCCCCATGTCCCTGTTGTCACGTCTGTTCGGCGGCGGTGGTTCTTCGGAACCTGAACCGGTGGTCGAAACCTATGGCGATTTCCGTATTTACCCCCAGCCCATCGCCGACGGCAAAGTCTACCGGATCGCGGCGCGGATCGAGGCGGATGTGGATGGCGAGACCAAGACGCACAACCTCGTGCGCGCCGACACGCTTGCGGATCATGACAGCGCGGTGACCGCCTCGATCGGCAAGGCCAAGCAAGTGATCGACGAACAAGGGCTGCGCATCTTCCGATAACGGCACCGCTCCAGACGGATTTGGAACGGTGCCGGGCTTTGTCAGGTCAGGTTTGCCTGGTTCGGATCGGACGTTGTGCCGGGACCGGTTTGGGGGTCCGGGTTTGTCTGGTCCGGCCCTTCCTGTTTTTCCGGGACATCCTTGAACCTGTCCTTTTGCGGCAGGCCGGTGTTGTCCGCTTGATTGGGATCGTTTGTGGTGCCGGGGCCAGTGGTCGGGTCGTCATTCGTCTGTGTCATCGTCGCCTCCATCAATTCGTGGGCATCAAAAAGACTTCGCGCACGTCGCAGCGCGGGTCCGCGCTCAGCGCGTGCATCACCGCATCCGCGACATCTTCGGGCTGCAACTTGTCGGGTTTGGGCTCGTCGAAAAACGCGGTGTCGACCATGCCGGGTGCAACCACCGTGCAGCGCCCGCCCCACTCCGCCATCTCGTCGGCGAGGTTGCCACCATAGCCGTGGATGAACCACTTGGAGGCGCCATAGATCGACCCCTTGATGTGGCGTCGGCCCGCGGCAGAGCCGGTCAGCACCATGTGCCCCTTAATTTCACGCAGCCGGGGCAGGGCCGCCTTGGCGGTATAGAGGACACCCATGATGTTGATGTCGATCATCTCGTGCCATTCCTCCGGGTCGCCCCCTTCGGATCCCGCGGCACTCAATCCCTTGCCTGCATTGGCAAAGACGGCATCGACCTGTTGCAACTGATCAAGGGCGTTTGTGACGTCGCCCAGCTTGGTCACGTCGCCCGGGAGGACGGTGGCGTGATCCCCGATCTCGTCGGCGAGCGCTTTGAGCTTGTCCTCGGACCGGGCGAATAGGCCGACATGCCAGCCTGCGGCTGCGGCGGCCTTGGCCGTCGCGGCGCCGATGCCCGAACTTGCGCCGGTGATGAAAAGTGTTTTGGTCATTGCGCGCTCCATTCTGTGCGGTACTCAATCAACCCGCGCGGCACGGGATGGTTGCATGCAAAAGACATTTGAATGGCGGACGTCCGGCGCGGGGTTGTACGAGGTCACGGACGATATCGCAGTCTGGGTGGCCGGCGATGGTCGCAGAAGGCCAACAGTTCTGCCTGAGCACGACAATAGAAAAAGAAATGGACGGTGAAACCAAGACGCACGCACTGATCCGTGCTGACACGTTTGCGGGCTTGGAGGCCCCCCCAACAGTGTCCGTAGAAACGGCGCAGCAGGTGATCGACGCGCCAGGGGACGGTGTGTTTCTGTGAGGGCACCGCGTTGCGCGCACCGACCCAACGCAAATTGCCGATACGGTTGCTGTTGTCACCACGCAAACGAAACCGCAGCGCCTTTCGCAGGATCAAGGCGCAACGAAACAGGTCCAGCGCTACCAGCAAAATGGCGCAACTGTGATGTGGTAATTCTTCGGAATGACCTTATCTTCGAGTTGCACAAGGGACCCGGTTGATGCTCAAACGTTTGATATTCATCGCACTTGTCTGCGCGGCCCTGCCGACACTCGCTGCAGCACAGACCATACTGTTTCCGCGTGACCGTGATTTTGATCGGTTTGTGATCCCGGTCTACCCGCTCTCTGCCACATCGTTTGAGGTTGTCCGTGACGACAGGGCGTCGCCCGCTGCCATGTGGTGTGCCGCATCGAAATACGTCGACCGGTATGTGCCGGGTGATGTGCGTGACCTGTTTGTCGCGCAAGCGTTGTCTCAGTCGGCAAACGCACCCGGCAAGAAGGGCATGGTGTTTACGATTGCGCCCATTGCCAATGCCTCGTCCAGCGTGACCTTCGGCGTGAATACACCTGGCCTGCGGAAATCCATGGCGGCGGCAAACAGTGTCTGTGGCGGTGATTTCTTTGTGGTGCTACGCGTCCGCACAGCAAGCTGAACAACGGCTGCCGCTCATGTTGCGGTGGCATTTCCCCTCTACCCAAAACCTAGGCAAGCCCGTATAGTTTCGTGGACAAGGGGGAAACCCCCACTAAGGGCGGGACGAACGAAGAGGGGATCGGCCATGCGCTGTCCGTTTTGCGGCAATATCGACACTCAGGTAAAAGACAGCCGTCCGGCTGAGGATCATGTTTCGATCCGGCGGCGGCGGTTCTGCCCCGCATGTGGTGGCCGGTTCACCACCTATGAGCGTGTGCAACTGCGCGACCTTGTGGTCATCAAGTCAAACGGCAAGCGCGAGGACTTTGACCGTGACAAGCTCGAGCGGTCGATCCGCATCTCGATGCAGAAACGCCCGATTGATCCCGAGCGTATCGATCAGATGATTTCCGGCATCGTGCGGCGGCTCGAGTCGATGGGCGAGACGGACATCCAGTCCAAGCAGATCGGTGAGATCGTGATGGAGGCGTTGAACCGCATCGACACGGTCGCATACGTGCGGTTTGCCAGCGTTTACAAGAACTTCCAGGCGGCGGACGACTTTGACAAGTTTGTGGCCGAGCTGCGGCCCGACGGCGCCCAGGAAGAGTGACCCAAGCGCGTGACACGCGCTACATGCGCCTTGCCCTGAGCCTTGGGCGGCGCGGGCAGGGTCGATGTGCCCCAAACCCAGCGGTCGGCTGCGTGATTGTGCAGGCGGACCGCATCGTGGGCCGCGGTTGGACGCAGCCGGGCGGGCGACCCCACGCGGAAACGGTCGCGTTGGATCAGGCGGGTGCGGCAGCACGCGGCGCTGACGTCTATGTCAGCCTCGAGCCTTGCGCCCATCACGGGCAGACCCCGCCTTGTGTCGATGCGCTGATCGCCGCTGGGGTGGGGCGCGTCGTCATCGCGGTGCGCGACAGTGACCCGCGCGTGGACGGGCAAGGGATCGCGGCCTTGAGGGCCGCCGGGATCACGGTGGACACAGGGCTGTGCGCCGATGCAGCCAGCGCTGACCTCGCCGGATTTTTTCTCAAGACCGAGCAGGGGCGGCCCGAAGTGACGCTCAAGCTGGCCAGCAGCTTTGATGGGCGCATCGCAACCGGCACGGGCGAAAGCCAGTGGATCACCGGGCCCGCCGCGCGGCGCGCGGTGCACGCGATGCGCGCCCGTCATGACGCGGTGATGGTCGGCGGCGGTACGGCGCGGCACGATGATCCGTCGCTGACCGTGCGCGGCCTCGGGATCCTGCATCAGCCCACGCGGGTCGTTGTGTCCCGCCGTCTTGACGTGCCGCTGATGGGCCATCTGGCCCGCACCGCGCGCGACGTGCCGGTCATCCTGTGTCATGGCAAGGACGCGGACCCGATGCTTTGCCAGACGTGGCGCGATCTGGGGGCCACGTTGCTGCCCTGTGCCACGTCCGCGGGCCAGTTGGCCGCACGGGACGTGTTGCAACAACTGGGCCGCCACGGCCTTACCCGCGTCTTCTGCGAAGGGGGCAGCGCCCTGGCCGCCTCTTTGATCGAGGCGGATCTGGTGGACCGTCTGGTGGGTTTTACGGCCGGGCTCGCCATCGGGGCCGAAGGCTTGCCCAATATCGGCGCGCTGGGACTCAGCAATCTGGGCGACGCCGCGCGATTTGCGCTGGTGTCCGTGCGCCCTGTCGGGCTGGACGTGCTGCATCAATGGGTGCGTTCACCGCCAGAGATGTGACTGACTGGCGAGCAGGCTTTGCAGCCGCGACAGGGTGCGATTGGCAAGGCCCGGGCGCGGCGGCTCACCGCTGGACAGCCGGTCCACGATGACCTCGACCGGGCAATTGGTACCGGTGACAGGATCGAAATAGCGGGGATAGTCGATCAGCGTCGCGTGGACGAGGCCCAGCAGCGACACATCCTCGCGCCGCCGCGGCGGCACGTCGCCCCGGTCGTCGGTCAGGCCCCATCCCGCATAAAACGGCGCACCGGTGGTGACGACGTGCACGCCGCGCATCAGCGCCTCGAACCCCGAAAGCGATGTCATGGTCCAGAGGGTGTCGACCTGTTCGAGCAGGGCGATAATGTCTGTGTCACGCGCCACGACATCTGCAATTCCGGTCGCGTCGACGTCGCCCTTGCGCAGGCCCGCTTCGACATCCGGGTGGGGCTTGTAGATCAGCGTGGTGTCGGGGTGGGCGCGGCGCGCGGCGTCCAACAGGGCGGCGTTGGTCCTGATTTCGCCCGCGCCCAGCCGGATGGAGGCGTCATCCTCCACTTGGCCGACCACCAGCACACGCGGCCCCGGCGGCAGGTCAGGCAGGGCGCCGCCAACATTGTATTTGCTGAGCCCGCCGCGTGTGAGCGCGGTGATCAACCGTTCGGCCCGGTGTGCCTGATCGGGGCGCAATGTCCGGCGGACCCGGATCATATGTTCCAGATCGCTGGGGCGCGTCGGGTCGTAGTAGATGCCAGTGGCATCCGTCACCAGTGACATCGCCGGGATCAGCTTGGCCCCCAAGCCGCGCGAACGGAGGAACCCGTCTTCGACTTGAACGGCGTCCTTATGGCCGACCTGCGCCTTGCCAGCCCAGACCATCCAGGGCCGCCCCTTGGCCCGGGCGGCGGCGGGGTCATCCTCGAACTGCATCTTTTCCCATTGGCCGAAGGCCTGCTGCAACGGCGCGCGCTTCCACCGGCTCATATGGCTGGCCACCCAACCACGGTGATCGGCGCGCCAGGCGCGCGTTTCGGCTGCCAACGCTTCCATCGCTGTCTCAAGGTCGCAGAGGCGGTCGCGATGCGCGTCGTACCATGTCGGGTAGAGCATCATGCTCGCCGCAAACAGCTGTGCGCGGGTCAGGCGTCGCTGGCGTCGCTGCACCGGAAATTCATCCTGCGTCAGGCCCCACCCCGCATAGAAGGGCTGTCCGAACGTGCGCGGTTTGTGCCCGGCCAGGATCGCCTCGAACCCAAGCCCGGACGAGACCGTGTAGACGCCCAAAGCGCCGTCCATCAGCACCCAGGGGCTGACCGGATCGGTGCAAAACGACACGCGATCACTCAGATCACTCTCGTTGAAGTAGCCCTTGCGGAACCCGCTCTGCGTTTCGGGATGTGTCTTGATCACGATCCGTGCGCCGGGATGTTCCTCCTGCGCGAAAAAGAGCATTTCGAGGAAACGGTTGCGATCCGCGCCGCAGGCGGTGACCGATGCATCGCCATGGGTCTGATCGACGACAAGGACATATCCCGGATCCGGCACCGGATGATCGGGTCGGAAGGCGGTGTATTTGCTCAGATGCGCCTCGGCCATCCGCGCCATCGCGCCGCGCGCGCGGTCCAGCAGGGCGCTGTCATCCAGCGGGTGTGTGGCCAACAATGTCTCGAGGTCGGAGGGGCGTGCGGGGTCGAAATGCAGGCCGGTCCGGTCGATCAGCAGGCCCAGCGGTGGCGCACCCGCGCGCCCGGGAAAGAGCGACCGCAAGAACGCATCCTCCACCCGGACCACTGGTACGTCGCGGCGCTGCGCGACGGCAAGGCCGCGATGCGCGGTGGGCGAGTTGCCCCAGACACCGATCAGGGCGTCGGCTGGCGGATTGCCAACACGCACGTCATAGCCCGCGAGGCTCAGGATGCGGCGCAACCGGCGCTGGGACAGAAAACCACCATTGAAAACATAAAGCCGCCGGGCCTTGTCAGGTCCGGCGGCTTGGGTGTCCTGTTCGCTCATCTGTGCGGCGTCAGTTGCCGGTCACACTGGTCGAGAGCTGGTTGATGCCCGACACCGGTGTCGTGAGCGCGGTGATGATACGCGAGAATTGCGTGTACGGCGCTTCGGTCACATAGACCGTGTCCGCGTCGCGGATGACAAAGTCGCGCGCCTGGAAAAGCCCGTTGGGCTGCGTCAGATCCAGCACATAGACCATGCGCTGGGCGCCGATGAGATCGTCGCGCCCGAGCACGGCGTTGGCGATTGGCGCGGGTTCGTTGCGCAGCACAAAGACACCGGTCGGATCCGCCGTGGTGGCCGACAGGCCGCCGACCTGCGCGATGGCCTCGAGCGCGCTGAGCGTCGGGCTTTCAAACGGCACACGCGCCTGGCCACCGGTTGCGCCCAGAACGGTGAAGGCGCGGGTGTCTTCTTCGACCAGGATGCGGTCACCTGCGCGCAATGCGATGTCGAGGTCGGGATGGTCATAGAGGTCTTGCAGGCGGATCTGGCTGCGCTCGTTTCCGCGGATCACGGTGACCTGGGCCACTTCGGGCTCGATCGTCACGCCGCCGGCGCGGGCCAGCATGGTGGCAAGGGTCCGCGTCGGCCGCTCGATGGCAAAGACGCCCTGTGCGCCAATAGCGCCGATCAACGACACCGTGGCGCCGTCCCCCGCGATGCGACGCACCTGCACCTGTGGATCCGGTGTCTGCTCTTCGAGGCGGCTGGTGATGATACGGCGGATCGACTCGGGCGTGTTGCCTGCGGCGCGGATCCGGCCCGCATAGGGCACAAAGATGAACCCGGCACCGTCCACCTGAACCTCTTCGAGCAGGGTGGAGTTCGCCCCTTCGCCCGCCAACAGCCCGTCATCCACGTTTTCCCAGATCGTCAGGCCCAGAACATCGCCCGGACGGATCGTGTCCGAACCGACGAGCCCGGCATTCACCAACTGATCGGAAAAGCCCAGGGCAGGGGCCACGGCGGTGGCGCGGGTGACCCGGTCGTTGACCGCGACGACAAAGGCGTCGCCTTCCTGCTGGACGGATCCGGCAAAAATCTCGCGCTTGTTGGGGCCGACGCGCGGCAGACCGCATGACGCGATGAGCGTACAGATCAAAAACAACGCGACCATGCGCGTCCAGCGGAGTGTCTGGAAAGTCACTGCTTCGGTCTCCTCGACCAGATTTCTGCCTCAGGACGTCCGCATGGGACGTCTTATTCTTGTCGTTCGGCCCGATTTTTCGGTGCCCCTTGCGTGTCAAACTACCGGAGTCACGATCAAAAATCCAGCCATAGGGCTTGTGCCGGTCATTTGACCAACCGCAACTGTTGCCTCGGAGCCGCGGTGCCGGAGGCGAGTGCGTCGTAGGGATCCTCGGGCGAGAGCATCATGTCGACCACTTGGCGCAAGAGCTGCCTGCGGCCACGGGCCGAATAGAACCCGCCGGGCAGTTGCGAGGTTTCGAGCAGGTAGCGGCGGTAATCCTTGTAAGCCCGGTTGTCGGGACGGCTGGCGCCTGCGAAAAAATCGGGCAGGGGCTGGTCGCTGACAAATTCCGGCTTTGCAAACACCGCGCGGCCAAAGACCTTGAGCGGTATGCCCCGCCACAGCACCTGCTGTGCTGCGGTGGAGTTCACGGTGACCGCGCTGCGCGCGTCGTTCAGCAGCTGCGCGAGCTTGCCGCCGCGTACGTAGTGGACGCGACCCTGCAGGCCGTTGGCCTTGGTCAGGTGCCGGATCGTACGGCGGATCGGGGTGCGCCCGTCCTCGAGCGGATGTGCCTTGATCACCAGATGATGGTGGCCCGGCGCGCCCTTGGCAAAGCCGTCAATGACCAGCTCGAGGAATTCTGTCATGGTGGCAAAGGGCGAATGTTGCTGAAAGCTCGCATCATGTTCGAGTTGCAGCAAGGCGAGGTGATAGGGAAAGCCGCCATAGCGGATGCGCAACGTGGCTTGCATCCGGTCCAATGTCTGCAGGGGCATGAGCAGCAAGCGCTTGAGATACAGCTGAAATTCCTTGGCCACGGTGAGAGAACGGTGGGGTTGGAAATTGCGATACTGTCCGTTCCGGAACATGACGAACCAGTGATAGAGCGCGCCGTAGAACACGTGCTGGCGCATGTCGCCCCAATGGCCCGGCGGCAGGGGCGCCTCCATGTCCGACAGGGCGAGGGCGGCCTGCATGTCGGCCACCGACATCTCCATCAGGCGGGAATTGCCGTTGGTGCCGTCGCGTTCGTAGGTGACCCAGTAGGGGCGCATGTAGCCTTCTTCGAAGACGTGGACGGTGAGGCCGCGGCGCTTGGCCTCGGCCACGGCATCGGCGTGGATGGGGCGCACATCGCCATAAAGCACGATGTCCGTGACACCCTTTTCGGTGATGAGGTTGGTGAACGTATCGGCCCAGTCCGTTGCGGTGCCGCGATAGGGAATGTAGCTGCGCGGGTGGAACCAGAATGCCCGGTCGCCCGCATTGAAGCCCACACGCCACACGGTCGCGCCCGCGCGGCGCAGCATCGCGCCCAGGCGGTGAAAGAAGGGCCCATGGGGTCCCTGCAAGAACAGGAACACGCGTGTGTCGGGGGCAGTCAAGCTCATCTCGTTTCTGATACGCGGCATGTCGTTAACTCAAGATGAACATCTGACTGGGGCGATTTTATGTCTGATGGTGGCGCTTTGCGCAATCGGGCTGCCTCTTGCCCTTGGGCTGTGGCACCGCTACCTGCGGGGCGAGCGGCGGAGAATTGGCATGTTTACAGGGATCATAACGGATATCGGGACGATCACGGAGGTGGTCGAAGAGGGCGATCTGCGGGTGCGCATCGCCACCGGCTATGACACGGGCACCATCGATATGGGAGCGTCGATTGCATCCGATGGCGTGTGCCTGACGGTCGTCGACCTTGGTCCGGACTGGTACGAGGTTCAGGTAAGCGCGGAGACGGTGTCGAAGACGAACCTGCCGGCTTGGGGGCGCGGCAAGCGGTTGAACCTGGAACGCGCGCTGCGCGTCGGCGACGAGTTGGGCGGGCATATCGTGTCGGGCCATGTGGACGGCGTGGCCGAGGTCGTGTCGGTCGTGGACGAGGGCGACAGCACCCGAGTGCAGTTGCGTGCGCCGGATGCGCTGGCGCGGTTCATCGCCCCCAAGGGATCGGTGGCGCTGAACGGGACGTCGCTGACGGTGAACGAGGTCCAGGGGGCGGTGTTTGGCATCAACTTCATCCCGCACACCAAGCAGGTGACAAACTGGGGCGACGTGGCCGTGGGCGACGCCGTGAACCTCGAGATCGACACCCTGGCGCGCTATGTGGCGCGGCTGGCCGAGGTGGGGTGATCCAAAGGACAGGCTGCGCCTGACACGATTTTTGGCGCCTGCGGTGGGCGTGCTCGCCCGATGCATAGGTTTGGGCGCGTGGCAGTTCGGCCCTCCGGGGGGGATTTTTAGGGGACAAAGACGGAAAAGCGCGCGCACGCCCTGTGCGTGGCGTTTCGCTGGCAAGTGGGGATGGGTTGGATTATGTGGCGTCTAAGCGCTGTCAGAGGTTTGCCATGAGTTTTGAGACGCCCGGACCGGTCGAGACGGATCTGGCCAATGCCATCTCTCCGATCGAGGAGATCATCGAGGAGGCGCGGCTGGGCCGGATGTTCATTCTGGTCGACCATGAGGACCGCGAGAATGAGGGCGATCTGGTGATCCCGGCCGATTTTGCCACGCCCGAGGCGGTGAATTTCATGGCCACCCACGGGCGCGGATTGATTTGTCTGACACTGCCTGCGGAGCGGATCGAGGCGTTGGGCTTGCCGATGATGGCGATGCACAACTCGTCCCGGCATGAGACCGCCTTTACCGTGTCGATCGAGGCGCGGGAGGGCGTGAGCACCGGGATTTCCGCCGGGGACCGCGCGCGGACGATTGCCACGGCAATCAACCCGCAGGCGACGGGGGCGGACATTGCCACCCCGGGCCATGTGTTTCCGTTGCGGGCGCGCAAGGGGGGCGTGCTGGTGCGGGCGGGCCATACCGAGGCAGGTTGTGACGTGGCGCGGTTGGCCGGGCATTATCCGTCGAGCGTGATTTGCGAAATCATGAAGGAAGATGGCGAGATGGCGCGTTTGCCGGATCTTGTGGACTATGCGGCCGCGCATGGGCTCAAGATCGGGACGATTGCGGATCTGATTGCCTATCGTCGGCGCCACGACAACCTGGTGGTCGAGACGGACCGCCGGGTGATCACCTCGCAGCATGGTGGCGACTGGGACATGCGGATTTTCACCGACCAGACCCATGGGATCGAGCATGTGACGCTCTCCAAGGGGGATCTGGGCACGAATGAGGCGGTGCTGGTGCGGACCCATGCCCTGAACGAGGTCACAGATATTCTGGGACTTGGGCCCAAACCGGTGGGAGAGTTGCCGCGTGCGATGGAGGCGATTGCGGCGGAAGGGCGGGGGGTTGTCTGTCTCTTCCGTGAGCCGCGCAAGGCGCTTTTTTCCGACGAAGACGACGGGCCGCGGGTGGTCAAGAACATCGGCCTCGGGGCGCAGATGCTGTCGAATATGGGGCTCACGCGCCTGATCCTGCTGACCAACAGCCCGCGTACGACCTATGTGGGCCTCAGCGCCTATGACCTTGAGATCGTGGGCACGCGCCCCATTCCCGGAGACACGTAATGGCATCCATCGAACATCATGTGCTGGAGCGCCCCCTTTTTGACGCGCCGACGAAATTGCTGATTGTCGTCTCGCCTTACTACAATGCGATTGCCGACAACCTGGTGGCTGGAGCGACGGCGGAAATCGAGGCTGCGGGGGCCACCTGGGAGCTGATCGAGATGCCGGGCGCGCTTGAGATCCCCACGGCCATTGGCATCTCGGAGCGGATGTCGAAATTTGACGGCTACGTGGCCCTGGGCTGTGTGATCCGGGGTGAGACGACGCATTACGAGACGGTGTGCAATGACTCGAGCCGGGCGATCCAGCTGCTGGGCCTGCAGGGCCTGTGCATCGGCAACGGCATCCTGACGGTCGAAAATGTGGAGCAGGCCGAGGTGCGTGCCGACCCCGCGGGGCAGAACAAAGGCGGCGGGGCGGCCGCGGCGGCCTTGCACCTGATCGCGCTCAGCCGTAAGTGGGGCCGCCAGAGCAAGGGGGTCGGTTTCAAACCGACCGGAGAGGATACGATCCTCGCAGGTGATATGGGGCCCAATACGGCATGACCCTTTCGGGAAACCAGAAACGCAAGATGCGGTCGGCCGCGCGGCTTTATGCTGTGCAGGCGCTGTTTCAGATGGAGCAGTCGGGCCAGACGGTCGATGCGATCCGTGACGAGTTCATGGATCACCGCTTTGGCGCGGTCTATGACGGTGACGCATTGGCCGAGGGCGATCCGGATCACTTTGCCCGCGTGATGGAAGATGCGGTGAACTATCAGGCGTCCATCGATCAGGCGACGGATCGCGCGCTTGTCGCGAAATGGCCGATTGCGCGGATCGATCCGACGTTGCGCGCGCTTTTTCGCGCGGCGGGGGCCGAGTTGCGGGATACCGGCACGCCGCCGCGGGTGGTCATCACCGAATATGTTGACGTGGCGCGCGCCTTCTTTCCCGACGGGCAGGAGCCGAAATTCGTCAACGCGGTGCTGGATCACATGGCACGCGAGGCGCAGCCAGAGGCGTTTTGACGCCGAGAGCGTGGCGTGTGCTGGCGATGCTCGACAAAATGTCCAGTGCGGCTAGCTTTTGTGTCATGAACGATTTGTCGCTACCACGGCTGTTTCTCAACGCAACGGCCATCGGTCTGGGCCTGTCGGCCTTGCTGGTGGTCGCCCTGTGGATGTTCAACGTGAACGGTTTCCACGACACGCTGTCGCATTCGCGCGACGCCTTGCTGGCGCTTGTGGTTATCTGGATTTCGAACGGCTTGCTTTTCGCCGCCGTGCAGGTGGGGTATGCCGTGCACCGGATGGGGGACCGCGACTGAGCCCCCTGCACCGGCGGGAGGGTTGAGATGCGTGCGATGCAGGTTACCGAATTGGGTCAGCCTTTGGTCCTGCGGGATGTGGCACAGCCGACGCCGGGACCCGGAGAGGTGCTGGTTCGGATTGCCGCCTGCGGCCTGAACTTTGGGGATCTGCTGATCGTCAAGGGGACGTATCAAGAGAAACCTGCGCTGCCTGCGACCATCGGAATGGAACTGTCCGGCACGGTCGAGGCTGTGGGCGCGGAGGTGACGCATCTGGCCGTGGGCCAGCGCGTGGCCGCCTATGCCGGGTTTGGTGGCTTGGCCGAGTACGCGGCGTTGCCGGCCGCGATATGCGTACCGATCCCGGATCAGATGAGCTTTGTCGATGCGGCGGCCTTTCTGGTGGCCTATGGAACGAGCCATGTGGGGCTCGATTACAAGGCGCGGCTGCAACCGGGAGAGCGGTTGCTGGTTCTGGGTGCATCGGGTGGCGTAGGCCTCACAGCGGTGGAACTGGGCAAGCTGATGGGGGCCGAGGTGATTGCCTGCGCCCGCGGGGCCGCCAAGCTGGAGATCGCGCGGGCGGCTGGCGCCGACCATCTGCTGGACAGTGAGAGCTGTGATGTGCGCGCGGACGTTAAGGCGTTGGGTGGCGCGGACGTCGTTTATGATCCTGTGGGGGGTGATCTATTCGATGCGGCCTTGCGGGCATGCAACCCGGAGGCGCGGCTGCTGCCCTTGGGCTTTGCCAGCGGAACCGTGCCGCAGATCCCGGCCAACTACCTATTGGTCAAGAACCTGGCGGTGCTGGGGTTCTACTGGGGGGGATACATGCGGGTGAACCCCAAGGTTCTGACAGACAGTTTCGCTGTGCTCTTTGACTGGTATGCCGCGGGCCGGTTGACGCCGCATGTGAGCCATGTGTTGCCTCTGGCGCAGGCCAATGCGGGCCTCGACCTGCTGCGAACGCGGGCGGCGACCGGTAAGGTGGTGATCGACATTGCAGGTTGAGCGCGGCGTTTTCCGAATTCGGAAAACGGTCCGGAAAACGATTTCGTTTTCCGCCCGCTCAATGGCGGCCCTTGATCCTGCTGTGAGCCACGACCTGCGCCTTTTGCCGCTCGCGCAGGAACACGAATAGGCCCGCGCTGAGGATCAGGGCCATGCCCAGCCAAACCTCCCACATCGGGACATCGCCAAAGACGAGAAAGCCCCACATCACCGCCAAGGGGAGCCCGATGTATTCGAACGGGGCCACGGTCGCGGCATCCGCGAGGCGGTAGGCCTGGCTGAGGCTGTAGCCGATGATGGCGGCGTTCACGCCCAGGCCCGCGAACACCCACACATCCTGCGGCGTCGGCCAGACCCAGGCGCGCAGCAGGAACGTGACCGAGGCGTTGGTAGACCCTTCGGCAAAGCGGCCATCGCCCGCCACCAAAAAGAACAGGCCGGACACGATGAGGAACGTCCCCTGGATATAGATCGCCATGGCGCTCGCCTTGCTGGCGACGCCCAGCTTGCGGGTGAGCACCTGGTAGATTGCGTAGGTCAAAGCGGACAGGACGGGCAGCAGCAGGACGATCCGGCTGACCTCGAGCGTGTCCGACCCGGCCCAGGGGCGCTGCATGACCAGGACGCCGATAAAGCCCACGACCACCGCGCCGATCCGCAAGGGCCCGACCTTTTCGCCGAGGATGGGGATCGACAGCAGCGTGATGAACAACGGTGCGACAAAGAACAGCGCCGTCGCATCTGCCAGCGGCAGCACCGCCAGTGCCACGAAATATGTCATGTTGGCCGTCACGATCAGCAACCCGCGCATCGCGTGCAGCCATGGTTGGCGGGTGCGCAGGATGCCCCAGCCCCCTTCGAACTGTACGATCACCAGCCCGATCAGGATGCCGATGCCCGACCGGACAAAGACCAGCTCGTGCAGGGGATAGTCGCCCGACAACTGCTTGATCAGCAGATCGTTGATCGAAATGCAGAACACCCCGATGAGCACACAGAGGATCCCCAGCCCGGCGATGTTGCGATCCGCGACAGTCATGGAACAGGCCTATCAGAATACATCGCCCCATGGTTTGCGAATAGCGCATAGCGCTCTTGCAGGGGCTGGGGTATCACGAGGCAATGACCAAGGGAGACGCCCGATGAAAATGTCCGACACCCGCGAAATCGCGGCCCCGCCTGCCGCCGTCTATGCCGCGCTGCTCGATGCCGACACGCTCAAGGCGTGCGTGCCCGGCGCGACCGAGGTCAGCGGCTCGCCTGCAGACGGGTTCGAGGCGACCGTCGTGCAAAAGGTCGGCCCGGTCAAAGCGACGTTCAAAGGGCAGGTGGCCCTGTCGGAGATGATCGAAAACCAGAGCCTCACCATCTCGGGCGAGGGCAAGGGCGGTGCCGCAGGCTTTGCCAAGGGCGGGGCGGAGGTGCGGCTGGCGCCGTCGGACACGGGCACCACGCTCAGCTATGATGTGGAGGCCAAGGTGGGTGGCAAGCTCGCACAGCTTGGCAGCCGGATCATCGACGGGTTCGCCAAGAAGATGGCCGATCAGTTCTTTGGCAACCTGCAAGAGCATCTTGAGGGGCCGGTGGAACCGGCCCAGGATGCGCCCGCCGAAGAAGGCAAAAAGGGCTGGCTTGGTCGCATCACCGGCAAAAGCTGACGGCACGCACATCGCGTTGTGCGTGGGCGCGCTGGTCAGCGGGCGGCCGGTCCGCTACCTCTCGGCTTCGTGAACGGGCGGAGGCATCATGGCACCCATTCTGAGCATCAAGGGCGTGCGCAAGGCATATGATGGCGGGTTCGAGGCGCTCAAGGGCGTGTCGCTCGACATCGAAGAGGGCGAAATCCTCGCCCTTCTGGGCCCGAACGGCGCGGGCAAGACCACGCTGATCTCGACAATATGCGGGATCACCATGCCAACCGCAGGCACGGTGACGGTGGCCGGCCACGATATCATCCACGATTACCGCGCCGCGCGCAGCCTGATCGGCCTCGTGCCGCAGGAGATCGCGTTGGAGCCGTTCGAAAAGGTCATCAACACGGTCCGCTTTTCCCGCGGTCTGTTTGGCAAGGGGCGCAAGGACGCCGCCGTCGAGGATATTCTCAAGCGCCTGTCGCTCTGGGACAAGCGCGACAGTCAGATCCGGGCCCTGTCCGGCGGGATGAAGCGGCGCGTGCTGATCGCCAAGGCGCTGGCGCATGACCCCAAGGTGCTGTTCCTCGATGAGCCCACCGCGGGCGTCGACGTCGAGCTGCGCAAGGACATGTGGGAAATCGTCGGCCAGTTGCGCGAGGCTGGTGTGACCACGATCCTGACCACGCATTACATCGAAGAGGCCGAAGCCATCGCAGACCGAATTGCCGTAATCAGCAACGGCGAGATCCTGTTGGTCGAAGGCAAGGACAAGCTGATGGCCCGCATGGGGCAAAAGCAGCTGGTGGTGCAACTCGCCGCCCCGCTCGACACCGTTCCGGAGACGCTGGGCCAATACGACCTGACCATCGGCGAGGATGGGCAAAGCCTGATCTACAGCTACGACACCAAGTCCGAACGCACCGGCATCACGCGCCTTTTGCAGGATGTGGCCATGGCCGGGCTGCAGCTGAGCGACGTGGAAACGCGGCAATCGAGCCTAGAGGATATCTTTGTCTCGCTGGTGCACAAAGGGGAGGATGCGGCATGAACTGGTCCGCCATTCGCGCGATCTATGTCTTTGAGATGGCGCGCTTTTTCCGCACGATTGCGCAGTCTCTCATCTCTCCCGTACTGTCTACATCGCTCTACTTCGTCGTGTTCGGCGCTGCCATCGGTAGCCGTATCCAGGAGGTCGAAGGGGTCAGCTACGGTGCCTTTATCGTCCCGGGGCTGGTGATGCTGACCGTGATGACCCAAGGGATCTCGAACGCGTCCTTTGGCATCTACTTTCCCAAGTTCATCGGCACGATTTACGAGCTGCTGTCGGCGCCCGTGAATTTTCTTGAGATTGTCATGGGCTATGTGGGTGCGGCGGCGACCAAGGCCATGTTCATCGGGATCATCATCCTGATCACCTCGTTCTTTTTCGTCGATATCGACATCCAGCACCCGCTCGCCATGATCGCATTCCTCGTGCTGACCTGCGTCAGCTTTGCCCTCTTTGGGTTCATCATCGGCATCTGGGCGGGCAACTTTGAACAGCTGCAACTGGTGCCGCTGTTGATCATCACGCCGCTCGTGTTTCTGGGCGGGTCGTTCTACTCGATCTCGATGCTGCCGCCGGTGTGGCAGACCATCTCGATGTTCAATCCGGTGGTGTATCTTATTTCGGGTTTTCGCTGGTCATTCTTTGGCCTGGCGGATGTTCCGATCGTGACGTCGCTGCTGGCCATCGCCGCCTTTACCGGCCTGTGCCTTGGGGCGATCTGGTGGATATTCAAGACTGGCTGGCGCATCCGGCAGTGACCTGCGCGTGCATTCCAGTCACGGGCCGGGCCCGTGTGCAGGGGCGCCCTTGTTTGCATGTGCTGTCCAATCTACATGGGCTGAGATGAAACGCTGGATCCCCTTCATAAAATCCGACCCGACTGTTGCCGTCATCCGGCTGCAGGGGGTCATTGCCGGTGGCGCGCGCGGCGCGCTGAACGATCAGTCGCTCGCCCCCGTGATCGAAAAGGCGTTTGCCCGCGGCAAACCGGTTGCGGTCGCGCTCGAGGTGAACTCGCCTGGCGGCAGTCCGGTGCAATCCTCGCTCATCGGGTCGCGCATCCGTCGGCTGGCAGAGGAAAAGGAGATCCCGGTGATCGCCTTTGTCGAGGATGTCGCGGCCTCCGGCGGATATTGGCTGGCGGCGGCAGCGGATGAAATCTTTGCCGATCCAAGTTCGGTCGTCGGCTCAATCGGCGTGATCTCGGCCGGGTTCGGTGTGCACGAGTTCATGGCCCGCCAAGGGGTCGAGCGGCGCGTTTATACCGCGGGCAAGTCCAAATCCATGCTCGACCCGTTCCGCCCGGAAAAGCCCGAAGATATCGAGCGGCTCAAGGGCATCCTGAACGACATCCACACCAATTTTATTGATCATGTCGAGGCGCGCCGCGCAGGCAAGCTGGACACCGAGACCGAGCTTTTCACCGGTGAGGTGTGGCTGGGCGCCCGCGCCAAGGCGCTGGGGCTGATCGACGGGATCGGCCACCTCAAGCCCGTGCTCAAGGAGCGGTTCGGCGACAAGATCAAGTTCCGCCGCTACGGCATGCGCAAACCCTTCTTTGCGCGGTTGGGCGCGCAGGTGGTTGACGACACAATCAGTTCCATCGAAGAACGGGCAGCCTATGCCCAGTTTGGACTGTAACGGATGCTGTCAAAGATCGTTTTGCTGTTCTTGGTCTTTATCGCCGCGCTGGCGATGTTGGGCAAACTGCATTGGATCGGTGGCAAGCGCCTGAAATCAGCGAAATGTGCCGGATGCGGACGCTACCGCATCGGCAAAGGCCCCTGCGCCTGCGGGCGAGGGGCGGGGTAATGGACGAAATCATGCCATGGCTGCTCAGCGGGTTGGGCCTGCTGATCCTGCTGCTTGCCGGTGACAGCCTGGTGAAAGGCGCTGTGAACCTGTCGCTGCGGCTGGGTGTGCCTGCGCTGATCGTGAGCCTGACCATCGTGGCCTTCGGCACCTCGGCGCCGGAGCTGCTGATCGCGATCCAGGCTGTGCTGGAGGATGCACCGGGCATTGCCATGGGCAATGTCGTGGGCTCGAACACGGCCAACATCCTGTTGGTTTTGGGCATACCTGCGCTGCTGGCCACCATGCACACCTCCGAATGCGAAACGCGCAAGACGTTCAACTTTATGATCGCCGCATCCGTCTTGTTCATCGCACTCGCCTTTCGCGGCGTGTTCGACTGGATCGCGGCGCTGGTGCTGCTTGCGGCGCTTGCCCTCGTGCTCTTTGACGCCGCGATGGAGGCCAAGGGGCACCGCGCCGCCTGCGCAAACGGCACCGACACCGCCGAAGAGATCGAGGGCGTGGACCCTGACCTGCCCTGGTGGCGCATCGCCATCTTTGTGGTCCTGGGCCTCATCGGTTTGCCGCTGGGCGCGGATCTGCTGGTGGATAACGCAACGATCATCGCCCGCACCTACGGCGTCAGCGATACCGTGATCGGTCTGACGCTCGTGGCGGTCGGCACGTCGCTGCCGGAACTGGCGACCACCGTGATGGCGGCCTTGCGCCGGCAGGCGGATGTCGCGCTGGGCAATGTCATCGGATCGAACATGTTCAACCTGTTGGCCATCATCGGCATCGCGAGCCTTGTGGGGCCCATCCCGGTCGATGCGGCATTCCTGAGGTTCGATCTGTGGGTGATGCTGGGCGCATCCATCCTGCTGGTGCCGTTCGTCTACATGCGCAAGGACATCACGCGCATCTGGGGCGTGATCTTGACCGCGCTCTATGTGGCCTATCTGGCCATTGTACTAAGCTAAAAACAAAAGGGGAGAGGCGGCATGAAACGTGCGCTGGTGACAGGGGCGGGCCATCGGCTTGGCCGGGCGATGGCAGTGTATCTGGCGGGGCGCGGCTATGATGTTGCGGTGCACTACGCCTCGTCTTCCAAAGGTGCGGATGAGACGGTGGCACAGATCGAGGCTGCGGGACAGCGCGCTGTCGCGCTGCAGGCGGATCTGCTGGATGAGGCGGCGACACAGTCGCTGTTGCCGCGCGCGGTTGAGGCGCTGGGGGGGCCGATCACCTGCCTCGTGAACAACGCGTCGATCTTTGAATATGACGATGTGACCTCGGCCACCCGCGCAACATGGGACCGGCACCTGGAAAGCAATCTGCGCGCGCCCTTTGTCCTGACCCAGGCCATGGCCGCCCAAGGCCTCGCGCCGCTCAGCGACAGCCGGGGCGAACCGCAGGCCGCTGGGCTGATCGTGAACATGGTCGACCAGCGCGTGCGCAAGCTCACGCCCGAATTCATGACCTACACCATCGCCAAGATGGGGCTGTGGGCCCTGACCCAGACCAGCGCGCGCGCGCTGACGCCGGCGATCCGCGTCAATGCCATCGGCCCCGGGCCGACCCTGCAGGGGGGGCGGCAAAGCGCGGAACACTTTGCCAAACAGCGCGCCGCGACCGTTCTGCAACGCGGATCCAACCCCGAAGACATCGTCGCGGCACTTGGCTATTTCCTGGATGCGCCTGCCGTGACCGGGCAGCTTTTGTGTGTCGACGGCGGCCAGCATCTGGCGTGGGAGACACCGGATGTCGTTGGGGTCGAATAGTCGACGTAAGGTAAGTTTTGCACCGCGTTAAACTTCGTTACAAATTTGTTACCGAAATGTCTTTCTTTTCAGTAACTTGACGCGCGTTCAAAAAAATACACAATAAAAACAACGCGTTGGATATACGCCTAAATTTTAGGCAACTCAGCGAAGCGCCCAAAAAACAAAGGAAAAATCCTGAGGTCCAGAAGTTGTCTCCAAGTTTATCCACAAGAACCGTGGATGCCTCATGGCTTGCACAGAACGCTATGCTGAGGCAGCCCGGCGGGAGTTGAGGAAGAATCGTATGGCGAAGTTGACATCGGAGGATCAGCCTCAGGTTGCAGACCCTGTTCCGGTGGGGCACGAGGTGATCCAAAGCTATCTCAAGACGCTGGACAGCTCACCCGGCGTGTACCGCATGCTCGACCGGGAAAGCCGGGTCTTGTACGTGGGCAAGGCGCGCAACCTGCGTGCGCGCGTGTCGAACTATGCCCGCCCGGCAGGGCATTCGGGGCGCATCGCGCGCATGATTTCGATGACCGCCTCGATGATGTTCCTGACCACGCGCACGGAAACCGAGGCGCTGCTGCTCGAACAGAACCTGATCAAGCAGCTCAAGCCCAAGTTCAACGTGCTGCTGCGCGACGACAAGAGCTTTCCCAATATCCTCGTGACGGGCGACCACGCCTTTCCCCAGATCAAGAAACATCGTGGGGCGAAAAAGCAAAAGGGCGCCTATTACGGTCCGTTTGCGAGTGCCGGTGCGGTGAACCGCACACTCAATCAGCTGCAAAAGGTGTTTCTGCTGCGTAATTGCACCGATGCGATGTTCGAAAGCCGCACGCGACCCTGTCTGCTTTATCAGATCAAGCGGTGCTCCGGGCCATGTGTCGGCCTTGTCTCTGAGGCGGATTACGCGCAATCGGTCAAGGATGCCGAACGGTTCCTCACCGGCAAGTCCACTGACATCCAGGCCAAGCTTGCCGGACAGATGCAGGACGCATCCGAGGCGATGGAATTCGAACGCGCTGCAGCCCTACGCGACCGTATCCGGGCGATGACGTCCGTTCAGACCGCGCAGGGCATCAATCCGCGCGGCGTGACCGAGGCGGATATCGTGGCGCTGCATCTCGAACAGGGGCAGGCCTGCGTGCAGGTGTTTTTCATCCGCGCCGGTCAGAATTGGGGCAACCGCGACTTCTATCCCCGCGTGGGTGCGGATGTGGATGCGGCCGAGGTGCTCGAGGCGTTTCTGGGCCAGTTCTATGACACCAAGGAACCGCCCCGGCAGCTGATCCTGTCGAACGAGATCGAAAACCCGGACCTGATGGCCGAAGCGCTGAGTGGCAAGCTCGGCCGAAAGGTCGAGCTGTTGGTGCCGCAGCGCGGTGAAAAGGCCGAGTTGGTGGATTCAGCCCTGCGCAACGCGCGCGAGAGCCTCGCCCGCAAGATGGCCGAAAGTGCGACCCAAGCCAAGTTGCTGCGCGGTCTGGCCGACGCGTTCGACCTGTCCGAACCGCCCGAGCGGGTAGAGGTGTACGACAACTCGCACATTCAGGGCACGAATGCAGTGGGTGCGATGATCGTCGCGGGCCCCGAGGGGTTCATGAAAAACAGCTACCGCAAGTTCAACATCAAGGGCGATGATCTGACGCCCGGCGATGACTTCGGCATGATGAAGGAAGTGCTGCACCGCCGGTTCAAACGCCTGCTGACCGAAGATCCCGACCGGGAAAAGGGGATGTGGCCCGACCTGTTGCTGATCGATGGCGGGGCAGGGCAAGTGAGCGCTGTGGCCGAGATCATGGCGGAACACGGGGTCGAGGACATCCCGATGGTCGGCGTTGCCAAGGGGGTCGACCGCGACGCGGGCAAGGAAGAGTTTCACCGCATGGGGCAGCGTCCCTTTGCGCTGCGGCACAACGATCCGGTGCTGTATTTCGTGCAACGTATGCGGGACGAGGCGCACCGCTTTGCCATCGGCACGCACCGGGCCAAACGCGCAAAGGCCAATATGAAAAACCCGCTGGATGACATTCCCGGCGTCGGTGCCGCGCGCAAGCGCGCATTGCTGGCACATTTCGGCTCCGCCAAGGCGGTGAGCCGTGCCAACTTGGCCGACCTCAAAGCTGTCGAAGGCGTCTCGGAAGGGCTCGCGCAGAAGGTCTATGACTATTTCCACGACCAATGAGTGATGCCCTTTCGGCTGTTTGCGGTTCGCGGTAGAGAGGGCCCCATGAGGTGGACGATCCCGAACATCCTGACGACGTTGCGGTTGCTTGCGGCACCGCTTGTTGCGGTCATGTTCCTCTATTTCACAAGGCCTTACGCCGATCTCTTTGCCGTCGTCCTTTTTGTCGGGGCGGCCATCACGGACTGGTTCGACGGCTATCTTGCCCGTGCGTGGGGGCAGCAGACCAAGCTGGGCACGATGCTCGATCCGATCGCCGACAAGGCGATGGTCGTGATCGCGCTGATGGTCATCATTGGGTTTTCCAGCTGGTCGCCTTGGCTGGTTCTTCCGGCGACGATGATCCTCTTTCGGGAGGTGTTTGTGTCGGGTCTGCGCGAGTTCCTGGGGGATACGGCAGGCACGCTCAAGGTCACGCAGCTGGCCAAATGGAAAACGACATTGCAGATGATTGCCATTGCGGTGTTGTTTTCCCAGGGCGTGTTCGAACACTATTTCGGCATGTCCGTCTGGGGTATGGATGATGAGCTGGTGACTGCCATATTGCGGGGCGACGCGCCCGACCTGCATGGGCTGGGCTGGAAACTGGCGGGTGCGGAATGGTCCGGTCGCGTGGGATTGTGGCTGCTGTGGATCGCTGCGGCGCTGACATTGATCACCGGGTATGATTATTTTCGCAAGGCAATGCCGCATCTGAAAGGGTAGGGACCATGGACATTCTGTATTTTGCCTGGGTGCGCGAACGGATTGGGATCCCCAAAGAACGGGTTACGAGCGAGGCGGCCACGGTCATGGATCTTGTTGCAGAACTGCGGGCACGTGAGGATCGGTACGCAGCGGCCTTCGAAGATCTGACGGCCCTGCGCGTGGCGGTTGATCAAGAGCTGGCCGATTTCGATGCGCCGCTGGCTGGTGTGCGTGAGGTCGCGTTCTTTCCACCCATGACAGGTGGCTGAGCGCATGCGCGTGGTTGTTCAAGAGGACCCGTTTGATCTGGGGGAGGAAACCACCAGGTTTGCGACTGCGCAATCGGCATCGGGGGCGGTGGTGACCTTTTCCGGGATCGTGCGTGATGTGTCGGCTGGGCTGAAGGCGATGCACATCGAACATTATCCCGGAATGACCGAACGCGCGTTGACGGAGATTGCCCGGACGGCAATCGATCGATGGTCGCTGGAGGATGCGCTGGTGATCCACCGGTACGGCACGCTCAAGCCCGGAGAACAGATCATGATGGTGGCGACGGCTGCGCGTCATCGGAAAGACGCGTTCGAGGCTG
This sequence comes from Pseudomonadota bacterium, assembly GCA_038525585.1. Taxonomy (GTDB): domain Bacteria; phylum Pseudomonadota; class Alphaproteobacteria; order Rhodobacterales; family Rhodobacteraceae; genus Tateyamaria. Next base: position 23,645 of record JBCBHM010000005.1, read on the forward strand.
CGGAATACCTGATGGATTATCTCAAATCGCGTGCGCCCTTTTGGAAGCGCGAGCAGTCTGGATCGGGCGAGGAATGGGTGGCGTCCCGCGCCGAGGATGAAGCAGCGCTCAATCGTTGGTGACGGAAAGCGCAATTTTTGCAAAAATTGCTGCGGCCAAATTTTGCAAAATTTGGTGTGGCTCAGCCGGTGCGCTGACGATCGATCCAGGCGCGCAACTCTTCTGCTTCGTGCCGGGCATCTCGCAAGCCATCCATCGCAGCGCGCAACTCAGCTTCGGTTTGCTGCAACTGATTTGTCAGTTCCGCTTCGCGCTGTTGCAGATAGGTGATGGCTTGATCGCGGGTCTCTTCAGCTTCGTGCAACTCTTGGCTCATCCGGTCAAGCTCGGCCACGTCGCCTGCCGCGACACGGGTGAACCGGTGGATGAGCCAATTCGCGAACCAGCCCAGGCAGAAGGCAACAAACAGGATGATGGCGGTCGCAATGACAAATTCAGTTCTGCTCATCGCTGGTCACCTCCCCGTCGGACACCGTATCGTCGGTGCCTTCTGTATTGCCCGAACCGGCGAGGGTTTCCAGCGTTGTTTCGCCTTCGGGGAGCGACGGCGCAGGCCGGATCAGGCGAAATTCGATGCGCCGATTGGCCTCGCGGCCTTCCTCGCTGTCGTTGTCGGCAATCGGATCGGTCTCACCGTAGCCCTTTGCAGAAAAGGTCGACGTGAGCACGCGTCGGGCGCGCAATTCGTTGAGAACCGATTGCGCGCGCGCCTGGCTGAGGTTGAGGTTCATCTCTTCGCGGCCTTGGCTGTCCGTATGCCCTTGGATCTCAAGCCGCAGGTCCCCGCATTGACGCAACACCTCGGCAATGTCGTCCATCGTGCCCAACGCGCTGGCATCAATTGTCGCACTTCCAGGTTCAAATGTGATTTTGGAGGTGGCGACGATGGCCCCAATCTCGGCCTCGCATTCTTCGGGTGTGGGCACGGCGGCGACGGGGTCAAGTTTTTCCTGATAGGCGACGCGGATATCGAACTCTTCGGCCTCGCCTAGGCGTGCAGCCAGAAGAGAGGCGATGGTCGTGCTCGCTTGCGGGTTCCCGGTGTTGCCCGAAACGGCAACGATATCCGGTGTCACCGTCACCGCGCCATTGGACAACTCGGCCAGCGCGCCCAGCCCTGCGAGCACGCGCACAGACCAGTCGGCTGGCAAGTCCTCGACCACCCGCGCGCCCGTATAAACACTGTCTGATCCAAACGCAGCCTTGGCATAGCTTTCCGCAACGGTCCGCAAATTCTCGCTGGACAGGCGCCCGCGCAACTGCACCAACCCCTCGGGGCTGAGTGTTGCCACAAATTCCGGCGGTCCCTGGTTCGGATCAACCGTCTCGGGCAGCTTGGCATAGAGGGCAAAGACCTCCGGCAGGGTGTTTTCCAGATCGCCGACCACGCGGTCAAATGCGGTTTGCTCGGTCCCTTCGGATGCGATCAGCGTGATGTCCGCATCCGAGAACGTGACCGAGCCGCCGCCCAGTGTGTTGACCGCCTCAATCGCTTGGATCACAGCGGTCGACCAATTCGGGCTTGGCACACCCATGCCAATCGTGCAGTCCCCGGGACCCGTGAGGCCGGCCGAAAAGGCCGCCCCCATGATCCGCGTTTGTGATCGTTCGGATTCAGCGGAACAGGCATCGAAGCGCGTGCCGCTGTCGTCTTTCACGAAGCGCAAGGTAAAGGGCGTGATGACCGGCCGCGGGGCCGCGATATCGAGGGCCACGCGCAAACCCGGAGGCGCGGCGCGGTTCAGCTGCGTTTCGAGCCGTTCCTTTTCCTCGACACTGTCGGTGATTGCCGTGATCGATACGCGGCCCGCCTCGACCGAGACTTTGGCGCGTGGCAACCGCTCCATCGCGGTCAAGGCAAAGCCAAGGGCGTCTTCCCACCCCGACGGGGCGGGATAATCCGCGATTTCAATCAGATCCGTCACCGGCGCATCGCCGCTGATGGCAGTGATCCGGTCAACAACTTCCGCCCGGTCCGTCGCCGCAGGGATCAGGCCGATCACCGACAGACCGGCGTCATTGCGCAGGATCTCGGTCGAAAAGCGGGGCGGCGCAATGGCCGCTGCGGCAGCCACCTGCATCTGGTCGATCACGCGGGCTGCATCCACCACGGTTCCGGCGGTCGAGAGTGCGGCAAAGCGTACGGCTTCGGTCGGAGCGATCCCGGCAAGCGTCACCTGCAGGCCATCGGCCTGCACTTCGGCCCATGTCATGCCCTCGGTGTCGAGCGCGTCGCGCACGCCGATCTCGGATGTTTCCTCGATCAGCTGGACCGACAGATTGGCCGCGACCAGTGACACCGCAGCGGCACTCGCAAAAATTCCGGCAATGGTGAACAGGGACGACAGGCGCATCGCGTTGCTTCCACAAAAAGCCAACTCAGACCTTTGGTCTAAGCGGGCGCGCCCCGAGTTTCAATCACACCAGCAAAGCCACGATGAAAAAGATGAGCGGGATAAGGCCGGTGTCGCGGTTCGCGCGGAACAGTGTCATGCATTTCTCCGGGTCCTCGATGTCGAGCCCGCGCATCTGCCACGCCATGTGCCAGCCCATCGCCCAAGGGCCTGCAAGGGCCGCAATGAGTGCCAAGACCGACGCCTGTTCGATCCCGGCAAAGATGACGGCGAGCCCCATCAGGCCGACCGTCGCCACCAGAAACCGGCGCAACCATTGCGGTGTTTGCGTGCCAAAGAGGCGCGCGGTGGATTTCACACCGATCAGCGCGTCATCCTCGAAATCCTGATGCGCGTAGATCGTGTCGTAATAGAGCGTCCAGGCGATCCCGGCGGCATAGAGCAGCACAGCGGGCGCATCGAGCTGACCGCGATGCGCGGTCCAGGCCAGCAGCGCCCCCCAGTTGAAGGCAAGCCCCAGAAACACCTGCGGCCACCAGGTGAACCGCTTGGCAAAGGGGTAGATGGCCACAGGCACCAGCGCCAGCACGCCCAGCAGGATCGCCGCGGAGTGAAAGGTCAGTAGGATGCAAAAGGCCAGCACCGATTGCCCGCACATCCAGAGGACCGCCCCCCGCACCGTCACTTGCCCCGCCGGAATGGGGCGCGACCGCGTGCGTGCGACCTGTGCGTCGATGTCCCGGTCGGTGATGTCGTTCCACGTACAGCCCGCCCCGCGCATCAGCAGCGCGCCGATGGCGCAACCGGCCGCGATCCACAGGTCCTCCAGCCGGGGCGCCTGATCATAAAGGATGGCGAGCGCCAGCCCCCACCAGCACGGCAACAGCAGAAACAGGATGGGCGTCGGACGATCGAGGCGGCTGAGCCGCAAATAGGGCCGTGCCGCTTCGGGCGCATATGTATCGACCCAGTTGCGCGCTTCGGCGTCTGCGACTTGACCGTCTGGTGCGGGCGAGGGGTTGGTCATATGTAGGGGCTCATGAGTGACGCAAAGATCCGCCTTTATGTAGAGCACCCATTGGGCCAGGGGCAATCGGTCCCGCTGTCGCGGGAGCAGGCGCATTACCTTTTTGGCGTGATGCGGCAGGCGGTGGGCGCAGCTGTGCTGCTGTTCAACGGGCGCGATGGTGAATGGCGGGCCGAGGTGGCGGAGGCGGGCAAGCGTGCGGGCACGCTGGTCTGTCAGGCGCAGACACGTGCGGTGCAGATGCCGCCCGACCTGTGGCTGCTGTTTGCGCCGATCAAAAAGGCGCGCACGGATTTCATCGTGGAAAAGGCCGCCGAAATGGGGGTGCGCCGCATTCTGCCCGTCCAGACCGAGTTCACCAACGCAGGCCGCATCCAGCGTGACCGCCTGCAAGCGCATGCGATCGAGGCGGCCGAGCAATGCGGCGGCACCTACGTGCCCGACGTGGCCGACATGACGCGACTTGACCGCGCGCTGTCCGATCTGGGCGACCGGCAGATCCTCTTTTGTGATGAGGCGTTGGTCGGGACGCCGCCAGCGCTGACCCGGACGCAAGGCCCGTGGGCCATCCTCATCGGTCCCGAAGGTGGCTTTTCGGACAAGGAGCGCGCCCGCCTCGCCGCGCGCGACACGGCGCATCCCATCTCGCTCGGCCCGCGCATCCTGCGCGCCGACACCGCCGCCGTTGCCGCACTGACCCTGTGGCAGATGCAGATGGGGGATTGGCAATGAGCTTTGTCCGCCCCGCCGCCCGCGCCGCCCTGTGGCGTTGGCGTGAAGTGTTGATCGGCGTGGTCGTTGCCGTGCTTGGCCTTTGGTGGCTGGCGCAATCGACGGGCGTGTTGCGCTACATCGCTCCGGCGGTCCTGGTCGGTGCCGGGGCGCTGATCATGGTCGGGTTTCAGCGTGGCCGCTTTCGCGGCACGGGCGGCGGCGTCGGCACGGTCCAGATCGTCGAAGGGCAGATCACCTATTTCGGCCCGCTGACCGGAGGGGCTGTCGCGCTGCGTGAAATGACGCGGCTGACCCTCGACGGGACGCAACATCCTGCGCATTGGACCCTCGAACAGCGCGGCCTCCCGGCGGTGCACATTCCCGTGAACGCGGATGGGGCCGATGCGCTCTTTGACGCCTTTGCGAGCCTGCCGGGGCTCAGGACCGAACACATGCTCAGTCAGTTGCAGACCCAACCGCACAGTGCTGTCGTCATCTGGCAGCGCCCGACACCCGGTCTTGCGCAGATCGCACCACAAGGCCGTGCCTGAGCGCACATCCCGCTCCATTGACACCCCGTGGAAATCGCCGCATCCCTGTGGTTCGGACATCGCCAGCAATCAGATCGGAGCGCGCCCATGTCTATCCCTCAGTCCGGCGGCGGGCCCATCGAACATCGCGACCAGCTGGCCGAGTATATGCAAAGCGGGTGCAAGCCTAAGGCTGATTGGCGCATTGGTACCGAGCACGAGAAGTTCGGATATTGCGTCGACACCCACAAACCGTTGCCATACGAGGGCGACCGCTCGATCCATGCGGTGCTGAGCGCGCTGCGCGACCGCCATGGCTGGGCTCCGATCGAAGAGGGCGGCAAGCTGATCGGCCTTCACAAGGGTGCGGCGAACGTGTCGCTTGAACCCGGTGGCGCGTTGGAGCTGTCGGGCGCCCCGCTTGAGACGATCCACGAGACCTGCGACGAGGTGAATGCGCATCTCAAGGAGGTCATGGATATCTCGAACGAGATCGGCGTGGGTTTTATCGGTCTCGGTGCCGCGCCCACCTGGATGCACGAAGAGATGCCGCTGATGCCCAAGGGGCGCTACAAGCTGATGGATGCCTATATGGGCAAGGTCGGCACGATGGGGCGGGTGATGATGCGGCGGACCTGCACGGTGCAGGTTAACCTCGACTTTTCGTCCGAGGCGGACATGGTGCAAAAGCTGCGCGTGGCCATCGCCTTGCAGCCTGTCGCGGTGGCGCTTTTTGCCAATTCGCCGTTTTTTGAGGGGCAGCCGAACGGGCACAAAAGCTGGCGCAGCCGGGTCTGGCGCGACACCGACAATGCCCGCGCGGGCATGGTGCCGTTCGTGTTCGACGAGGGGTTTGGGTTCGAGCGCTGGGTGGATTACGCGCTCGATGTGCCGATGTATTTCGTCTACCGCGATGGGCAGTATATCGACGCTTTGGGCCAGTCCTTCCGCGACTTCCTCGACGGACGCTTGCCCGCCCTGCCGGGTGAGACACCACAGCTGAGCGATTGGGCCGATCACCTCACCACGGCCTTTCCGGAGGCGCGGATCAAGAAGTTCATCGAGATGCGCGGCGCCGACGGAGGCCCCTGGCGGCGGCTTTGTGCGCTGCCCGCGTTCTGGGTGGGGCTGACCTATGACCAGACGGCGCTGGATGCGGCATGGGACCTTTGCAAGGATTGGACGGCCGAGCAGCGTGATGCCCTGCGCGTTGCGGCCTCGGTCGACGGGTTGCAGGCCAAGGTGGACGGGCTGGACATGCACGAGATTGCCCGCGAGGCGGTCGCGATCAGCCATGCGGGTCTGCAGGCCCGGGCCCGGCCCGGTGCAGGTGGGATGATCCCGGACGAGACGCACTTTTTGAACGCGCTCCAAGAGAGCGTGGAGACGGGTCAGACCCCTGCCGATGAACTGCTCGAGCGGTATCACGGCGATTGGAACGGCGACCTGAGCCGCATTTTCGCCGACTATTCCTACTGACATTTTGCGGGTCGCTCGGGCGTGGTCTTGACCGCTTGATAGGTCGGTTTGGCCACGGGTAACGATCGAGACGCGAGGACGGTCATGGAAGGCCGCGATTGGGCGCGGATAACCACTGCTCATCTTGCTCCGCAAGGTGCAGAGGGCTCTTCGGTTTGGCGTTGAGACGCGCGTCGGGCATGAAAAAGCCCCGCCGGAGCGGGGCTTTGGGATGGGTTGGACACCCTATCTGCGGATTGATCAGGCGGCTTGCGCGTCCTTGGGGGCGAAGCGGCCGTAGAAGGTTTGGCCTTTTTCTGCCATTTCGCGCAGCAGGTCGGGGCATTTGAAGCGGTCGCCGTAGGTCGCGGCGAGCTGGTCGCAGCGTTCAGCGGCGTATGGGGCGCCGATCATGTCGAGCCACGACAGCGGACCGCCGGACCACGGCGCAAAGCCCCAGCCGAGGATCGCGCCCACGTCGCCTTCGCGGATGTCCATCAGCACGCCTTCTTCCAGCGCGCGCACGGCCTCCAGCACCTGGGAGAAGAGCAGGCGGTGCTGCACTTCGGTCAGGTCGGGCTGGTCGTCCATCAGCGGATAGCGGTCGTGCACGCCGCGCCAGATGCCGGTCCGCTTGCCCTTGTCGTCATAGTCATAAAAGCCGGCGTTCGCCTTGCGGCCCAAACGGCCCTCTTCTTCCATCCAGAAGATCAGGTCGTCCGCCCCGCTCTTGGGATAGGCATCGCCCATGGCGGCCATGGTGGCGCGGGCGATCTTGGCACCCAGATCGATGGCGGTTTCATCCGTCAATTGCAGGGGGCCCAGTGGCATGCCGACCATCTTGGCCGCGTTTTCGATCAGCGCAGGTTCCACACCTTCCGTGACCATCCGCGCCCCTTCGTTGACGTATGGGATGATGCAACGATTGGCGTAGAAAAAGCGCGCATCATTGACCACGATGGGCGTCTTGCGGATCTGGCGCACGTAATCCAGCGCCTTGGCCACGGCCCGGTCGCCGGTGTTCGCGCCCCTGATGATCTCGACCAGCAGCATTTTCTCGACGGGCGAGAAGAAGTGGATGCCGATGAACTGCTCCTGGTTCTTGCTGGCCTTCGCCAGTTCCGAGATCGGCAGGGTCGAGGTGTTGGAGGCAAAGATACATTCGTCGGGAATGATCGCCTCGACCTTCTCGGTGATCTCGGCCTTGACGGCCGGGTCTTCGAAGACGGCCTCGATGATCAGGTCGCAGCCCTTGAGCTGGTCCAGCTCCGGTGTCGCCGTGATGCGGGACAGCAGCGCCTCGCCCTTTTCGGCGGTTGTCTTGCCGCGCTTGATGCCGCCTTCGACGTATTTCTCGGAGTAGGTCTTGCCCCGATCCGCGCTTTCCTGATCGCGGTCGATCAACACCACGTCGATACCGGCCTGGGCCGACACCAGTGCGATGCCTGCGCCCATCAGGCCCGCGCCCAAAACGCCAAGTTTCTTGACCCGTTGGTCTTCGATCCCTGCGGGGCGCACAGCACCCTTTTCCAGCGCTTCCTTGTTGAGGAAGAGCGACCGGATCATGGCCGAGGAGGAGGGGTTCATCAGCACGTTGGTGAACCAGCGCGCCTCGATCTTGAGCGCGGTGTCGAAGGGCACCAGCGCGCCTTCATAGACGGCGCTCAGCAGGGCCTTGGCGGCGGGGTAGACCCCTTGGGTCTTGCCGTTGACCATGGCTGAGGCGCCGACAAAGGTCATGAACCCTGCGGGATGGTATGGCGCGCCGCCGGGCATCTTGTAGCCCTTGGCGTCCCAGGGTTTCAGGATATCCGCGTCGGTGGCGTTCAGCACCCAGTCGCGGGCGGCGGCGACCGGGTCATCGACGACCTCGTCCACCAGCTTGCCCTTGGCCTTGTCGGGCGAGACCATTTTGCCTTCCAGCAGGAAGGGCGAGGCCTCCATCGCGCCGAGCTTGCGCGCCAGACGCGTGGTGCCACCTGCGCCGGGAAAGATACCGACGAGGATTTCGGGCAGGCCGACCTTGGCCTTGGGATTGTTGGCCAGAAAGATGCGGTGCGTGGCGAGAGGCAGTTCCAGACCGATGCCCGCTGCGGTGCCGGGCAGGGCGGCGGCGATGGGCTTGCCGCCCTTGTTGGTCTTGGGGTCCATGCCCGCGCGTTCGATCTTGCGCAGGAGGCCGTGCATTTGCATCGTGCCGTCAAAGAGCCCCTTGGCGGGGTTGTCACCTGCGTCCTCTTTCATCTTGGCCAGCAGGTTGAGGTCCATGCCACCGGCGAACGTGTCCTTGCCGGAGGTGATCACGATCCCCTTGACCGCGTCGTCGGCGAGCGCGTCATCGACGCAATCGCTGAGTTCCTGCAGCCCTTCAAAGGACATGACGTTCATGGTCTTGCCCGCGACATCCCAAGTGATCGTGGCGATGCCGTCGGCGTCTTTGGTCAGTGTGAAATCAGCCATTGGTTTCGCTCCTTACACGCGTTCGATGATTGTGGCGGCACCCATGCCGGAGGCCACGCACAGCGTGGCAAGGCCGACCTCTTTGTCCGACCGCTCGAGCTCGTCCACGAGCGTGCCCAGGATCATGGCCCCCGTGGCCCCCAGTGGGTGGCCCATCGCGATGGCACCGCCGTTCACGTTCACCTTGCCATGGTCGACATCGAATGCCTGCATGAAACGCAACACGACCGACGCGAAGGCCTCGTTCACTTCGAACAGGTCGATGTCCCCGATATCCATGCCGTGATCTGCGAGGATCTTGTGCGTGACAGGGACAGGACCCGTCAAGTTGATGGTCGGATCCGTGCCGATCTTGGCAGTGGCGCGGATGCGGGCGCGGGGCTTGATCCCCAGCTTTTCGCCCAGTTCCTTGTTGCCGATCAGAACGGCGGCGGCGCCGTCGACGATACCGCTCGAGTTGCCCGCGTGGTGGACGTGGTTGATGCGTTCGAGGTGCGGATACTTCATAAGCGCAACCTTGTCGAAACCGGGCATGACCTTGCCCATCGCCTCGAAAGCGGGGTTGAGGCTGCCCAGCGACTGCATATCGGTCTGTGGGCGCATGTATTCGTCGTGATCCAGGATCGGCAGGCCGTTCTGGTCCTTGACCGTGATGACCGATTTGGCAAATCGCTTGTCATCCCAGGCCGCCTTGGCGCGCTGCTGGCTTTCGACGGAATAGGCGTCGACGTCATCGCGGGAAAACCCGTATTCAGTGGCGATCAGGTCCGCACCGATGCCTTGCGGCGCAAAATAGCTTTCCATGGCGATGGACGGATCCGCGGCGATGGCCGCCCCGTCCGAGCCCATGGCCACGCGACCCATCATCTCGACGCCGCCCGCGATATAGCCGTCCCCGGCCCCGCCACGCACCTGGTTGGCGGCGATGTTCACAGCCTCGAGGCCGGAGGCACAAAAGCGGTTGATGGCGATGCCCGGGATTGCCTCGTCGAGGTCGGAGGCAAGCACGGCGGTGCGCGCGAGGTTTCCGCCCTGCTCCATGACTTGGGTGACATTGCCCCAGATGACGTCCTCGACCGCGTGACCCTCGATGTTGTTGCGCTCTTTGAGCGCGTTCAGCGTGAGCGCGCTGAGGCGCAGGGCCGTGACCTCGTGCAGGGCACCGTCCTTGCGGCCTTTGCCGCGCGGAGTGCGCAGCGCGTCGTAGATATAGGCTTCGGTCATCGGGTTCGTCCTTTTGCCAGGGGCGTGTCGTTGCGCATTAGGTGGGGTAGACCGAGCGGTCCAATCAAGGGTGACGTTGCGGCGTTTTAGGTAAACTCATGCCGGATCGGCCGGAGAGCCGGGCATGAGGTCATAAGGGGCTTTCCAACCTGGGGTGTTAGACAGGTTGGTCAGCCAACGGTCGATATTGGGCCATTCCGCTCGGTCAAAGCCAAAGGGTTCAGGGTAGTAGAGGTAACCGCAGCAGCTGAGATCAGCGTTGGTCATCCCGTCGCCCACGATCCAGTTACGCCCTGCGAGGTGCGCATTCAGCACCGTATATGCGCCCTTGAGGCGGCCCTGATTGAAGGCGATGACGTCCGTCGGGCGCTTGTCCTCGGGCAGGAAGTTCATGAGAAAGCGGGTGACACCGCACATCGAACTGAGCTTGTGATTGTCCCACAGGATCCAGCGCAAAACCTCATATTTGTTGTCGCCGTCCCCACCGAACTTGCCGGTCTTGTCGGTGATGTATTGCTGAATGACGCCGGACTGGCTGATGCACTTGTCGCCATCAACGAGCAGGGGTGCCTCGCCCATGGGGTTCAGCGCCCGGTATTCATCCGTTCGGGCAGCGCCGTTGAAGAAATCGACAAAGACGGCTTCCCAGTCGAGGCCGGACAGCTCCAGCGCGAGTGCGGCCTTGTACGAGTTCCCACTTTCGCCGAAGCAGTGCAGTTGCATGGTCATGTGTCTCAGGCCCCTCCCGTGGCGCTTGTGTCCGGGGCCGGACTGGGGGTTTCACACCCCCAGACCCCCGTGCGGTTTATTTGGCAAGATGAAGATGGATCGATTCATCAAACATTAAGGTTAATCGCCTTAGCCTATTCGAGCATGGCAGGCTGCGGAGCTGAGCCATGTGCAAGGTGAAGCCCCAACGCCCCGCTTTGCAGGGTCAATCCCGATTTGAAGCCGGGCGGCGGGGTGGATCTTGTGCGATGATCCAGTCTTCATCTTGCCAGATAAACCGCCCCCGGAGGGCCGATCTGCCAAAGGCCGCTCGGGCAGCAGCATCAGAGCGCCCTCGCAATCAGCTCTTTCATGATCTCGTTGGTGCCGCCGTAGATGCGTTGCACCCGCGCGTCGGTCCACATGCCGCCGATGTCGTAGTCGTTGGTGAAACCGTAGCCGCCGTGCAGTTGCAGGCACTCATCCAGCACCCAGGCCTGGGTGTCGGTAGTCCAGTATTTGCACATGGCGGCCTTGTCGACGGTCAACTCCCCGCGGATATGTTCGGCCATGCATTCGTCGAAGAAGGACCGGCTGACCATTGTCTTGGTCTTGGCTTCGGCCAGCTTGAACCGTGTGTTCTGGAATTGCAGGAGGTTGCCGCCGAAGGCTTCGCGCTCGCGGCAGTACGCAATCGTTCGCTCCAGCGCGCCTTCCATGGCGCCCACGGCAGCGCAGGCGATCACGAGGCGCTCCTGCGGGAGTTGCTGCATCAGCTGGTAGAAGCCTTGGCCTTCGGCACCGCCCAGGATGTTTTCGGGGGCGATCTCGACATTGTCGAAAAACAGCTCGGACGTGTCGGAGGCGTGCATACCGATCTTGTCGAGGTTGCGGCCGCGGGCAAAGCCTGTCGCGCCGTCGGTTTCGACCACCACAAGGGAGATGCCTTTGGAGCCGAGCGACGGGTCGGTCTTGGCGGCGACGACGATCAGGTTGGCGTGCTGACCATTGGTGATAAAGGTCTTGGAGCCCGAAAGCTTGTAGGCGTTGCCGTCGCGGATGGCGCGGGTCTTGATCGCCTGGACGTCAGAGCCGGTCGAGGGCTCGGTCATGGCCAGTGCACCGACCAGTTCGCCGGTGCAGAGCTTGGGCAGCCAGCGCGCCTTCTGGTCGTCCGTGCCGTAGGCCAGCACGTAATGGGCGACGATGCCCGAGTGGATGCCGTGGCCCCACGACGCCAGATTGGCGCGGGCCGCTTCGATCAGGATCGCGGCCTCGTGCCCGAAATCCCCGCCTGCGCCGCCGTACTCCTCGGGGATGGAAGGGCAGAGCAGGCCCAGCTCACCGGCTTGCGCCCACGTGTCGCGGTCCATCTCACCCTGTTTGCGCCAGCGGTCGAAATGCGGCGCCCATTCGTTGGTGATGAATTGCGCCGTCATGTCGGCGATCATCGCGTGCTCGTCCGTCATCCACTGGGACGCGCCGGTGGCCATATCTTTCATATCGTGTCCTCCCCAAAGGAACGGGTCAGCGCTTGCGCGCCTCCAGCTCGGAATTGAACAGCCGCAAGCGGGCGGTCAGGTTTTCCTCATTCATCACGCTATCGAAATTCTCGAAGAGGAACGACAGCGCTTCGCCCTCATCCAGCCCAGCATCGGCGGCAAATCGCTTGAGCCGGCGGTAGCCATCTTCGGTCATGGCAATGGGCAGGCGGCGGGTGAGGCGGAAGCGTTTGGGCATCGGCGGGGTCCAAATGAATAGGGTGGGCAATGATGCCCACCCCGCCAGTTTAGAAGTTTGCCGCTTCGAGCGCCATGACCGGTTCTGCGCCGGACTGGATGCGGGTCAGGTGCAGCGCCGTGGCGGGCAGTTGGCGCGCCATGTAGTAGCGCCCGGTGGCCAGCTTGGTTTCGTAGAACTCGGGGTCCGACGTGCCCGCGGCCAGCGCGTCGCGCGCCGCCTTGCCCATGCGGGCCCACATCAGACCAAGGCAGACATGGCCGAACATGTGCATGAAGTCATAGGAGCCCGACAGCGCGTTGTTCGGGTTCGTCATGCCGTTCTGCATGAAGTACATGCCCGCGGCTTGCAGATCCTTGGACGCGGCCTTCAGCGGTTCCAGGAATTCGGCATCGAAGGCGTCGTCCTGGCCTGCGTTGTCTTTGATGAAGGATTTGACCAGATCAAAGAAGGCCATCACGTGCTTGCCACCGTCCTGCGCCAGCTTGCGGCCAACGAGGTCGAGCGCTTGGACGCCATTGGCCCCTTCGTAGATCATCGCGATGCGGGCGTCGCGGGTGTATTGCGACATGCCCCATTCCTCGATGTAGCCGTGCCCGCCATAGACCTGCTGCGCCTTGATGGTCATGTCATAGCCGACATCCGTCAGGAACCCTTTGATGATAGGGGTCAGCAGCGATACGATGCCGTCGGCGTCCTTGTCCTCGGCTCGGTGGGCGGCGTCGATCATCGTCGCACCCCACAGGATAAAGGCGCGGGCGCCCTCGGCAAAGCTCTTCTGCTCCATCAGCGAGCGGCGGATGTCCGGGTGGACGATCAGCGGGTCGGCGGGCCCCTCGGGGTTCTTGGTGCCGGTCACATCGCGGCCCTGCAGCCGGTCCTTGGCGTAGTCCAGCGCGTTCTGGTAGGCCACCTCGGCCTGAGACAGGCCCTGCATGCCGACGCCCAGACGGGCCTCGTTCATCATGGTGAACATTGCGCGCATGCCTTTGTGCGCCTCTCCGACAAGGTAGCCGGTGGCCTCGTCGTAGTTCATCACGCAGGTCGAGTTGCCGTGAATGCCCATCTTCTCTTCGATGTTGCCGACGGCCACGCCGTTGCGTGCGCCGAGCGATCCATCGTCATTCACCATGAATTTGGGCACGATGAAGAGCGACACGCCTTTGATCCCTTCGGGACCGCCTGCGATCTTGGCCAGCACCAGGTGGATGATGTTGTCGGCCATGTCGTGCTCACCGGCGGAGATAAAGATCTTTTGGCCGGAGATCTTGTAGCTGCCGTCGCCTTGCGGTTCGGCCTTGGTGCGCATCAGGCCCAGATCGGTGCCGCAATGCGGCTCGGTCAGGTTCATGGTGCCGGTCCATTCGCAGGACACCATCTTGGGCAGATATGTTTCTTTCTGCTCCTGAGAGCCGTGCGCCAGGATCGCCGACGCCGCGCCGTGGGTCAGGCCTTGGTACATGGTGAAGGCCATGTTGGCGGACGAGAACATCTCGCCCACGGCGGTGCCCATCAGGTAGGGCATGTTCTGGCCGCCGAACTCTTCGGGCATGTCGAGACCGGTCCAGCCACCTTCCTTGACCTGTTCGAACGCGTCCTTGAAGCCTGTGGGGGTGTAGACCACGCCGTTTTCCAACCGGCAGCCTTCCTTGTCGCCCACGACGTTCAGCGGGGCGAGCACTTCGGAGGTGAGCTTGCCGGCTTCTTCGAGGATGGCGGCGGTGAAATCCGCCTCGAGCTCGTCATAGCCGGGGATGTCGGAGGCGGTGACATTCAGCATCTCGTGCAGGATGAACTGCATGTCCTTGGTGGGGGGGGTATAGCTGGGCATGGTCTCTCTCCCTAGATCAGGCGCGCTTATTCGGCGGCTTTTTTCGTGGTGTTCATCGAGGCGATCATTTTCTCGCCCCATTTGAGTTGTGCCTTGAGGTCGTCGATGGCTTCGGTCAGCTCATCGCGCTGGCGTTCCATATCCTCGAGCCGGTCGCGGGCAATCTCGTAGGTGCGGGCCAGTTGAGTCTGCTGCTGGTCGCCCATGTGATACAGGTCCAGCAGCTGCCGAATTTCCTCGAGGCTGAAACCAAAGCGCTTGCCGCGCAGGATCAGCTTGAGGCGCGCGCGGTCGCGCTTGGTGAACAGGCGCTTTTGACCCTCGCGGATGGGGAACAACAGCTCTTTGGCTTCGTAAAATCGCAATGTGCGCGGGGTGACGTCGTAGGCGTCGCACATTTCGCGGATGGTCATCGTTTTGTCGCTCATCGGATCACTCGCATATCCCGTTGTGGGCAGGACATGGCCATAGCATCGCACGGATGCAACAGGATCGTAACGTTGACGTAAACCAACGTTACGTCATTTGATCGGTTGACGTGGCTGTGAAGTGCGTCAAGCGCACAGAGCGGTGCGCGCGGGTCGGTCAGGGCAGCTGTTCGGGGGGCAATCCGTAGGCATCGGCAATGCCGCGCCACTGCTCGGTCAGACGAATCTGTGCAAGCGCCTGATCTATATAGTCACGCACCGGCTCCAGTTGCGGCTGAACCAGAATGCTGCGTTGATATTGCGAGTGCACCGGCTCCGAAAAATGCACGGCCCCGTCGAGCGCCATCGCCCGGACATAGTAGCGTGCGGCGGAGCTGGCGATGATGGCGACGTCGCCCCGGGCACTTGCGATAAAGTGCAAAACCGCCTCTTCGCTGGTAACGTCGACGCGGGTCACGACGCCGTCGTCGACCAGCGAATCCACGCCGGGATAGCGGTGTCCTTCGACGCCGACGAGGGTTTGGCCGGCCAGCGATTGCGGCCCGTCATATTCCAGCTGAACCTGCGCGGCCGAAATGACGTCGTTGCGGTCATTGAGAACCGGTGCCGTCCAGCCAAAGCGGGTCTGCTCGGCATCGCCAAACCAGGCCGGGTTGGCCCACAGCACGATACCGGGCACGTCGTCGGCAATCTTGAGGTTGAGCCGTTGCCGGGGCAGGACGGAGACGATGAAGCGGTAGCGCCCATCCGACCGCTCGGTGAGCAGTGCAGCGAGGTCGTAGGACAGGCCGGTGCGCCGATCCTCGTCCACGATGAATGGCGGGAAGTTGTGGTAGACCCAGACGCGGATGTCCTGCGCGCCGGCTATGGCCGGGTTCAATACCGCAGCGGTCAACATGAGGCAGACCAAGGCGCGGCGCAGCAGCTGTGTCAGGGCGGGCACGATGGCGGCATCCTTTTGGCAGGGGCGACCATACGATCATGCCGGGTTGGCCGTGGTCTGTCATCTCCATATTATGTTTTGGGTTTCGGTACGCTTAACCCCGGCGCGTGTCCGCCCATGGGCCCGGTTGACGTATGTCAATGTCGCCGTGTCCGTGACCGGCTAAGGTTCCTGCCACACTCAGCAGGAGGATCAGATATGTTCAGCAAGATCGTCGTCGGCGTCGATGGGTCAGAGATTTCGGACAATGCGGTGCGCATGGCGTGCGATCTCGCCGGCAAATATGACAGCGCCCTGTATCTGGTCCACACGCCGCAGCCCCATACCGTTGCCTTTGCGATGGGGGCCGTGGCGGGCTATCACGCGGTCACGACCATGCCGGACCACGCAGAGGTCGTCGCGGCGGCCCAAGAGATCGTCAAGCGCGCCACATCCGTCGCCGAGACCTGCGGATGCAGCATAGCGGACGCGCGCACCGACCAGGGTGATCCGGCCGAGCGGATCGTGTCCTGTGCGGACGAGGTGGGCGCCGACCTGATCGTGACGGGGCGGCGGGGCCTTGGCAGCATCGGATCACTGGTGCAGGGCAGCACCAGCCAGCAGATCAACCATCTGGCAAAATGCGCCACCCTGTCGGTGACCTGACTGGCTAGCGCGCGAGGTCGTTGGCCACGCTGTCGCGCAGGCTTTGCAATTCGGCGCGCGCCTCGTCCAGTTGGCGGCGCTGGTCATCCAGTTCGTTCAGCTGGCTGTCGGCAAGGTCGATCCAGGCGCGCATCTGCGCCTCGGTCCCTTCGTTTTCGTAGATCATCAGCCATTGCCGGATGTCTTCGAGCTGAAAGCCGAACTTGCGGCCGCGCAGGATCAGCTTCATCCGGGCGCATTCGCGGGGGCCGTAGAACCGGGATCGCCCCTCGCGGTCGGGCTGCAGCAGTTCGATATACTCGTAATAACGCAATGTGCGGGGCGTTACGTCAAACTCGGCGCACATCTGCTTAAAGCTCAAACGGTCGTCGGCCATCGTGTTCTCTCTCTCCCTGATCAAAGCCTAAGCGGCGGAACGGTCCCGCGCAACTGGTGCTTGCCGCCCGGGGGCGGGGGCCACATAACGGTGGGCAAAGGGGAAAGGGCCGGGATGATGACGGAACAGACCAAGCGGGCGCGCCAGTTTATCGAGGCGATCCCGCATTCCCGTGATCTTGGCATGTCGTTGGTGCGCATCGGCGAGGGGGAGGCGACGATTGCCATGCCCTATGACACGCGGCTGGTGGGCGACCCCGACACGGGGGTGATCAGCGGCGGTGCGGTGTCGGCGCTGATGGACACGTGCTGCGGCGCGGCGGTGATGTGCCACCCGCGCAATGGCGGGGGCACGGCAACGCTGGATCTGCGGATCGACTACATGCGCGCGGCCACGCCCGGACAGGCGCTGGAGACGACGGCGACCTGCTATCACGTGACCCGGTCGGTCGCCTTTGTGCAGGCCACCGCCTGGGATGATGACCGCGAGAACCCTGTGGCCAAGGCCACGGGCGCGTTCACGGTGGAGGGTGTGCGATGAAGCGGCCCGAACCTGTGCAAGTGGTCAAGCAGCGGCGCGATGCGGCGTTGCAGGCCCTGGTGGGCGGTGTGCCGTATATCCAATATCTCGGTCTGCGCTTTGATCGGCGGGGAGATGAACTGACCGGCATCCTGCCCTATGATGACAAGCTGATCGGCAACCCGCTGCTGCCCGCCTTGCATGGGGGCGTGACGGCGGCGTTCCTCGAGCAGACGGCGATCATCACGCTGAGCTGGGCGTATTTATGGGAGGACATCGAGAGCGGCGCACTGGATTTCGATCCCGGCGGCGTGGCGCCCCTGCCGCGGCTGCCCAAGACGGTGGATTTTACGGTCGACTACCTGCGTTCGGGCCTGCCGCGGGACGCCTATGCACGAGCGCGGGTGAACCGGGCCGGGCGGCGCTATGCAAGCGTGCATGTCGAGGCGTGGCAGGACAATCGCGGCAAGCTGTTTGCCCAAGGCACAGGGCATTTCGTGATGCCGCAACGTCGGTGAGCGGTGTCGCATCCCCGCAGCCGCTGACGCACCGGCGGGTCCTCAAGATCGCGCTGCCCATCGTGCTGTCGAACGCCACGGTGCCGCTGCTGGGCGCGGTGGACGTCGGCGTTGTCGGACAGTTGGGCGAGGCCGCCCCCATCGGGGCGGTGGCGATGGGGGCGATCATCCTGACCAGCGTCTACTGGATCTTTGGGTTCCTGCGCATGGGCACCGTGGGCCTGGTGGGGCAGGCCGCAGGTGCGGGCGATGACGATGAAGTGTCGGCCTGGCTGACGCGGGCACTGCTGGTGGCGGCGGCGGGCGGTCTGCTGCTGGTGGTGCTGCAATGGCCGATCTTTCTCGCTGCCTTTGCCCTGTCGCCCGCGAGTGACGAGGTGGAGCGGCTGACGCAGACCTACCTCACCATCCGCATCTGGACGGCCCCGGCGGCGATCGCGGTCTATGCGCTGACCGGCTGGCTGGTGGCAATGGAGCGGACGGGCGGCGTGTTCTGGGTCCAGCTGATCATGAACGGGCTGAACATCGCGCTGAACTTCCTGTTTGTCCTCGGCTTTGGCTGGGGCGTGGCGGGCGTCGCGATTGCCACCGCAATATCGGAAGTCGTGGGCGCCGCGGTCGGCCTGTGGCTCTGTCGTCGGGCGTTCGACCGGCCCGCGTGGCGTGCCTGGCCGCGTGTGTTCGAGCGCGCGAAGCTGATCAGGATGGCGCTGCTCAACACCGATATCCTGCTGCGCTCGGCCATGCTGATGATCATCTTTTCCAGCTTTGTCTTTATCGGGGCGCGGTTCGGGGATGTGACGCTGGCGGCCAATGAGGTGCTGATCCAGTTCATGTATATCACCGCCTACGGCATGGACGGCTTTGCCTTTGCCGCCGAGACGTTGATTGCCCGCGCCTATGGGCGGCGCGATCCGGAACGGGTGCGCCAATCGGCGTTGATGACGAGCCTGTGGGGCATGGTGGTGTGCGTCGTGTGCGCGATCGGGTTCTGGCTGGCGGGCCCGTGGCTGATCGACCTGATGGCAAAGGATGCCGATGTGCAGGCCGAGGCGCGCACGTATCTTTTGTGGATGGTGGCCGCCCCCGTGGTCGGATGTGCGGCCTGGATGTTCGACGGGATATTCATCGGGGCGGCACGTGGGCGGGACATGCGCAACATGATGGTGATCTCGTTCGTGATCTATTGGCTGGCGGTGGTCGCGCTGTTGCCCATCATGGGCAATCACGGGCTGTGGGCGGCCATCCTGATATCGTTCGCGGCGCGTGGTGTGACCCTCGCTGCGCGGTATCCGGCGTTGGAGCGTGGGGCCGCCTGAGGGGCCGGGGGCCAGCCTGCGGACCCCCGGAGTTCATCCTGCAGGACGAAGATGGATCAGGTTGCGGTGCCAACCGCCTCGGCCACGGTGGCGAAGCCATCCCGCTCGAGCAGGGCATCGAGGCCATGCGCGATGTCCGCAGCGAGGCTCAGGCCGCCATAGACGAGACCAGTGTAGAGTTGGACGGCGGACGCCCCCGCCTTGATCTTGGCATAGGCCTGGTCTGCACTGGCGATCCCGCCGACGCCGATGAGGGGGATGCCGGTCAGGCGGTGCAGTCGGGCGAGCACTTGGGTCGATCTGTCAAAGAGGGGCTGGCCCGACAGCCCGCCCGCTTCGCCCGCATGTACGCTGGTCAGGCCGGTACGGTCGAGCGTCGTGTTGGTGGCGATGATGGCATGCACGCGCGCGTCCTCGGCCACTTTGGCGATATCGGCGAGGTCCTGATCGGACAGATCAGGCGCGATCTTGAGAAAGACGGGAATGTCACCACGCACCTGCATCACACCGTCGAGCAGGGCAGCGAGGGCCATGGGCCCTTGCAGGTCGCGCAGTTTCTCGGTGTTGGGGCTCGAGACGTTGACGGTCGCAAAGTCGATATGGGGCGCGCAGTGCTGGAGCACGCGGGCGAAGTCTTCGGCCCGGTTGGCGCTGTCCTTGTTGGCGCCGAGGTTCAGGCCGACGGGGATGCCCGCCGGGCGCTGGGCGAGGCGGCTTGCGATGGCCTCCATCCCGTCATTGTTGAAGCCGAAGCGGTTGATGGCCGCCGCGTCCTCGGTCAGGCGAAACAGGCGCGGTTTGGGATTGCCGGGCTGGGGCAGGGGGGTGGCGGCCCCAACTTCCAGCCAGCCGAAGCCCGCGCGCGAGAGTGGGTCGATGGCGGTCGCATTCTTGTCGAAACCCGCAGCGAGGCCCACAGGGTTGGGCAGGTCGAGGCCTGCAATGCCGGTCTTGAGACGTGGGCTGGTGACCGGCCCGGGCAGGGTGACGATGCCGCTGTGCAGGGCCCTGAGCGCGAGGCCATGGGCGGTTTCCGGATCGAGGCGGCGCAGGGCGCGGGTGCCGATCTGTTCGAGCATCTGCTTCATCCGAACGCGGCCCCTCGGTCTTGCGGGGCGCAGCGGATAAGGCGCGAGGTCCGCACAGCGGCCTGCCGGTGGACCACGGCCTGCCCATAGTCCGGGTCCGACACCATGGCGAGAAAGGCGTGCGCGGTGGGGTAGCGCGCGATAAAGACGGCATCCCAGGCCTCATCCGTGGGGCCGATCACCATGGCCTCGAACCGCCCACGCCACAAGATCGTGCCCCCGACACGCGCCAGAACGGGCGCGGACTGTGTGCCATAGAGCGCATAGGCCTGCGCGCCGCTCAGCCCGTCGCGGGCCAGGTCGTGATCGCCGGGATAGTTGGCAAGATCGTTGAAGGCCACGAGGTTCAGCATCTCGATGGGCTGGTCGCGGTCGAGCCCCTTGAACGCGTCGAACTGGGCGCGGGTCGGGTCGATGTGATCCATCAGAACCCGGCACCCGCGGGGAATTGGTGAACGCCGTCCACCAGCGGCAGGGGCTGGGCCCAGTGCACGTCGGCAATCCGCATCTCGCGGTAGAGGTGGGGGAATTCGGCGCCGCCGCGCGACACTTCCCATTTGAGGTCGTCGCCCAACCCGTCCGCCTCAACCGCGAGCAGAAAGAGGTCATCCTGTCCCGCGAAGTGTTTGGCCGCCGTCTCGGCCGCTTGCGCGGCGGTGGAGAGGTGTACATAGCCGTCGGCCACATCGATCGGCGCGCCCGGCGTCTGGCCGTTTGCGCGCAGCGCGGCCCATTCGGGAGCGCGGAAAATCTTGTAAATCAGCATGGGTGTCCTGATGCCGAACGCCCAGTCGCTGGTCAAGTGGGCGCTGTCACACCGACTTTATCCCGGAGGGGTATGAACGGCTTTGACTCATCTTCGCGAATGCTGTCACGTAACTGTCATAATCAAGATGGGAGATACCGAATGACCCGACTTCTGATGGGAACGGCGGCGCTGGCCTTGAGCGCTGGAATGGCATCGGCCGAATACACGCTGCACATCCTGCACACCAACGACATGCACAGCCGGATCGAATCGATCAATCGCTTTGATTCGACCTGCAATGCCGAGGGTGAGGCTGAGGGCGAATGCTTTGGCGGCGTGGCGCGGGTCAAAGCCGCCGTTGACGCCAAGAAGGCGTCGCTCGGCAACCAGAACGTCGTGGTGCTGGACGCGGGCGACCCGTTCCAGGGGTCGCTGTTCTACACCACCTACAAGGGCGCGGCCGAGGCCGAGTTCATGGAAGCGATTGGCTATGACGCGATGGCGGTCGGCAACCACGAGTTTGACGATGGCCCGCCCAAGCTGGCCGAATTCATCGACGCGGTGAGCTTTCCCGTGATCTCGGGCAACCTCGATCTGTCGTCTTCCGATCTGCTGAAAGAGCGTGTGCAGAACCATGTGGTGCTCGAGGTGGGCGGCAAGAAGATCGGCGTGATTTCGGCGCTGGCGACGGACACGGTCGAGACGTCATCGCCCGGCCCCAATGTCGTGTTTCAGGACGAGATCGAGGCGCTGACGGCGGATGTCGCCACGCTCGAAGACGAGGGCGTGGACATCATCATTGCGCTGAACCATGTGGGCCTGAACAAGGATCTGGCGATTGCCGAGGCCGTGCCAGGCATCGACGTGGTGATCGGCGGGCACAGCCACACGCTGATGACGAATGATGACGCCGAGACGCCCGCTTATCCCACCATGGTGGGTGGCACGCCAGTGGCGCAGGCCTATGCCTACACCAAATATCTGGGGCACCTGACCGTGACCTTTGATGACGGCGGCAATGTGACCGCGTCCTCGGGCGATCCGATGCTGCTCGATTCCTCGGTCGAGCCGGATGCCGCATTCATCGCGCGTATCGCGGAAATGGGCGCGCCCATCGAAGAGATGAAGACGCGTGTGGTGGCCGAAGCGGCCGAAGCGATTGAGGGCGGGCGCGACGTCTGCCGGGCGATGGAGTGCCCGATGGGGTCGCTGATCGCCGATGCGATGCTGGACCGCGTGGCCGACCAGGGGATCGAGATTGCGATCCAGAATGGCGGCGGCATCCGCGCCTCGATCGATGCGGGCGAGATCACCATGGGCGAAGTGCTGACGGTGCTGCCGTTTCAGAACACGCTGTCGACCTTCCAGGTGACGGGTTCGGCCATTGTGGCCGCCCTTGAGAACGGTGTGGGTCAGATCGAGGATGGCGCGGGCCGCTTTCCGCAGGTGGCGGGCATGAGCTATGCCTTTGACGCCTCGAAACCCGCAGGCGAGCGGGTGAGCGACGTGATGGTGGGCGGTGCGCCCATCGAGATGGACAAGGTCTATGGCGTGGTGAGCAACAACTATGTCCGCAATGGTGGGGACGGTTATGCCATGTTCGTGGATGCGGAAAACGCCTATGACTTTGGTCCCGACCTTGCCGATGTGACAGCGGATTATCTGGCCGAACAAGGGCCGTTCACGCCTTACACCGACGGTCGCATCACGGCGAAGTAAGGCGGTTCGCCCGACTTGAACAGACAGGCCCGGACGCGCTCCGGGCCTTTTTTACGTCGGGGGGCCGGCGGACCGAATTGGTGCGCCTTTCCACCTTTTGCATTGTCCCTGCGCGCGGTAGCCTCAAGCCATGTGTGGGCGATTTTCGGTGACCTTGCCGTCGGATGCGATGGCGCAGCTGTTTGCGGCTGTGCCCGCAAACGATCTGCCGGATGTGCCCAACTATAATGTCTGCCCGACCAATGCGGTGCATGTGATCCGGTCGGATGCCGGGGTGCGGCAGCTGGGTCAGATGCGCTGGGGGTTTTTGCCCCATTGGTACAAGGCTCCGAATGACGGGCCGCTGCTGATCAATGCGCGGGCGGAGACCATTGCGGAAAAGCCTGCCTTTCGCGCCGCGTGTCGTGAACGGCGCGCGGTGATCCTGGCCAGCGGATTTTATGAATGGACGCGGGATGGGGAGGCGCGGCTGCCCTGGTACATCACGCGCACGGATAGCGCACCGCTGGCCTTTGCCGCGGTCTGGCAAGCGTGGAGCGCAAAGGGATCGGAGGATCCGGCGCTGCGGACGGCTGCGATTGTCACCACCGCAGCCAATAAACCCATGTCAGCCATTCATCACCGTATGCCGGTGGTCCTGGAGCCTGAGGACATCGGCCTGTGGTTGGGCGAGCAGGGCAAAGGGGCCGCACGCCTCATGCGTGCCGCCCCCGAAGATGCGCTGCGCTGGCATCGGGTGTCGCGCGCGGTCAACTCAAACCGCGCGACCGGACCCGAGCTGATCGAACCGAACGAGGATTGAGCCCGAAGGCTCAGTCCACCGGAGCCGCGTCAAAGCTGATGTCGCCCGTCACCGCGTAGGTGCCATCGGAGTTGATGGCATTTGCGTTGTGGAACGTGCGCTCGATCTCGGAATCGACGGACAGCAGATATTCGCCATTGGGCGCGAGCGGGCCGATTGTCCACGCTTCGTTGGCCGCGATGATCGTATGTTCGTCTTCGGACACGTTGATGAATTTCACGGTGTCACCGGGTTCGAGGTAGGTGGTTTCCGGAAAATACGTGTCGGGCAGGATGAGGATATCATGCTCGGCCGCGATTGCCGTTGTGGCAAGGCTAAGCACGGACACCGCCGTCCCGATAAAAATTGCGCGCTTCATGGCAGCACTCCTTGGTTCCTCAGGTCCCCACCCGTCGGACAGAATCGTATGAGTGTCTTATGGTCAGGAATTGGGGCGGAAATGGGGCAGCAATTGGGCAGGGGCGCGGTGCTTTGCCTCAATCAGACCGGACCGGTCTGGCATTGCACATCTGGGCAGGCCAGCTACCCTATGCGCAACGCCGCGGTGCACGGGAGGTTGCCATGAACGTCGAAGCCAAGATCCTGAAACCCAAGGATGCGCCTGATCTGGGCAGCTTTGATTGGGCCGATCCGTTCCGCCTGTCAGCGCAACTGACCGAGGATGAGCGGATGATCGAGGCATCCGCCGCCGCCTATGCGTCGGAAAAGCTTGCACCGCGGGTGGTCGAGGCGTTTGCCGATGAGGTGACCGATCCCGACATTTTCCGCGAAATGGGCGAGATGGGGCTGCTCGGCGTGACCCTGCCCGAGGCATACGGCGGCCTTGGCGGATCCTACGTCGCCTACGGTCTGGTGGCGCGCGAAGTGGAGCGGATCGACAGCGGCTACCGGTCGATGATGTCGGTGCAATCGAGCCTCGTGATCTATCCGATCTACGCCTACGGCTCGGAAGCGCAGCGGCGGAAATATCTGCCCAAGCTGGCGTCGGGCGAGTGGATTGGCTGTTTTGGCCTGACCGAGCCGGATGCTGGGTCCGATCCTGCGGGCATGAAGACGGTCGCGAAAAAGACCGACGACGGCTATGCGCTGAACGGCGCGAAGATGTGGATTTCCAACGCGCCCATCGCCGATGTGTTTGTGGTGTGGGCCAAGTCCGAGGCGCATGGCGGCAAGATCCGCGGTTTTGTGCTCGAGAAAGGGATGGCGGGACTGTCCGCGCCCAAGATCGAGGGCAAGCTGAGCCTGCGCGCCTCGATCACCGGCGAGATCGTGATGCAGGATGTTGCGGTTGGCGAGGATGCCCTGCTGCCGGATGTGCAGGGCCTCAAGGGGCCGTTCGGGTGCTTGAACCGGGCCCGCTACGGCATTTCTTGGGGTGCGATGGGGGCGGCGGAATATTGCTGGCACGCGGCCCGCCAATACGGGCTGGATCGCAAGCAATTCGGCAAACCGCTGGCGCAGACGCAGCTGTTTCAGAAAAAGCTGGCGGACATGCAAACGGAGATTGCGCTGGGTCTGCAAGCCTCGCTGCAGGTGGGTCGACTGATGGACGCGGCAGAGGCGGCGCCTGAGATGATTTCCATCGTCAAGCGCAACAATTGCGGCAAGGCGCTGGAGATCGCGCGCCACGCGCGCGACATGCATGGCGGCAACGGAATCAGCGGCGCGTTCGAGGTGATGCGGCACATGATGAACCTCGAAACGGTGAACACCTATGAGGGCACGCATGATGTGCACGCGCTGATTCTCGGCCGGGCGCAAACCGGCCTGCAGGCGTTTTTCTAAAGCTGTGAACGGGGCGGAAACCGACACGGTTTCCGGCTGGATTTCGACACGAAATCCTGTCATCCAGCTCAACGCTTGTGCGAAGTGCCTGAAATCGTGTCGATTTCAGTGCCGTTTTCCGTGTCGGAAAACGTTTCGGCAGCCAAATTGCACACGTGTGCAAAAATCTCTTGCCTCAGCGGCAACCTCGCCCTTACCGTGAATAGATCAGGGGGACGCCATGGCCGAGATACAACTTCGCAATATCAACAAGCGGTGGGGCAGCTTTGTCGGGGTCGACAATTTCGATCTGACCATCGCCGATCAGGAATTCCTCGTTTTGCTGGGCCCGTCGGGTTGCGGCAAGACTACGACGATGCGGATGATCGCGGGGCTCGAGGACGCGACGGATGGCGACATCGTCATCGACGGCAAGCGGGTCAATGACCTTGACCCCAAGGACCGCGACGTGGCGATGGTGTTTCAGTCCTATGGCCTCTACCCGCACCTCAACGTCTATGAGAACATCCGCTTTCCGCTGAAAGTCCGCAAGGTCGATCCGGCGAGCCATGACGAGCGGGTCCGCCGTGCGTCGGCGATGGTCGAGCTGGATGACTTCCTGCACCGCAAGCCCGCCGAGCTGTCCGGGGGGCAGCGGCAGCGCGTTGCGCTGGCCCGCGCCATCGTGCGTGAACCCAACGTGTTTCTGATGGACGAGCCGCTGTCGAACCTCGACGCCAAGCTGCGTGTGTCCACCCGTGCCCAGATCAAGAACCTCAGCCACGAGTTGAAGGTGACCACCGTCTATGTGACCCACGATCAGATCGAGGCGATGACGCTGGCCGACCGCGTCGTGGTGATGAAGCAGGGCAAGGTCCAGCAAGTGGGCACGCCCACGGAAATCTACGACCGGCCGGCCAACACGTTTGTGGCAAGCTTTATCGGCTCTCCGGCGATGAACCTGATGGATGGCACGATGTCCGGCGGCACGTTCACGGGTGACAATGTCACCATTTCCGGCCTCGATGGGCCCGATGGCCCGGTGACGCTCGGGTTCCGGGCCGAGGATGCGGCCATTTCCGGCGCCGATGGCCAGATCACCGCGCCGATCTACACGATCGAGCTCTTGGGGGATGCCACCATGTTGACGGTGCGCGCGGGCGGACAGCTTGTCTCTGTCAAGGCGCACAAGGAATTCCGGGCCGAGATCGGCGATTCCGTTTCCTTCTCCATTCCGGCGGGCATCTGCCACGCCTTCGACAGTTCTTCCGGCGAGCGTCTCGCCTGAGGTCTGCCTGCGCGCCTGCGCGCGGGCCAATCCGGCGGCCGGTGCAGTCTTGCAAGATGCACCAACCGCCCAAAACGCAACAGGGAGTTTGCATATGTATCTGAAGAAACTGGCACTTGCGGGCGCAGTCTCGCTTATGGGGACGGCGGCGTTTGCCTCGTGTTCCTATGAAAACGAGGTGCCGTTGAAATCGCTGAGCGCGGGCTTTGAAGCGTGGAAAGCCGTGACGGATGCGATGTCCGAGTGCGGTAACTTCCAAGCCGAGCTGGACCAAGAATTCCGTACCAAGCAGCCCGCGGCATTCGAAGCCAATCCGTCGCTCTACCAGATCGGTGGCGTGTCGAACGGCACGATCACGCCGCTGCTGAATGCCGGCACGATCCGTCCGCTGGACGATCTGGTTGCCAAATACGGTCAGAACCTGTCGCCCAACCAACTGATCCGCGTTGACGGTCAGATCATGGCCGTGGCCATGATGGTGAACACGCAGCACCTGATGTACCGCGAGGACATCCTGAGCGATCTGGGCATCGAGACGCCCACCACGTGGGACGAGGTGTTTGCCGCCGCGGACAAGATCAAGGAAGCGGGCGTCGTGGATCACCCCATCGGGGCCACCATGAAGTCGGGTTGGAACCTCGCGCAGGAATTCGTGAACATGTATCCAGGCTTCGGCGGGACATTCTTCAACGATGACAACACCACCGCGGTGAACTCGGACGCCGGGATGCAGGCGCTCGCCACCATGAAAAAGACGCTGGACTACACCGATCCAGAGGTACTCGTCAGCGATTCCACCTATGTGCAGCAGCAGTTCCAGCAGGGCAAGATCGCCATGGCGAACCTGTGGGCCAGCCGCGCCGGTGCGATGAACGATGAGAACGAGAGCCAGGTGGTGGGCAAGGTCAAGATGGCCGCCGCGCCGATGGCTGTCGCCGGCAACGCGCCTGCCACGACACTGTGGTGGGACGGGATCGTGATCGCGGCCAACATCTCGGACGAAGAGGCGGATGCCGCCTTCCGCCTGGCGATGGAAGGCCTGGATGCGGACATGGTCACCGGCGCCAACGAGGCGGCGATCTGGCTGGTGAACGGCTATGTGCCGGGCGATCTGGCGCAGGGCGCGATTGCGACAGCAACCGCCAACCCCGCACCGCCCCCCTATCCGTCGACCACGCAGATGGGTCTGCTGCACACCGCCCTGGGCAACGAACTGCCCGCATTCCTGACGGGCGAGCGTGACGCGCAGGCGACGCTTGTCGCCATTGATGAGGCCTACACCACAGCCGCCAAGGAAGCGGGCGTGCTGGAGTAACATCCAATCGGGCTGGCCAAAGCGCGCTTTGGCCAGCCCATCCAACCGGGGGACAGATGCAAACTGAATTCGATCATATCGTGGTGGGCGGTGGCTCTGCCGGGTGCGCGGTGGCCGCGCGCCTTGCTGAACGACCGGGCGCATCCGTGCTTGTGATCGAGGCGGGGCCGTCAGACCGGGACATCCGGGTCAAGGTGCCCTTTGCCCTGGTCAACCTGCTGCGGTCTGATCGCAGGAACTGGAAACGGGCGACGGTGCCGATGGCCTCGGCCGGGGGGCGCCGCGTGTCCGTGCCGCGGGGCAAGATGCTGGGCGGGTCGGGGTCGATCAACTCCATGGTCTGGTTCCGTGGCTGCCGGGCGGATTTCGACGCATGGGGTCTGCCGGGATGGGACAGCGCCACGGTGTGGCGCGCGTTTGATGCGGTCGAGGCGCGGATGAAGCCTGTGCGTCTGCCGCATCCGCATCCGCTCTCCGAAGCCTTTGGCGGCGTGTTTCCCGCCAATGACCCAAGCGCACCGCCCAGCCCGGAGCGACAAAGCGCAGGCGTCTTTCATTGCAATATGCAAAACGGCGCGCGCTGGTCGGCGGCGGATGGGTTCCTACGCCGGTCGGGTGCCGCGGTGCTGACGGGCGCCGAGGTGGCGCGTATCCGTTTCGAGGGTGCGCGGGCCACCGGTGTCGAGCTGCGCGATGGGCGCACCCTGGCGGCGCGCGCCGGTGTGGTCCTGTCCGCAGGCAGTATCGAAAGCCCGATGATCCTCATGCGCTCCGGCATCGGCCCGGGTGCCGATCTGCAGGCCGCGGGGATCGCGGTGCGCCAGGACGCGCCGGGGGTGGGTGCGAACCTGCACGACCATCCGGGCTTTGGCCTGCATTTCAAGGGGGCCGGATCCGGCTATGGCCTCACGCTGGCGCAACTGCCGGCATGGGCGCTGTCGCCATTTCGCTGGTTTCTGTCGCGCAAGGGCCGGCTGACCTCGAACACGGTCGAGGCCGGCGCGTTCTACAACGTCTCGGGCGGGGATGCGCCCGACATCCAGACGCATTTCCTGCCCTTCCTCATGGGATGGCAAGGGCGCAGCATCATCTGGGGCGCCGGGTACTTTGCCGATGTGTGCCTGTGCCAACCGCGCTCGCGCGGGCAGCTACGGATGGGCCGCGACCCTTTTGCGCCGCTGATCGATCTGAACCTCTTTGGTGACGACCGAGACCTCGACATGATGGTCACGGGCGTCACGCGCTTGCGCCAGATCCTCGCCACGGCCAAGTTCGGACGGCGCCGCGCGCCAGAAGTCTTCCCCGGAGAGGACACCACCGGCGATGCGCTGCGCGAGACGATCCGCATGCGCGCGGGCACGGCGTATCATCCTGTGGGCACAGTGGCCTTGGGCGGCCCGCTTGATGCGCAAGGCGCGGTCAAGGGCACGCAAAACCTGTGGGTTGCGGATGCCAGCGTGATGCCGCGCATCACCACCGCCAACACAAATGCGCCGTCGATGATGATCGGCTGGCAGATCGGCGGCCATGTCGCCGCCCAAGCGCAAAGGAGCGCAGCATGAAGTTCAAGACCTTCTTCTGGTTCGTGGCCCCGTCGGTGTTCATGATGCTCCTGTTTATCGCGGCACCGCTGGTGTCCGTGTTTCTGCAAAGTTTCCAGATCACGCAGCCCGTAGTGCAACAGGTCGAGGTCGAGACCTGCACACCGGGCTTTCTGACCCAGACCTGCACAACCGAGCTGAAAACCATCCCCGTCATCGACGAGGAAACGGGCAAGACGATCACCACGACGGAATGGGTTGGGCTGCAAAGCTACCAAAACGTCCTGCAGATGGACAAGGTGTGGGCCGCGATCGGCAGTGCGAACTTTGGCGCAATCTGGCAGATCGACTTCTGGAAGGCGCTGCGCTTTACGCTCATGTTCACGCTCATCACGCTGCCGCTCGTGATCGGTGTGGGGCTCGCCATTGCGCTTGCGGTCAACAATGCCGCGAAATCCCTGCGCGGCCCTGTCATCTTTATCTCACTGCTGCCGTTCATCATCACGCCCGTGATCGGCTCGCTGTCGATCTACTGGCTTTTTGTCGGGGACGGCATCCTGACGGCGGCGCTGGAACGCTGGACAGGCCAGGACATCGCGATGTTCGCCCAGGCCTGGACGATCGAGCTGCTGATGTATTTCTACCGCGTCTGGCATGTGGCGCCCTTTGCCTTTGTGATCTTTTATGCGGGCCTGCAAACGGTGAACATGGACACGCTGGAAAGTGCCATCATCGATGGTGCCACACGCTGGCAGCGGTTGACCCATGTGATCGTGCCGCATCTCATGCCGCTGATCATCTTTATCGCGCTGATCCACCTCATGGATTGCTACCGCGTGTTCGAAGAGATCGTCGGGTTCCGCAGCCAGGCGCATGTGATCTCGCTGCAATGGCTGACCTATGACTTCCTGGTGCCGGATGACGCAGGCAACCGGGCTGTGAGCCGGGCCTCGGCCAGTGCCATGCTCACCATGATCGGGATCGTGATCCTGCTGGTCCTGCCGCTGCGCCGCACCTGGCGCGATCACAAGGGGAGCGCGCATTGATGTCCGTTTGGCCGAAGGGAACCCGCACATGAGTAAAGCCACCGCACAGCCTCTGTCGCTCAAGGTCGCATCGGGCACGTTCCTTGCCTTCTGGTGTCTGCTTGCCGCGTTCCCCATCGTCTGGATCGCCGTGATGAGCTTCAAGTCACCGCGCGATGCGTTCGACGCCAACCCGCTCAACGTGATCTTTGGACCTGTGACCCGGGCCGCGGGCAACGGGCTGAGCGTGCCCGACATCATCCTTGGCCTCGCGTTCCTGTTCTTTGCGGTCCGCTGGGCCTTTACAGGCCTGCCCAAGCTGGTCACGCGGTTTTCGCCGCCGGGCCTGATCGTGCTGGGCTGGCTTGTGGGTGCCGCCGTTTATGGCATCGTGTTCGTGGTTCTGTTCTTCGGTGTGCTGCCGCCCGTCTTTGGCGTGATCAACAGCATCCTTGGCCCCCTCGGCAATCCGGTCATCGGTCTGACGACCGAGCACTATGCCGCTGTCTGGGGTGAGAACGAATTTTACCGCAACTTCATGAATTCGATGATCGTGACGGCTGGTGTCGTCACCATCTCGCTCACCGTGGGCACGCTTGCGGGCTACGGTTTGGCACGCTCGGGCTCGAACCTGGCGTTCTGGCTCCTGATCCTGGCGCTTATCTTCCGGGCGCTGCCGCATTCGGTGCTGGTCGCGGGTTACCTGCCCTGGTTCATCAACTCCGCCGAGCTGCTGCGCCCCATCTTCGGCGAACTGAGCCCGACACTCTATGGACAACCCTGGGCCGTGATCGCGGTGCTCGTATCCATTAACCAGCCCTTCACCATCTGGATGTTGCGGTCATTCTTCCAGAACATCCCGTCCGAGCTGGACGAGGCGGCGCGCGTCGACGGCTGTTCGCACTTCCAGGCGTTCCGCCGCGTGATCATGCCGGTCATGTGGCCGGGGGTGATCACCACGGGCCTCTTTTCGTTCCTGCTGGGCTACAACGACTTTCTCGTGACGTCGCTGCTGCTGGATGCGCAGAACCAGACGATGGTCCCGGCCATCGCGGGCTACTTCAACCGCGAAACCACCACGACCGACCAGGTCGAGGCTGTGGCGGCTGCGGTCTCTATCACGGCGCCGCTGTTTTTGCTGGTGATGGTGTTCCAACGCCAGATCGTGTCGGGCCTCACGGCCGGGGCGGTCAAAGGCTGATGAGCAGTGCGTCAAGATCCGGCCGGATGCAGCGGCATCCGGCGCTGAACCGCATGCCGCGGGACTTTATCTGTTGTGGTACCGGACGTCTCCGATGCCATTGAAACCGACAGATGAAAGGATGATCCGATGAAAGGATCCCGACCCGAACAGGCCGTGCTGACCCGCGACACGGACATGAACAAAACCGACGCCACCCGCGCAGTGATCGAAGGCATGGTGGATGGCCTCAACGATCACCGGATCGACGATATCGGCCAATTCTTTGCGCAATCCTTCCGCTGGATGGGCAACACTGGCTGCGGCACCAAAATCGGGCTGCAGCAGTTTCAGGACAACTGGCAGCGCCCGTTTCAGGCGGCATTCTCCGACAAGGTCTGCGTGGATGAGGCGCGGCTGTATATGGGGGAATGGGCCGCGGCCTTTGGCCGGCAGGAGGCCACGCACTCCGGCACCTTCATGACGGTCGCCCCCACCGGCAAACGGATCGAGATCCGGTACATGGATTTCTGGAAGGTCGAGGACGGCCGGATCACGGACAATTACGTGATGGTCGACTTCCCCCACGTTCTGGCCCAGCTCGGCGTCGATGTGTTCGACGGTGAGGGCTGGGAAGCCTTTGATCGCGGCGAAAAGACCCCGCCGCGCCCCGAAACCTGAGGTGAGACGATGACGATTGAGTATTTGAAAACCGCGAAATCCGAAGCGGAACGGGCCGAGGACGACGCCAAGGTGCGCGCCGCCGTGGAGGCGACGCTGAGCGACATCGAGACGCGCGGCGACGCCGCCGTGCGCGCGTTGTCGGAGAAGTTCGACAATTACAGCCCGGAGAGTTTCCGCCTGAGCCAGGCGGAGATCGACGCGCTGATGGCCGAGCTGAGCCCCCGCGCACTCGAAGACATCAAGTTCGCGCAACAGCAGGTCCGCGACTTTGCCCAGGCGCAGCGCGACTCGATGCTGGACATCGAGGTCGAGACGATGCCGGGCGTGATCCTTGGCCACAAGAACATCCCCGTCCAGTCCGTGGGCTGCTACGTGCCGGGCGGCAAGTTTCCCATGGTCGCGTCGGCGCATATGTCCGTGGCCACCGCCTCTGTCGCGGGCGTCCCGCGCATCATCGCCGCCACGCCGCCTTGGCAGGGCAAACCGAACCCTGCGGTGATCGCCGCGATGCACCTGGGCGGCGCGCACGAGATCTACGTGCTGGGCGGCATCCAGGCCGTGGGTGCGATGGCCATCGGCACGGAGACGATCGACCCCGTGCACATGCTTGTCGGCCCTGGCAACGCCTTTGTCGCCGAGGCCAAGCGCCAGCTCTTTGGCCGGGTGGGCATCGACCTTTTTGCCGGGCCGACCGAGACGATGGTGATCGCGGACGAGACCGTGGATGCCGAGATGTGCGCCACGGACCTCTTGGGGCAGGCGGAACATGGCTACAACTCGCCGGCGGTGCTGCTCACCAACTCGCGCAAACTGGCCGAAGAGACGATCGGCGAGGTGGACAGAATTTTGAAAATTCTGCCCACTGCGGAGACGGCGTCGAAATCTTGGGCGGAGTACGGAGAGGTCATCCTTTGCGACACCTACGAGGAGATGTTGCAGGTCGCCGATGACGTCGCTTCGGAGCATGTGCAGGTGATGACCGACCGCGACGATTGGTTTCTCGAGCACATGACCTGCTATGGCGCGCTGTTTCTTGGCCCGCGCACCAACGTGGCCAATGGTGACAAGGTCATCGGCACCAACCACACGCTGCCCACGAAAAAGGCCGGGCGGTATACCGGGGGTCTTTGGGTCGGCAAATTCCTCAAGACACATTCCTATCAGAAGGTCACGACCGATGAAGCGGCCGCCGAGATCGGTGCCTATGGCTCCCGGCTATGCATGCTGGAGGGCTTCGTGGGTCACGCGGAGCAGTGCAACCTGCGTGTACGGCGCTATGGCGGTGTCAACGTCCCTTATGGCGAAGGTGCGCCCGCACGGGACGCCGCGGAGTAGGGGACCAAAGTGTGGAGGGGGGCTCGTCCCCCGCTGCGCTCCCCCCAGGATTTTTCAGGACAAAGACAGGGATCGCCCACGTGAGCGATATCAATCAACGGAACAAGCAGGCGGCACTGGATCTCTGGGCCGCCTTGGATCGTGCGCCGGAAACGGCCGTGCCGATGCTGGAGGCTGTGGCGCAGTGGCAAGGGCCCGCGCCGGTGGGCGTGCAGACGAGCGGCGCTGGCATTGTGGCCGAGATGTTCGCACCGCTGCGCGCCGCCCTTCCGGATCTGCAGCGGCAGACGCATATCTTTACCGGCGGGCAATCCGATGCCTCGGAGGCCGGCAGCGGCGACGGTGCGTGGTGGGTGGCAGGCACCGGCTATTACACCGGGCGCGCGGTGGCGCCGGTGTTCGGCATCCCTGCGACCGATGCGGATCTGCGCATCCGGTGGGGCGAGTTCCTGCGCTTTGACACTGCGGGCCGGGTGACGCATGCCCAGACGATCTGGGACCTTGTGGATTGGTGCGATCAGATTGGCCACCCGGTGCTGCCACGTCCGCGCGGGGCGATGCATGTGTACCCGGCGCCGACCGGGTTCGACGGTGTCCTGATGGACCCGCAGAACGCGGCGGAAACGGACGAGAGCCTGCGGTTCGGGCGCGACTTCATCTTTGGCGGGCTCAACAGCTTTGATGAGGCGGATCTGAGCAGCATGGGCATGGCGCGCTACTTTCATCCCAACGTCAAATGGTACGGGCCGGGCGGCATCGGCGCGTGCCTGTCGCTCGCCGAATTCGAGACATTTCACCAGCAGCCTTGGCTGAATGCCTTTCCCGACCGCAAGGTCATGCACCTCGAAAGCCTGTTTGCCGAGGGGCGCATGCTGGCGGCCTCGGGCCCGATGGGTGTGGTTGGGCATCATCGCGGACCATACCTTGGGCATGCGGCCTCGGGCGCGGCGATCGAGGTGTCGGGGCTGGATTTCTGGTTACGCGACGGGGCGCAGTTCACGGAAAACTGGGTGTTTGTCGACATGATACACCTGTTCCAGCAGATGGGTGTCGATCTGTTGGCGCAGCTTGACGGACGCGCGGCATGACGGACGCACATACGGATCACAAGGCGCTGCTCGCCCCTGTCCGGGCGGCGATGTACGACTTCGACCTCGAAGATGTGCGGGCGGCGTTGCGTGCAGCCTGTTCGGAGGACGCGGTTTTCCACCTCGCCTTTCCGTTCGAGACGACGGTGGGCGTGGATGCCTATGTCGATGCGGTCTATGCCCCGCTTGCGCGCGCCATCCCCGATCTGGAGCGGCGCGATCACATCGTGATGGCCGGGCCAACGCCGGACGGGGCCGCATGGGTCGGGTGTGGCGGTTTCTACATGGGCACGTTCACGGCAACCTGGCTCGACATTCCGTCCACCGGGCACCTGGTCCACATGCGGTTCCACGAGTTCTACCGGTGCGAGGGCGGCAAGATCACCGAGATGCAGGCGCTCTGGGACATACCAGAGGTCATGATGCAGGCCGGGGCCTGGCCGATGGTGCCGTCGCTGGGGCGCGAATGGCATGTTCCCGGGCCCGCCACCTGTGACGGGCTGGTGCCCGGACCTTACGATGCCGAGCACGGGCAGGCCACCTGCCAGCATATCATCGATATGCTCGAACACATGAAGCGGCACCCCAGTCAGGGTGGGCCCGACGTGATGGAGATGGAGCGGTTTTGGCATCCCAGGATGACATGGTACGGCCCGGCGGGCATCGGCACGGGGCGCGGCATCGCGGGCTTTCGCAACTGGCACCAGATCCCGTTCCTGAACGCGATGCCGGACCGGGGCGCTTATGTGGATGAGATCGTCTATCACTTCTTCGGGGATCGCGACTATGCTGCGGTCACCGGGTGGCCCAACATGTACCAGACGCTGTCGCATGGCGGATGGTTGGGCCTGCCGCCGGTGGACAAGAAGATCGCCATGCGCAGCCTCGATTTCTGGCGGCTTGAGCGTGGTCTGATACGGGAGAATTGGGTGATGGTGGACCTGCTGCACATGTATGATCAGCTGGGCGTGGACGTGCTGGCGCGGATGCGCGAGTTCAACAAGGCGCGGGTGGGCTTCGACCCCGAGACGGGGCGTGCCGCATGACCGACTTGCCTCGCACACCGCCGCTGGATCTGAGCGGCAAGCGCGCGCTGGTAACGGGTGCGTCGTCCGGCATCGGCCTTGGCTGTGCGGTGGCGCTGGCCGAGGCTGGCGCGCATGTTGTCTGTGCCGCGCGGCGCGGTGACGTGCTGGCGGATGTGGTGAGCGCGATGCAGGGCGAAGGGTGGAGCGCCGAAGCGCTGACGCTTGATCAGACGGATCTGGACGCGGTCCAGACCGCGTTCGCCCAGCCCTTCGACGTGGTTCTGAACTCCGCCGGGCTCGCGCGGCACGGCCCCGCCATCGACGCGGATCCGAACGATTTTGATGCTGTGGTCAGCATCAACCTGCGCAGCGCCTATTTCCTGTCGACCTATGCGGCACGCGCGCTGATGGCGGCGGGCAAGCCCGGCTCGATCATCCATATCTCGTCGCAGATGGGTCATGTGGGCGGGATCGACCGCAGCGTCTATTGCGCCACCAAACACGGTGTCGAAGGGATGGTCAAAGCCATGGCGATCGAGTGGGGCAAGGCGGGGATCCGTATCAACACGATCTGTCCGACCTTCATCCGCACGGCGCTGACCGCGGCAACATTCGAGAACCCGGAACGCTACGCCTGGATCATGGACAAGATCAAGCTGCCGCGCGTGGGCGAGGTCAGCGATATCATGGGGGCCGTCCAATTCCTCGCCTCGGACGCATCCGCGATGGTCACGGGCACACACATGCTGATCGACGGAGGCTGGACGGCCGACTGATGCCAGACAAGGTCACAGCGCTGGATGTTGCGACGCGGGCCGGCGTGTCCCGCTCGGCCGTGAGCCGTGTGTTCACACCCGGCGCGTCGGTGTCCAAGCGCACGGCCGAGAAGGTGCGGCAGGCGGCCTCGGCACTGGGCTACCGCCCGAACGTGCTGGCCCGTGGGCTGATCACCGGGCGCAGTCGGATCATCGGGCTGCTGGTGGCCTATCTGGAGAACCACTTTTATCCCGAAGCCATCGAACGGCTCAGCCGTCTGTTGCAGGAGCAGGGCTATCACGTGCTGGTGTTCATGGCCTCGAACTCGGTCACCGAGGCGGACGAGGTGATGGAAGAGCTGCTGGACTATCAGGTGGACGGGATCATCGCCGCGAGCGTCGGCATGTCCAACGACCTGACCCAACGGTGCGAGGCGGCGGGCATTCCCATCGTGCTTTTCAACCGCACGCAAGACGATGCGCGGCTGTCTGCGGTCACGTCGGACAATTATCAAGGCGGGCGCAAGCTGGCGGATTTCCTTGTGGCTGGCGGTCACGAACGGATTGCGCATATCGCCGGATGGGAAGGCGCGTCGACCCAGCGCGACCGCGAGGCGGGGTTTCTCGCGGGTCTGAGCGGCGCGGGCAAGCGCTTGTCCGCGCGCGGTGTCAGCGACTTTGACTTCGACAAGGCCAAGGTCGTCGCGCGCGAGATGTTTGGTGGCCCGGTCCGGCCCGATGCCGTGTTTTGCGCCAACGATCACATGGCCTTTGCCGTGATGGACGTGCTGCGGTTCGAGCTTGGCCTGGGCGTGCCGGGTGACGTGTCCGTCGTGGGATATGACGACGTGACACTGTCGGCATGGCCCAGCTACGATCTCACTACCGTGCGCCAACCCGCAGGCCGGCTGGCACAGGCCGCCGTCGATATCCTGATGGATCGCCTGAACGATTCCGACACCAAACCCCGCCGCGTGGCGCTGGATGGCCCGCTCATCCTGCGCGGCTCGGCCCGTATTCCCGAAGGATGGACCTCATGAAGGGCTTTTCGAATCGTTGGGCGGATTTCCCCGACTACATCATCGGCATCACCAAGGAGATCTGGGAGGATCGCGGCATCGCGACGCTACACCACTATTACAGCCCGGATATTGTGGTGCGGTCGCCCGCCTCGGTCGTCGTGGGCAATGAAAAGGTCATCGGGGCGACCATGGCGACCCTGGCCGAGTTTCCGGATCGGGAATTGCTGGGCGAGGATGTGATCTGGAGCGGGACGCCGGAGGAGGGGATGCTGTCGTCGCACCGGATCCTGAGCACGGCGACGCACCTCGCTGATGGGGTCTACGGCAAGGCGTCGGGCAAGAAGCTGCAATACCGCATCATCGCCGACTGCCACGCGATCAATGACCAGATCAATGATGAATGGCTGATCCGCGATCAGACGGCCATCGTGCGCCAGATCGGTTGGAACGCCAGGGATTACGC
Source organism: Pseudomonadota bacterium (assembly GCA_038525585.1). GTDB lineage: Bacteria > Pseudomonadota > Alphaproteobacteria > Rhodobacterales > Rhodobacteraceae > Tateyamaria. The sequence continues at coordinate 61,344 of JBCBHM010000005.1, forward strand.
TGCCGACCTGATCGCGCGCGAAGGCGGGCCGGAGGCCTGCGTGCGCCCGTTGACCCCCGCCACGGACAAACCCGGCCCCTACACGGGGCGCGGAAACGACAACGCATGGGGTGCGCAATACGCGGGTATTCTCGAGCGGATCATGGGTGCCGACATGGCGGTGATCCCCGGTGAATATGATCGCGCTGTCCAGTCAGAGTACCCAGGGGGCGAGACGGGCCATGGTACGGCTCCGGTGGACCGTTTCTGGATGGGTCTGCGCGCGTCCTTTCCCGATGCCACATTCACCATCGATCACCAGATCGGGCGCGAGGACCCAACGCTGCCGCCACGCTCCGCGATCCGGTGGAGCCTGCATGGCAAGCATGACGGCTGGGGCTATTTCGGGGCGCCAACAGGGGCGGAGGTCTACTTGCTGGGGATCAGCCACGCCGAGTTCGGCAGCTTGGGTGCGGCCCCTGCGAAGATCCGCCGGGAATTCACGCTCTTTGACGAGACGTCGGTCTGGAAACAGATCTTGTTGCAGACGGGTTAGCCTATGCGCTTGCATTGGAACCATTCAGTCCCCAACTCGAGCCTGCCTGCGGCAAATGCGGGCAGGCAAGGGATCTGAGCCATGCAACGCTACGACGACATCATGTTCACCAAACGGGTCAAGGCCCTGCAAGAGGCGGACGGCAGCACCGAAATGTATGCCCGCGGCTATGGCGCACGCGCCCGCCCACTCAACCAGGACGACATCGCCTTTGTGACCAGCCGAACGTCCTTTTATCTCGGCACCGTGTTCGAGACGGGTTGGCCGTACATCCAGCACCGCGGCGGACCTCGCGGCTTCCTCACGGTTCTGGACGATCATACGTTGGCCTTTGCCGACTACCGCGGCAACAGGCAGCATGTCAGCGAGGGCAACGTGGACGCCAACGACCGCGTCTCGCTGTTCCTGATGGATTACCCGCGCCGGGCGCGGATGAAGCTGCAGGGACGGGCGCGGTTTATGAGTGCCGCCGATGATCCAGCGCTTGCCGGAGAACTGTCCGTCGACGGGCAGGGGCGCGTGGAGCGTCTGGTGGTCATAACGCTCGAGGCGTTTGATTGGAACTGTCCGCAATTCATCACGCCGCGTTTCGATGCAGCGGAAATCGCTCAGCTGGTCGGGCCGGAGATGGATACGCTGAATGCCCGTATCGCGGAGCTTGAGGCCGAGAATGCCGCGCTAAAGGGGCAGGGATGACCGACATCTACCGCGCCGCCGAACGACTGATGGGCATCGGCGACGCCGACTGGCGGCGCCATGCGAACCCGCTCAGCGTTTGGACGCGGTTCACATGCCTGCCGCTCATCGTGCTGGCGATCTGGTCGCGGACCTGGATCGGGTGGGGCGCGCTGCCGCTGTTTCTGCTGGCCGCGGCCTGGACGTGGTACAACCCCCGCGCCTTTCCCCCACCATCGGATTTCGGCACCTGGGCTTCGCGTGGCACTCTGGGCGAACGGATCTTCCTCGCCCGTGATCACTATGGCGTCGCCGCGCATCATGTGCGGGCGTCGCATATCCTGACCGGCCTCAGCGCCCTGGGCGCGATCCCCCTGATCTATGGCCTGATCGTATTGAACCCGTGGGCCACGCTACTGGGCGTCGTTGCCACCGTGCTGCCAAAGGTCTGGTTCTGCGACCGCATGGTCTGGATCCACGCCGAAATGACCGACACCACACCGGGCGATGCCTTGCCCGAACCGCTTTTGCGACCAGAAAGGACCCCCCGATGACCCCCGCTGAAATGGAGCCCCGCATCGTCCGCTATGGCGCGTTGATGCCCTGCAAGACCGCGTTCATCGACGCGCACACGCCCGGCTCCGATCAAAAGGAGAACTTTACGATCATCGGCGGTGGGGTGTCGGAAAGCCCGGACCAGCATGTGCATATCGGCATTCCGCACGGCTTCAACATCGGGGCGGCGGGGCAACCGCCGAAATGCCGCAACTCGTTGCACAGCCACCGCACGGCGGAGGTTTTCTTTGTCCTGTCGGGGCGCTGGCGATTTTTCTGGGGCCGGTGGGGCGACGCGGGCGAGGTTGTGCTGGAAGAGGGTGATATCATCAACATTCCCACCGGCATCTTCCGTGGCTTCGAGAATATCGGCACGGATTACGGGATGATCATGGCGATCCTCGGCGGTGACGATGCGGGCGGCGGCGTGATCTGGGCGCCGCAGGTGATCGAGGATGCCTCGGATCACGGGCTGGTGCTGGGCGAGAATGGCAAGCTTTATGACAGCAAAAGGGGCGAGACCCTGCCCGACGGCGTGAAACCCATGCCGCTGCTGACCGAGGACGAACTGAAAACCTACCCCGAGATGTCACCGATGCAGGTCGTGGGCATGGGCGTGCGGCGCTATTGGGACATGGTCTGTTTGGCCAAGGACACGCCCTGCAAAGTGATCGGTGAGACCGGCATCATCCGTGACAAACCGGGCTTCGAGGTTGATTTGATCACGCGTTCAAGCGCAACCTCGGACATGCACAGTCACGACCGCCCCTCCGTCCTCATGCCCATGCGCGGCCATTGGCGCGTGACGTGGGAGGGGGGCGAGACCACGCTGGCCCCCGGCGATACGATGAGCGTGCCGGAAAACCTGCCCCACACCGCCGTTCCGTCGATGACCGGCGAGGCCTCGCTTTATCACATCGTCGGCACGGACGATCCCGCAGGACCCACATGGCAAGGCTGATTGCCCTCTTCCTCGTCCTCTGGGCCGGGGTTGCGCAGGCGCAGGTCTGGCAACCGCGGACCGTGGATGGTGGGCACTATGTGGTCCACACGGCACGGGCGGGCGTGTCGGTCGATCTGGTCTGCCTTGCGCCGTCGTTGCAGCGTCGTCCCGCGATGGAGGTGGAGCAGCACGAGATTGCCCCTCTGGCCCGGGGCATGACCAGGCTCGAGATCGGGACGGACCGGGTTGCCGTCGGCAATGACATCATCCGCAACGATGTGGTGCTTTGGGCCGATCAGACGGGCTACCGTCTGCCCACGATCACCTTCAACGAACTCGACTGGGTCTGGCAGGTCGATATTGCCGCCTCAGATCCGCTTTGGTCCGCGCTGTCGCAGGCGCGTTCGGTTGTTCTGGCCCCCGGACAGGAGCAGGCCTGGCAACTGCCCGTCGCAGGCCTCTCCGACGCGCTGTCGCAACTGCAAAGCGACTGCGCCGCCGCCTGGCATGCGGCAGAGGCCGCACCCGCTGCGCCCGCCGGTGCGGTGAGTGTGCCGCAACAGGTGATCAACCGGATCGGGCAAGGTTGTGGCGCGCCGACGCCGCTGCCAGGCGCGGCGGTCCAGGCGGGCGACCTGGATCGCGACGGCAGGCCGGACTTTGTCGTGGACTGGGGCGGGTTTCGCTGCAATGGCCCCTTGGCGCGCCCGTTCTGTGGCGCAGCCAATTGCAGTCAGATGGTGTTTTTGTCGTCTCGGGGCTATGTGGACCCGCTCGATTATCTTGGCACGTCGATGACAATCGTGCCGCACCGGTCGGGCGTGCTTGCGATCCAGATCACCGGGTCTTTCTCGCTCTGTGGCCAGCAAAATGAAAAATGTGCGGCACCGCGCGTCTGGGATGGCACTTCGTTTGTGGAACGGCCATAACGGCCGGTAACACAAACGTGAGGGACGATCATGGTGCAAACCACCCACGTGGGCAGCTTGCCCCGGACCCAGGAAGTTGTCGATTTCATCTTTGCCCGCGAACGGGGCGAAGCCTACGACCAAGCGGCCTTTGACGCGGCTATGGCACGGGCGGTGGACGACACAGTGGCCAAGCAGGTCGCCGCGGGCGTTGATATCGTCAGCGACGGCGAGACGTCGAAAATCAGCTACGCCACCTACGTCAAGGATCGCTATACCGGCTTTTCCGGCGACAGCCCGCGCAACGCGCCTGCGGACCTCAAGCAATTCCCCAGCTTCCTCAAACGCCTTGCCGATGACGGCGGCACGCCGCAATATGCGCGACCCATGTGCACCGGCGCGGTCGCAAGCCGCGGGCAGGGCGAGCTGGAAAAGGACATCGCCAACCTCAAGGCCGCCATGGCCAAACACGGGGTCCGCCGCGGTTTCATGAATGCGGCGTCACCGGGCGTCATCTCCCTCTTTCTGCAGAACGACTTCTATCCGACGCGCGACGCCTATCTCGCCGCGCTCGCCGACGCGATGAAAGAGGAATACGAAACCATCGTGGCCGCCGGGCTCGACCTGCAGCTTGACTGCCCCGATCTCGCGCTCAGCCGCCACATGCTCTTTGCCGATCTGAGCGACGCGGAGTTCGTCAGGATTGCCGATGCACATGTCGAGGCGTTGAACCATGCGCTGGCGGATGTTCAGCAGGATCACGTGCGTGTGCATATCTGCTGGGGCAATTACGAGGGCCCGCACACGTGCGATATCGACATGAACACGGTCTTTCCCACGCTCATGGCGACCAAGGCGCGCTATGTCCTGTTTGAGACGTCGAACCCCCGCCACGCACACGAATGGACCGTGTTCCGTGACCGCAAGGCAGAGATCCCCGATGACAAGGTTCTGGTGCCCGGTGTGGTCGACACCACGACAAACTTTGTCGAACACCCCGAGGTCGTGCGCCAGCGGATCGAGCGGTTTACGTCCATCGTGGGAGCCGACCGGGTGATCGCGGGCAGCGACTGTGGCTTTGGCACCTTTGCGGGCTTTGGTGCGGTTGATCCGGACATCGCATACGCCAAATTGCGCGCGCTGAGTGAGGGCGCGGCCCTGAGCCAAACCTGATTCGCCGCCCAGATCGGTCGTCACACGGCCAACGTGTATTCCCGGTGGTGGGTGGTCACGGAACGGTGCGCCAACCGCCCGCATACGCTGCAGCACGGTCAAACAAGGTGATTTTGGCCCTCAAACATGTATACTTTGGACATTTAAAGGTATTTGATTCTGTGTAAGGCGTTTTTGGGGAATGCCTGTCATTTTTCTGGGGGTCACGCCCGCATGAGTATTGAGCGTGCGATTTTGATGGCCGATGTTTCTGGCAGTACACCGCTGTACCAACAGCATGGTGACGCCGAGGCGAGCCGTCTGGTTTTCGAATGTGTCGAAGGGATGCAGCGCATTGCGACCGCGCGGGGCGGGGATTTCGTCCGGTCCAAGGGCGACGACGTATTGTGCCTGTTTGAAAACGCCGATCAGGCCATGGTCGCGGCCAAGGAAATCCTCGACCAGGGGGCAAGTGGCGCCGTGTCGGTCCATGCCGGGCTGCACTGGGGCACCGTGCTCTATCGGGGCAACGAGCTTTTTGGAAACGCCATCAATGTCACGGCCCGCCTGTCGAGCCAGGCCAAGGAAAACGAAGTGCTGATCAGCAAGACGCTGGTCAAACATGTCTCGCCGGACGAAACGCTCGATCTGCGCTCGATGGGCGAAATCACGCTGCGTGGCACGGATGTCCCCACCGAGATCTTTGCCCTGCTGGCTGAAACCGAGGAAGAGGACGGGGTGACCAAGATGATCGCCCAGCCCACCATGTTCAACGTGGCGCAGGCAAGCAAGGTGGCCAATACGGCGTTGCACCTGTCCTGCGATGGGTGGTCACAGACCATCGCCGAAGGCGGCGAGGTCAAGATCGGCCGTTCGCCGCAATGCGACCTGATCATGCCCCAAGCATGGGTCAGTCGCGTGCACGGCGCGGTCTCGGTCCGCGGCGGTATCGTCGAATTCAAGGACAGCAGTTCGGCAGGTTCGACCGTCACCATCGGCGACAACCCGGAGTTCTACATCCGCCGTCAGACGATCGCGCTGACCGGGTCAGGCGTGATCGAACTGGGCAGCAGTGCCACCGGTGATACCCTGCCGCGCATTGTTTACGGCGTCATGCAGCAGAACTAGTCCCGCGGTGCGGGCGCGCCGCCTTCGAACGCGTTGCCCTGTTCATAGTCGCAGGGCGCTTCTTGCATCTGCAAGTGCAACCCATCCCCGGTGTAGGGGTGCGCAAGGGCCAGCGTTTCGTCCACCTCGATGCCGAGGCCCGGTGCGTCAGGCGGTGTGACAAAGCCGTTTTCGACACGGATCGTGCCCCGGATCAATTGGTCATGGAAGGGCGTCTCGATCGTCTCGCACATCAGCAGGTTGGGGATCGAGGCCGCCAGATGGATGTTCGCCGCCCACTCGACGGGCCCGGCGTAAAGATGCGGTGCCATCTGTACGTTGTAGACCTCGGCCATGGCGGCCACCTTCTTCATCTCCAAGATCCCGCCTGCGCGGCCCAGGGCCGGCTGCAGGATCGTCGCTGCCCCGCTGCGCAACACGGGCGCAAATTCGGCCTTGGTGGTCAGCCGCTCACCCGTGGCGATGGGGATCCGGACGGCACGCGCGACCTTTGCCATCTCCTCCACGGCATCCGGCGGGATCGGCTCCTCGAACCACAGCGGGCTGTAGGGCTCCAGGGCCTGTCCCAGCCGGATGGCGCCCGCGGTCGTGAATTGCCCGTGCGTACCAAAAAGCAGATCCGCCCGATCGCCCACGGCGTCCCGGATCGCCCTACAAAACGCCACCGACATCGAGATGTCGCGCATCCCCGGCATATGCCCCCCGCGCAAGGTGTAAGGCCCTGCCGGATCGAACTTCACCGCCGTATAGCCGCGCCCGACGCAGTCCAGCGCGGACTCCGCCGCCATCTCCGGCGAGGTCCAGAACGTGTCCAGACCATGATGCGCCAGCGGGTAGAGGTAGGTATAGGCGCGGATACGCGCGTTCATCCGTCCGCCCAACAGGGCCCATACCGGTCGATCCCGCGCCTTGCCCAGGATGTCCCAGCACGCGATCTCCAACCCCGAAAAGGCCCCCATCACGGTCAGATCAGGCCGCTGCGTGAACCCCGACGAATAGGCGCGGCGGAACATCAGTTCGATGTTCTCGGGGTTTTCGCCCGCCATATGGCGTTCGAACACATCCGCGATCACCGCGCGCATCGCCTCCGGCCCGACCGAGGCCGCATAGCATTCGCCCCAACCGACGATCCCGTCATCGGTCGTCACCTTCACAAGGATCCAGTAGCGCCCGCCCCATCCCGGTGCCGGAGGGGCGGTCACGATCACATCCACATCACGCAGCTTCATCACAGATCCCCTGCTTCTTCTCTTTGACAAATACGGCGGGGGGGTTGGGGGGCTGGCCTCCCAAATGCGATTTTTCCAAAAATCGCCGCCGCCGTTAGAACACAATGACATTCCGCCTGGCCTTGCCGCCCTTGGTGTCCGCAATCGCCTCGTTGATCTGGTCCAGAGACCACCGGCCCGAGATCAGAGTGTCAAGCTGCAAACGCCCCTGCAGGTACAGGTCCACCATCCACGGAATGTCCCGCTGGATCACCACATCGCCCATTTTGGACCCGATCATGCCCTGGCCAAGGGCCGCCAGGATCACCGGTTCGTATTCCGTCTTTGCGCCGGAATGCGGCATGCCGACCATGACGACCTTGCCGCCCGCGCCCAGATAGCGTGGCGCCTGCTCATAGGCCGGAATGGCCCCCACTGTGACGATCACCGCCTCGGCCCCTTTGCCCCCCAGCGCCTTGTAGGACGCCCGCCAAGGCGACTTTGCGGTGGCCAACACCCCATGTGTCGCGCCAAACGCCATGGCATCGTCGAGCTTTTCCTCGGTCATGTCCACGGCCACGATCCGTCGTGCGCCCGCGATGCGCGCGCCCTGGATCGCGTTGAGGCCGACGCCCCCCGCGCCGATCACCACCACATCCTGGCCCGCGCGCAGACCGGCGGCGTTCACCACCGCGCCCACGCCGGTGATCACGCCGCAGGCGATCAGGCTGGCCGCATCCTTGGGCATCTCGCCCGGAATACGGACGACCTGGCTTTGGTCCACGACCACCCGCTCGGCAAAGGCGCCGCAGGCCATCGCCTGGGTCAAGCGGCCACCGTCCGCTGTCCGGATCGGCCCTGCACCGCCATCATAGGGTGTGGCGCAAATCGTGGGCTTGCCGGACGCACAGCTGGGGCATGTCCCGCAGGCACGGATCAATGTGACCACGACGCTGTCCCCGGCTGCAACGCCGGTCACATTCGGGCCCACCGAACGCACGCGGCCGGCCGCTTCGTGGCCGTAAACCGCAGGCAGGCTGCCGCCCCAGGCCCCATCGGTAAAGGATATGTCAGAATGGCAGATGGCAACGGCATCAAGGTCGACCTCAACCTCGCCGACGTCCGGACTGCGGATCTGGATGTTTTCGATCTGCAATGGTGCGCCAAACGCGTGGCACACGGCGGCTTTGATAGTCTGCATGGTCCCTCGCGTCGCAGATGTTTGCCGCCACGCTCGCGCGGCTTTCCGACATGCGCTTGGTCGAAACCGACGCGTTTGTGGCGCAGTTGCACGACTGACGCTAAGTCACCGCGACCCGTCGGCCCGATCGCAGGAACAGGGTCAGCGCCGCCGCCATCAGAACCGCCGACAGGAAAAACGGCGCGCCGGGCAGGTACGCGGGGCTTGCCGGACCAATGGCAACCGAGAATGAGGCCGTCATGACCAGTGGTGACATCACCATGGCCAGCGCCGAAACCGAGGTGAGCGCCCCCTGCAGCTCTCCTTGCGCGTCGTCGCCCACGGATTTCGACATGATGCCCTGCAAGGCGGGCGTGATGACCGCGGGCAAGGCGGCAAGCGGTGTCAGGATCAACAATGCCGGGCCCGACCAGACAAGGCCGATCACCACGAACACCGCGATATCCGCTACATGGCCATAGATCACCGCACCCCGCTCGCCGAGCACCCGCAGGATGGGACGGATCAGACCGCCCTGCACCGCGGCCAGCGAGATCCCGAAGAGAAACAGGGAAAACCCGATCATGCTGGGCGACCAGTCGAACCGCTCCGCCGTGTAATAGGCCCAGACAGCCGGATAGACGGTGAAGGCGACTTGATAAAAGAAGAACACCCACAAGAGTGGGCCCAAGCCCGGCAACCGCGCCAGATGACGGAACAGGCCCAGTGGATTGGCCCGCGACCATGCAAACGGGCGTCGGATCCGGTCATCCACCGTTTCCTTGAGCACAAAATAGCCAAAGATGGCGTTCAGCGCGGCCAGCCCGGCTGCGGCATAGAAAGGCGCGCGCGTGCCGTACTCAGCCAGCAGCCCGCCGATGACGGGCCCAAAGACAAAGCCGAGGCCGAAGGCCGCCCCGATCAGCCCAAAATTCGCAGCCTTGTCTTCGGGGGCCGAGATGTCGGCCATGTAGGCATTCGCCGTCGATTGCGTCGCCGCCGTGATCCCGCCCACCATGCGCCCCACCAGCAGCAGCCAGATGGTGCCTGCCACGGCCATCACGAGGTAGTCCGCGACCAGCACAAGCAATGAGATCAGCAGCACGGGTCGCCGCCCGTACCGGTCCGACAGCGCGCCCAGCAAGGGACCAAAGAGGAACTGCATCAGTGCAAACACGGTCGACAGCACCCCACCCCACAGGGCCGCGGTGCCGATGTCACCGCCGCGCACCTCGAGGATCAATTCGGGCATGACCGGCACGATCAGCCCGATGCCCATCGCGTCGATCATCACGGTAAAAAGGATGAACAGAACGCTGGGCTTCATAACCCGTCCACGCGCGTGGCAAAGGCGCGGGCTGCGGCGGGCGCATCCCCCATCTGCGCATGCGCGTCAAAGAGGTCCGTGGGCAGATCTGCGTATGCAGCCCGCGCTACCGTCTCGAGCGTTCGGCCCGACGACAGCGCGTCGGCCACCAGCGCCTTGGTCGCGGCCTGTGCGTCGGGTCGTGGCATGGTGGCGGCCAGCGCAAAGCTCAGTGCTTCGCCGTGGATCGTCCCCGTGCCGGCCAGGTTCTCGGCCATGCGCGCGGGCACGGGGTCCAACGCATCCAGCACGCCATATGCCGTTTCGATCGCGCTGGCGCAGGCCAGTGCGATCTGTGGCAGCACCATCCATTCGGTGAACCATGCGCCCCCATCGCGTTGATGCTGGTGCGACGCGGACGCTTGCAGGCTGGCCATCTGCCCGCCCATCTGGTGCCCAAGTGCGACCAAGGCCGACGGCCCCACCGGGTTCTGCTTTTGCGGCATGGTGGATGAGCTGCCCGCACCGGCCAGCCGCACCTCGCCCACCTCTGAACTGGCAAGTGCAGCGAGGCTTGCGCCCATCCCGGCCAGCGCCGCCACCACTTCCGACATCCACGCCGCGATGCGCAGGATCGGCCCCCGATCCGTATGCCAGCTGCGGCCCGGATCGCCCAGCTTCAACGCCTCTGCCATCTCGGCGCGCACCGCCGCCGCCGTGGGCCCCAGTGCGGAAGATGTGCCCGCCGCCCCGCTCAGCGACACCCAAAGCGCCCGGTCACGCAGGTCGGGCAGCGCCTCGACGGCATCCAACAGGGGTGAACCCCACTGCGCGATGACGGCACCGTAACTCGTCGGCGTCGCAACCTGTCCGTAGGTCCGCGCCGCCATCGGCAGTGCGGCGTGCTTCGTCGCGGCGGCAGCCATGCGGCGCAATGCCTCTCGCAATCGGTCCTCCATAACCGTGAGCGTCTGCCGCATGCGCAGCATCAGGCCGGTGTCGATGATGTCCTGCGACGTCGCCCCCCAATGCACGTATTGCGCATGTTCTGGTGCCTCCATCGCCTTGCGAAAGGCCGTGACAAGCGCAGGGACCGCCACGCCGTTCTGGCCGGTCGCCTGCGACAGGCCCGCAGGGTCGATCTGCACCTCCATCGCAGCGCGGTGGATAAACGCGCCGCTGATCTCCGGGATCACACCCGCTGACCCTTGTGCCCGCGCCAGCGCGCCTTCGACCAGCAGCATCGCGCGCACCTCGGCCGCATCGGACCACAGCCGTCCGACATCACCCGTCGGAAACAGCCCACCATACAGCGCGGAGGCAAATACCGACGCCGCCATGGTTCAGACATGCCCCGTTGACGTGATGAAATCACTGACAAGCCGCGCAAACTCCTCGGGCTGTTCGACACAGGGCAGATGTCCTGCCTTGCGGATCAGCGCGAACTGGCTGCCGGGGATCAGATCGACCGTTTCCCGCACCAGATCCGGCGGGGTCGAGCCATCCTCGCTTCCCGCGATGCCCAACGTGGGCAAGCGCAGCGTGGCCGTTGTGGTAAAGAAATCCGTGCCCGAGATGGCCGCCGAACAGCCCGCATAGCCCTCATCGGGCTGCCGGACGAGCATGTTGCGCCACAGCTGCAGATCGGGCCCCGCCCGGAAGGCCGCGGAAAACCACCGCTCCATCATCGCATCCGCCAGCGCTTCGATCCCGCCCGCCTCCACGGCTGCGATCCGTTCGGACCACATGTCTGCGGTTCCGATTTTCGCCCCTGTGTTCGACAGCACCATGGCCCGCATCAGGTCCAGCCGCTTGACCGCCAGCCCTTGGGCAATCATCCCGCCAACCGACAGGCCCACAAACAGCACGTCGCGAAACCCAAGGTGGTCCATCAGCCGCTCGGTATCACTCACCAGCGCGCCCATGCGATAGGGTGCGTCAGGGCAGGAGGACAGGCCGTGCCCCCGCTTGTCGAACCGCAAGATGCGTAGGCCCGCAGGCAGCAGCGGGAGGATCGGATCCCACAACCGCAGGTCCGTCCCGAGCGAATTCACAAACACGACGGGTGCGCCATCCTGGGGTCCGTCAATCCGGTAATGCAGGGACACGTCCCCCAGATCCGCCATGTGCATCGCCACTCTCCTCACCATTCACCGCCATGTGACGCAAGCGCCCCAGGGGATGCAAGATGGCGATCCACTTCTCGTGGTTCGATCAGGTCATGTGCCGATCCGCATATGCGCCATGATCTGCCCGTGATCCGAGGCGAGCTTGTTATAGGGCGCCTCGGGATGACTGCCATCGGTGAGGTGATCGTTGAGCACGCTGAAATAGTCCATCCGCCCGATATTGTCCGGGCTTCCGTCGATGAAGTGCCGCGACATGTAGATTTGGTCGATGCTTTCATAGACCCCGCCAAACGCAGCCGTATAGACCATGTCGCGGCTCGAGCGGCGCACGAACTGCGCCTCTGCAGACTGCAGGCGCACCGCGTCGATGGCCTCGCGGATTTGCGCGTCCTCTTCCTCGGAATACCGGTCTCGGGGCGTTTCGGCGTCGTGGCGCAGCATCCAGGCATAGTTCTTGAACGGATGTTCGCCGCTGATGATCTCGGAGCTGACCGCATTGGCGCCGTCGTTGAAATCACCCGTCACCAGAACCGGATGCCCCGCGTTGATCTCCGCCACCACGGCGCGGCGCAGCACCCAGGCCTCGGCCATCCGCCGCAACGCGGCACGCAGGCCGCCAAGGGCGCGCCCGACCGGATCATAGTCGGTCAGGTCCACCTCGGGCGCAAAATCGGACCCCGGCGGTCGGATGAACTCGCCCAGCTTCGACTTCAGATGACAGGTAAAGACGGTGACCACGTGATCGCCGACGGGCACGCGCACCTTCAGGATCGGACGGCTCAGCCGGGTCAGCGTGAAACTGCCCCCGCCGTCATCGCCCATCGCGCCAAATCCGATCTCCAACGGCTCCGACAGGTCCTGGATCACTTCGGGCTCATAGACAAAGCCAAACCGCGACAGGATCGCGACCCCAGGCCGCCGCTGCCCCGGCTGCCCGGTATCGTTCAGGTTCGGCGCAAACGCCAGAGCCGCGCTTGCGTAGGGGTGGTAGGCCAGCTTGTTAAAGATCGCCTTGCGCCGATAGCGCTTTGCGGCATCGGGCAGGTGCGCTTCGTTGCCTTCGGTCCCTTGCCGGTCCGCCTCGACGATCACATCGCGCAGGGCGCTTTCCTCGAAAATCTCTTGAAAGCACACGATGTCGGCGTTCATGGCCTGCATCTGTTCGGCCAGCCAGTCGACCTTCCAGGCGTATTCCTCGGGTGTGTAACTTTGGAACCGGTAGTATTCCTGGTCCGCGCCGATCAGGTTTTTGACGTTGAACGAGGCGATGGTAAAATCGGTCATGTGAGCGTGTCCAATGCGCGTTGAAACAGGGTTGGATCGACATTGCCCCCTGAAATGGTGACGATGACATCGTCCCCCTCTATGGCGTCCTGACGACACAATGCGGCAGCAAGGGCCACCGCACCGCCGGGTTCGGCGACGACCTTCAGCCTCAGAAACGCCTGCGCGACGGCCATCAGCGCCTCGTCCTTGGTCACGATCAGGCCAGCGCCACAGAGGCGCTTGATGATGTGAAAGGTGATGTCGCCCGGGCACTGCGTCAGGATCGCATCGCAGATATTGCCCGAGGTTGCGGTGTTCCGCTCGATCGCGCCCGACCGCAGCGACCGGGCCATATCGTCAAACCCTTCCGGCTCGACGGGCCGCGCGCGCAGCCCGGGCGCGTCCGCCTCCAGCGCGAGGGCGATGCCCGCCGTCAGGCCACCGCCGCCGCAGCACACCAGAACGTCGGCCTTGGTGATGCCAAGCTCCGCCGCCTGTGCTGCAATCTCGAGCCCCGTGGTGCCTTGCCCGGCAATCACCTGTGGTGCGTCATAGGGTTTGATGAGTGTCAGGCCACGCTCTTCGGCCAGTGCCGCGCCGATCTCTTCCCGGCTCTGCCCATCGCGGTCATAGAGCAAGACTTCTGCACCCAGCGCGCGCGTGTTCTCGATCTTGAGTGTGGGCGCATCGCTGGGCATGACGATCACCGACGGCACGCCGTGCAGGGTCGCCGCATGCGCCACGCCCTGCGCGTGGTTGCCGCTGGAAAAGGCGATGACGCCGCGCGCGCGCACATCCGGGTCCAGCGCCGACAGGGCTGACCACGCGCCGCGGAATTTGAAGCTGCCGGTGCGCTGAAGGCACTCGGGTTTGAGCCAGACCCGGCGGCCCGCCACCGCGTCGAGGAATGGTGAGGACAGCAGCGGCGTGCGCCGCGCGTGGCCGTCCAGCCGCCGGGCGGCGGCGCGGATCATGTCGATGTTCATCTCAGCTGCTCCATCCACGCGGTGAGGGCGCCGATCGCCTCCGGCTCATCCAGAAAGGGAACATGACCCCGATCCGGAACCTCTGCATAGATCATGTCGGGGCGGCGCTCCTGCATCCGCGCTGCGGTCTCGGCGCTCAGCAGGTTGGAACCGGCGCCCCGGATCAGGCACGTGGGCTTGCCCACCAGCGCGTCGAAGAAGGGCCAAAGGTCCGGCACGGCGCCGCCCTCCTCAACCGCATCGCGCAGATGCGGGTCATAGGTGATCTCGAGGCCCGTCTCGGTCTGGCGGTAATGCAACTGCGCCTCCGCCATCCAGCGCGCGGGCGGGACACTGGCGAAACCGGGCAGGGCGATGGCCATCGCCGCGGCCATCTCGGCATGTGTCCGGACCAGGGGCGGTTTGCCCAGATAGACCATGATGGCTGCCAGCCCGTCTGCGTCCAGCTCTGGCCCCACGTCGTTGAGCGCCGCACCGATCAACCGGTCCGGTGCTGCGGCGGCCAGTCCCATCGCGTTGAGCCCGCCGCGCGAGGTGCCGAGGATCGCAACGCGGGCCAGAGACAGATGGTCCAACAGCTGCATCACATCCCGGATTTCGATGGGCAGCGTATAGTTTTGCCATGTCGGATCCCAATCCGACTGACCGCGCCCACGATAGTCCAGCGTGATCAGGCGGCAGGGTGGTAGATGTGGGCGCACGTAGTCGAAATCGGCACCCGTGCGCGTCAACCCAGCCAGGCACAGCAGCGGCAGGCCGTCGCCAGTATCGGTATAGTGCAGCGATAGCCCATCGGAGGTCGTAAAGCGCGGCATCAGACACCCGCCAGTGCCGGAATGCCGGTCAGATCCGTCAGGATGTGCTGCGGTGTCCAAGGGAGCCGGTCCACCGGCTCACCCGCGCGATTGACCCATGCGGTGACAAAGCCGTATCCGGTGGCCCCGGCCGCGTCCCAGCCGTTGGACGAGACAAACAGCACCTCCTGCTTCGCGGCGCCAAAGCGTTGCCCCACAAGGTCGTAGACGCGCGCATCCGGCTTGAAGACGCCTACGGATTGAACGGACAGGCACGCATCCAGCACGTCCTTGATGCCCGCCGACTGCACGGCACCGTCCAGCATATCGGGCGAGCCGTTCGACAGGATCGCCGTGTTGAGCCCGGCGGCCTTGAGCGCGCCCAGCATCGCAGGCACTTCCGCGTAGGCCTCAAGCTCCCAATAGAGCGCCAACAGACGCGCGCGCAGGGCGGCGTCATCGGCATGACCGGTCCGCTCCAGCGCCCAGTCGAGGCCGTTTTGCGTGACTTCCCAGAAATCTGTGTGGGTGTCGGTGATGGCGCGCAGCCAGGTGTATTCCAGCTGCTTCAATCGCCACTGTTCCGCCAGCACCGGCCAGTCGTCCGCAATATGTGCAAAGGCGGGTTCGGCCGCGGCGCTGCGGGCCGCAGCGGCGACATCGAACAGGGTGCCGTAGGCGTCGAAGATACAGGTTGTGATGGTCATGCGCACCTCCCTGAGGGCACCCTGTCACGTGCGGTATCGCGGCGGAACCCGGGCCTGGCGATTTTTGCAAAAATCGCTTCCGGCAATCCTTCAAGGATTGCTTCGCCTCAGAGGTGATCGGGTTGCGGCATGCCCAACGTGTGGAACCCGCCGTCGACGCGGATCACTTCGCCCGTCGTGCAGGCGCCCGCATCCGAGCACAGGTAAACGGCTGTGCCCCCGACGGCCTCAAGCGTTGCATTGGCACGCAGCGGTGCGTTCTGCTCGGTATGCTTGTAGGTCTTGCGCGCACCGCCGATGGCGGCGCCGGCCAAAGTCCTCATTGGGCCCGGGGAAATCGCATTCACGCGGATCCCTTCGGGGCCGAGATCATTCGCGAGATATCGCGTCGCGGACTCCAATGCCGCCTTCGCGACGCCCATCACATTGTAGCTGGGCACGACGCGGTTCGACCCTTGATAGGTCATGGTCAGCAGCGTGCCACCCGTCCCGATCATCATGGGATGCGCCCGCCGGGCGCACTCGATAAACGAATACACCGAGATATCCATGGAGTTCTTGAAGTTCGCGCGGCTGGTGTTCAGAAACCGTCCCGTCAATTCGGACTTGTCCGAAAAGGCGATGGCGTGCACCAGAAAGTCGATGCTGTTCCACCGTTCCGCCAGCGCGCCGAAGCCTGCATCCAGCGACGCATCATCCGTCACGTCCATGTCCACCAGAAAATCGGATCCCAGGCTCTCGGCCAGTGGCATCACACGCTTGCCAAAGGCCTCTCCCTGGTAGGAAAAGGCCAGCTCGGCACCTGCCTCGTGCATCGCCTTGGCAATGCCCCAAGCGATGGACCGGTCATTGGCCACGCCCATCACGAGGCCGCGTTTTCCCTTTAGCACATCCGACATCTGAAACTCTTACCCGTGATATTTCGAAAGGATCATCGATCCGTTGGTGCCGCCAAATCCAAAAGAGTTGGTCATCACGCTGTCGAGGCCCGCATCTTCCACCAGCGCGGTCGCCACCTCGCCCGGCTTGAACGCCGGATCCAGGCTGTCGATGTTGATCGATGGCGTGATGAAATCATGCTCCAGCATCAGGAGGCAAAACACCGCCTCCAGCGCGCCGGCGGCACCTTGGGCGTGGCCTGTCATCGACTTTGTCGAGCTGACAACAGGCTGCGTACGGCCCGCAAAGGCGCGGCGCACAGCCTCCATCTCGGGCATGTCGCCCGCGGGTGTCGAGGTGCCATGCGCGTTGATGTAACCCACCGCGCGCCCCTCGGGCAGCGTGTCCAGTGCCAGCTTCATCGCCAGCTCTGCCCCCTCGCCGGAGGGAGCGACCATGTCGTGGCCGTCCGATGTGGCGGCATAGCCGGTGACCTCGGCATAGATCTTCGCCCCGCGGGCGCGCGCATGCTCCAGCTCTTCGAGCACGAGCATGCCGCCACCGCCCGAGATCACGAACCCGTCCCGATCGACATCAAAGGCGCGGGACGCGCGCTCGGGCGCGTCGTTGAACTTGGATGACATAGCACCCATCGCATCAAAGAGGCACGAGAGTGTCCAGTCCAGCTCTTCCGCGCCACCGGCAAACATCACGTCCTGTTTGCCCAGCATGATCTGTTCCGCCGCATTGCCGATGCAATGCAGGGACGTCGAGCAGGCCGACGTGATGGAGTAGTTGATGCCCTTGATCCTGTAGGCCGTCGCAAGGTTCGCACTGATCGTCGAGGACATGCATTTCGGCACCGCAAAGGGTCCGATCCGTTTGGTTGCCCCGGTCTTCAGCACGGTCTGATGCGCGGTCAGCATGGCCGAGGTCGACGGCCCGCCGGAACCTGCGACAAGGCCGGTGCGCGGGTTGACGATGTCGTCCTCGGTCAGGCCCGCATCGGCGATGGCTTGGCCCATCGCGATATGGGCATATGCGGCACCCGGCCCCATGAAGCGCAGCGTGCGCTTGTCCACATGTGCCGCCACGTCCAGATCGATTGTCCCGGCCACCTGGCTGCGAAAGCCGTGCTCGGCCATCTCGGGGCTCGCTTCGATCCCGGACTGGCCTGCCTTCAGCGCGGCCAGCACCTCGTCTGCGGTGTTCCCGATGGATGAGACGATGCCCAGGCCCGTCACCACGACACGTCTCATTTGCTCACCTCCGGCACGTCCCACATACAAACCTCGGGTTTGAAGCGTCGCATGCGCAGTCCTCCAAATTGGTCAGCGCTATGTAGGACGGCGCGGCGGTGTGGTGCAAGCGGCTATGTTGCCCGCGCACCGCCAGCAAAAGGCGGCGCGTGGGTCAGGGACATCAGGGGGTTACCGGTGACGGGGCCTAGGCGACATCATCGTTGCCAAAGAGTGCATCGACCAACTGGTCCATCAACACTTCCATCGCTTCCTCGGTGTAGTGCACGCCATCTTGCACGCCGAGCCCATCGGTCTGGACAAGGAACACATCCTCGACCGTATCGGCCACGACCTGCTGATTGTCCCGCACCTCATCGGCAAAGATGTAGACATCCGTGGTCGTGCGGACCTCGCCCAGGACGACGTCGATATCGACGCCCAAATCGGCGCGCAGCGCCTCGATGAAGGCGGTCAGGTTTTCATCATAATTGTCCGCGCGATCCGGGTCGGTCGCGTCGGCTTCGCCCTGCAGCCAGATCAGCCCTTCGAACACCGGCTCGTAACCGGCTGCACGCGCCTCTGCCTCTGCCTCGGCGAGGAAGTCGATCAACTGGTCATAGAGGTTCCCGTCGGTCTCGGGATCCCAGGTGGGGCGGTTTTCACCGATCACACCCAACGATGTGCCCGGCACTGCGAAATGCGCGATGGCATAGGGCTCGCCCTGTTCGGCCAGGTTTTCCTCCAATTCGGTGACGACATTGCCGACAAACAGCTCGCTGGCATTGGACTGACCGGCCAGGATGTATATCGGCAATTCGCCACCAGGCTCTTCGCTGTCATCGAAGATCTCGAATTCCGGCTGGTGGGTTGCCTCGCTGATCTCTTCGACTGTGGCGCCGCGAAACAGCACTTCGCCGCCATTCGACAGTCGCATCATGGCGCCGGCGCCGACATCCACAATTTCCTCGACGGTCACACCGCTGAGCGAGATGCGATCCTCGTTGAAATCGAAATCATTGACCTTGGTGCGCCCGGTGCTTTCGTTGTTGAACACAAACTGATCGGCGCCGTCGCCGCCCACCATCGTGTCATTCCCGCTGCCACCCACGAGGCGGTCGTCGCCGCTACCGCCGATCAGCCGGTCATCGCCGTCGCCGCCCAGCAACGCGTCATTGCCGCCGTCGCCCTTGAGAAGGTCGTTGCCGCCATTGCCGAGCAACCGATCATTGTCTGCGCCGCCGCGGACGACGTCGTCATCGCCGCCGCCCCGGACTGTGTCGTCTCCGGCGCCGGCGCGGATATCGTCCTCTCCTCCTGTCGTGCTGATATCGTCGTTTCCATCGAAGCTGACGACGATATCGATGCCGTTGGTGCCGTCGATCTCGTCGGCGTCTTGCGTTCCATAGATTACGTCGGGGTCTGTGCTGAGCACGGATACACTCATTGGTTTGATCCTGATCTAATAACAACCAAGCGCAGCGCCGCCCACCTCAGTGCTTCGCCTCTAAAGTCAAGAGTTTAAGTGCTGCGTATAAGACAAAACTGTGATTGGCAATCAATACAGTTTCGTGACGTTTCAATTAACTCTGCGTGATATGGCCGAAGGGCGCACAACATTTGAGCGGGAAGGCGCCATACGCAGACGGCTGTGGACTTATTTGAACGCGGCGCGGGCAGGTTACGCGTCCCAGTCCAGGTCGATCAGCCACGCCTTGGCCGCCGCGACCGAACCGCGTGCCATGTGATCGGCATGCGACAGCAGCCAAATATCGCGAGCGGGCAGGGGGGCGTCTGCAGGCACCCTGCGCAGCCTCGGATCGGCATCGGCAAGGCGTTTGGGCAACAGGGTGCGCCCGAGGCCTGCGGCAACCGCTTCCAGCGCGGTTTCCGCATCCGCAACCCGCACGGGGGCCTGCGCATCCTCCGCCCGTGCCATTCGGTCCAGCCACCGCGCCTGCGGCAGATCGGCATGCGCATCGTCGTAGGTGATCCAGGCCGGCCGGTCGCCAGACCGCGCGGCGTAGACACAGAACGTGAGGGATCCCAGCCGTTGCGCCTTGGTCCGCAAACCACCTGTTTCGGGCCGGGCAAAGCGCAGGGCGAGGTCGGCTTCGCGCTTGGACAGGTCAAGGTTTTGGGCGGCGGGCACCAATTCGACAGCCAGCTGCGGGTTTTTTCCGGATAGCGCGGGCAAAGCGGGCACGAGGATACGGTTCACAACGATCGGTACCGCGCTGATCCGGACGCTGCCCGTCACACGCTCAGCCGCCTGGCCCAGCGTTTCGCGCAGCAGCGTGTTTTCCAACTCGATGGCCTCGGCATGGACCAGGATATCTCGGGCCGCATCCGTTGGCGCATAGTGACCGGACATGCCGCGGACAAAAAGCGGCACACCAACCGCCGCCTCCAGCGCTTTGATGCGTCGCGCCACAGTCGTGTCGCTCACGCCAACCGCTCGGCCCGCCGCGCGCAGCCTGCCGGTGCGGGCAAGGGCGAGCAGGTATTTCAGGTCATTCCAGTCATGGCTCTGCATATGTGCAGACTAGGTTGGCAAAATTGTCAGCTCAATCGGCAACTTTGCTGTGTCATCTTGCGCGCACCAGCAACCGGAGACAGCCCTGTGAAATACATCATTCTGTTCGAAGACGCCCCAGATGCCGATCCCGACATCCGCAAGACACACATGGCCGCACATCTCGAGTTTCTCGAGGCGCACAGCACGCAGATCGAGGCGGCCGGACCGCTGAATGATCCGGACAAGGCTGGGCGCAACGGGCTTTGGATTGTCGAGGCGGAGGCGGCAGAAGAGGTCGACACGCTTGTGCAGGCCGATCCGTTCTGGCCCACCGGGTTGCGCAAATCCTACGCGGTCATTCCCTGGAAACAGGTTTTTGCAGACGGTGCACGGCGCATCCAACCGGCATAGCGGTTCAGCTTTCGCTGAGCGCCACTTTCATGTCCTTGACCTCATAGATGACCTCGCCATCGGCTTCTACGATGCCGTCGGCCACGCCCATGGTCAGCCGACGCGTCTGCAGCGCCTTGGTAAAGTCGATCTTGTAGGTCAGCAGCTTGCGGTCGGGCCGCACCATACCCTTGAGCTTGACCTCGCCCACACCCAGTGCATAGCCGCGCCCGGTCCAGCCGCGCCAGCCCAGGTTAAAGCCGGTGAGCTGCCACAGCCCATCCAGACCCAGGCACCCCGGCATGATCGGATTGCCGGGAAAGTGGCAGTCGAAAAACCACAGGTCGGGCGTGATGTCGAATTCGGCGAGCACGTGACCTTTGCCATGTGCGCCGCCGTCGCCCGAGATGTCTGTGATGCGGTCCATCATCAGCATCGGCGGCTCGGGCAGTTGCGCATTGCCGGGTCCAAAGAGCTCTCCGCGGGCGCATTTCAGAAGGTCGTTCTTGTCAAACGTCGTGGGATAATTCGCCATTTTGGCCTTCCGTGGTCTGTCGCGCGGGTTCCGGCCCCTCTAGCACCGCACGCCCGCGCCGCGCAAGGGCAGGGGGCTTGCATCCCTCGGTGCCTGCGCGTCACATGACGGCCATGACCGACATCGATCTTGATCGCTACCCTCTGGATCGCCCCGACAGCGCCGATTGGCAGCGCATGGTGGTGGACGCCCAGGCCGGGCTGGCGCGCGACGGGCTGTTCAACCTACCCGGATTTTTGACGCATGCGGCGCTGTCCGAGACGCTGGCGCATGTCCATCCCCGGCTGAAAAGCGAAAGCTTTCATCACAGCCGCTGGCACAATATCTATTTCAAGGATGCGGTGGACGGTTTGGCGCCGGATCACCCGGCCTTGCGCAAGGTCGAAACGGCCAATCACACGCTGTGCCATGATCAGTTGGCGGGCACGCCGCTGGACCGGATCTATCGCGATGCAGGGTTCATCGCGTTCCTTGAGGCCGTCATGGAACAGCCTAGGCTGCACATCATGGACGACCCGCTGGCCGGTGTGAACGTGCTGGAATACCGCGACGGCGAAGCGCTCAACTGGCATTTCGATCGGTCGATCTTTACCACCACCCTGCTTTTGCAAGAGCCCACGGCGGGCGGCACCTTCGAATATGCCCGCAACCTGCGCGGCGCGGAGGATCCGAACCACGCGGGCATTGCCGATCTGCTCGAGGGGCGGTTGCAGCCCACACGGCTGGAACAGGCCGCGGGCACGCTCAACGTCTTTCTTGGCGTCAATACGGCGCACCGCGTCAGCCGCATCACCGGCCCGCAATCGCGCATCGTCGCGGTCTTGTCCCATTATGACCGGCCGGGCATGGCCTTTTCCGAAACCGAGCGGCTTGGGTTTTTCGGTCGCACCGGCTGAGCATCGCAGTGATTGTCATTGAATATGCGGACGTTGCAGCCCTATATAGCAGACGAGATGGAAAAGACCGTGCACACACCCAACCCCCATAGCGTCGGCAGCGACTGGCTTGCCGGTGCCGGCCTGCGCCCGACGCGCCAGCGCGTGACGCTGGCCGCGCTGCTCATCGGCGACGGCCAGCACCGGCACGTGACTGCCGAAAGCCTCTTTGAAGCGGCCAAGGCCGAAGGCGAGGCCGTGTCGCTGGCCACCGTCTACAACACGCTGCGCGCCTTCTGCGATGCGGGTCTGATGCAAGAGGTGACGGTGGATGGCTCAAAAAGCTACTTTGACACCAACACCCACGATCACCCGCATTTCTTCTGGGAAGACGAGGCCAAGCTGACGGATGCACCGTCGGATCAACTGGTCATCGCCCAGCTGCCCGATGCGCCCGAAGGGGCCGAGATTGCGTCGGTCGACGTGGTGATCCGCCTGCGCCGTAAAGGCTGATGCCCGTAAAAGCCGAGGATGTGAGTGCCTACGCCGCTGATGGCGTCGTCCTGGTGCGCGGCCTGTTTGCCGATCATGTCGACACGTTGCGTGCGGGCGTCGCGCGCAACATGGCCGAACCGGGCCCCTACGCCTCCAACAACGACAAGGCAGGCGAAACCGGGCGCTTTTTCGACGATTACTGCAACTGGCAACGCATTCCCGAGTTTCGCGAGGTGATCGACGCGTCCGATGTGGCGCAGGTGGCCGCGCAGTTGATGCAGTCGGACGCGGTGCAGCTGTTCCACGACCACGTGCTGGTCAAAGAGCCGGGGACGTCGATGGCCACCCCATGGCATCAGGACGCCCCTTACTACTTCGTGTCCGGTCGCCAGACGGTCAGCTTTTGGTCGCCGCTCGATCCCGTGCGCGAGGCGACATTGCGCTGCGTTGCTGGCTCGCATCTGTGGCCCAAGGATGTGGTGCCGACCCGCTGGGTCTCCGAGGCCGCATTCTTCGAAGGCGACTACCTTCCGGTGCCCGACCCCGAGGCCGAGGGCATGCGCATCGTCGAATTCGAGATGGCGCCCGGCGATGCGGTCGCGTTCCATTTCCGCACGCTGCACGGCGCTCGCGGCAACAGCAGCGCAGCACGCCGCCGGGCCTTCAGCCTGCGCCTTGTGGGCGATGATGCGCGATATGTGGATCGGCCCGGCCCCACAAGCCCGCCGTTTCCGGGCCATGGCATGCAACCGGGCGACCGGCTGCGCAACGACTGGTTTCCGGCCCTGCGCTGAGCGATTGGGCGCATTGTCCGGCGATCTTTCGCCCACCCGCGGGCCCCGTCGCATCCCCGCGCCTGCGCAGCCATAGACCGGCGGGTGCAGCCTGTGGTAGTATTTCGCACTGGTGTTTCATCCCGAATTTCAGAAATGCCCCCTCATTACCGTCGTAAAATCAATTTCATAGGTGGCAATTCATGATTGCGCACAAGGATGTTGAGACCGTCTTTTCCCTGCTTGACGATCAGGATGCGCTTCGCGCGCGCACTTCGTTTTTGACCCGCATGGACCGCGCCGTTCCGACGCTGTCGGATCCGGTGAAATGGATCGATTTCAATGCCTCGGGTGGTTTTGTCCGGGCGGGCATCAGCACAGACCTGGAGGCAGGTGCCACGCTGCTGCGCGATCCGAACGAGGATGCGGATATCGCGCGCCTGTTTCAGGCGACCAAACACGGCGCGATCAAGCCCGGTGAAATCAAACGCTTTGCCGACAGCGACAGCTTTGCCTGGGCCGTCCCGCCCGCGCACCCGACGACGGCGGGCGCGCATGAGGTCAATATCCGCGTGCTGTATCTCAGCTACAATCTGGTGTCGGAGGTCGTCGACATCTTCAATCACCAGGTCACGTTGACGGGCGCGGAGCGGCGCGTTGTCAATCAGGTGCTCGCGGGGCTGAGCCTGCGCGAAGCGGCGACGCAGGATGCCGTCTCGTTCGAGACCAAGCGCAGCCAGATGAAGGCTGTGTGCCTCAAGCTGGACTGCCGCAGCCAGAACGACGTGATCCGCCTGGTCTTGGGGCAGTTGGTTCACCTTCTGCGCTTCAGCGCCGTGGAAAGCGATCAGACCTTGGTGGCCGAGGATTTCGTCTCGGACTTTTGTCCGTCAGGGGCGCAGTTGCGGGTGCACCGGCTTGGTGATGACCGTCTGCTGCGGGTGATAGAATGCGGCCCGTCCCGGGGCCAACCCGTCGTGCTGTTTCACAGCATGATGTTCGCGCTGGTGCTCAATCGTGCGGCGCCGGAGCTGTGGCGCAACGACATCCGCCTGATCATGCCGATCCGGCCGGGATACCTTGATGCGGTGGGCGCGGAAACGCCCTTTGATCCCAAGCTCATCGACAGCTTCGCCCGGGACATGGCGGACTATGTGCAGACCGCTTTGCCCGGCCCAGCCAGGATCATCGGCCATTCCTTTGGCACGACAGTCGCGTTGCGCTTTGCCGCGCTTTATCCCGAGCGGGTTCGGGCGATCTGCCTGATTTCGCACCTGATCCGACAGGGGCCGCGGCAGACACGCAGCCTCTATGCGCGGTTTGCGGAAAGCCTGGCGCGGCTGGCCGTGTCACCGCGGGTGTTTCGCGGTCTGGCCAAGGAATTCCGCAATCGCTACGCGTCGCCCAGCAGTTTTCGAAAGGCGTTGCGAAAGGTCTTTCGCCATTCGCCCGCCGACCTGCGCGCGCTCGACGGCACGGCGACCGAGTCGCCCCTCTTTGCGGCGATCAACGCCAGTTTTCAGTCTTCCTATGCGGGCGTCGCCGACGACTTCTTTGCCTTTTACGATCGCATGTCCATCGACGCGTTGGGTGATGTGACGCATCCGGTTCAATTTATTCATGGTACCGAGGATCACGCATTTTCGCTCGCAGAGGTCGAGCGGCTGGCCCGGTCCGACTATGGCGACCGGGTCTGTCGCATCGCAGGTGCCGGGCAGTTGAGCCATGGCTCGCATGCCGCCGAGGTTTGGCATCATGTCGCCAACTGGTTCTCGGAGTGCCGCCCTTCCGCCGCCCGCTTGTGATGCGGCCGTGATGGCAACGGGCGCGGCACTTCACCCATCTGGGTGATGCACCGCCGGGCCCGCTACAGATACCCTTTCGACACCGCCGCGTCTGATTTGAGCGCAGGTGTGAGAAAAGGGATTTGTTTCATGCATATAGCATCCATGCGCGCAACGACCGATCAGGAGCTGGCCGCCGTGTCCGGCGGCGATCTTTTGATTGCCATGGGCGCTGCGCCCAACCTCGGCTCCGTCCATGTCGGCGCGCGCGGCTGAGCTGGTGGGGCACGCAGCACCTGATCGACACGGCCCGGTCCTTAGGCGCTGTGAGGTCGAGGTATGACACAGTCCCTGTTTCGCACCGAGGCTGTGCAGGCCCGGCGCCACCGGTTGGAGGGTGAGGTCCGACTGGATGCCGGCCTTGCAAGCTGGGGTATCACCGCGCTTTTGTGCGCCATTGTGGGCGCGGCTGCGCTGTTTCTGGTGCAGGGCGAGTATCCGCGGCGCGAAACGGTCACGGGTCGCTTGCTGCCCCAAGGCGGGCTGGCGCATGTGCGGGCGGACGCGTCCGGCCGCCTCGTGACGCTGCATGCCGGGATCGGCGACAGGGTCGCGGCGGGCGCGCCCCTGTTCACCCTGACGCGCGATGTTGGCCTGGCCAGCGGCGCGGATGCCAACCGTCAGGTGCTGGCGCATCTGCGGCAGGAACGTGCACAGACCGAGCGGCGCCTGTCGCTGGTCGCGGACCAGATGGCGGAGCGGCGGCGGCTGCTGATGGCGCGGCGCGACGGGCTCGTGGCCGAACTTGCGGCCACGCAAGCGCAAATGGACACGCAAGGGGACCGTGTCGCCATCGCCGCCCGGCGACGCGATACGCTCGCGGCACTTGCCGTGCGCGGTGCTGCAACACAGACGGACGCCATGCGTCACGAAGACATGTATCTGTCCGCGCTGGAAACCATCGCTGCGAGCCGCGCGCTTGCATCGCGCACGCGTCGGACACTTGCCGAAACCGAGGCCGAGATGGACGCCCTGACCGTTGAGGCCGCCATGCAGCGCGCCGCGTTGAAAGAGCGTCTCGCCAGCCTCGCACAGCGGCTGGTCGAAGCGGAAAGTGCGGGCGAACGCGTGATCCGCGCGCCGTTCGACGGTGTGGTGGGCGCGGTCCTTGCACCGCTTGGCGATGACCTGGACGCGGGCGCGCCGGTCATGACGGTCCTGCCGCATGGCGCGCTCTTGCAGGCAGAGCTGTGGGTGCCCTCGCGCGCGGCGGGGTTCCTGGCGCCGGGGCAAACGGTTCGTATGCGGTACGACGCGTTTCCGCATCAGAAATTCGGCGTCGCGCACGGCACGGTCACGGCGGTGTCGAAAACGGCGATCCCGTCGCGCGAGGTTGGCGGTTCCGCCCCAATGTTCCGTGTCATCGCAGACCTCGATGCCCAAGATGTCACGGCCTACGGCGCTGCCGTGCCCCTGCAGGCGGGCATGACGCTGAACGCGGACCTGGTCCTTGAGGCGCGCACACTTTGGTCATTGCTGCTCGACCCGGTGCGGGCGGCGGCGACACGTTAATCCTAAAGCGCGTGGAAAGGAGGCTGGCGCACATCGATACCTGCAAGACCGATTTGAAACATTTCTTTTTGGAGACCGAACAATGCAAGATTTGAGCGATGGCGACACGGCCGCAATTTCCGGCGGCAGTGCAGCACATATGACCACGATCGACCCAAGCCTGATCCCCGCTGGTCGCACGGGCCCAGTGACCCGGCCAGCCTTGCGGCCTGCGCCGATCAATCCGCCCGGCATATGCCCACCGGAGCCGCCAACGGCGCGTTGGTGACGACCCCATGGGATCAACACAAACCTTATTTTTGAAAAAGGAATTCTGACGATGATTGACTCTGATAGATTGCACCCCGTTGCGCTGAACGCCGACCAGATCGCTGCGTTGAGTGGTGGGTTCGTCACCGGGCAACCGGTGATCTTTCTGGGCAAGCCGAAACGTGGGTTCGGCAAGGGCAAACCGCCCGCCGTCCGCACGATCGACGGTGACCTGGCCCATTGCGGCGGCACCGACAATCCGAACCTGATCGCCTGTCTCGCGGCCATCTCGTCGCGTCCGTACATGCCCTGAGGGGCAAGGGAGTACCTGCAGCCGGGCTGTGCCCGGTATGCGGTACGCGCGTGCGGGCGGTGGCTTGCGCCTCACCAAGCTTTCCGCCCGCACGTCGCACTGCGCTTCCTGTCAAGGTGCGGCCACGCGTCTGGGCCCAACTCAAACGACCATCTCCGATGCGGGTCACACCGAGCGTGATGGTCCCAAACACAAGGATTTGAATCATGACCAATGAAAACGACAATTTTGATTTCGTAGAGTTGCACCCGTCAGAGCTTGGCGCCGTCGGCGGCGGTCTGGTTTCTTGGGGGTTTGCCATTTTTGCCGCTGGGGTCGCCGGGGTGCGCTGGTATCAGCAGACACGGGGTGACAGCCGGGTCACCCTGACCGAGCCTGATGCCTTTGGCGGTAGCGGCGGCGGCGCCCGGGGCGGCGACGGGTTCGCAACGTTGCGGTTGAAGTGACATGAACCGGCCCCGGCCAGCCCCTTTGGCACGCCCTTACGGGGCTGGCCGGGTGCCCGGAAAATCCGCCTGTCCCGGACCTGCCGGGGCACCGCGGTGAAGACGATCCGACAATCCGAGGCGGCAGAATGCGGTCTGGCCTGCCTTGCCATGGTCACCACGGCGCATGGTGGGGCGGTGGATTTGCGCGGCCTGCGCACCCGCTTCGGGATCTCTCTGCGTGGCGCGACGCTGCGGGATCTGATGGGCTTTGCGGATCTGCTTGGCTTGGCGCCGCGGGCCTTGCGGCTCGAGCCCGATGCCCTTCACAAGCTCAAGCTGCCCGCGATCCTGCATTGGGACATGAACCATTTTGTCGTGCTCAAGTCCGCCGGGCGCCGCTATGTTATCGCAGATCCGGCCCTAGGTGTGCGCCGGCTGGCACGGGATGAAATCGCCCGACATTTTACCGGTGTCGCCCTCGAACTCACGCCGACCACACATTTTGAGCCGCCCGTGCTCAGGGCACCGACACGGCTGCGCGATCTCTGGGGGCGCATGACCGGGTGGAAACGCGCGGCACTGCACCTTCTGCTGTTGTCCGTGATCCTGCAGATGGCTGCCCTGGCCTTTCCGTTCTTTCTGCAACTGGCGGTGGATCAGGCGATTGCCAATGCGGATATGGATTTCCTCCTGCTGCTGGCGGTGGGCTTTGCCGGTTTGCACATCGTGAACGCGATCACGACGGGTCTGCGCGGGTGGGTGATCCTGTCCTTTGGTCAGACGCTGTCGTTCCAGATCACGGGCAATGTGGTGCGTCACCTGTTTCGACTGCCGGCCGATTTCTTCGAACGCAGGCATATCGGCGACATCGTCTCGCGCGTGGGATCTGTCACCCCGATCCAGTCGGCGCTGACCCATTCTGTCGTCGCCAGCGTGATCGATGCGCTGATGCTGGTCGTGACGGCCATCGTGCTCTTTGTCTACGCGCCCACGCTCGCGATGATCGTCGCGTCGGCCACCTTGCTGTATCTGGCGCTGTCCCTGGTGCTTTACCCGTTGATCCGCGCCCGGGAAGAAGAGGAGATCGCCGCCCGCGCCACCGAGCAGACACACCTGCTGGAAAGCATCCGCGCCTCGCGCACCATCAAGATTTTTGGCCGTGAGGCGCTGCGCGAAACCGATTGGCGCAACCTTTTGACAGAGGTAATGAATGCCGGGATACGCCTGGGCCGGTTCGACATTGCGCTGACGGTCGGCCATACGCTGATCTTTGGCCTGCAGACCATCCTTGTCGTTTACGTGGGCGCGCGCATGGTGATGACCGGTGCGGGGTTTTCGGTGGGCATGCTCTTTGCCTTCATGACCTACCGCCAGCAATTCGCCGACCGGGCCGTGGCGCTTGTCCAGCACGCGATGGAGTTCCGCATGCTTGGCCTGCATCTGGAACGGCTGTCCGATATCGTTCAGGCCGAGCGCGAGCAGGTGCGCCCCGCCCATCACCCTGCGCAGGCGCAGATGCAGGGCGGCGTTGCGCTGGATGCCGTGTCGTTCCGCTATGGCGATACCGATCCCTTGATCCTCGATCAGGTCAGCCTTGCGATTGATCCGGGGGAGTTCGTGGCCATCACAGGCCCGTCGGGGGCCGGGAAATCAACGTTGCTGAAGCTCATTCTGGGTCTCGCATCGCCCATTTCGGGCGCGATGCGCGTGGATGGCGTGCCGCTTGCGCAATTCGGTCTGTCGCGCTGGCGCGACGGGCTGGGTGTAGTGCTGCAGGACGACACGCTGCTGTCGGGGACGTTGGCCGACAACATCGCCTTCTTCGACCCTGCGATTGACATGGACCGGGTCATCGAATGCGCGAGCGCTGCCGCCATCCACGACGATATCGCCGCGATGCCGATGGGGTATCTGAGCCTTGTGGGCGACATGGGGGCGGCCCTGTCCGGTGGTCAGCGACAGCGTGTTCTGGTGGCGCGCGCGCTCTACCGTCGCCCACGGGTTCTGATCCTCGATGAGGGGACGGCCAATCTGGACGAGACATCGGAAAATGCGCTTGCGGACCGGATCGCGGCGATGGACATCACCCGGATTGTCGTGGCGCATCGGCCCGCACTGATCCAACGCGCCGACCGTGTTCTGGTCGTTGACCGGGGCGCAATCAGCGCGGCGGCGCGGCCCCAGCCCGATGTCGGTATCGCCAGCACACGCGCCATCGCCTGACACGGACCCGCGCGGCGGATCTCACGCCCTTGCGTACGTTTACGGCATCATTCAAGAAATTGTGTCCCGCGCGTTACCATTCCTATCAACCCTCTACGCGCGCCGAACCGCCGATCGCCATTCGGGGGAGTTCACTGGCGCCCTTCTGACCCTACCTTAACGGGTGCGAAGGCACCGCAATGCAGAGTGCACATCACGACAGGAGGATACCATGACCACTGCCCGATCACTGAGATCTCTCAAGACTGTCGCTCAGGCCTGCGCCTTTGGCCTGGCCGCGACGATTGCATCCGCCCAAGACCGAAGCGACTGGCCCGACAGCTTTGCCGTTGGCACGGCCAGCCAGGGCGGGACGTATTTCGTCTACGGCGCGGGCTGGACCAACCTTGTGTCCGAGGCGCTGGGCGTGCCTGGCGGCACCGAAGTGACGGGCGGCCCGGTGCAGAACGCGGCCCTTGTGCAAACGGGTGATCTGGATATGGGCATGGTCACGCTGGGGCCCGCCTTTGACGCCATCAACGGCAACAGCGCGCTGGCGCCGGGCCTCAAGCACGACAAGATCCGCTCGATCTTCCCGATGTACAAAACCGCGTTTCACGCAGTCGCGCTCGAAAGTTCGGGCATCACGAGCTTTGCCGATATCCCGGACGGTGCCGTTGTCGGTGTCGGCCCCGCAGGCGGCACGCCCGGAACGTATTGGCCGCGTATCCTCGAAGGGCTGGGCAAGGATGTGGAGTTTCGCAATGGCGGCGCTGCGGACCTTGCGGGGCAATTGCAGGACGGGCTGATCGATGTCTACACGTGGGCTGCGGGCCTGCCCTTTCCAGCGTTCAGCCAACTGGATGCGCAAACGAGCGTCACTTATTTCGGCTTCACCCCGGACGAGCAGCGCGCCGTGATCGACGCCCAACCGGTGGCCGAGTTCACGATTTCCGCCGATCTCTACCCGTCGCTGAACGAAGATCAGTTGAGTGTGTCGATGTGGAATTTCGCCATCGCGCATGCCGACCTGCCTGACAGCTTTGTCTACGAAGTGGTCAACACCGTGATGAGCAACAACCCAAGGATGCTCGAGATCCACAAAGCCGCGGTCGAGACCTTGCCCGAAAATGCGGACAAAAACACGTTTCTGCCCTGGCATCCCGGCGCGGTCAGATGGTTCGAGGAAAACGGGATCGATATCCCGGATGATCTTGAGGGCTGAACGCCTCAGCTCACCCATACCGCTTGGCCCACTCCGCCCCGAAACGGGCGGGGTGACATTGTTTTCAGCCCACGGTGCAAAGCATGTCTGAAACACAGGTGCCAGATGACGCTAGACCGGGTGACGAGGTCGACGTCACACCCAGCGTCGACATCGGCAAAGTCGGTTTTCTGCTCTGCGCCCTTTACAGCGCGTGGCACCTCTATGTGTTGAACATCGCGCCGCTGGAAACCTGGACGTTTCGCATCATGCACATCGCGGGCGCGCTGATCCTGGGCTTTGGCACCTCGGCCGCGTTGTCGATCCGACCTGCGGTTAGTGGTGCATCCGGACGGCTGGCTGCGGTTTTGGGCGGGCTGGCGCTGGCCTTGGCGACTGTTGCGCTGGCCAGCCTTCTTGCTGCGATGGCGACGCTCGCGCCGGGCGCTGCGGCCCCGCCGGACTGGACCCTCGCGGTGTACGGCTGGGCGCTGGCCTCTGGCGCTGGGATTGCTGTTACGACAGGCTGGCTTTACCCTGCGCGCAAGGGACAATTGCCGCTGTCGGATGTCGCACTGATCGTGGCGACACTGGCCAGCTGCGGCTTCATCCTGTTCAGCCTCGACACCCTGTCGCTGCGCCTGCGGGCGGGCACGCCCTTTGCCGACCCCAACAATGGGTGGGCGGCGTGTGTCATCGTGCTGCTCATCGCCGAGCTGACCCGGCGCCTGGCGGGACTGACATTGGTGGTCATCGCCGCGATCTTTGTCGGATATGCGTTTCTAGGCCCTTGGATGCCCGGCTTTCTCGAGCATCGGGGATATGACGCCAAACGGTTCTTCACCTACATCTTCACCGACAATGGCGTGCTGGGGCCAACGACGGCTGTTTCGTCGACATACATCATCCTGTTCATCATCTTTGCCGCCTTCCTGCAAAGCTCGAAGGTCGGCGATTATTTCGTGAACTTCGCTTTCGCCGCAGCAGGCCGCGCCCGTGGCGGGCCTGCCAAAGTGTCAGTGCTGGCATCCGGGCTGATGGGCATGATCAATGGCACGTCGGCGGGCAATGTCGTCTCCACCGGCTCGCTGACCATCCCGCTGATGAAAAAGGTTGGATACCGCCCCCAATCCGCAGGCGCGATCGAGGCCGCCGCCTCGACGGGCGGACAAATCATGCCCCCGATCATGGGGGCGGGCGCCTTCATTATGGCCGAGATCACCGGCATTCCCTACACCGAGCTGGTGGTGGCCGCGCTGATCCCGGCGATCCTCTACTTTGCGTCCATCTACTTCATGGTCGATTTCGAGGCGAGCCGCACCGGCATGCGCGGGATGCGCGCCGATGAGCTGCCAAAGCTTAGCGATCTGGCGCGGCAGGCGTACCTGTTTCTGCCCATCGTGATCCTGATCGGTGCGCTCTTCAGCGGATATTCGGTGATCCGCGCGGGCACGCTGGCCATTGCCTCCGCCGCGGTGGTCAGCTGGTTCACGCCCTTCCGCATGGGGCCGCGCGAGGTATACGAGGCGCTGGGCAATGGCGGGCGCATGTCGCTGCAGATCATCGTGGTGTGCGCCTGCGCTGGCCTGATCGTCGGTGTGATCTCCCTCACCGGTGTCGGCGCGCGGTTTTCGAGCCTGCTGTTCGAACTTGCCCAGCAAAGCACGCTGCTTGCCCTGATCTTTGCCATGATGATCTCGGTGATCCTTGGCATGGGCATGCCAACGACCGCCGCCTATGCCGTGGCCGCGTCAGTCGTTGCGCCGGGACTGATCGAGATCGGGATCACACCGCTCATCGCCCATTTCTTTGTCTTCTACTTTGCGGTCGTCTCGGCAATCACTCCGCCCGTGGCGCTGGCGGCCTATGCCGGTGCGGCCATCGCAGGGTCGGAGCCGATGCGCACCTCCATCACCAGTTTCAAGGTGGGACTCGCGGCGTTTATCGTGCCTTTCATGTTCTTCTACAGCCCCGGGCTTTTGATGGAGGCGCCCTGGTATGTGAGCCTGCGCAATCTGATGACGGCGCTGCTGGGGGTCTACATGCTGGCGGGTGCGGTGCAGGCCTGGTTCATGGGGCCTGCGACCGGGCTCATCCGGCTGGTCCTGCTGGTGGGCGCCGTTTGCATGATTTCGGGTGACTGGCGCACCGACCTCATCGGCCTTGTCATCGCCGGGTTGCTGACGCTGCGCGGGGTCCGGTTGCGCAAAGCTGCGTGATCACGCCGCGTCAGATCAAATCCAGTGCACCGCCGACTGCCTGCCGCGGCGACGCCATCGCGCACCCCGGCCCGTCCGGGATCAGAACCACTGCCCGGGTTCCATCAGCCCCAGATCCAGCAGCTGCCGCGAATGCCACTCGAACGGGGCGGAGTTGTGCCATTTGAAGCTGTGGATGTCATAGGTGCTGCCGGGGTTCAGCTTGAGCGCCTTGGCCGTGCGGAACGAACACACGGCGGCCGTCAGGTTATGGTGCCACTCACAGGAATAGGTATTGTATTCCTCATCGCTGAACGTGTGATCGGCGCGCAGTTTCAGCCCCGGCCTGGTCTTGAAGAGTGAAATCCGGTCGATCTTGCGCCGTGCCACCGGCACATGCTCTTCGAACCGCCAGCGCAGCCCGCCGAAAAAGTCCAGCTGCCGTTCCTTCGGGTGACCCGTGACCGGATCAGGCCGCGCCAACGCATAGTAGCCCGACCGGTCAAGATGCGCCCGCTCCAGCGATACGGCATCGGGGTGCGCCCACAAATCGTCGGAATAGAGATCGACCACGTAAGTCAGCATCGCAGAACGCCGTTCTTCGGCGTGGAAGGCCAGCATCTCGCCCACGCTGCGCGTCTCGCAAAACGGAAAAAACAGGTACTCGGCGTTGTAGCAGTAATACATCCACGTGCCCGCAGGCACCGCACGGATCATTCCATTGACGGCTGACATCACCGCATCCGGCTCGCGCGTGTCATGCACGACATGTGCGACCTCCATCTCGAGGTCGCGCGGCAGGGCGAAGGTGGCGGGCATAAAGACCACTATATGCGCGAACCCGGCCTGCTGGTGATGGCGCACGGTCGTATCCACCTCGGCCTCGTCCTCGGCCACGATGACGGCCACGGGCCCCTTTTTGGGCACCGTGTCTGCCGATCTCAGATATGCGTCAAGACTGTCGAACTTCATCCGCGCGCCCATTGCCTGCCTCGGGTCCCTTAATGCGGTCAATCGCACCTGCATTGCAAGATTGCAGGCCGCCTGCTAGGGCACGCACCTGATCCCCAACCGATATGTGAGCCGCCCATGACCGCGCCCAAAAAGCTCTTTATCAAGACCTATGGCTGCCAGATGAACGTCTATGACAGCGAACGGATGGCCGAGGCGCTTGTGGGTTACGAACAGACGCAATCGCCCGATGACGCGGATATGATCCTGCTCAACACCTGCCACATACGGGAAAAGGCTGCAGAAAAGGTTTATTCGGAACTGGGGCGTTACAAGGGACTCAAGGCCGACAAGCCCGATCTCAAGATCGGTGTGGCAGGTTGTGTGGCGCAGGCCGAGGGGCAAGAGATCATGCGCCGCCAGCCCATGGTCGATCTGGTCGTGGGCCCGCAAAGCTATCACCGCCTGCCCGAGATGGAGGCGCAGGTGGCGGCAGGGGCCAAAGCGCTCGACACTGATTTTCCCGAAGAGGACAAGTTCGAGCGCCTGAAATCCCGGCCCAAAGCGTCGCGCGGCCCCACTGCGTTCCTGACCGTGCAGGAAGGCTGTGACAAGTTCTGCGCCTTCTGCGTCGTGCCCTATACCCGCGGGGCCGAGGTGAGCCGCCCCGCCGCCCGCATCCTCGACGAGGCGCGCGAGCTGGTCGACCGCGGCGTACGGGAGATCACGCTGCTGGGTCAGAATGTCAACGCCTATCATGGCGCCGGTCCGAACGGGTCGGATTATACGCTGGCGCAGCTCATCTGGGATCTGGACAAGGTCGATGGCCTGGAACGCATCCGCTTTACCACGTCACATCCCAACGACATGAGCGACGATCTGATCGAGGCGCATGGCACCTGCGACAAGCTGATGCCTTACCTGCACCTGCCGGTGCAGTCGGGCAGCGACCGCATCCTCAAACGGATGAACCGCAGTCACACCGCCGACAGCTATCTGCGGCTGATCGAACGGATCCGCGCCGCGCGCCCTGACATCCTGATGTCCGGCGATTTCATCGTCGGCTTTCCGGAAGAGACCGAAGAGGATTTTCAGGCCACGCTCGATCTGATCGAGGCGGTGGAATACGGCTATGCCTATTCCTTCAAATACTCGTCGCGCCCGGGCACGCCTGCCGCCGAACGGGCCGAGGTCGCACCGGACGTGGCGGACGACCGGCTGCAGCGCTTGCAGGCCCTGATCACCCGCCAGCAACGGCAGGTGCAAGAGCGGATGGTGGGCCGCACTGTGAACGTCCTGTTTGAAAAGCCGGGGCGCCTCGACGGGCAGATGGTCGGCAAAAGCGACTACCTGCATGCCGTGCATGTCAGCGACCCCACGTTGCAGATCGGACAGATCGCGCCGGTGAGAATCGTCGAGGCTGGCGCAAACTCGCTGGCCGGAACACTGGCCTGACCACACGCATCGCTTGCGTTGCGGGATCCAAGCACCCGTTTTATGGGCCGAAGGTGCCTGAGGCACACTATATCTGGTAAAAACTCCTTCACAGAAGGTTAAAACTTCCTTACGCTTTTCGCAGTGTGGTGGGCACGTGGCGCATGGTTTTGCGTCAACCAGGTTTGCCCGCGGGGGAAACAACAAAAGGACAAGGCTGTGGTTAATACCTTTTCCAAAGCGGCCAGGACAGTGTGTGGTGCAGCAGTGGCGCTGGTGATGGTGTCCGTGGCGGCCACGGATGTTGCAGCGCAGACGACGTCGCAATCCGGACGTGACGGCGGACAGTACATTCCGACCATCTGGGTCGACCCGGACGGGTGCGAGCACTGGGTGATGGATGACGGCGTCGAGGGCTATATGACGCCGCATGTCAACCGCAAGGGCATCCCGGTCTGCCGCCGGGGCAATACCTGCGGTGTGATGAACTCCGACCAGTTCTTTGCCACCGACAGCGCGCGCATCCACCCGCAGGGCAAACAGCGCCTGGCGGAGTTTTTCCAGCAAGCGGACGCGACCAGCTACATCATCACCGGTCACACCGACAGCCGCGCCTCGGACGCCTACAACCTGCGCCTGTCGCTGAACCGGGCCAATTCGGTTGCGGCCGTGGCACAACAGTCGGGTGCGCGGATTGCGGATGTGCGCGGCTATGGCGAACGCCTGCCGGCCGCATCGAACCAGACGGCGCAAGGACGGGCCAAGAACCGCCGCGTCGAAATCATCTGCATTCGCTGAAGAGGACGGGACAGTGAAACTCATCAAAACAGTGACCATCCTCGGCGCGGCCCTGGGCCTGGCTGCCTGCGAAGACGGACAGTTCCGTGAAACGGGCCCGGACAAGACCATCGACCGCGGCTTCGACACCAAGGACCTGAGCCAGCTGCAAGCCGGCATCTGGGTCGATCCCAACGGCTGTGACCACTGGATCATCGACGACGGCGTCGAAGGCTACCTGTCGGCACGGCTGGACAAATACGGCAAGCCGGTCTGTTCCGGCGTCGCAGCGCCCACGCAAACCGTGGGCGATTTCAAAGGCGGTGCCACCAGCGCGATCGGCGACCCGATCTAAATTGCGGAACACGCACATATCGAAGGCCGGAGCGCACCCAGCGCCCCGGCCTTTTTTGTTTCATTTTGACGAAATGACCCGCAGGACCGTTGCACCTTCGATCCTAAGGTGTGACGCTCCGCTCAGGCACAGACTCAGGAGCAATGATTGACCCTCGATCAAGCGACCCGCGAAACCGTTGTGGAATTCCCCGACAATCGCCTGCTGATTGACTTGTGCGGCCCCTATGACCAGCACCTGACAGCCATCGAAAGCATGCTGGGCGTGCAGATCGTGCGCCGCGGCAACGTGCTGGCCGTGATGGGTGAGGAGGGGGCGCAGAAGCGCGCCGAAGAGGTGCTGAACGCGCTCTACCTCCGGCTCGAGGCGGGCAAGGACGTGGAGCCTGCCGATGTCGACCGCGAGTTGCGCATGGGCCGTGCCGAAGAGGGCACGGGCACCCGCGACGGTGATCAGCTCGAAATGCCCGTCGGCAACCGGATCGAGATCAAGACCCGCAAGAAACTGGTCGAACCGCGCACCGATGCCCAAAAGGCCTATGTGCAAGCGCTCTTTGACAACGAAATGGCCTTCGGCATCGGCCCTGCGGGCACGGGCAAGACCTATCTTGCCGTCGCGGTGGGCGTGTCGATGTTCATCTCCGGCCATGTTGACCGTATCATCCTCTGCCGCCCGGCGGTCGAGGCGGGCGAACGGCTGGGCTTTCTGCCCGGCACGCAGGAGGAAAAGGTCGATCCCTACATGCAGCCGCTTTATGACGCGCTGAACGATTTTCTTCCGGGCAAGCAGCTGGCCAAGCTCAAGGAAGAAAAGACAATCGAAATCGCCCCGCTCGCGTTCATGCGCGGCCGCACGCTCAGCCGCGCCTTTGTGGTGCTGGACGAGGCGCAGAATGCCACCACCATGCAGATGAAGATGTTTCTCACCCGTTTGGGCGAAGGCTCGCGCATGGTCATCACCGGTGACCGCACCCAGATCGACCTGCCGCGCGGCGTATCCTCGGGCCTTGCCGACGCTGAACGGCTGCTGACATCCGTGCCCAAGATCAGCTTCAACTACTTCACCTCCAAGGACGTGGTGCGCCACCCATTGGTCGCCGCCATCATCGAAGCGTACGAGGCCGACACCGAAGCCTCCTGATCTTTCTTCATCTTGCCAGGTAAACGCCACGGGGGTCCGGGTGTGTGAACCCCCCGGTCCGACATATGCCACACGAGATCGACATTCTGATCGAGGACGACCGCTGGACCCAAGCGGGCCTGACGGCGCTTGCCGAAACGGCTGTGCAGGCCGTCCTCAACGGCCATCATCTCGACCATGCCGAAATCTCGCTTCTCGGTTGCGATGACGCCCGCATCGCCGTTCTGAACGCCGATTTCCGCGACAAGCCCGCGCCGACAAATGTGCTCAGCTGGCCCGAAACTGACCTTGCCCCCGCTACCGACGGCGACAGCCCCCGCGCGCCGGTCCCGGACCCCGATGGCACGCTCAGCCTTGGCGATATCGCCATCGCCTATGACACCTGCGCGCGCGAAGCCTGCGCGCAAGGCAAGCCATTTGCGCATCACGTGACACACCTCTTGGTGCACGGAACGCTGCATTTGCTCGGATATGACCACTTGCGCCCACAGGATGCAGCGCGCATGGAGGCGCTGGAGGTCAAAATACTTGGCAAGCTGGGGATGCCTGACCCATATTAGGACAACGGTGCCGCCCTATTTGTTTTGGCGCCGCGACAACTGGACCAGGAGCCGATGGGCGAAAACGAGGGATCGTCTGACGCAGCGCAGCGCGCGCAGTCAGCCACTGACACGACCACACCACCGAAAAATGGCGGATTTCTGTCGCGCGTGATCGGCGCGCTCAGCCCGGGAGAGGCGGCGTCCGCGCCGCCCGCCCTGTCGCAAAGCAAGCCGCAACAATCCCACGGGATGATCAACCTGCGCCGCATGCGGGTCGAGGATGTGGCCGTGCCCAAGGCCGACATCACGGCCGTCGCTGATTCGGTGTCGCTCGAAGAGCTGGTCGAGTGTTTCCGCGACAGCGGCTACACCCGCCTGCCCGTGTTCGAGGGCACGCTGGACACGCCCATCGGGTTTGCGCATCTCAAGGACGTCGCGCTGCATCACGGGTTTAACGGCGGGGCCAAGGATTTCGATCTGCGCGCCCGCCTGCGCCCGCTGCTCTTTGTGCCGCCATCCATGTCCATCGGCGTGCTGCTGACCAAGATGCAGACGGAACGGCGGCATATGGCGCTGGTCATCGACGAATATGGCGGTGTCGACGGGCTCGTGACCATCGAGGACCTGATCGAACAGGTCATCGGCGAGATCGAGGATGAACACGACGTGGACGAGGGCGTGCTGTTCGTGCAGGAAAAATCCGGCTGCTACCTGGCCCTCGCCAAGACCCCGCTCGAGGAGTTCGAGGACGAGATCGGCGTTTCGCTCACCACCCATGATGATGTGGACGAGGAAGAGATCGATACGCTCGGCGGCCTCGTCTTCATGCTGGCCGGTCGCGTGCCCGCGCGTGGCGAAGTGGTGCCGCATCCCGACGGTCCGCAATTCGAGGTGATCGATGCCGATCCTCGCCGGATCAAGCGGCTGCGCGTGCGCTTGCAAGCGCGCGACGCCGCCGAATGATGGCGCTGTGACGGGGCTCATCGCCCGCGTCACGGCCTGGCCGTGGTGGGGGCAGGGGGCGCTGGCCGGTCTGGTCGGCGCGCTTGGCGCGCTGGCGCATGCGCCCTTTGACCTGGCGCCGTTCATCCTTGTGCCTCTGGTGGCCGCCGGCCTGATCGCGCAGTGCGCGCCCAGCACGCGCGCGGCCGGTCTGTTCGGGCTTGCCCTGGGACTTGGCTATTTCGGTCTGACGCTCACATGGATTCTCGAACCGTTTCAGGTGGATGCCGCCGTCACCGGGTGGATGGCCCCCTTTGCCCTGGTGTTGCTGGCGCTGCTCCTGGGCAGCTTCTGGGCCGCGGCCCTTGCCTTCGCCCGTTGGGCGGGGGGCGGCTCGTTCGCCTTTGTCGCCAGTATCGCCGGGGTCGAGATGTTGCGTGCCTACATCTTCACCGGTTTTCCCTGGGCGACCCCGCCCCAGGCGCTGGTGGATGGCCTCGCCGGTCAGGGCCTTGCACTTTTCGGCCCTCATGGCACCATGCTCGCCTTGGGTGTCTTGGCGGCCCTTATTCTCCGCATCCGGTCTTCCATCCTGTCGGCAGCGATCACGGTGCTGGCCGTCGGTGCCATCCTCATGCCGCCCATCGCGGCCCCCGGAGCCATGACGTCGACAATCGTGCGTCTGATCCAACCCAACGCGCCGCAGCACGAGAAGTGGGATCCCGACAAGATCCCAATCTTTGTCAATCGCCAGATCGATTACACCGCTGCGGGCCCCGTGCCCGATCTTGTCCTGCTGCCGGAAACCGCGTTGCCCTATCTGGCCGAAAACGCCCAGCCTGTGTTCGACATCCTTGCCGAGGCCGCGCGTGGTGCACCTGTCGTGCTGGGCATCCAGCGACGGGTGGGGGAGGATTACTATAACGGCCTCGTCATGCTGGATGCGGCAGGGCAGGTGACCGCGAGCTATGACAAGCATCACCTCGTCCCCTTTGGCGAATACATGCCCGCCGAATGGTTCTTTCGCCATATCAACGTCGGCGGGCTCGCCGCCCGGGCCGACGGCGGCTATGCCTCGGGGCCCGGTCCGCGCCTCTTGGATCTGGGCCCGCTGGGCACTGCGCTGCCGCTCATCTGCTACGAGGTGGTCTTTGCCCATAACATCGGCGGGGCGCCGGCGCGCCCGTCTTTCCTGATGAACCTCACCAATGACGCGTGGTTCGGCGCACGCTCCGGCCCGCAACAGCACCTCGCCCAGGCGCGCATGCGCGCGATCGAGCAGGGCGTGCCGATGCTGCGTGCGGCCAATACCGGCATCTCCGCCGTGATCGACCCCAAGGGCCGCGTGCTGGACGCTTTGCCGTTGAACCGCGCGGGCTATCTCGACGTCGCGCTGCCTGCCGCAGCCCCGCCCACGCTTTACGCCCGTACTGGCGACGCGCCTTACGCCATCCTGCTGTTTCTGGCGGGGATTGGGTTGGTGTTGCAACGCGCCCGGACCCGCCGCGCGCAAGGCATTGACGACGCTCCGCCGCGCGCGTAAGTGCGGCGAACCCTGTCACAACGGCTTCCTGGCGTGACAGCGACACATGTAATGGAGCGCTCATGTCCCGTCAGAACTATACCTTCACCTCGGAATCCGTGTCCGAGGGTCACCCCGATAAGGTCTGCGACCGTATCTCCGACGCCGTTCTCGACGCTTTTCTCGCCGAAGAGCCCGAAGCGCGCGTTGCCTGCGAAACCTTTGCCACCACCAACCTCGTGGTGATCGGCGGCGAAGTGGGGCTGAGCGATCAGGCCAAGCTGCACGACTACATGGGCAAGATCGACGAGATCGCCCGCGCCTGCATCAAGGATATCGGTTACGAGCAGGACAAGTTCCACTGGCAGACCTGCAAGGTCACCAACCTGCTGCACGAGCAATCCGCGCATATCGCCCAAGGCGTCGATGCGCGCGAGGACAAGGAAGAGGGTGCAGGCGACCAGGGCATCATGTTCGGCTTTGCCACCGATGAAACGCCCGAGCTGATGCCCGCCCCGATCCACTATGCCCACGCGATGCTGCGCCGTCTGGCCGAGGTCCGCAAGGATGGCACCGAACCAGCGCTTGGCCCTGATGCCAAATCGCAGCTGTCGGTGGTCTATCAGGATGGCAAACCCGTTGGTGTCAGCTCGCTCGTCCTGTCGACCCAGCACATCGATCCCGATCTGACCAGCGCCGACATCCGCGCCATCGTCGCCCCCTATATCGAAGAGGTGCTGCCCGAGGGCTGGCTCACCGACGAGACCGAGTGGCACGTGAACCCGACGGGCAAGTTCGTGATCGGCGGCCCCGACGGCGATGCCGGCCTGACCGGGCGCAAGATCATCGTCGACACCTATGGCGGTGCCGCCCCCCATGGCGGCGGTGCCTTTTCCGGCAAGGACCCCACCAAGGTCGACCGCTCCGCCGCTTACGCCGCGCGCTATCTGGCCAAGAACGTCGTGGCCGCGGGCCTGGCCCGCAAGTGCACGATCCAGCTCAGCTATGCCATCGGCGTGTCGAAACCCCTGTCGATCTATTGCGACACGTTCGGTACCGGCGTCGTGCCCGATGCACAGATCGAGGCGGCAGTGGCGGTCTCGATGGACCTCAGCCCCCGCGGCATCCGCGAGCATCTGTCGCTCAACAAACCCGTCTACCAGCGTACGGCAGCCTATGGCCATTTTGGCCGCGCACCGGACGCCGACGGCGGGTTCAGCTGGGAACAGACGAACCTCGCCGATGCGCTCAAGGCGGCGGTGTAACCCGCCTCACCAAACGGTGCTTGGATTTTGAGGCGGCATGGGCCTAGCCTTTCGTCATCCCGATGAAAGGTTTTGCCCATGCCCCGCCTCGCCCTTGCCCTGATGATCGCCCTCGCCACCCCGCTCGCGGCCCAAGATACGCCCAGCGAGCCGCCGGTGGCGGAGGCCGAACCGCCCATGACCATGCTGCGCATGGCCGAGATCATCCGCGCCATCGATCCCGAGGCGCAGCCGGCAGGCAACACCATACAGTTCACCATTGACGACGTCCCGCTTGTGGTGATCGCCGATCCACGTGCCGACAGGATGCGCGCCATGGTGCCGATCCGGTCGGCGACCGGGCTCAGCCAGGATGAGCTGATGCGCCTCATGCAGGCCAATTTCGACAGCGCGCTCGATGCGCGCTATGCGGTGGCGCAGGGACGGCTCTGGGGTGTGTTCATCCACCCGCTCAGCCCGCTGGAAAAGGATCAGCTGCTGTCGGCCTTCGTCCAGACGATCAACATCGCCCGCACCTATGGCCAGACCTACTCGGGCGGTGCCACCGTGTTCGGTGGCGGTGACAGCAACGGGCTCTACCAGGAATTGCTCGAAGAGCTGCTCAAGAAGGGAGAGGAGATCTAGCGCTCCAGCGCCTTGATCATGTCCACCCGGGTGCCATGGCGCCCGCCTTCAAAATCGGTCGCCAGAAACGCGTCCACAATGGCCAGCGCCAGCCCGTCGCCCACCACACGGGCACCAAGCGCCAGCATGTTGGCGTCGTTATGGGCCCGGATCATCGCGGCAGAGAACGGGTCGGAACACACGCCGCAGCGGATGCCCTGCACCTTGTTGGCCGCCATCATGATGCCCTGACCCGTCCCGCACAGCACGATCCCGAGATCCGCATCCCCCGAGGCGACCTTGCGCGCCGCCGCTGCGCCGTGGGCTGGATAATGCGTGCTCTCCGAGGTCATGGGCCCGATATCTTCGACGTCATGGCCGGCCGCCGCCACATGCGCGGCCACCGTCTGTCGCAGCGCAATGGCTGCATGATCGCTCGAAACAACAATGCGCATCGCATCCCCCCATATCCATGTCGCCCGCCCCCTAGCACGCGACCAGCCACCGCGCAGCCCGTCTTTGTCCCGAAATATCCTGGGGGAGGCGCAGCCGGGGGCAAAGCCCCCTCAAAAATGTCGTCGCCGATAGGCGGCATTTGGATCAAGGTGGGGGGATTTAAAAATTTTGTGGAAAATTTTCCCACAAATTGCATATCTTTCCGAAACAACGGAGGTATCCCATGTCACTGCAAGCTCTTTTTCCCGAATTGGCGGCGTCCATCCCGACGGCGGACGGCGGAACGCTCTCGACGGCCAGCGATTTTGAGGTGTTGGCCCTCGCGCTCGATGCCGCCGGTCTGACGGACACGGTCGCAGGCCTGACCGACTTCACGCTCTTTGCCCCCACGGACGAGGCGTTTGCCAATCTGGCGGTCAGCACCGGGTTCACCGGCGACACGTCAGACCCGAACGCCGTCTTCAGTGCCATCGCGGGCACGCTGTCGTCGCTCGATCCCAATGGCGACCCGATCCCGC
Organism: Pseudomonadota bacterium; assembly: GCA_038525585.1. Lineage (GTDB taxonomy): Bacteria > Pseudomonadota > Alphaproteobacteria > Rhodobacterales > Rhodobacteraceae > Tateyamaria. Next base: position 104,974 of record JBCBHM010000005.1, read on the forward strand.
TGCTGACGCAGATCCTTCAGTATCATGTCTCGCCGGACGAAACGCCGCTCGCCGAACTGAACGGCGCGGGCGAAGTGTCGACCCTCTTTGAAGGCGAAGGCTTCCAGGTCACCGATGCCACCGTCGTCGATGCGGATCCGGATGCGACCAATGCCGATATCGTCGCCTCCGACATCGCGACGAATGAGGGCACCGTGCAGGTCGTTGACCAGGTGCTCCTGCCCATCGATACGCCGGTGAACGATGCCGATCCCACCTTGCTCAACCTGCTCGAGGAAAGTGGCGGCGCGCCCGATGACGACGCCACCGACTTTGACCTGCTGCTGACTGCGCTGCAGGCGACGGGCCTCGACACGGTGGTGGACGATGAAACCGCGGAACTGACGGTGTTTTTGCCCAATGACGGCGCCTTTGTCAGCCTCGCCCAGGATCTCGGCTACGAAGGCGCGGACGAGGGCGAAGCGCTGCAGACCATCCTCGACGCCTCTGCCGAGGCAGACCCCGACAACCCGCTGCAACTGGTCACTGACATCCTCAGCTACCACGTATCACCCGGCGAACAGGATGCCGAGGCGGTGCTGGCCAGCGACACGCTTGCCACCGTGAACGGCGCGACGATCGGCGTTGACGGCACCACGCTGGTCGATCAGGACCGCGACAATGCCGACCCGACTCTGATCCAGACCGACATCGCCGCCTCCAACGGGATCGCTCACGCGATTGACGAGGTGTTGCTGCCCGTGGACATCCCGGCCGTCGATGACGACCGCCCCGGCGATGACGAGGACCCGGTGGTGGTGGATGATGACGACAGTGGCTTCGGCGAGGCGCTCCTCGCCATCGGCCTCGCCGGCCTCGTCGCCTTCCTTGTCGGTGGGGTCGCCTTCTAGAGAGGATCCGCCGACGAGGAAGGCGCTGGGCCTTGCGCACTGCGGCGGAGGGCGCTATACGCGCCCCCGTCGACAAGGTGAAAACACCGCAGAACATCGAGAGCAGCAGGGTCGGATCACACCGGCCCTCTTTGTTTTGCATCCCACCTGACCAATCACATCCAAGACCGGCGGAGACAACCGCACGGCCAGAAAACCGAATACGTTAGGAAACCGGAGCCACATGGCTGATAAAATGATGGAGGAATTCGAAGCCCTCCTGCAAGAAAGCTTCGAAATGGACACGCCCGAAGAGGGTTCGGTTGTCAAAGGCAAGGTCCTCGCCATCGAGGCGGGTCAAGCCATCATCGACGTCGGCTACAAGATGGAAGGCCGCGTCGAGCTCAAAGAATTCGCAGAGCCGGGTGAAGCACCCAAGGTCGAGGTCGGCGACGAGGTCGAAGTGTACCTGCGCGCCGCCGAAAACGCCCGTGGCGAAGCCGTCATCTCGCGCGAGATGGCCCGCCGCGAGGAAGCCTGGGACCGTCTGGAAACAGCCTATGCTGGCGAAGCGCGCGTCGAAGGCGCGATCTTTGGCCGGGTCAAGGGCGGCTTTACCGTTGATCTGGGCGGCGCCGTGGCGTTCCTGCCCGGCTCTCAGGTCGATGTGCGCCCCGTGCGCGACGCGGGCCCGCTGATGGGTCTCAAGCAGCCGTTCCAGATCCTCAAGATGGACCGCCGCCGGGGCAACATCGTTGTGTCGCGCCGCGCGATCCTCGAGGAATCCCGCGCCGAACAGCGCGCCGAGGTTATCGGCAACCTGACCGAGGGTCAGAATGTCGACGGTGTGGTCAAAAACATCACCGAATACGGTGCGTTTGTTGACCTGGGCGGCGTGGACGGCCTGCTGCACGTCACCGACATGGCATGGCGCCGCGTGAACCACCCCTCCGAGATCCTCACCATCGGTGAAACGATTAAGGTGCAGGTGATCAAGATCAACAAAGAGACGCACCGCATCTCGCTGGGTATGAAACAGCTGCAGGAAGATCCGTGGGATCTGGTTGCCGCCAAATACCCGCTGGAATCGACCCATCAGGGCCGCGTCACCAACATCACCGATTACGGTGCCTTTGTTGAGCTGGAGCCCGGTGTCGAAGGTCTGGTCCACGTCTCCGAGATGTCCTGGACCAAGAAGAACGTGCATCCCGGCAAGATCGTGTCGACCAGCCAAGAGGTCGAAGTCATGGTGCTGGAAATCGACGGCGCCAAGCGCCGCGTGTCGCTGGGTCTCAAGCAGACCATGCGCAACCCATGGGAAGTGTTTGCAGAAACGCACCCCGAGGGCACCGAGGTCGAGGGCGAGGTCAAGAACATCACCGAATTCGGTCTGTTCGTGGGTCTCGACGGCGACATCGACGGCATGGTTCACCTCAGCGATCTCAGCTGGGACGAGCGCGGCGAAGACGCGATCCAGAACTACCGCAAGGGCGACATGGTCCAGGCGGTTGTCTCCGAGGTCGACGTCGAGAAAGAGCGCATCTCGCTCTCGATCAAAGCGGTGGGTGGCGACAAGTTTGCCGAAGCCGTGGGCGGCGTGAAGCGCGGCTCGATCGTCACCGTGAACGTCACAGCCATCGAAGATGGCGGCATCGAGGTGGAATACGAAGGCATGAAATCCTTCATCCGCCGCTCGGATCTGTCGCGTGACCGCGCAGAACAGCGCCCCGAGCGCTTCTCGGTCGGGGACAAGGTCGACGTTCGCATCACCAACATCGACAGCAAATCCCGCCGTCTGGGTGTGTCGATCAAGGCGCGCGAAATCGCCGAAGAGAAAGAGGCCGTGGAACAGTATGGCTCGTCCGACAGCGGTGCATCGCTGGGCGACATCCTTGGCGCAGCCCTCAAGGGCGACGAATAATTCACACCCCAATCGGGTGTGTGCGCGGGGGCCTTCGGGCCCCCGTTTTGCGTTGTGCAGCATAGTGCGCGAATCGTCTGGAGATACGTGGCACACGCAGCCGTAGGGTGCAGGTTTTCCTTTGGTCCGGTGACCGATTTGGCGGCAATGCGCTCGCAACCCCCGGATTTCCCCTCGAAAAAGCGTTTGGGGGGAACAGCGCGCTATTCCCGAAAGGCGCGATTGTTCCTATACTCTCGAAAAGAAAAACGACGAAAATACACGTCCTTCGGGGGGAGAATACCATGATCCGGTCTGAGCTGATCCAAAAGATCGCCGACGAAAACCCGCACCTCTATCAGCGCGACGTAGAGCGGATCGTAAACACCATATTTGATGAAGTGACGGCCGCGATGGCCCGTGGGGACCGGGTGGAGCTGCGCGGCTTTGGCGCTTTTTCGGTCAAAAAGCGCGACGCCCGCACGGGCCGCAACCCACGGACGGGCGAAACGGTCGAGGTCGAGGAAAAGCATGTGCCGTTTTTCAAAACGGGCAAGCTGCTCCGGGACCGTCTGAACGGGAAAGCGTAGATGCGTTATATTCGGTATGCCTGTATCGCCATTTTTGCCGTCGCCCTGATTGCTGTGGCGCTGGCCAATCGTGGCATGGTCACGCTCAAGGTGCTGCCCAGTGAAATCGCGGGCCTCTTTGCGGTGACACCTTCGGTGGAATTGCCATTGTTTGTCGTGATATTCGGCGGGATTATCGCTGGCCTTCTGGTGGGTTTTGTCTGGGAATGGTTGCGCGAACATAACATACGCGCTGAAAACAGCCGCAACGCCCGTGAGGTCCGCAAGCTCGAGCGTGAGGTCAAGCGCCTCAAAACGGAAAAGCATGCGGGTCAGGACGAAGTGCTGGCGCTTTTGGATGAGGCCAGCTAAGCCCGGCCTCATGTCGGATATCTCGGTCAAGATCTGCGGTCTGAGCCGCCCGGAACACGTGTCTGCCGCGGCGGAGGCGGGAGCCAAGTACATCGGCTTCGTCTTTTTCCCGAAATCACCGCGCCATGTGTCTTTGGATACGGCGCGCGCGTTGGCCATCGTGACCCCGCCGGGCGTGGCCAAGGTGGCGCTGACCGTGAATGCCGATGATGCCTTTCTCGATGATCTGACGGCCACTGTCCCGCTGGACATGTTGCAACTGCATGGCGCCGAAAGCCCCGCGCGCGTGGCCGAGGTCAAGGCGCGCTATGGCCTGCCGGTGATGAAGGCGGTGGGCATCGCCTCCGCCGATGATCTGCCGCAACTCGACGCCTATGGTCGTGTCGCTGACCAGATCCTTGTGGACACCAAGCCGCCCAAAGGCGCTGACCGTCCGGGAGGGAACGGCGCGACATTCGACTGGTCGCTGATCGCAGGCCGCCGCTGGCCCGTGCCGTGGATGCTGGCGGGTGGGCTGACGACCGACAATGTCGGCGATGCGGTGCGCGCCACCGGCGCACGTCAGATCGATCTGAGCTCGGCGGTCGAAACCGCGCCGGGTCAGAAGGACACCGGCTTGATCCGGGACTTTCTTGGCGCGGCGCTAACCGTGCGTTAACCATCTCGCGCAATTTTGGGGGTATGGATGCTTTGCCTGATTACCTCACGCCCGAGCAATGGCTCGACAAGATTTTCAGTGCCAAGAGCGCGCTGCAAGGCGGTGTCGTGCGCCGCAAGGTGCGCGACATAGACCGCCTGGTGGGGCGGCCGCTGTTTCGGGAAGAGTTGCGCAAACTGGGCTACCGGGCGATCGAGAACAACGGAAACTTCGTGATCTTTTGCAACCGGGCACCGCTGCGGATTTTGGAGTAGGGCAAATCTTGCAAGATTTGCGAAGAAGCAATTCTTGAAGAATTGCCGTCAGGCGATCCTTGCAAGGATCGCTTTACCCCACCGCTGCAGGGCGCTACACCGTCCTCTCGTAGCGAGGGAGCGCGCCAATGAATGATCTGTTCAATTCCTTCATGACCGGTCCGGATGAGGCTGGTCGCTTTGGCAAATTTGGCGGACGGTTCGTATCCGAGACGCTGATGCCGCTCATCCTGTCGCTCGAGGAGGAATACGAAAAGGCCAAGACCGATGACGGTTTCTGGGCCGAGATGAACCATCTCTGGACCCACTATGTGGGGCGCCCCAGCCCGCTCTACTTCGCAGAGCGTCTGACCGACCACCTTGGCGGCGCGAAGATCTACATGAAGCGCGATGAGCTGAACCACACCGGCGCGCACAAGATCAACAATGTCCTCGGCCAGATCATCCTTGCCCGCCGCATGGGCAAGACACGGATCATCGCCGAAACAGGTGCCGGCCAGCATGGCGTGGCGACAGCCACCGTTTGTGCCAAATTTGGCCTGCAATGCGTCGTCTACATGGGCGCACACGACGTGGAACGTCAGGCGCCCAACGTCTTCCGCATGAAGCTGCTGGGCGCCGAGGTGATCCCCGTCACCTCCGGTCGCGGCACGCTCAAGGATGCGATGAACGACGCTTTGCGCGACTGGGTCACGAATGTGCGCGACACGTTCTACTGCATCGGCACCGTTGCGGGGCCGCACCCGTATCCCGCCATGGTGCGCGACTTCCAGAGCATCATCGGCAAGGAGGTGCGCGACCAGATGACCGCTGCCGAGGGCCGCTTTCCGGACACGCTCATCGCCGCGATTGGCGGCGGGTCCAACGCGATGGGTCTGTTCTACCCGTTCCTCGATGACAAGGAGGTTGGGATCATTGGGGTCGAGGCGGGCGGCAAGGGCGTGAACGCCAAGATGGAGCATTGCGCCTCCCTCACCGGCGGTCGCCCTGGTGTGTTGCATGGCAACCGCACCTACCTGCTGCAGGACGATAACGGGCAAATCCTGGAAGGGTTTTCCATCTCGGCAGGTCTCGATTACCCCGGCATCGGCCCCGAACACGCCTGGCTGCACGACATTGGCCGCGCCGAATATGTATCGATCACCGATGTCGAAGCGCTCGAAGCGTTCCAGCTCTGCTGCACGACCGAAGGGATCATTCCGGCCCTCGAACCCTCGCACGCGCTGGCGCACGTGATGAAGATCGCGCCTGACCTGCCCTCCGATCACATCATCTGCATGAACATGTGCGGGCGCGGCGACAAGGATATCTTTACCGTCGCCCGCCATCTGGGCTTTGACATGACCGGCCCCGAAGGCCGCAACGTCGAATAAGCCCAAACCGTACGCACGGCTGGCCCTAAACCTCGGTTTAGGGCCGTCATGCCCGCGTTTATATCCTCCGACTTAAACCTCTGGGACATTTCCAGGACCGGCCCGATGCCCTCCACTCGGTGTCGCAGAGCAAGGGCATGTCGCCCTGTTCTTTGACATGGAAAGGACCACATGATGAAAACGACACTGACATTGACCGCCATCGCCCTCCTGCTGGCCACCGCGACCCAGGCCGACAGCTGGGACCGCGGCACAGATGAGGTCGAAACCGTGCAGCTCGCTGGCCTCTTTGATCGCGATGGGGGCAACGGCTTCTGGGCGTCTGTGCGCGATACGTTCGATGACGACCGCTATGACGACGACGACGACAGCTATGATGACGACGAGGATGACGACACTGACCGCGACGACGGCGACGATGATGGGGACGATGACTGACCCGCGCCGCGCGCCGCACCCCTGAAACCAAGCAATGCGGGGCCGCACCAAACTGCTGGCCCCGCCCATGGTGACCCATGATCAAATCCCTTGCCCTCGCAGCCCTTCTTGCCGGCCTCGCGCTCAGCCCGCTCAACGCCGGGCCGATCGAGGACAGCATCGTCCGCCAACTGCGCGACCAGGGCTTTGCCCAGATCGAGGTGCGTCGCACCCTTTTGGGCCGGTCGCGTATTGTGGCGCAGAGCGGCACGCTCTATCGCGAGATCATCGTGAACCCCGCGACGGGCGAGATCCTGCGTGACTTCTGGCGCCCGCTCGACGGTCGCAATGGCGCGGCCACCATCTATGACCCGACCCGCGGCGGTGGCCAGGGCGTCGAGCGCAACGACGATGACGACACGGATGATGACGACGACGATGATGGAGACGACGGCGGGGATGACGGCGGCGACAATGGCGGCGACGGAGACGGCGGCGATGGCGACGGAGGCGATGATGACTGATCGCGCCACGATCAACCTGATCCTCTTTGCAGCCGTTTTTATCATCCAGATCCTCTGCGCCGTCTTCTTTGTGTCGGACATCCTGATCACCGTCATCGGCTGGCCTGTGGCTACCATCAACTGGCAGGTGCACGAGCTGATCGAGATCGGCGCCGCCCTTGGCCTGATCCTTGGCGCCGGGGTCGGGGCCTATATGCTGCGCGCTGCGCTGCGCCGCTCGGCCAAGGTGGAAAGCCAGCTGCGCGCTGCCTCGGGTGCCTTCATGGAACTGCTCGAAGATCGCTTTCGCGACTGGGGTCTGACACCTGCCGAACGCGACGTGGCGCTCTTTGCGATCAAGGGGCTCAGCACGCAGGACATCGCCCAGATCCGCGCCACATCCGAAGGGACGGTCAAGGCGCAGACCAACGCGATCTACCGCAAGGCAGGCGTCACGGGCCGCCCGCAACTTCTGAGCCTCTTCATCGACGACCTGATGGACGGGCCGCTGCACGGATCACATTGAAATCTTCGGTCGGCTCGAATGCCTGAAACGCGGCCACCGACAGGCCGACACGCAACCAGCCTTTTCATTTGTTGCGCAACTGCGCAATTTTGTTGCGCGTGTGCCACAGGGTGACCCAGCGTCATTTTTCCCCTGTTGAGCGAATCCGCAACCTCACCGATACCGCACCTCCCGATCGTCCGGATCGGACCCTAGCGGCAAGAGGTGATCACTCTTCCGGTGCGGGCGGCGCTGCCAGCCCCGTATGCCAGGGCCTTTCGGACCAAGGGCGTGTGGTTTTGATCCACATCCGATGTGTAGCTCATCTGGTAGAGCATCAGACCGATAATCTGAGTGTAGCGGGTTCGACTCCTGCCACAACGACCAAAGGTGCTTACGCACCACCGGCCTTCCACGCCGGCCCGCGCAAGCGGTCCAAGACCAACGGATCCGGGGTCGCCCCAGCAGGGGCGGGCCACGCGGCACGCGGCGCATGCCCTTGCCAAAGGGTCCGCACCTGCTCTGACCATGGGTCGGGTGCGGGGTTGACGGTGCGACGCCGACGCGTCCGGGCCGGGTGGATTTCGATCCACCCCATTCCCCGACCCGCGGCGGACCACCCGCTCACCCCGGCCCCACCTCTGGTTTTGGCGCGGGGCGGCTCCGGGTTCTTCCCGCCCTCACGCGGGGCACCACACCTGTCAGCCCATTCGGCTGCAACCCACTGAAACTAAGAAGGAGTTCGCAGCGTGCGACGACGATAACCTGTTGAAAGACGAAGGAGACGAGACATGACACTGATAGATTACATCCTCGGGCGGTACATGCTGACCCTGACGGAGACCGAGCGGGCGCTGGTGATGCGCAACGGTCGGTTCGACACGATCCTGGGCCCCGGTCGCCACGCCATCGCGCGGCGCAACATCGACGTGCACCGTTATGACATATCCAATCCTCTCTTCGACAACGGGATGTCGGATGCCCTGATGCGGACCCGGCCCGATCTGGCCGCGGCCCACCTCACCGAGATGCGGACCGGCGCGGAGGCGGTTGCGATCGTGTCGCGGGACGGGCGGGCCTGGCGGGTGGTGACACCCGACACGCGGGTGCTCGTCTGGACCGATGCGGGGCCTTGGACGGTTGAACAGGTCGACCTCAGCACCGGGCACGCCGTGCCTTCGGCGCTCGCGCAACGGCTGATGCGGTCCGGCCTGACACAGGCGTTGACCTCGTTCGAGGTCGCCTTGGGTCATGTCGGGATCCTGTCGGTGGACGGCGTAACCACACGCCAGCTGCCGTCGGGGACGCACTGGTTCTGGATGCTGGGCCGCAAACACGTGGTCAAGCTGGTCGATACACGGTGGCAGGCGCACGAGGTCACGGGGCAGGAGATCCTGACACGTGACCGGGTGTCGCTGCGGGTCAACGTGACGGCGGATTACCGGGTGACCGACCCCATGCGGGCGGTCAGCGAGACGCGGGACTTTGCAGCGGCGCTGCACCTGTCCGTGCAGCTCGCGTTCCGGAAGACGCTGGGCGCGCTGACACTCGATGCGCTGCTTGCCGACAAAGTGTCGGTGAGTGACCCGGCTGCGACCCAGGTGCGGACCGACATGGCCGCGCTGGGGATCGAGGTGGGTGAGATCGCGCTCAAGGACGTGATTCTGCCCGGCGACATGCGGGACATCCTGAACCAGGTTGTCGCGGCGCAGAAAGAGGCCGAAGCCAACGTGATCCGGCGGCGTGAGGAAACGAACGCCACCCGGTCGCTGCTCAACACGGCCAAAGTGATGGCGGACAACCCCGTCATGCTGCGGCTCAAAGAGCTCGAGGCGCTGGAAACAGTTGCCGAGAAGGTCGACCGCCTGACCGTGCACAACGGGACGCAGGGCCTGATGAGCGATATCGTCCGGCTGCAGGACTGACAACACGGGCCGATCCGGGGGCAGCCTCGGGTCGGCCTATTCCTTGTGCCGCTCCAGCACGTCGAGCGGGACAATCTCGAGGGCGCGCTGATGCGTCGCCTCGAGCGCGACCTTGGGCGCGCAGCCTTCGTCATGGGCCTGCAAAAAACGTGACGCGCACAGGCACCACCGGTCGCCGGGCTTGAGACCGGCAAAGCGGAACTCTGGCCGGGGCGTGCTCAGGTCGTTGCCCACATATTTGGAAAAGGCGAGGAATTCCGCCGTCATCACCGCGCAGACCGTGTGGCTGCCCTGATCGGCTGCGCAGGTGTTGCAATGCCCGTCGCGGAAAAAGCCCGTCACGGGGTCGGTGCCGCACAGGGTCAGTGCGCTGCCCAGAACGTTGATGCTGTCGTCGGGTTCCATCATCTCTCCTCCGCCGCGGCCACAATGGCGCGCAGCATCTCGATATTGCCTGCATGCACGCCGTCGCCCCGAAACTGCCGGTCGGCCGCAGTGACCACCGCGACCACCTGCGCCTGTGCGTCGATATAGAGGTACTGGCCGTAGATGCCACGCCCCATCACCTCACCGGCGCGCGCGCCCACGGGGATCCACCACTGGTACCCGTAGCCGATTTTGCCGGGTTCTGTCGGTGCTGTCGGCGCGGTCGATGCCGCGACCCAGTCTGCTGGCACCACCTGCTGGCCCTGCCACATGCCCCCTTGCAGGATCATCTGCCCGAACCGGGCATAATCCCGTGTCGTCACGTTCAGCCCGCCCAGCACAAAGGCCACCCCGACACCGTCCGTCAGATAGAGCGGTGACCGCTCCAGCCCCAGCGGCGCCACCAGCTTTTCGCTCATCAGCGCGGGCACGCTAAGCCCTGTTGCCCCGCGCGCCACCATGCCCACGACATGCGTGTCGATCGACGTGTATTGCCACACCTCCCCCGGTACGGCAAAGCGCGCGCTGAGCCCGGCGGCAAAGTCATCCATCCGCCCGCCGAGGGCGAGCACGCGCCCCATCCGGTTGATATCACTGTTATAATCCAGATAGTCCTCGTCAAAGACGACACCGCTCGCCATTTGCAACACGTTGCGCACCGTCGCCCCGTCATAGGCGCCACCGGCCAGCATCGGCGCATAGTCCGTCACCGGATCGTCAAGCGAGGCTATCGCACCTTCGTCGACCAGAATGCCGAACAAGGCCGACAGATAGCTTTTGGCCATGGACCAGCTGATGCGCCGATCCTGCGGACCGGTGCCCTGATAAAAGGCCTCATGCACAACCGCTCCGTCCTGCAGCACCAGCACCGAGGTGATCGTGCGCGCGGCCACCCAACGCTCATAGCCTGCGGGCATCGCCAACGGTGCCCCTGCAGGCAAGGCGCTTACCGGCCCATCGCCTCGGGGCAGCTCAACATGCAGAAACGCCGCATCCATGTTGGAAAAGTTGTCCACAATCCGGTCGGCGTCGAACAGCGTGTTCACCGCCATCAGCCGCCCGATCTCTTCGCGTTTCCAAATTGCGACCACAACAGCGGCAACGATCAACAGCCCCAGCAGCCTAGCTGCCCATTTCACGATCTTGCGCATGTCCCCTCCCCAGAGCGTTGCGGGTCTATCCCGTCCAGCGGATCCAGCGCCCGTGAAAATCAGCACGGCCCAGATCCAGCGTGATATCACCCGGCCACAGCCGCAAGGTCAGCGCCGCACCCACCGCGCCCGTGATGTCGCCATCCGTCTCCATCTGCATCCAGGCCAGTGGCGTCTCGTCCGTCGCCCGCGCGCCTGCCGCCTCGATCAATGCGCGGCCTCGGGCCTGCGCCGCAGCAGGAAAATACTGCCAGGCCACCGTGTGCTGGATCAGATGCATGTGCCCCTTGGGCGCCTGTTCCAACCGCTGCGCCAGCCAGTCAATCGCGTCGCCCCGTGTCATCGCCGCATCGAATATCGACGCCGCCGCGCGGGTCCGTGCCAACCGCTCTGGCTGATCGGCCCAGAGGTAGGCCGTCAGGCGCAGCAGGTCATCGGGCGAGCGCGGATCGAGCGGGTTCAGATCCACGCCGGCCCGGTCCACCACGCGCGGTGTCGCGGCAGGTGGCACAGGCCCCTCCCACGCGGGCGTCAGCGTCAAAACCGCATCCGCCGGGCCAAACCGCGCGCCGCCCGCCTCGAGCGCAAAGTGATCCCACATGAGGTTCAGCCCGCCGCTTGCGCCCAGCTCCGACAGCGCGATGGGCCGGTCGAACCGGGCGCAGGCCACCTGCGCCATCGCGATCAGGGCCGCGCTGCGCCGCACCTCATTCGTCTGTGGCGGCAGCTGCGTCCAGTCGAGCATGAACGCCTCGTGCCGCGCCAAAGCCTCCAGCACGGCCGTGGTGAGTGCGGCGTCGGACACGTCGTTCGGCGGATAGGCCGCCACCAGCGCCGGATCCAGCCTTTGCAACGCCAGCGCATGCAGTCCACCGCCGATGCGCAGGGGCAGGGAATGGCCCGCCGGGCCAATGTCGCCCTCAAAGGCGGCCATCGCCTGACCCAACGCGCTTGCATGATCCCAATGATCCGCGAGCAGGCCCATGACCCGCCCCATTAGGGGCGAGCCCATTCGCGCGCAGGTCCCGGATTGGTCGCGAAACGCCTGTTCCAATGTCATGAAAACCGGTCCATCAGCTTTTGCAGGGCCGACCGCGTGTCGGGCGCGGGGTCCGGCGGTGCCACAGGTTTTGGCGCGGCCTTCTCTCCGGTTCCTGACCGGGGCGGGTTCACGCGCAAGGCCACCGCATTCATGAACCGCGCACTGTCGCCCGCAGCCAGATGCGGCGCCCCGTCGGCGCAGCCGCGCAGCACATCATCGAGCCAGTCCTGATCGGCCTTGGGAAAATCGCGCAGCACATAGCCCGGCACCGCATCCTTGTGCCCGGGGTGGCCCACGCCCATGCGCACGCGGCCATAATCGGCGCCGATATGCGCGTGTATCGACCGCAAGCCGTTGTGGCCCGCATGCCCGCCGCCCATCTTCCAGCGCACCTTGCCGGGGGCCAGATCAATTTCGTCGTGCAGAACAATGACATCCTCGGGCGCGAGCTTGTAGAAGCGCATCGCGGCGCCCACGCTGTCGCCGGATTTGTTCATGTAGGTCTCGGGTTTGAGCAGCACGGCCCGGGCGCTGCCGAACCGCCCTTCGGATACCGCGCCCTGATGCTTGGATTTCCACGCGGGAAAGCCATGGTCGGCCGCAATCGCATCCAGCGCCATAAAGCCGATATTGTGCCGGTTGCGCGCGTATTTCGCGCCCGGATTGCCCAGGCCGACGATCAGTTTCATGGGGCCGCCTCAATCTTGTTGCGCCGCAGCATAGGCGGGGGCTGCGGCGCGGTCCAGTGGCCTCGAACGCGGTCAGCCCGCGCCGCGCCGCGTCACCATCGGCAGGCCGAACAGGCCCGAGATCGACATGGCGTTGCGCTTGTCACCGCCCATGGCCGAGCGTTTGACAACCAGCGGCAACAGGAAATCCGCCATCCGCGCGTGCTTGGAAAAGATCGATCCGGTAAACGGCTTGCGACCACTCAAGAGCGGGATGGGAAAATCCGCCATGCGCTTGTGGCGGGGAAAGGCGAAGGCGTCATAGGGCTCACGCTTGCTGAGCAGTGGGATGGGAAAGTTTGCCATCCGCGGCGCGCCCGGCATCAGCGCGTTCTGGCCCGTCTTGCCATTGATCAGCAGGGGAAAGGGCACTGTCGCCATGCGTTGATGACGCGGAAAGATCGAGCCGGTGTAGGGCTTGCGCGGGCTCAGCAGCGGGATGGGGAAATCCGCCATGCGCTTGTGGCGGGGAAAGGCGAACTTGTCGTACGGCTTGCGCTTGCTCAGCAGCGGAATGGGAAAGTTGGCCATCCGTGCGTGCCGCGAAAAGATCGAGTTGGTGTAGGGCTTGCGCCGGTTCAGCAGCGGAATGGGCCAATTGGCCATGCGCGCATGCGGCTCGAACAGCGCAGCGGTGAAGGGCTGCTTGCGATTGATCAGGGGGATCGGCCAGTTGGCCATATAGTAGTTGGTCGACTGCGGGTCGCGCGGCTTGGACAGCAGCAGCGGGTGGTCATGCAGGATGTTGAGGCCGCGGTGGATCCTGTCGGTGTATTGCACCTCTTCGATCAGATCGCCGTCGGGCCCACCGCCCATCTCGGCGGTGACGTCACGGGTGATCTGCGCCACGCTCAGCGGCTTGAACCCGGCCTCGACCAGCAGCACGGTGCCGCCCGTGGCAAGGCGCTTGGCATAGGCGGCGGCGGTGTCATCCTCGACACCGGCATTGGCCAGCTGTTCGGCCACATTTTCGGCGGCGTCATACAGGTGCACGATCCGCTGCGAGAACCCTTTGACGTATATTAGTTCTTTGCGCGCGCGACGGGCGGCGTCGGCGTCGTCAAAATACCGGGTGATGATCTTCATCGTCTCTCCTCTCGACCCGGCGTGCCGGATGGGAGGCGGCGCCACGTATCGATCTTATCGCGCCGCATCGGGGTTTTCCGACGCTTCGCAGGTCAATTTCACGCGCACGAAGTTCAGGTAGGCCGATGAGCGACCAAACCAAGCCCATGCTGCCATCAATTCTGACATAGTCAAGTGTCAGTGTGGATTGACGCGCAATTGAGTGGTTGGTGTTGGCGCGATTTCGGTGCGTCGCCGCTGCAACCGATTGATTTCTTGGCCGCGTGGGGGATGTGCGGCGTTGAGGCGTCTCCCAGGACCAAAAAAAAAGGCCGCCCCCGGGGTCGGGTGCGGCCTCCTGTCTGTCCCTCGGAGGGGCGCGATTATGCCTCGGCGCCCTCTTCGGTGGTGGCCTCTTCGGCCTCCCCTTCGTCTTCGCTTTCGGACGAACGCAGGCCCGACGGTGCCGTGATCGTGGCGATCACAAAATCACGGTCGATCGTGGGCTTGGCGCCCTCCGGCAGCGTTACGGACGAGATCGTGATGTTGTCGCCCACGGCGGCTTCGCTGACGTCGATGGTGATGCTTTCGGGGATGTCCCCGGCGGTCACGACCAGCTCGACCTCGGGACGCACCAGGCTCAGCACGCCACCCTTTTTCAGGCCGGGCGACACCTCTTCGCCGACCACTTCAACCCCGATGAACAGGTTGATCTTGGTCGTGCGGCGCAAGCGCATGAAGTCCACATGCGTGGGCAGGTCCTTGACCACGTCGCGCTGCACGTCACGGCAGATCACGCGCACGTCGTCGTGGCCATCCACTTTCATGTTGAACAGCGTTGACTTGAACCGACCGGCCTTCAGCATCTTGAACAGCTTGTTAAAGGGCAGATTGATCGGCAGCGGATCAGTATCGCCACCAAACACAATCCCCGGAACCATCCCGTCGCGACGAGCCTGACGAGCGGCGCCCTTGCCTGTCCCCGTCCGTTCCAGGGCTTCGAGATCAGGAATCTCACCAGCCATGATATTTCTCCAGTTGTAAGGGCAGGGTGCCTCCAAGGCTGTCACCCCGCGTGAAGGCTGCGCGATAGACCGGGTCGGGCGGTTTGTAAAGGGGGGCCGCGTCAGATCATGTCCGACAGGGCGCGGGACCATTCGTAATAGCCGATCCTGGCGGTGCCAAGCGTCTGTTCGGGCCGTATGAGCGTGCCGGGTGTCGATACCACCCCGTCGGTCAGGTCGATCCGTTTGAACCGACCTTT
This sequence comes from Pseudomonadota bacterium, assembly GCA_038525585.1. GTDB lineage: Bacteria > Pseudomonadota > Alphaproteobacteria > Rhodobacterales > Rhodobacteraceae > Tateyamaria. The sequence continues at coordinate 119,995 of JBCBHM010000005.1, forward strand.
GAGCGCGGTTGTCGAGGGCACACTGGTCTGCACCGTCTCGCGGTACTTCTCGCCGGTATCGTCCCGGATCACAAAGTCGACCTCCAGAACATGCTGGGTCATCCGCGCCTCAAAGGACAGCTGCAGGCCCAGCCCGCGCGGCCGGCGCGTGTGTAGAACGTGGGTCACGGAGTGGTCACATTCGGGCAATTGCCACAACCGTCGCTTCAGCGCGTGTGCGTCCAGGTCGAGTGTTGCGGCAGCGCGGTCGATGCCCTTGGCGGTGGCGCGCATGAGGCTATCGAACATCTCACCCGCTGTTTCCAACCCTTCCAGCTCTGTCGCGGTCGGCATTGTCAGTGCCACGCAAAACGTGTTGTCCCACCAAAAGGTCTTGTCGCCCACATGCGGCTCGACCAGATGGATCATCAGGCCCGTTGCCTGTGGCACGTCCAGCTGCTGTGCCTTGATCCATGTCGACATGTGGTACGAGATCACTGCCGCAAATCCGGTGAAGGGCACCCACGGCATGGGATTGTCCGGGCTGTTCCTGAACCCACGGGTCACATCCAGGGTGATGCCTCGAAAGCGTATGGTGATCGGTCTCCGGCTCGTTTGCTGCCTGCACTATACGCATCCGAGCGTACTTGCACAGCGCCCGCACGCCAGCGCAAAAGGGCATTTGCAAAATTCGGGGATGGACGCGCGCGCACGACCGTGCCACCGCTGGCATATGGCGATGATCGACGACATACACGCGTCGCGCTGGGGCCTTGCGGGCTTTGTCGCGATCGGGTTCGGCTGGGCAAGTTTCTCGGCCCAGGTGCCCGTGATCAAGGCCCAGGTGGGCCTGAGCGATGGTGCTTGGGGCACGCTGGTGCTGATCGCGGCGGTGGGTGCCATCATGGCGATGTGGCTGGCTCCGTTGGCGCACAAGGTGCTGGGGCGCTGGTCGATGATCGCGGGTTTTGCGATTATGGTGTTGGGCTTTGTCATCTCCGGCGCGACGCCCTCGCCGGTGATTACCGGCATCGGCCTCTTCTTGGCTGCCGGGGGATCCGGCGTTGCGGACGTTTTTGCCAATGCCGAGGTCAGCGAGGCCGAAGCCGAGACCGGGCGCAGCCTGATGAACCTCAACCACGGCCTCTTTTCACTGGCCTATGCCATCGCCGCCGGGTTGGTCGGGATCGCCCGTGAGGGCGGTCTGGGCCCGGTTGCGATCTTTTCCGGCCTGGCTGTGGCCGTGCTGGTCCTTGGCCCGTTCATGATCATGCCGGTCCGGAGCGAGACCGAAGAGGCCGACGCCGGTGGTCCCGTCACCGGCCTGCCCTACGGGCTCGTGTGGGTCGGCGGCCTTGTGGTCTTGTCCGCGTTTCTGGGCGAGGCCGCGTCCGAAGGCTGGTCCGCCCTGCACGTGGAACGCACGCTGGGTGGTGGGCCGGGCGAGGGGGCGATGGGTCCGGCGCTCCTGGCTGTTGGCATGGCCGTGGGCCGTTTGGGCGGGCATGTCTTTGGCGCCAATTGGCCGCCGATCCGGGTGATGATCATCGCCTCGTGCCTTGCCGGTGCGGGGCTTGTCCTTGCCGGTCTGGCCCCGAACATCCCCGTTGTCTACGCGGGCTTCGTGCTGGGCAGCCTCGGCGTCTCCGTGGTCGGCCCGCTCGCGCTGGGCCTCGTCGGCCAAGCCGTGCCGCGCCGCCTGCGGCTCACCGCCATCGCCCAGGCCGCAGGGCTCGGCTATGCCGCCTTCTTCCTCGGTCCGGTCCTGATGGGCTTCATCTCCGAAGGGTACGGCCTGCGTGTCTCCTTCTATGCCATCGGCGGCATCATGTTCGTTGTCGCAGCCCTGCTCGTTCCGCTCTGGGCCCGCATGCTGTCCATGCGCACCGCCTGAAACGCGCCCATCTTCTTCTCTTTGAAAATACGGCGGGGGGTCTGGGGGGCTGGCCCCCCCAGTCGGTCGCCGCAGCGCCAGCGCGGCGAAATTCAGGGCATCAGTTCTGCCAGCGCCCGCCAAAATCCTCCGGAACCAGAACATTGTGCCGGCCCAGATTGGCCACCTGCGTCTCGCCACACAGCGCCATCGTCGTATCGAGTTCCTTGTGGATGACCTCGAGCGCGGATGTGACGCCTTGCTGCCCCATCGCGCCCAAACCGTAGACGAAGGCGCGCCCGATATAGGTCCCCTTGGCCCCCAGCGCCAACGCCTTCAGCACGTCCTGGCCCGAGCGGATGCCACTGTCGAGGTGCACCTCGACCTGGTCCCCGACCGCGTCCATGATCTCGGGCAGCATCCGGATTGAGCTGAGCGCCCCGTCAAGCTGCCGCCCGCCGTGGTTCGATACCACGATGGCATCCGCGCCGACCTTGGCCGCCATCCGTGCATCCTCGGCATCGAGGATGCCTTTCAGGATCACCTTGCCGCCCCACAGGTCCATCAGCTTTTCGATTTTCTTCCAGTCAAGCGACGGATCGAACTGTTCCGCCGTCCATGCGCCCAGCGATGAGGCATCGCTGATCCCGTCGACATGGCCCACGATGTTGCCGAACTCGCGCCGCTTGGCGCTCAGCATCTCGATCCCCCAGGCCCATTTGGTCATCAGGTTCGCGATGGTTTTCGGTGTCAGTTTCGGCGGGGCGGACAGGCCGTTCTTGAGGTCCTTGTGCCGTTGTCCCAGGATCTGCAGATCAAGCGTGATCACCAGCGCTGAACAGCCTGCCGCCTTGGCACGTTCGATCAGCCGGCGCACATAATCCTCATCCTTCATCGTATAAAGCTGGAACCAGAACGGGGCAGAGGTATGCCCGGCCACATCCTCGATCGAGTTGATCGACATGGTCGACAGGGTGAACGGTACGCCGAACAGCTCTGCCGCCCGCGCGGCCTTCATCTCTCCATCCGCGTGCTGCATGCCCGTCAGGCCCACAGGGGCCAGGGCCACAGGCATGGCCACATCCTGCCCGATCATCTGGCTCGCCGTCGTGCGCCCCGACATGTCCACCGCCACCCGTTGGCGCAGACGGATGTCATCGAAATCCGACGAGTTCTCGCGAAAGGTCTGTTCGGTCCAGCTGCCGGATTCGCAATAGTCGTAGAACATGCGCGGCACACGGCGTTCATAGATGCGTTTGAGGTCTTCGATATTGGTGATGACGGCCATGGCTTTGCTCTCAATTGGTAAGGTTTGATTACCAATGCTGGCTCTATTGGGCAATCAACCTTTTCGACGCAGAGAAAACAAGTGCAACATCGCACTTGAATGGTGCGATGTTGTCCTATATTGAAAGTATAGTTCGAAATCGCACTTTATGGAGCCCATCATGACCCTTTCCCGCCGCAAAACGCTCGCCCTGATCGGTGGTGGCACAATTCTCGCCGCAACCGGTGCGGCTGGCTTTGCCGTCACGCGCACCCCCGTGGCTGCCCTGCAGCCCTGGCAGGACGCAGGGCAATACACTGATCCACGGATGCGCGCGCTCAGCTACGCCATCCTCGCGCCCAACCCGCACAACCGCCAACCCTGGATGGTGGATCTGCGCACCGAGGGCGAGGTCACCCTGTTTGTCGACACAAACCGGCTCTTGCCGCACACCGATCCGTTCAACCGCCAGATCGTGATCGGCCTTGGCTGCTTTCTCGAACTGATGGTGATCGCCGCGGCACAGGACGGCTACGGCGTGACGGTGGACCTGTTTCCCGATGGCGAGGATGCCACCGCACTGGATCAGCGCCGTGTCGCCGTCGCGCGATTCACTCAAGGCGCGGCCACGCCCGACCCGCTCTTTGCCCATGTCATGGCGCGCCGGTCGCTCAAAGAGCCTTTTGATACGGCTCGCATTGTGGATCAGGCCACCCTCGACACGGTCCTTGCCGCCGCACACCGCACATCGGTCGCAGGCTCGGTCGACCCGGAGGACATTGCAACCTTCCGTGCGCTCAGCCACGAGGCGCTGCGGATCGAGATCGAGACGCCGCACACCTACAAGGAAAGTGTCGACCTCTTTCGCATCGGCCACCGCGAGGTGAATGCCAATCCGGACGGGATCGATTTCACCGGCCCGATGTTCGAGGCGATGGCGATCACAGGCATGTTCAGCCGCGAGGTGGCCCTCGATCAGTCCTCGATGGCCTACCAAGAGGGGTTGAACGCCGTGTTTGCCAACACCGACACGGCCATGGGGCATCTGTGGCAGGTCACGCCCGCCAACACCCGCGCCGATCAGATCGCGGCAGGCGGTGACTGGCTGCGCCTCAACCTCGCCGCGACGGCGCAGGGGCTCGCGATGCAACCGCTCAGCCAGGCCTTGCAGGAATATCCTGAAATGGCAGCACTCTATGCGCAAATCCATGACGCTCTGGCGCCGGACGGTGGAACTGTGCAAATGTTTGCGCGCATCGGCTACGGGCCCGACATTGCCCCCAGCCCGCGCTGGCCTTTGGACGCAAAGATAATGAATGCCTGAACACAATCCGTCCCTCTTCTTTGAGGTCTTCAACGAGATCGGGATCCTCGAACAGCTCAGCCGCGCCGTGCTCGAGGCACGGCTGCCGCATGGGTTGATCGCGCCGCATTTCACCGTGCTCAACCACCTGACCCGGGTCGGCGACGGGCGCACACCCATCGAGATGGCCCGCGCCTTTCAAGTGCCCAAGACGTCGATGACACACACGATCAAGGGGCTCGAGGCGCATGGGCTGGTCGAGACCCGCGCCAATCCCCAGGATGGCCGGTCCAAGCGCGTGTGGCTGACAGATGCGGGACGGGCCGTGCGCGCCGATGTGATCCAGGCCCTGGGGGCGGATTTCCAAGAGCTTGCGGCAGGTTTCGACATGCGCAAGCTCGATGCGATCAAACCCATTCTGACCGAGCTGCGCGTGCACATGGATCAGGCCCGCGACGGATAGCGTGTCGCGCTTCTACCTCATCACCGGCTGTTCGGGCGGCGGCAAATCCACCTTGCTGGCCGCACTGGCCGCTCGCGGGTACTCCACCGTCCCGGAGCCGGGCCGCCGCATCGTGGCCGAGGCCCGGCGGGGGGCCGCCCCATTCCCGTGGGCAGACCCTTTGGGCTTTGCCCACCACGCCCTCACGATGGCACGCGATGACCTTTGTGCCGCGCGCCGCTTGCGCGGACCTGTGTTCTTTGATCGCGGCGTGGTCGATGCGGCTCTCGCTTTGCAGCATTGCGACGGGCGACCGCTCGCCGACAGCCTCGGGCCCCAGCGGGCCTATGCCCGCGCCGTCTTCGTCGCACCGCCCTGGCCCGCGCTCTATGTCCGCGACGCGGACCGGCGGCACGAATATGCCGACGCTCTGCACGAATACATCCGCATCACTGCGACCCTCCCGATCTTGGGCTACCGCGTCGTCCATCTGCCGCGCGCACCCGTCGCGGCGCGGGTCCGCTTTGTTCTGGCCCGCTCCATTGCGCATGCCCGCCCCGCAGGCTAAAGCCCCGCGCCATGAGCACCCGACCACATCGCAACTTCTATGGCCGTCTCAAGGGCAAGACCCTCAAGGACAGCCAGAAACGCTACCTCGACGAGGACCTCGCCGCGCTGTCTCCGGGCCCCGTGTCGTGGGAGGAGAACCCGGACCGCACCCCGCTCGATCTGACGCAACGCTTCGGCGACCGTGACGTGTGGCTCGAGGTCGGCTTTGGGGGCGGCGAACATCTGGTGCATCAGGCCGTCTTGAACCCGGATGTCGGGATCATCGGGGCCGAACCCTATATCAACGGCGTCGCGATGCTGCTGGGCAAAATCCGCCGCGCCGGTGTGAACAACCTTGCCGTCTACCCCGGCGATGCCCGCGACCTGATGGACGTGCTCCCACCCGCGCGTATCAGCCGCGCGTTTCTCCTCTATCCCGATCCCTGGCCCAAGAAACGCCATCACCGCCGCCGCTTTGTCACGCAAGAGCATCTGGCACCGCTGGCGCGCGTCCTCACTCCGGGGGCGGCGTTCCGTGTTGCGACCGACATCCCCGACTATGTCCGCCAAACGCTCGAGGAAGTGCCCAAAGCCGGATTCGATTGGTGCGCCGAACGTCCGCAGGATTGGCGCGATGCATGGCCGGACTGGCTCTCCACCCGTTACGAACAAAAGGCCCTGCGCGAGGGGCGCACCCCTCATTACCTGACCTTCCGCCGCACCGGTTGATCAAACGCGGGTCCATGCCCGTCTTTGTCCCAAGAAAATCCCCCCTGAGGGCCGATTTGCCACCGCGCGCCTGCCTCAGCCTGCAGCGCGCGTTCCCAGCCCAAGCTGCATCAGCGTCCGCCGCACCGGTGCCACCTCATGCAGTGCCTTGACCCCAAAGGCCCTCGCATCCCGCATCCACGGTGCCGAGGCTTGGCTCGTCCGGTTCAAAAGGTCGATCCCCGCAACCCGCAGGCTCACATCGGCGAACCGTGCCCGGTGGTAGGCATCCAGCATCTCCGGGCTGCCCAGCGCGTTGTCCTTGGCCAGCTCCAGCAGCGTCCGAATGTCGGCAAGGCTCATGTTCAACCCTTGCGCACCGATGGGCGGCACCACGTGGGCCGCTTCGGCGACAAGTGCGATGCGTTCGCCGCTGAACCGTTCCGCGCGCTGGCTGATGATCGGCCAGATCGACCGCGGAGAGGCAAGCGTCAGCGGCCCAAGGATGCCGCAGCTGCGCGTGGTCATCTCGTCCTCGAACGCCTCGATATCGGCGTTGTAGCGGGCCAGCGTCTTGGGGCCGTCATCCATCCACACAATGGCCGAACAGGGCTGACCCTGGTGGTCGGGCAGGGGCACGAGGGTGAACGGCCCGCCTGTCTTGTGCACCTCGGTCGACACATTCTCGTGCGGCTCCGGATGCGTCACGGCAAAGGCGAGCGCCTTTTGCCCGTACCGGCGCGTCTGCACCGAGATGCCCGCCGCCTCGCGCATGGGCGAGGTGCGCCCGTCCGCAGCGATCACCAAGCGCGTGCGGACGCGGCTGCCATCGCTCAGGCCCACGCGTGCCTCGGCCGTGCGGGTGAGTAGCGTTTCGGCCCCGATGCCGGGTCGAAAATCGACGTTCTCCAACGCCTCAAGCCGCGCCACCAGCACCTGGCGCAGCCGCCAGTTCTGAAAGTTCCAGCCGAAGGGCAGGTCGGATACGTCGCTGGCGCGAAAGGCCTTGGCGGTGCGCGCAGTGCCGTCGCTGCCGCCTGCATCAACGATCTGCATCACCTCAAGCGCCGCACCATGGTCCGACAGGGCGTCCCACACACCCGCGGCCTGCAACAGGTCGCGCGCGGGTTGCAGCATCGCGGTCGTGCGCATGTCAGCGCCCTCGGCTGCGCTGTCGGTGATCGGTGGGGCGGGGTCGACGCAGATCACCGTATAGCCTGCCGTGCCAAAGGCCGCGGCAGCGGCCAGCCCGGCGATGCCGCCGCCGGAGACGAGAATATCACAATTATCTGTCATGACTGCCAACCTAGTCGCTGCGCCGCCGCTGCCAAAGCGGCATCCTGTCCTACCCAAGCACGCGGGCGAGAAAACCGGTCAGGTCGTCGGTGTGGTGATGGATGTGGTCTGCCGTCTCGGGCGCCTCGGCCACATGGACGGTGCGCATCCCCATCTGGTGCGGGGCGGCGAGGTTGCGGGGATCGTCCTCGAACATCGCGCCCACGCCGGGGTCCAGTCGATCGCGGGCAAACACCTCGGCAAAGGCATCGACCTGTGGTTTGGGCCGGTAACCCGCATGCTCAACGCCGTAGACGGCGTCAAACAGCCCCCTGAGCCCCCGCGCCTCGATCACGCGCTGGGCGTAAGGCGCGCTGCCGTTGGTGTAGACGATGCGCCGCCCCGGCAGATTGCCGATATGCGCCGCCAGATCCGGGTCCGGATCCAGCGGGTGCATCGAGATGTCGTGCACCGCAACGAGGTAGGGGTCGGGGTCGATCCCATGCTCTTCCATCAGCCCGGCCAGCGTGGTGCCGTGGGTGCGCCAATAATGCGCGCGCAACCGGTCCGCCTCGGCGTGCGTCACGCGCAACGTGTCGGCGACATAGGCGGTCATGCGCGTTTCGATTTGATCAAAGAGGCGCATATGCGGCGGATAGAGTGTATGGTCGAGGTCAAAGACCCAGGCCCGCACGTGGTCGAAATCAGCGGCAACGGGACAGGGGGTGGGTGGCATGTTCATGTGACGCTGCATAGTCCGGTTCGGGCGGCGTGGGCAAGCCTCGGGGCTTGCGCGTAGCAGGGCCCGGGGCCTAAGGTCTTCGGATCAATGAAGGAAAGACTGCTCATGGCCTCGCAACGCCCCGTCAACACCGACGCCTATTCGATGATCCTTGAGGCCATCGACATCGGGACATACCGCCCCGGTGACCGGTTGGTGGAAAGCGAACTGGCCGAACGGTTCGGCGTGTCGCGCACGCCGGTGCGCGAGGCGCTGCAGCGGCTCGAGACGCAATCGCTGTTGGCGCGCGACGGGCGCAGCCTGATCGTGGCGTCGCTGGATCACAACCAGATGTCCGAGCTTTACGTGGTGCGGCGCGAGTTGGAGGGGCTGGCCGCGAGCCTTGCGGCCCGCCACGCCACGCAGGAAGAGGTGCGGATCCTGCGCGACATGGTCGAAGAGGACAATGCGCTGGTCGATGATCCCCCCGCGCTCAGCCGCGCGAACCGACGCTTTCACAAGCAGGTCCACCTGGCCTCGCACAACCGCTATCTGGTGCAGCAATTGGACCTCGTCTATCGGACCATGGCGCTGATGGCGACGACGTCACTGGCGGCCGTGGGCCGGGGCGAGATCGCACAAGGCGAGCACAACGCGATCGTGTCGGCCATAGAGGCCAAGGATGAGGACGCGGCGGGCAAGGCGCTGCGCGACCACATCTCGGTCGCGTTCATGACCCGGCTCAAGCAGGACGCCGAGGCGCGCAAGGACGAAACCTAGAGGTAGGGGTTGCGTACCGTTTGCATCGGTCGGTTGGTTTTGATCGCGCGCGTAGAAAATCGGGTCGCTCTTAGGCAACGTGTCGCATGCGCGGCAGATGGCCATGGAATGTCTGGTTCGAGCCCGACTTGGTCATAGTGATTTTACGCTGCGCGCGCACGCAGCGCGGAAATTTCTGCGCCTGCATAACTCTGGAACGCTGTAGTGCGGCCAACAAAGCGGCCATTCGTTGCCCAATTGGCATGGCCTCAAAACGGCGGGAGCACGCTGTAGAGAAAACCACAGCATCGAGCGCAGATAATTCAAGTCACTTGCATAAAATACCGGCGCTGGTCTCCTACAGACCTAGTTCGGACAATCCGGGATGCTCTGTTGGCCGGGGGCCTTGAGGCCAATGAAACAGCCGCTCAGTGTCGGTAATCGCCACATCGTTTATGGATGCATACCGCGAGGCCATGTAGCCGTCTGTGTCGAATTCCCAGTTTTCGTTGCCGTGGGCGCGGAACCAGTTTCCGTCCGCATCGTGGTACTCGTAGCAAAAGCGCACGGCGATGCGGTTTTCGCCATGCGCCCAGATTTCCTTGATCAACCGATACCCGTTCTCCTGCGCCCATTTGCGGGCCAGGAAATCGCGAACCTCGTCCCGGCCATTCAGGAACTCGGATCGGTTGCGCCATTTGGTATCGGGCGTGTAGGCCAGCGCCACTTTGTCCGGATCACGCGTGTTCCACGCATCCTCTGCCATACGGACTTTCTTGACTGCATCTTCATAGGAGAATGGCGGCACTGGCATACGGGTCATTGCGGTTACCAGCTGTTATAGCCGAGGAACTTGCCCGACATCTCGACTTTGACCCGGTCACCCTTTGGGTTCTCGACGCGGGTTATGGACATGTCAAAATCGATGGCTGACATGATCCCGTCGCCGAATTTTTCCTGGATCAAAGCCTTGAGGGTCGGTCCGTAGACGCCGACAATTTCATAAAAGCGATAGATGCAGGGATCGGTCGGCACGGCTTGTTCCCAGATCTTGGTCGGGCTTTCGGCAAGCACGCTCTCTGCCTCTTGCGGCAGGCCCATGACGCTGACCATCAGCTCGGCTTTTTCAGACGGGAAGGCGTTCATGCCCATTGCCGCGGAATGGGTCCAGACTGGGGACATATCGATCTTGGCGGCGATTTCTTCCCATGTGAGGCCCGCCTGCTTCTTGGCGGACAGGATCAACGCGGTGACGTCTTCTTTGGTCATCATCTCAGTCATAACGAGGTCTTTCATGTGGGTCTCCTCCGGTCTTAGCTGTTCACCGCTTTCAGGGCGGGTCGTTTGTCTTCGGGGTCTTCTGACGGGTCTGTCAGATCGATCCGGACAGTTTCCGGCGCATTTGTCTGCCCGGCTTCTGTCGGTTGTCCGGCCAGCTCTTTCGAGCGTTTGCCGAGGAACTGCACCAGATGGTTGCGGATCGCATAGTAATTCGGGTGTTCGACGATTTCGGTGCGGTTCCGCGGGCGTG
>JBCBHM010000006.1:0-128554 GCA_038525585.1 Pseudomonadota bacterium
TGGCGCAGGACGTGATCGACCGCGACCGCGAGGTCGACCAGATGTACAACGCGCTTTTCCGCGAGTTCCTCACCTTCATGATGGAAGATCCGCGCAACATCACCGCCTGTATGCACCTGCATTTCATCGCTAAGAATATCGAGCGGATGGGCGACCACGTCACGTCGATAGCCGAACAGGTCGTGTATCTGGTCACCGGCTCCACGCCCGATGAAAACCGCCAAAAGGCGGACCAGACGTCCGTCACGGCTCCGGAGTAATACGCATGTCCGTCGATCAGCCCCGTGTTCTGGTTGTCGAAGACGAGCCCGCACAGCGCGAAGTGCTGGCCTATAACCTCGAAGCCGAAGGCTTTGCCGTCAGCCGTGCGCAAAACGGTGAAGAGGCGCTGTTGCTCGTGCACGAGGACGTGCCTGACATCATCGTGCTGGACTGGATGATGCCGAACCTATCGGGCATCGAAGTGTGCCGGCGTCTCAAGATCAAGCCCGAGACGCGCAGCATCCCCGTGATCATGTTGTCGGCCCGCTCCGAAGAGGTCGATAAGGTGCGCGGGCTTGAGACCGGCGCTGACGACTATGTGGTCAAACCGTATTCCGTGATCGAGCTGATGGCGCGCGTCCGGTCACAGCTGCGCCGCGTGCGGCCCGCGACCGTGGGTCAGCGGCTGGAGTTCGATGACATCATCCTGGATGCCGAAAGCCACAAGGTCACCCGCGGCCAGGACGAGTTGAAACTGGGCCCGACGGAGTTCCGCCTGCTCAGCACGTTCATGGAAAAACCCGGCCGGGTCTGGAGCCGCGAGCAACTGCTCGACCGGGTCTGGGGCCGCGACATCTATGTCGACACGCGGACCGTGGATGTGCATATCGGGCGGCTGCGCAAGGCGCTGACGCAGCATGGTGGCGGCGATCCAGTGCGCACCGTGCGCGGGGCAGGGTACGCACTGGGGTAATCACTGCTGCGCCTGATACGCCGCGTCGAGGCCCGCAATCCCGCCTTCCATGAATGGCTCGAAGTCGTTGTCCAGAAAGCGCCGAATGAACGGCCGGGCAAAGAACACGTTTGGTGCGATGTTGTAACGCCAGACGATCTCTGATCCACCATTCGCGGGCCGTACACGAAATTCGCCATATATGTGGCTGATAAAGCTGCCTGAATCCGTTTGCAGATCCCAGATCTGGTAGGTGAATTCGGTGTCCGTGCTGGTCAGGACGCGTTCCAGCACCGTGCCGCCACCGTCGAGGTTCACGCGCCGGACACTGCCGGCTTCACCCCAAGGCGCCTTGAGCACATCGATCGATGTAATCGCCGGGATCCGGTCGGTCGGCTCAAGGTAATCCGTGATCGGATTCTCGCGAAAAAAGGTCCAGGCGGCGGCGGGATCCGTCGGCAGGAACAGCACTTCCTCGTTGGTCAGATAGTTGCTTTCGGTCCGGAGTTCAGGAGGTTGCGGCAAGTCGCTCAGGTCAGCGGCCCATGTCATCTGGGCCAATCCAATGGTCAGGGCAATGGCGGTCAATCCCGTTGGTCGCGTCATCTTCGGCTCCATATCATGCGAATATCGCAGTAAATGGGTGGTGTGAGGCGAATTGCAAACTTTTTCTGCGCGTGCAGCTGAAGTTCGCATTTTGCCATATCGATATTTTACATAATGTGGATTATAGGATTATTGGATCCATGTACTGGGACATGCGTGCCGCGGTATCATCGCCAGCAAAACCATTGCCCCTGCAGGCCCCGAGCGTCATTGTGCGTCATCACGAGGAAGGTTGGCGCATGGATATCTCAGGCAAGGTTGTCGCAATTACCGGTGCCGCGCAAGGTATTGGCGCAGCGCTGGCACGCGCCGCGCATCAGCATGGCGCGAAGGCGGTTGCGTGTCTGGATATCGACTTCGGCGGTGCGGCGAGTGTAGCGCATGAAATCAACGGGTTGCCGATCAACGTTGATGTTTCCATCGAAGCCGACATCACACACGCCATCGACCAGATCGAAGATACATTGGGCCCCATCGATCTCTTCTGCTCCAACGCCGGTATCCTGCCGCACGGTGGCATCGATGTGCCCGATGACATTTGGGACCGGGCCTGGCGCATCAATGTCATGTCGCATCTCTGGGCTGCGCGACGCCTGATCCCTGCAATGAGTGCACGCGGCGGCGGCTACCTGCTCAACACCGCCTCCGCCGCAGGTCTGCTGAACCAGATCGGCTCGGCCCCGTACGGCGTGACCAAGCACGCGGCGGTTGGCTTGGCCGAGTGGTTGGCGATGACCCATGGCGATGACGGGATCGGCGTGTCGGTGCTGTGCCCGCAAGGTGTGCGCACCGCGATGATCGCCGGGCACGAGGATCATGCCGCCGCCGCGGACGGGATCCTTGAGCCCGAAGACGTGGCGGAGGCCGCCGTTCAAGGCATCAGGGACGAGACCTTTCTCATCCTCCCACACGCAAAAGTCAGGGATTACATGGCGCTAAAGGCCAATGATTATGACAGATGGCTGGGCGGGATGCGCAAGCTCAACCGCGCTTATCGCAGCTAGGCGCCCTGCCCGCGCGGCACGACGGGTCGCATCAGCCCCTCTTGCGCGACAGATGCGATCAACCGCCCGTCCCGGTCATAGATCTTGCCCCGGTTGAACCCGCGCCCGTGCCCGGCCCAGGGGCTGTCCATCGTGTAGAGGTGCCAGTCGCAAAACTCCGCCGGCGCATGAAACCACATCGCATGGTCCAGGCTCGCGGCCATCACCTTGCCCGTAAACCAGGTCTGCCCATGAGGGCGCAACGCGGTGCCCAGCAGGTTCAGGTCGGAGGCGTAGGCCAGCAGGCAGTGCTGCAGGCTGGGTGCGATCCCGCGCGCGGCGGCCATGCGGAACCACAGGTGCGACACGTCATCCTCGGGCGGCGGGGTAAAGAAATCGCGCGGCGCGACCTCTCGGATGTCGATGGGGCGCGGGCGCAGGAATTCCTCGTGATACTGTTCGGGGATCCGATCCACCACAGCCGCGCGCAATGTGCCACGGTCGGCAAGGGTATCGGGCCCTTCGACCTCGGGCATGGGATGCTGATGCGCCCAGCCCTCCTCCTCCACATGAAAGGACGCGGACATGTTCAGGATCTGACGCCCATGCTGGATGGCGACCACGCGCCGCGTGGTAAAGCTGCCGCCATCCCGCGCCCGGTCCACCTGATAGACCACCGGCACCTCCGGGTCGCCTGGGCGGATGAAATACGCATGCAGCGAGTGGCACAGCCGATCCTCGACCGTGCGATAGGCGGCAGCCAGCGCCTGGCCTATGACTTGTCCGCCAAAGATGCGGGTCGATGTCTCACCCCCCTGCCCGGTGCCGCGAAACAGATCAACCTCAAGCCGTTCGACGGCCAGCAGGTCCAGCAGGGTTTGGTGTGCGTCATCCATGCCTCCCTGCCTCTCACATCAACGCGCCGTGTACCAGCGCCTTGAGCTCGGCCCGTGCCGGTGTGCTGGAGGATGGGGTCAGTTGGGTAAAAAGGACGGCAGAGATCTGGTGTACCGGATCAATCCAAAAGAACGTGGACGCCATGCCGCCCCAGCTGAAATCTCCGGGTGAGGATGGCACGCGGCTGCGCGCCGGATCGATCACGACCGCGCCGCCGATGCCAAAGCCGACGCCCTCCATCGGCTGCTCGGCAAAACTCTTCGGACCAAGGCTCGCGATATCCCCCGGCAGGTGGTTCGACAGCATGAACCGCAGCGTCGCGGGCGACATCAGGCCCTGCCCGCCGTTCCGCAGCGCCTCGGCGAAGGCCATGTAGTCGTCGATTGTGCCCACAAGGCCGCCGCCGCCACTGAAACAGGTGGTGCAGCGAAAGGGCGAGCCTGTGGCATCGTCATAGATCCGCAGCGCCGCCGCGTCCGGCGCTGTCGATTGCAGATCAAGCGGATTGCCCGGCAACCGCGTGTAGAGCGTTGCAAGCCGGCTCAGGTGCGCGTCGGGGACGGTGAACGCCGTGTCGTCCATGCCCAGCGGTGCCAGCACGCGGGTGCGAAACACCTCGTCCAGCGGCTTGCCTTCGACCACCTCGATCACGCGGCCGATCACGTCGATGCTGACCGAATATTCCCAGCGCGCCCCGGGCTGAAAGGCCAGCGGCAGCTGCGCCAGTGCGGCGCAGTGCGCCGCGAGGGTGCCGGAGGTTGGTTTGAACAGCAGGTCCCGCTCCGCCATCGCTTCGGCCAGCACACCGGGGTTGAACGGATAGCTGAAGCCCGCCCGATGCGTCAGCAACTGGTGCAGCGTGGGCACGGGGCAGTCTTCGGTCTCATCAAGTGCCCGCGCCCCCGGCACAAGCGCCCGCAGCCCGGCAAATTCGGGCAGAAACCGGGACAACGGGGCGTCGAGGTGCAGCCGCCCCTCCTCCACCAGCATCATCAGGATCAGTGATGTGATCGGCTTGGTCATCGAATATATGCGCGCCAGCGTTTCGCGGGCAAAGGGCGCGCCAGTTGCCAGATCACGCTGCCCGGCTTGGGCATAGAACACCTCCTGCCCGTGCTGTCGGATCAGCACCGACAGACCGGCAAAGCGGCCCGCCGCCACCGATTGCGCGGCCCATGCCTCAATGCGCCCCAGGCGCGCGGGATTCAGCGTCAGGCTCATCCCAGCGCCTTCAGCCCGCTGGCGGCAAAGAGCGGCACATAGGCCCCCAATTGCATCGCCCGTTCCGGGTTCGATGCGTTGCCGTCCAATGCGCGCTTGAGCACGCCCTGGATGATCGCGCCCATGCGGAAAAAGCAAAACGCGACGTAGTAGCCGAAATTGTCGATCCGCTCGATCCCGCGCCGCGCGCAATAGGCCTTGAGGAACGCGCCATCCGACGGCAGCCCAAGTGCCGCGCGGTCGATCCCTGCGAGCCCCCTGCCCTCGGACCCCGGCGGCAGTTGCCACTGCATGATGACCGATGCGAGATCGGCGTAAGGGTGGCCGATGGTGCTCAGCTCCCAATCGAGGACGGCGCGGCAGCGCGTCCCGTCCGCCTCAAAGATCATGTTGTCGATCCGGTAATCGCCATGCACCAGCGTGCGTTGCCCGTCATCCGCGGGCATCTCTTGTGCCAGCCGGTCTATGAGCCGGTCCATATCCGCAAGGCTCTGCGTCTCGGACGCGCGGTACTGCTTGGTCCAGCGCCCGACCTGGCGCGCGAGGTAATGCCCGGGCGGTCCGTAGTCGCTCAGGCCCACAGCCTCGATATCAACGTCATGCAGCGCCGCAAGCACCCGGTTCATATCGTCCATCACCGCCGCCCGCTCCGACGGGCTCAGCCCGTCCAGCGTCGGCTCGTTGAAATTCCGCCCCGGCACGTGATCCATCACGTAGAATTCGGAGCCGATGACGCCCGTGTCCTCACACAACAGATGCATGCGCGCGACCGGCACGGCCGTGCCTGCCAGCGCCTTTTGCACGCGAAACTCGCGGTCGACTGCGTGGGCGGATTTCAGAAGCTGTCCGGGCGGCTTGCGGCGCAAGACGTAGTGGCCCGCAGGCGTTTCCAACCGAAAGGTCGGGTTCGACTGGCCGCCCGCGAACTTCGTCGCCGTCACGACGCCGTCAAAGCCCGGCAAATGGCCGCGCAAATAGGCCGACACCGCCGCCACGTCGAGGGTCTGCGCGTCGCTCATCGCACCGCTCCGAAGGTGCGGGCCAACGCACCGCCCGCCGCAGCATATTCCGCGGCGATCCGGTCCACGAGTGCCGCCACAGGCTCGCGCGCGGTCACGGCGCCAATCCCCTGCCCCGCACCCCAGATCGTCTTCCACGCCTTGGGTTTGGAGGACCCGTCCCCAAAGTTCATCGAGGATGCGTCCGCCGTCGGCAGATTGTCGGGATCCATCCCGGCCGCCACGACCGACCCGCGCAGGTAGTTGCCCCAGACCCCGGTAAAAAGCGACGAATACACGATATCCTCCGCCCCGCTGTCGACGATCATGTCCTTGTATCCACTCTCGGCATTGGCCTCATCCGTGGCAATAAAGGGGGAGCCGACATAGCCGAAATCCGCCCCCATCGCCCGCGCCGCCAACAGCGACGGCCCCGTCGCAATGGCGCCCGACAGGGCCAAGGGGCCGTCAAACCAGCTGCGGATCTCTTGGATCAGGGCCAGCGGCGATTGCTGACCGGCATGGCCCCCGGCCCCCGCGGCGACGGCCACCAGACCATCCGCGCCCTTGGCGATGGCCTTGCGGGCAAAACTGTTGTTGATCACGTCATGCAGGACCACGCCGCCGCAACTGTGCGCGGCCTCGTTCACCTCGACCCGCGCGCCAAGGCTGGTGATCCAGATCGGCACCTCGTGCCGCACGCAGATCTCCAGATCCCGTGCCAGCCGCGTGTTCGACCGGTGCACGATCTGGTTCACCGCAAAGGGGGCTGCGGGCCGGTCGGGATGCGCCTGATTGTGCCGGTCGAGCGCCTCGCGGATCTGCGTCAGCCACGCATCCAGCAAGGGTGGCTCCCCGTCCGCCTCGCGCGCGTTCAGGGCGGGAAACGACCCCACGATGCCCGCCTTGCACTGCGCAATCACCAGCTCCGGCACCGAGATGATAAAGAGCGGTGCGGCGATCATCGGCAACCGCAGCCCCTGCAACGCCTGCGGCAAGTGTTCGTCATCCCTCATGCGCACCGTCCCCTGCTTCTTCTCTTTCCAAATACGGAAAATCCAACCCGTGCCCCACGCGCTGCGCTCACAGCACCTCGAACAGCCCCGCCGCCCCCATGCCACCGCCCACACACATGGTGCACACGACATGCTTGGCACCGCGCCGCTTGCCCTCGATCAGCGCGTGGCCCACCATCCGCGCCCCCGACATGCCATAGGGGTGTCCGATCGAGATCGCGCCGCCGTTGACGTTCAGCAATGCGTCCGGGATGCCCAGCTGGTCGCGGCAATAGATCACCTGCACGGCAAAGGCCTCGTTCAGCTCCCACAGGTCGATATCGTGCATGCCCAGCCCATGCGCCTTGAGCAGTTTCGGCACCGCAAAGACCGGGCCGATGCCCATCTCGTCCGGCTCGCAGCCCACGGCCACAACACCCTTGCAGCGCCCCAGCGGCGCAAGGCCGCGCTGTTCGGCAAGCTTGGCCTCCATCACCACACAGGCCGATGCCCCATCGGATAGTTGCGAGGCGTTGCCTGCGGTGATGAACCGCCCCGCCTTCACGTGGATACCATCGGCAAAGACGGGCTTGAGGCTTGCAAGGCTCTCGCGGGTCGTGTCGGGGCGGTTGCCCTCGTCCTCGGTCAGCATCACCATGTGCTGCTCGACCTCGCCGGTGTCCGGGTTCTTGGCCAGCAGGACGGATGGCATCGGCTCGATCTCGTCCTTGAACTTGCCCGCGGCCTGCGCCGCGGCGGTGCGCTCCTGCGACTGCACCGCATAGGCGTCCTGCGCCTCGCGGGAGATGCCGTAGCGGTCCGCCACGGTCTCGGCTGTTTCGAGCATGGTCATGTAGATCTCGGGCTTGCGATCCTTGAGCATCGGATCGGCGGCGGCGCGCATCTCGGGCGTCTGGACCAGCGACACGGATTCGACCCCGCCCGCCACCATGATGTCGACGCCATCATGGGCCACTTGCTTGCAGGCCGTGGCAATGGCCATCATGCCGCTGGCGCATTGCCGGTCGACGCTCATGCCGGCGGTCGTCACGGGCATGCCGCCGCGCACCGCCGCCTGCCGGGCGATGTTGCTGGCCTGGTGACCCTGCTGCAATGCGGCCCCCAGGATCACGTCTTCGACCTCCGCAGGGTCGACCCCGGCCCGGTCCACGGCGTGGGCGATCACGTGGGCGGCGAGGGTTTGCGGGGGCATCGCCTGGAAAGCGCCGCGATAGGCCTTGCCGATGGGGGTGCGAACGGTTGAGACGATGACGGCGTCGCGCATGTGCGATGTCCTTCCTGGTGATGTGTGTGGACTGGGGCGCTGCCCCAGACCCCGGAATATTTGACAAGAGAAGAAGAGGGATCGGCGGCGCCGTCAACTCTCGAAGGCGGCGCGAAAGAGGTTGGGGCCGGACATGACCTGGATGCCGCCCGACACCGGCAGCACCGCACCCGTGAGGTAGGCCCCGCCCATACCGCAGAGGAACTGCACGCAGCCCGCGATATCCTCGTCGCGGCCCACGCGGCCCAGGGGCACATCCGCGCCGACCTTGGCGCGGGTGTCCGCGTCCGCGGTGGCAAAGGCGGTCATCTTGCTGACGAACGGGCCCGGTGCCAGCGCATTGACGGTGATGTGGTGGGGGGCAAGCTCCTTGGCCATGATCTTGGTCAGGTGCAACACGGCGGCCTTGGAGGCGGCGTAGCTGTAGGCGCCATCGCCCAGCGGCGCGTCGCCCATGACCGAGCCCACATTGACCACGCGCGCCGGGTCGTCGGCGGTGGCGCTGGCCATCAGGGTGGGCAGCAGGGCCTGGGTGAGGTGAAAGAGGGCGGCGACATTGACGTTCATCACCTTTTCCCAGGCCGCATGGGGGAACTGACCCATCGGCGCGCCCCAGGTGACGCCGGAATTGTTCATCAGGATATGCAGCACGTCGCTGCGCCCCTGCACCTCCTGGACCAGGGCGTCGATGCCCGCTTCGCTGCCCAGATCTGCGGCGAAGCCTTCGGCGCTGCCGGGCGCGTCCATGGCGTTCAACGCCTCGGCCGCGGCGACGCAGGCCGCGCCCTTGCGGCTGGCGATCAGCACGCGGGCCCCGGCCATCACGAGGCCGGTGGCGGCCATCTGCCCGATGCCTGTGGCACCGCCCGTGACCAGCGCCACCTTGCCCTCCAGTGAAAACAATGTCTTGGGGTCCATACCTCATCCTCCCTGCCGCGACGTCCCGGAGCGCACCGCTTTACAGCTGCGCCCCGCCACGGGCAGGATGCAAGCAAAGGCGCGGGACGTACACCCCATGCCGTCACGTCACGACAAGGGAGGCGCGCCATGCACGCCATGCTGAGTACCGCCGTGGGCGGACCCGAGACGCTGGAATGGACGGAGCTGCCGGTGCCCGCGCCCAAGACAGGTGAGGTGCGGATCGCCGTCGCCGCCGCGGGCGTGAACTTTCCCGACACCCTGATCATCCGCGACCTCTATCAGATGAAACCACCCCGTCCCTTTGCCCCCGGTGGTGAGGTCGCCGGTGTGATCGAGGCGTTGGGCGATGGCGTCACCGGCCTGTCGGTCGGGGACCGTGTGTTGGCGATGACCGGCTTTGGCGGCTTTGCCACGCATCTGTGCGCCCCAGCCAGCGCGTGCGTGCCCATCCCGGAGGACATGCCGTTCGAGACGGCAGCCTGTTTCCTTTTTACCTACGGCACGTCGCATTACGCGTTGAAAGACCGCGGATTTTTGGCGGCGGGTGAGACCCTGCTGATCCTCGGTGCGGCGGGCGGCGTGGGGGCTGCGGCGATCGAGCTGGGCAAGGCGGCGGGCGCGCGCGTCATCGCCGCGGTCAGTTCCGGGGACAAGGCCGCCTTTTGCCGGGACCTGGGCGCAGATGACACGCTGATTTATCCCCGCAGCATGGACCGCGCCGCGCAAAAGGCGCTGAGCGCGGAGATCAAGCGCATCGCAGGCCCGGAGGGCGTCGACGTGGCCTATGACGCGGTGGGCGGCGACTATGCCGAACCTGTGATCCGGTCGATGGCCTGGGGCGGGCGGTTCCTTGTGGTCGGGTTCCCGGCGGGCATTCCGGCGATCCCGCTGAACCTGACCCTGCTCAAATCCTGCCAGATCGTGGGCGTGTTCTGGGGTGCCTCGATCTACCGCGATCCTGCCGGACACAGGGCAAACGTCAACGCGCTTTTTGACCTCTATGCCAAGGGGGCCATCGCGCCCCGTATCTCGGCCCGCTTTCCCATGCAGGACGCCGCGCAGGCGCTGACCATGGTGGCCGAGCGCAAGGCCATGGGCAAGATCGTCCTGACAACCGGAGACACCGCATGACCCGACAGATCGTCGTCACCACCCTGCCCCAAGGCACGCTTGGTCCCGAACACTTCGAGTTGCAGGAGGTCGACCAGCCCACGCCAGGCGACGGTGAAGTGCTGCTGCGCGTGATCCTGATGAGCATCGATGCCGCCAACCGCAGCTGGCTGCAGGGTGCCACATATCGCGATGCGGTGCGGCCCGGGGATGCTATGCCGACCTACGCCATCTGCGAGGTGATCGAAAGCGGCTCGCCACGCCTGGCCCCCGGTGATCTGGTCGCGGCCGAAGCCGTCTGGGCCGACCATGTCGTTCGTCCTGCGCACAAGGTGCAAAAGGTGCCGGACCTATCACCCCTGACCCACCTGCTGAGCGTTTATGGCATTGCGGGCAAGACGGCCTTTCACGGGCTGATGCAGATCGGCCAGCCGCTGGCCGGCGAAACCATCGTGGTCTCGGCTGCGGCAGGTTCCGTCGGGGGCTATGTGGGTCAGATCGGCAAGGCGCTGGGGTGCCGGGTCATCGGCATCGCCGGGGGGGCGGAGAAATGCGCCTATGTCACCGGCACGCTCGGGTTCGATGCCTGCGTCGATTATCGCGCGGGCGGTGTGTTCAAGGCGTTGCGCGCGGCCTGTCCGGATGGCGTGGACGTGTATTTCGACAATGTCGGCGGTGATATCCTGGAGACGACGCTGGGCCTGATGAATGAACGCGGGCGCATCGTCTGCTGCGGCGCGATCAGCCAATACGACACCACCGCGCCCAGCGGGCCGCGCAACCTGCCCGGTGTCGTCGTGGTCAAGCGGTTGCGCATGGAAGGGTTCATCGTCATGGATTTTGCCCGCGACGACGCCAAGGCGCTGCGCGCCCTGCAGACCTGGGTCGCGAACGGGCAGATCCAGGTGACCGAGGACGTGGTCGACGGGCTGGAAAACGCACCCGCAGCCCTCATCGGTCTGCTGGCCGGGGACAACACCGGCAAGCGCATGGTCCGCGTCGGCCCCGATCCATGAACGCGCGCGACGCCGCCCTGCGCGACCTGCAGGCGCAGATCGGGCGCAGCTATGGCCCGTCGCGCTGGATCACCGTGGACCAGCCCATGATCGACCAGTTCGCCGAGACCACACGGGACGATCAGTTCATCCATGTCGATCCGGACCGGGCGGCGCAGACCCCGCTGGGCGGCACGATCGCGCAGGGGTTTCTGACACTCAGCCTCGCCAGCCGCTTCAGCTACGACTGTTTCGAGGATCTGCCGGGCCAGCACATGGGCATCAATTACGGCTTTGACCGGCTGCGCTTTCTGGCACCGGTCCGCGCAGGCGCGCGCGTGCGCGGCCACTTCACCCTCACGGGCGCCGCGGCGCGCGACACCGCGGCCATTCTACGCACCGTGGCGCTGCGGATCGAGATCGAGGGACATGACAAACCGGCGCTCGCGGCCGATTGGCTCACGCTCATCCTGTTCGACACCCCGTGACACGGCACTGGACAGACCCCGACATCGCCCGCTAACAGACGAGAGAGAAAAGGAATTATCGCAATGCCCTCGATCCTCGTGCTGAACGGCCCCAACCTCAACCTTCTCGGCTTGCGGGAGCCTGAGATATACGGTGCCACCACGCTGGCGCAGGTGGAGGCGGCAGTGATCGCCTACGGTGCCGATCGCGGGGCCACCGTGACCTGCCAGCAATCCAACCACGAGGGCGCGCTGGTGGATGCCATTCACGCCGCCCGCGGCACGCAGGACGGCATCATCCTGAACGCGGGCGCCTATACCCACACGTCCATCGCCCTGCGCGACGCGATTGCGGGCACGCAGGTGCCCACGGTCGAACTGCACCTAAGCAACATTCACGCGCGCGAGCCCTTTCGCCATCACAGCATGATTGCGCCGGTGGCCGTGGGTATGATTTGCGGCTTCGGTGCGTCCGGGTATAGTCTGGCGCTTGACGCCATCATTGGTCACTTGGGGGAGACTGGATGAAAAGCTACCTGCACAGGCTGGCGAATTACCAATCGGTCCAGGACCTTTGGCAAGCGCACACGGCCAAGATGGCGGAATACGGCTTTGACAGGCTCATCTACGGCTTTACGCATTATCGGTCCGGCGCATCGCTTGGCGATCCTGAGGACTTTGTGATCCTGACCAATCACGATCAGGATTATATGAACGTTTTCATAGGCGAACAGCACTATCTTCATGCGCCTATGGTCAATTGGGCCCTCAAGAATGAGGGGGCCGGCAGTTGGAGCGTTCTGAAGCAGATGCGCGATGCCGACACGCTGACACCGCAAGAGATGCGCGTGCTGGCCTTCAACGTGTCCATGGGCGTCAAGGCAGGCTACACGATCAGCTTCAAGGCGATCTCGGCGCGGTCCAAGGGGGCCATTGCCCTCACCGCCCGCGAAGGCCTCAGCCAAGAGGAGGTCGACGCCATGTGGGACGAGCATGGCAGGGACATCCAGCTGATGAACAATATCGCACATCTCAAGATCCTGACCCTGCCCTACGTGTCCCCCAAGCGGGTGCTGACGCGCCGCCAGCGCGAGGCGCTGGAATGGGTGGGCGACGGCAAGACGATGCAGGACATCGCCGTGCTGATGGGGCTGACCTCGGCCACGGTCGAAAAACACCTGCGCCTCGCGCGCGAGGCGCTTGCGGTGGAGACGACGGCGCAGGCGGTGCTCAAGGCGGCCTTTGCCAACCAGATGTTCATTCTTGAGGCGTAAGCCCCTGATTTAACGTAAAAGTCTGGCGCTAAATCGACGAGAGCGCCGACATTTTCAGGCAGCTTCGCGGCCGTTTTGCGAACAAAAATGTCCCGTGACGCACCGTCAAACGCCACATTTATGCGTTGGGTAAGGAATCCCCCACTTTAGGTTTTGCGGGAAAATAGCGAACCTACAGATGTTCCGTGAGTGGTGGCTTTAGCCAGGGAACATAGAGCCTGACCTGCCGTGATTTCGGTGGCTCTCGGGATCTGTTCTCGGGTTTTACCCGATACCGGCCTGCTTGTGTATTGATCCACAAGTAGGTCGGACCCAGCGTCCGCCTGTCTCATCCCCGTGGCGACAGGACGCAAACCATAGGCGGGGTTGCGACCCCAAACGCGGCCCCGCCGACCTCTCCCTACATCAGCGCGTCCGTGGCGGCGCGAATGGCCTGCTTCATCTCGGCGTCGAGCGCCGAGTGCGTCTGCCCGCCAAGGATCTGCAGCGTGGCGGCTGGCCAGACCGCGTCCAGCTCCCATGCGCCGCGCAGGGGGCAGGACGGGTCAAACCGGCTGTGGATCATGTGGCACGGGATGTGAGCGATGCGTTCCACATGCTCGCGCAGTTGATCCGGCCCCAGCCAAAGATCATTGGCGAAGTAATGCGTAACGATTCGCGCAAAGGCTCGGCGAAAACCGGGGTCAGCATATCGCGACCCGGATGCGTGGATGTTACCGCCGAAGATGGCGGTTTCCCAGGTGCACCAGGCATCTGCTGTGGCTTGCGCCGTCGCGGGGTCGCGCAACCGCTCGGCGTAGGCCGCGATGCGGGCACGTGTTGCAGCGGGGTCCGGGCTGACCTCGGGCACATGGGCGGCAAAGGCGGCATAGGCCTCGGGGAACATGTTGCCGATATCGCCGCAGAGCCATCGAATATCCCGCGGCTCACTGGTCGCCACGCCAGCGAGCACCAATGATCGTACGCGGTCGGGATGCGCCTGGGCATAGGCCAAGGCCAGCGTCGTGCCCCAGGACCCGCCAAAGATTACCCAGCGATCCACATTGATGCGCACCCGCAGTTTCTCAATATCGTCAATCAGATGCTGCGTGGTATTAAAGTCCAACGCCGCGAGATCGTCGCCGGCCCACGGCGTCGACCGGCCGCACCCCCGTTGATCCAGCAGCGTCACCCTGTACCGCGTCAGATCGAACAGATCATAGTGGCCGGGCCTGCACCCAGAGCCGGGCCCGCCATGCAACACCAGCGCATCCTGCCCCTGCCCGCGCTGCTCGAACCACAGGTGGTGACCGTTCCCAACATCCAGCATGTCGGCGCCTCCCAAACGTGAAAACGGCGCACCCGATGTCGGGTACGCCGTCCGTTTCAACCTGGTGCTGGCAAAATCCTTGCAAGGATTTTCCAGCGCCCGGACTTAACCTTGCGCAGCCTTGGCAACCTCGGCGGCGAAATCTTCCTTCTCGACCTCGATGCCCTCGCCCACCTCGAGCCGGGCAAAGCCGGTGATGGTCGCACCCGCTTCGGTCGCGGCGGCCTCGACCGTCAGGTCGGGGTTCACCACGAATTGCTGGTTCAGCAGGGTCGATTCGGCGACGAATTTCTTCATCCGACCCACGATCATCTTTTCGATGACCTGCTCGGGCTTGCCGCTTTCGCGTGCGATGTCCATCTGGACCTGCTTTTCCTTCTCGACCACCGCCGGATCCATGTCCGCCTCGGACAAGGCCGCCGGGTTCACAGCGGCGATGTGCATCGCCACCTGCTTGCCGAACGCTTCATCACCGCCGTCCATGGCCACTAGCACACCGATTTTGCCCATGCCTGCGGTGGCCGCGTTGTGCACATAGGACACCACCGTGCCGCCGGTGATCTTGGCCATGCGACGCACCGACATGTTCTCGCCAATGGTGGCGATCTTGTCTGTCACCACGTCGGCGACGGTCTTGCCGCCCATGTCAGCAGCGACCAGCGCCTCGACACTGTCTACACCCAACGCGGTTGTGGCGATCCCCGACACCATCTCCTGGAACTCGGCATTCTTGCCGACAAAGTCGGTTTCGGAGTTCACCTCGACCGCAACACCGGTGCCGCCATCGACGACAACGGCCACAAGGCCTTCGGCGGCGGTGCGCCCCGATTTCTTGGCGGCCTTGGCCAGGCCCTTGGTGCGCAGCCAGTCAACCGCGGCCTCCATGTCGCCATCCGTTTCGGTCAGCGCCTTTTTGGCGTCCATCATGCCCGCGCCTGTGCTGTCGCGCAGTTCCTTGACCATTGCTGCTGTGATTGCCATCGCTCGGCTCTCCTCAAATGGGGTTGGTTTGCGGCAGGCCTTAGCCCGCCGCGTGTGTCAGCTGTGTGACGGTCGATGTCAGCTCGATGCTTTCTCGACCGTCTCCGCGGTGGACTGAAGCGCATCGATCGGCCCGTCGGCGGCGATGGCATCGTTGGCCACCGTCTCGTCCGATGCCGCGCCCACTTCGACGCCGCTCTCGGCCACGGCCTCTTCGACCGGTGCCTCTTCCATCTCGCCCAGATCGACGCCAGCCGCACCCAGTTGGGCGCTCATGCCGTCGAGGGCTGCGCGGGCCGCCAGATCGCAGTAAAGCGCAATGGCGCGGGCCGCGTCGTCATTGCCAGGGATGATGTAATCCACACCATCGGGCGAGCAGTTGGTGTCGACCACAGCCACAACTGGGATGCCCAGCTTATTGGCTTCGGCAACCGCCAGCGCTTCTTTCTTGACGTCGATGACGAACAGCAGGTCGGGACGACCGCCCATTTCGCGGATCCCGCCCAGCGACGCTTGCAGCTTGCCCTGGTCACGCTCCATGCCCAGACGCTCTTTTTTGGTGAGCCCCTCGAACCCGCTCTCGAATTGCTCATCGATCGACTTCAGACGGTTGATCGATTGCGACACGGTCTGCCAGTTGGTCAGCGTGCCGCCGAGCCAGCGGTGGTTCATGTAATACTGCGCGCATTTTTCGGCCGCCTCGGCCACAGGCTGTGCCGCCTGCCGCTTGGTGCCCACGAACAGAACGCGACCGCCCTTGGCAACGGTGTCGCGCACCGCTTGCAGCGCCTGATCCAGCATCGGAACGGTCTGCGTCAGGTCCATGATGTGAATGCCGTTGCGCGCGCCATAGATGAACGGCGACATGCGGGGGTTCCAGCGTTGGGTCTGGTGGCCAAAGTGTACGCCAGCTTCCAGCAGCTGACGCATGGAGAACTCGGGAAGAGCCATGTGTCTATCCTTTTTCCGGTTTTCGCCTCGTCCGGGGTATCAGTGCTGATGCACCAACCGGTGGACATCAGGGGATGTCTCCCCCTTCTGCCCGCCCCGCACTGCGGATTGAATGGCCGCGCTTTAGGGGATTGCGCCCCCGATGGCAAGCCCCGCGCGCCCGCAATCGGAAAGTCCTGGATGACAAACACACACAACCGAGCCCAACAGCGCCCGACGCCCCGCAAAGAGCCCCAATCCCACCCCCCCCTGCGCCCAACACATGAACGAAGAAGTGCCGTCAAACCCACGCCCCCCGTCTTTGTCCGAAAAAATCCCGGGGGAGTCGCGTATGCGACGGGGGCAGAGCCCCCTAAAAAATGTCGTCGCGCAGCGTCCTTTGGATCACGTCTGACCTGCCTGCGCCAGGCTGTGGCCCCCGCGCACCGCATCCTCGGCCGCCAGCGCCAAGGCCTTGCGCCCCTCGAACGCCGCCACTCGGAAGGCAGGATGATACACCACCTCCACCCGCCCCTGCAGTGGCAGCGCCAGCGTCGACAGCAGATGCGCGCCAAAGCGCATGTCACCCCACCAGCCATAGGTGCGCGCATCCTGCCCGCCAGGCGCGTGATAGACGACCGTCACGGGTTGTACCGACATCTCCGGCGCCAGGTTCGGCGCAAAGAAGGCGGCAAAAAGCGTCGGCTTGAACGGCAACACGCGCAGCCCGTCCGTGCTCGTGCCTTCGGGGAAGAACAGCAGCCGGTGGCGCGCGCTCAGCCGCGTCTCGAACAGCGCTGTCTGCGCCTGCGCCTCACGGCGGTCGCGGGCGATGAACACCGTGCCGACGCTGCGGGCCAGAAACCCGATGCCGGGCCAGCCCGCGACCTCGGCCTTCGACACGAAATAGACCGTGTCGGAGGCGTTCAGCACAAAGATGTCGAGCCAGCTTGAATGATTGGCCACCTGCGCGCCCGGCCCCGTCATCGGCGTGCCGCGCCGCACGAACCGCAGGCCCATCGCCATCAGCGACACCCGGCAGACCACCCGTGTGATCCACGGCGTCCATGGACGCCGGAGGCCGAATACAGGCCTTTCCACCAACCGCAAGGGCAGCAGCAGCGCCAGCCCCAACCCGATGATGCTGACGATCAGCCCACCGCGCACCAGGATGCGCAGCCAGCCCATGGCGCCATTATGCCCTGCATCCGGGGGCGGCGCGCCGTCCCACGTCATGCTCACGGGGCCGCCCCGTAGATACGCTGCTGGCGGGCGGACATCTGGCGCGTGTCCATGATCAGGCACACGTCCGTGGTGTTAAAGCCATGATCGACATAGGCCCCCTCCCCCACAACACCGCCCAGGCGCAGATAGGCCTTGATCAGCGCGGGCACCTGGATCATCGCAGCACGCCGGTCGATCCCGGCCAGGGGCAGTCGGTCCATCGCCGCCGCGTGGGGCGGGCGCGCCCGCACCCGCAGGGGCTCGGGCGCCAGGTGCCGGTGATGCAGCAGCGACAAGGGGGCGGCCAGCGCATCCACATCCGTGCCGTGAAACGAGGCCACGCCAAAGAGAACGTCGATCTCGTGCTGCGCGACGTAATCGGCCAGCCCGCTCCACAGGTGATACATCGCCGGACCGCCGCGGTAGGCGGCATGGACGCAGGACCGTCCCAGCTCCAACAGCCGCCGCCCGGACTGTTTGAGCGGTGCGAGGTCATATTCGTCTTCGGAATAAAACTGCCCCGCCGCCCGCGCCTGTTCGTCCCGCAGCATCCGGTAGACACCCACCAATTGCCCGGCCGCATCGTCCCACAGCAGCATGTGGTCGAAGTAAGGGTCGAAGGCGTCCCGCTCGTGCCCCGCCTCATGGTCCACCAGCGGTCCGGACCCGCCCAGCTCGCGGACGAACACGTCATAGCGCAGGGCAAAGGCGGCCTTCAGGTCGGCGTCATCGCGTGCCATGGTCACGCGAAATTCGGGCGCGCGGGCGCGCATCATCGCTGTGGCCGCCCCGCTGCATCGGAAAAATGGTAACGATTTCCGTAATTTTCCCGGCATGATTGCAATGCGTTAACTATTCGGAAAGGATGTTCAGGCATCGAAGACCGGGAGGAGAGCAATGCGCGTTCCATCGATCACGACTTTCCCCGCCTCGGGGAAGTTCACGGTGACCTTCGCGGCGATGTTGCTTTGCACCTGCCCAACCCCCCAATCCGCGTGATCGGGGTGGCGGACCAACATGCCGGGAGCCAGAATGGCATTGAGATCTTCCATACATCCTACATCGCTTGGAGCGGCCCATGGGCCAGAGTAACGTCAACCTCGCCGCCCTGATCGGCAGCCGGATCTGTCATGATCTGATATCGCCAATCGGCGCGATCAACAACGGGTTGGAATTGCTCAATATGGCAGGCGGCACGAGCGGCCCCGAGATGGAGCTGATCTCGGAAAGCGTGGAAAACGCAAGCGCCCGCATCCGCTTTTTCCGCATGGCCTACGGTGCCGCGGGCACCCAGCCCGTTGGCCGGGCCGAGGTCGTGTCGATCCTGCAGGACACCACGCGCGGCGGCCGTCTGACGATGGCGTATGGCCCGTTGGATGCGCAGCCCCGGTGGGCGGTGCGCATGGTGTTTCTGGCCCTGCAATGCATGGAAACGGCGATGCCCTATGGCGGCCGGATCGAAGTGTCGCTGGACGATGGCGTGTGGCGCGTTATGGGCCACTCCGAAAAATTCAGCTACGATAGTGACTTGTGGGCCACACTTGACACCGGCGATGTGCAGGGTCTCGCCCCGGCGCATGTCCAGTTCGGCCTGCTGCATCACCACCTGCACGACATCGGCAGGGCAGTCCACGTTGACCGTGCCGACGGCGGCCCGCTCAGCATGACGTTCTAGGCGCGCACCGTTCCGTCACCGGTCACCAGGTATTTGAAGCTGGTGAGCTGTGCCGCGCCCACCGGTCCCCGCGCATGCATCTTGCCCGTGGCGATCCCGATTTCGGCGCCCATCCCGAACTCGCCGCCATCCGCAAATTGCGTCGAGGCATTGTGCATCAGGATCGCGCTGTCGAGTTCACGAAAAAACTGCGCGACCGCGCCGCTGTCCTCGGTGAGAATGCAATCGGTATGGTTTGACCCATGGGTCCGGATGTGCGCCATCGCCGCGTCGATATCCGGCACAACGCGTGCGGCGATATCCATGTCGAGGTATTCGCGGCCCCAATCCTCCTCGGTCGCGGCCAGCACCCCTTCGAGCATTTGCAGCGCGGGATCGGCATGGACCCGCACGCCGGCGTCCATCAGCGCGCGCACAACACCCTGCCCGATGGTCGCCACGACATCCTCGTGGATCAACAGGCACTCCGCCGCGCCACAGATGCCCGTGCGCCGCGTCTTGGCATTCAGCACGACCTTGAGCACCTTTTCGGGGTCCGCATCCTTGTCGATATAGATGTGCACGATCCCCTCGAGATGGGCAAAGACGGGCACGCGCGCTTCGCGCTGGACAAGGCCCACCAGCCCCTTGCCGCCCCGTGGCACGATCACGTCGATCGTGTCGGTCATAGTCAGCATCTCGCTCACCGCCGCCCGGTCGCGGGTGGGCACCAGCTGGATCGCGTCCTCGGGCAGGTTGGCGTCGCGCAGACCGGCCTGCAGGGCGGCATGGATCGCTTGCGACGAATGAAAGCTTTCGGAGCCGCCGCGCAGGATCACAGCGTTCCCGGCCTTGAGGCACAGCGCACCGGCATCCGCCGTCACGTTGGGGCGGCTTTCATAGATCACGCCGACAACGCCCAGCGGCGTGCGCACCCGCTTGATGTTGAGCCCGCTGGGCTGGGCCCACTCGGCCAGCACTTCGCCCACCGGATCGGCCTGTTCGGCCACGGCACGCAACCCGTCGACGATGCCGCGAATGCGGTCCTCGTCGAGGCGCAGCCGGTCCATCATCGCGTCCGACAGCCCCTTGTCCGCACCAAAGCGCATGTCCTTTGCATTGGCCGCGATGATATCGGCGCGGCTGGACCAGACATGTTCCGCCGCCCCAATCAGGGCCGCATGCTTGCGCTCGGCACTGGCAAAGGCGAGCGTGGCCGCCGCCGCTTTGGCCCGCGCGCCGATGTCGGCCATGAGGGCGGGGATGGTGTCGAGGTCTTTCATCACATGCGTCCTTTGCGGGCGGAGGGCCGGAGGCTGTCAGGTCTGCGGCAGGTGTGTTTTAGCCAGATGATGATCACAGCGCCATATCATCGCGATGAATGAGTGCGGCGCGGCCCGGATAGCCCAGCAGCGTCTCGATCTCCGCGCTGTGATGGCCCTTGATCTTTTGCGCCTCTGCGGCGGTGTAACGGGTCAGGCCAAGGCCCAGCTGGTGGCCCTCACGATCCGTCAGCGCCACAGGCTCTCCCCGGCCAAAGCTGCCGCTCACCGCTTGAACTCCGGCGGGCAAGAGGCTGTTTCCGTTGGTCAAAGCACGGATGGCGCCAGGATCCAGCGTGAGCGTCCCTTGCGGCTTCATCGCGGCTATCCAGCGTTTGCGGGCCGAGGCCGGATCGAGCGTAGCGGTGAACCATGTGGCATTGGCCCCGCTGTGCAACGCGTGCAGCGGGCGGAGTTCCGAGCCCAGGCAAATCGCCATGGCGCAGCCCGCCGCCGTGGCGGTCCTGGCGGCCATCAGCTTGGTTTTCATGCCACCCTTGGACAGGCCGGAACCTGCGTCGCCCGCCTGATCCTCGATCTCGGTCGTGATCTGGTCGATGATGTCATAGCGCTGCGCGCCGGGATCGTCGGCCGGGTTGGCGCTGTAAAATCCGTCCACATCCGACAACAGCACCAGCTGGTCCGCCCCGATGGTGGCGGCGATCTGCGCGGCGAGCCGGTCATTGTCGCCAAAGCGGATTTCATCCGTGGCGATGGTGTCGTTTTCGTTGACGATGGGCACCGCCTGCAGCGTCAGCAACTGTTCCAGCGTGGCGCGCGAATTGAGATAGCGGCGGCGGTCGCGGCTGTCCTCGAGCGTCATGAGCACTTGTGCGGTGGTGATGCCGTGGGGCGCCAGCGCCTCCTCGTAAGCGCGGGCAAGGCGGATCTGGCCGACGGCGGCGGCGGCCTGCGATTGCTCGAGCGCCAGATCGGCCTGCGGCAGCTTCAGCACGCCGCGCCCGAGCGCGATGGAGCCCGAGGAGACAAGCACGACCTGCGTGCGCTGCCCGGTCAGCCAGGCCACATCCTGCGCAAGCCCCGTCAGCCAGTCGTGCCGCAGGGCCCCTGTGGCCCGGTCGACCAGCAGGGCCGATCCGATCTTGACCACCAGGCGCCGTGCCTCCGTCAGGGACGCCACGGTTCGACCTCTTCGGCGGGGCGGTGGCGCACGCGGTCATCGTCGATCTGGCCGCGCAGGGTGCGCAGCACCTCCGTCACACCCTCGCGGGCGACAGAGGACATGAGCATGACGGGGCCACCGCTCGCCTTTTCCAATTCACTACGGGCCTTTGCCCGCTCTTCTTTATCCAGCGCATCGACCTTGTTGAGCACGGTCACGCGCGGCTTGTCGGCGAGGTCGCCGCCATAGGCCTCAAGCTCGGTGATGATGGTCGTGTAGTCTTCGGCCACCGTTTCGGAGGTGCCATCGACAAGGTGCAAAAGCACCGCACAGCGTTCCACATGGCCGAGAAACAGATCGCCCAGGCCGCGGCCTTCGGATGCGCCTTCGATCAGGCCGGGGATGTCGGCCACGACGAATTCGGTATTGTCCACGCCCACAACGCCGAGGTTGGGATGCAGCGTGGTAAAGGGATAATCGGCGATCTTGGGGCGGGCGTTGGATGTGGTGGCCAGGAATGTCGACTTGCCCGCATTGGGCAGACCCAGCAGGCCCACATCGGCAATGAGCTTGAGCCGCAGCCAGAGCGTACGCTCGACCCCCCCCTGGCCGGGATTGGCGCGGCGCGGGGCCTGGTTGGTGGCGGATTTGAAATGCAGGTTGCCCCAGCCGCCATTGCCGCCGCGCGCGAGTTCGACCGTGTCGCCGACATTCACCAGATCGGCAATCACCGTCTCCTGATCCTCGTCGAGGATTTCGGTGCCCGCAGGTACGCGCAGCACGATGTCGTCACCATCCTTGCCGGTGCGCTGACGGCCCATGCCGGGCTGGCCGTTCTTGGCGAAGAAATGCTGCTGGTAGCGGAAATCGATCAGGGTGTTGAGCCCGTCAACCGCCTCGGCAATGACCGAGCCGCCCGTGCCGCCGTCACCGCCGTCGGGGCCACCATATTCGATATACTTCTCGCGGCGGAACGAGATGCACCCGTTTCCGCCCGCGCCGGAGCGGATGTAGACTTTGGTCAGGTCGAGAAACTTCATGTGCGCGGTCCTACGCCACAAACCCGGCGATGGGAATGGATTTCAGATGGCAGGACCGGGGGCTTGCCCCCGGACCCCCAGGATTTTTGGGGACAAAGACGGGGCTGTCAAAGTTTGCGGCTGTAGGTCCATGTGGGCACGGTGGTGTCGCGGGCGACGGAAAAGCCTTCGGCATCGCCCAGATACTTGAAGCCGCAATGGGTGAGCACGCGGGCCGAGGCCGGATTGTCCTGAAAGACGCTGGCGAACATCGTGTCGTTGCGCATCGGGTTGGCGTGCACCAGCGACTCGACCGCGTCGGAGGCGAGACCGGTGTTCCAGAAATGCGGCGCGACCCAATAGCCGACCTCGGACTGGTTGCGGTCCATCCGGGTGAGCGAGATGAGGCCCATGACCTCGGCCCGGTCGGTCTTGAGCCCGTCCATGACCCACACGTCCTCGTCCCGGTCATCGGCCATGGCGCGGGTCACAAACGCCTCGGTGCTGCCGGGCGGAATGGGATGCGGGATGGATTGCGTCATGCGCGCCACGCGCAGGTCAGACGTATACATCTCGATCAAGCCCATGTCCGACTTGCGCACGGGACGCAGGTCAAACCGCTGCGTCTCGATCACCGCTTGTGTCACGATTTTCTCCATTTCCATTGTCATGTCCCTCCTCCGAACAGAACAAACGCCACCGATGCGACGGTGAGCGCCGCAAGGGTATACATCAGATAGGGTTCGCTGCGCGTTCCCGCGAGGGTGCGCGCGATGCGGTCACCGGCAAGTGTCCAGATCGGGTGCAAAATGACCTGGCAGGCAAGCAGTATCCCGCCAATGGTTGCCGTTGCGTATAAAGGATCGGTGCCAGGCGCGACAAAGCCGGTGAAACCTGCGACGATCATCGCCCAGGCCTTGGGGTTGAGCGGGTGCACGATGAGGCCCGCGACAAAGCCGGGCGCGCGCGCCGCGCCGCCGGTGCTGAGGCGCAGGTTGGCGACCTTCCAGGCGAGCCAGACGATATAGGCCGCCGACACCCATTTGAGCGTCTCGAACACCCAGGGCGCGCGGTCGGCAACCTCCATGAGGCCAAAGCCGATGGGCCAGATCACGAACTGCTTGCCCAAGGCCACGCCGGCCACGAAGGGCAGCGCCCTTGCGAAGCCAAAGCGCGCGCCGGTGGCGAGCAGCGCCATGTTGGCGGGGCCCGGCGTGCCCACCTGGCTGGCCGCGAAGATGGCAAAGGAGAGGGCAGCAACGCTCATCCCGGTCGCCTCAGATCGCGGTCGATGAGGCCCATGATCAGGTCGTCATGCCAGTCGGCGCCGATGAGGGCGGCCTCGCGTTCGCGCCCTTCGACGACAAAGCCCACCTTTTCATAGGCCGCGACGGCGCGGTCGTTGAAGTCGAGCACGCGGCAACCCAGCCGGTGCAGGCCCATGTCGTCAAAGGCGTGGGCGGCCAGCACCTGCATCGCTTCGGTGCCGTAGCCCTTGCTCAGGGCGTTTGGATCCAGGATGCCGATGGCGATCTGCGCCCGCTTGTCGACAGGGTTGAGCGTGTGCAGCCGGATGGCGCCCAGCAGTGCGCCGCCCGCCTCGATCACCCAGGCGTGGGGCTCGGCCCGTTGCGCGTCGACCCAGGCCTCAGCCGCGTCGCGGGTGATGTCACGCACCTGCGCAGGGTCGCCGCCGAACATCGCGATGATCTCGGGCGTGTTGCCCAGGGCAAAGCGCGCCTCCACATCGCCGTCGATCACATCGCGCAGGGTGATGCGGGGGCCGGTCAGAACGGGTTTTGCTGGCGTGCTCATAGGCGGGCCTCCCATGTTTCGCGGCACAGGATCATGCGGTGATTCACGACCTTGGTCTGACGCGACAGGCAGTTCGACTGGATCATGCCGTCAGGCGTGAAGCCGAGCTTTTCCAGCACGTTGCGCGATCCGGCATTGCCGTCGAGATAGCCAGAGCTGACAGGATCGGCGTGCTGCGAAAAATAGGCGCCAAGGGCCGCGCGTGCCGCTTCGGTCGCGTAGCCCTGCCCCCAATGGTCCTTGCCATACCAATAACCCAACTCGCCGCCCATGATCGACACGCACCCGATCAGCGCATCATCGCGGGTGACGGCATAGACAAATGGCAAATCCGCAGTCTTGTCGAAAAAGCCGAGCGCATCCGCGGTGCTGTAGGGATGGGGCACGCGGGTCAGCCATGTGCTGACGTCAAAATCGCCGATCTGCCGCGCCACAGCCTCTGCGTCCGTCACCCGATAGGGGCGCAGCAACAGGCGTTGGGTTGTGATGTGGTCTGGCATGTGACCATCCTCGCGTTTTGCGGGGGGCGGAAACGAAAAAGGGACCGGCGTTTCCGCCGATCCCTGATTTTGTCAAAACCCTCTGGGTACGGCTTATTCTGCAGCCTCCGCTGCCGGCAGTACGGAAATGAACGTACGACCCTTGAGACCCTTGTGGAATGTGACCGCGCCCTGCTCGGTCGCAAAGATCGTGTGGTCCTTGCCCATACCGACACCTTCGCCGGGCCAGAACTTGGTCCCGCGCTGGCGCACGATGATGTTGCCGGGGATGGCCGCCTGGCCACCGTACAATTTCACGCCGAGGCGACGGCCCGCGCTGTCGCGACCGTTCCGGGATGAACCGCCTGCTTTTTTATGTGCCATGCGTCTCTCTCCTTAGCCTTTGGCCAGTTCTTTGGCCTGATCGATCCAGCCTTCACGCTCGATCCGGCCTTTGAACGACAGTTTCTCGTCCATAGCAGCAACGTCCGCATCGGTCCATGCTGCGATTTGCGCAAACGTGGTCACGCCTGCGTCGTGCAATTTCTTCTCAAGCGCGGGACCGACGCCCGACAATTGCTTGAGATCATCCGCGCCCGCATCCGCCTTGGCGGCTGTCTTGGGGGCGGCCTTTTTCTCTTCGGCCTTCGGGGCGTCGGCTTTGGGCGCCTCGGCCTTCTTGGCTTTCTTCGGGGCGGCTGCGGGGGTTGCCACGGCAACGCCAAAGCCTGCGCCATTCTCGGCCGCCATCACACCGGACTTCGCCGCGCCGGAGGCGAGAATGTCGGTGATCCGCACCAGCGTCAGCTGCTGACGGTGGCCCTTCGTCCGCTTGGACGAGTGCTTGCGGCGCCGCTTGACGAAGTTGATCGTCTTGGGCCCCTTGATCTGGTCGATGACTTCGGCCTGAACGGCTGCGTCCTCGACCACGGGGCTGCCGACCTGGGGCGCGTCGCCACCGATCATCAGCACGTGGTTGAATTGGACAGTGTCACCTGAATTTGCGGCCAGTTTCTCAACGCGGAGCGTATCGCCCGATTGAACCTTGTACTGCTTGCCGCCGGTTTTGAGAACCGCGAACATATGTCGTTCCTTTGTCTGCCGCGTCCTGTGGCCCCGGTTCCCCGGCGTTTCGGCATATGCCGCCTCGAACAGCGCGCCCCCGGATCGGGACGATGTTGAATCAAAACTGCCAGCGCGGATGCACTGGCTGAGATGCGGGCTTATGTGCGGATCATGCGCCCAAGTCAAGGGCCGTCAGAGATCATTCTGCGGCATCAGCCGCCCCACCGTCTGACCCAGACCGTAAGACAGCGCGACATAGCTTTCCTCGAACGCCTGGCTCAGCGCCGCATCGACGCCCTGGCCCACATCCGTCTCCCAAAAGGCGGCATAGATGTCGAGGTCATCGTCTTCGACCGCGGATGCGACCAGCATGTAGTAGCCCGTGATCCAGGCGCGCGTCTCTTCGGCGATTGTACCGCGCTGGCCCTCGACATCCGGCGTGTCGGTGCTGGGGGCGGCAGCATGGAACCCGTCATAAAAGGCAAAGCGTGCGGCGACGGAAATGTCGGTGTTCACCTCCACCAAATCCCGGACCGAGATCAGCCGCTCCACCTCGGCGCCCGGGCTATCGCTGGCGGCCTTTGCCGCCGCTTCGACGGCATCGTCGACGATGGCCTGGCGCGCCTGCACCTCGATCTCGACAATGCGCTGGCCTTGGGCGCTATCAAAGAAAACAAGCGCCTGCCGCGCCTCCTGCGGATCGACACGGCGGATGAAGCTACTGCGCAACTCCGCCTCGATCCGCTCAGGATCATAGAGGCGCTGCGCGGTTTCAAAGAACACGTCGCCCCCCTGCCCGCCCAGAAAACCTGCGTCGATCTCGGGGATCGTTTGGCGGCCATCCTCGGCAAAGGCTGCGACAAGGGCCGGAATGCCCATCGCGTCAAACAACCGTTCCCCTTCGGTATCCGCCTGCGCCGTCAGCGCAGAAACGCTGAAGGCCAGGGACAGGGCGAGGCGCCGCATCACAGCTCCTGACTGGGTTGCAGGTCCTGCATCTCGACGGCGAGCGCCTCGAACCGGTTGGCCATGATCTCGTATTGCACCGCGTTCATGAGGTTGTAGACCTCGCGCATTTTCGGATGTTCCAGCGCTTCTACATAGGTCAGCACCTCGTCGTCCGAAAACGACTGGTAAGTGTAGGCCGCGCCGGTCATGGCCCCTTCGGCGATGCTCTCTTCGAGGATCTGCTTGTCGTTGCTCAAAAGCTCGCGCAGGTCGCCTTCTTCCATCTGCAACTCGATCACCCCGGCCCCCGCCGCCGCCATCAAGAACCGCACCTGGATCTCCTGGATGGCGCGCACGGCCACGCCGGCACTGTCGGAGGCGGCATTCATCCGCTCGAGATAGGTCAAGCGCGGGCTTTCCAGCGTGGTCAGCCCCGCGATGATCGCCGCCCCGCTTTCGGATTTCACATCATCCTCTTCCTTGAGATGCGAGGCGTTTTCGGCGACCACAAGCCGCTTGCCCAGGTCGGTGGCATAGAAATCGGCCGCATGGGTCAGCAATTCGTCGCTGAGCGTCTTTTCGAGGATGTTGAGCGCCAGATCGTGCATGACGTCGGTGTCAAAGACCTCAGCCGTCAGGCGCGTCCATTCCGAGCCGAAATCCTCGGCCTGCAGGCCCAGCATCTCGGGCGCGGAACTGGCCGACAGGCGGATGCTTTCCAGCGCCACGTCAAAGCCGGTGACCTCGAGAAACGCTTCGAGCTTGGCCCGGTCCGCCGCCTCTGCGGCACGGGGCGCAAGGGCGAGAGCGAGGGCAAAAACCAGGGACACAGAGACAAAACGCAGCGCGCGCATGGGGATCCTTTCGGCGATGAAACAAAGTATTATCGTAAAACCCTATGCGAATTTCGGGCCGCGTCCATCAAATTCCTCGTGAAAGCGTTAACGGGCAAAAACCGTCTTGCCACGCGCAGGGCTTGGCATTAAAGCGATGCGACAGACCCCCGCGGAGAGGTGCCGGAGTGGTCGAACGGGGCGGTCTCGAAAACCGTTGTGGGTGCAAGCCCACCCAGGGTTCGAATCCCTGTCTCTCCGCCACAATTCGGCCTTTGCTCCACCAATTCAAGACAATGGCCAAGCGTATCGCGCCTGTTATTCAGTCCATCAAATGATACGGTGTCCTGAAACGAAAAGGATACCGCATGACCGAATGGTGGCGCAGCGCCGTGATCTATCAGATTTATCCCCGCTCGTTTCAGGACGATGACGGGGACGGCGTGGGGGATCTACGGGGCATCACGCGGCGGCTGGATCATGTGGCCGACCTGGGCGTGGACTGCATCTGGTTGTCACCCATCTTTGCCTCGCCGCAGGCCGACATGGGCTACGACGTGTCGGATTATCTCGCGGTTGATCCGCTCTTTGGCGATCTTGATGACTTTGATGCGCTGATTGCGGCAGCGCATGCCAGGGGGCTCAGGGTCATTGTCGATCAGGTCCTGTCGCACACCTCGGACCAGAACGCCTGGTTCAAGCAAAGCCGTGTGAGCCGCGACAATGACAAGGCCGACTGGTACGTCTGGGCCGACCCCCTGCCCGACGGGTCCCCTCCGACCAACTGGCACAGCCATTTCGGCGGCCCCGCGTGGGAGTTCGACCCGCAGAGGGGCCAATACTACCTGCACAACTTCCTCGCCTCGCAGCCCGACCTGAACTTTCACAACCCCGATGTGGTCGATGCGATCCTCGAGACGTGCAAATTCTGGCTCGACCGGGGCCTCGATGGCTTTCGCCTCGATACGGTGAACTACTATTTCCACGACCAGCAGCTGCGCTCGAACCCGCCCGCGCGGGCCAAGCCACAGGTGATGGCGACGGACCTCTACGGGATGCAGAACAACATCTACAACAAGACGCGGCCTGAAAACCTGGGCTTTCTCGAACGGTTGCGGGCGCTGACCGACCGGTATGACGACATCATGATGGTGGGCGAAGTGGGCGAGATGGGCCATAAATCCATCGAGATCATGGGCGACTACACCGCAGGCACGGCGCGCCTGCACATGGCCTACAGCTTTGCGATGTTGGGCCCGGATTTCACCGCCGCGCATTTCCAGACCTGCATCCAAGTGTTCCAGCGCGGCGCGCCCGATGGCCACCCCTATTGGTCGTTCAGCAACCATGACGTGCCCCGGCAGGTGAGCCGCTGGGCCGAGCATGCGGTGTCCGAGGATGCGATGGCGCGCCTGTCCTGCGCGATGCTGATGGCGTTCGAGGGGACAATCGGCATCTATCAGGGCGAAGAGCTGGGCCAGACCGAAACCGCGCTGGTGTTCGAAGAGCTGACGGACCCGCCCGCCATCCGCTACTGGCCGGGCGTCAAGGGGCGCGACGGGTGCCGCACGCCGATGGTGTGGGAACGGGACGCAGCCCATGCCGGGTTTTCCGACGGCACGCCGTGGCTGCCGGTCAAGCCACCGCAAGCGGCCAATGCGGTCGACGCGCAAGGTGGGGACGGTATCCTCGCCTTCTACAAGGGCATGATCGCGCGGCGCAAGGCGAGCCCGGCGCTCAGCCGGGGAACGACCACCTTCCTGCCGCTGCCCGAGCCGCTCTTGGCCTTTACCCGCACGGCGGATGACGAAACGCTGACCTGCGTGTTCAACCTGTCACCCCAGACGCACGTCATGGATATCACGGGCACTGCAGAGATCGCGCTTGGCCATTTCGCGACGCTGGGCGCGGGAACGCTGACGCTGGACGGCAACGGCTTTGCCTATCTGGCGCACAGCGCGCCGGTCACCCTGACCACCTAGCCCAGGCTTTGCGTGTCCCAGATGTCGCGCATGTAACCGCGGATCGTCCGGTCGGACGAGAAAAAGCCCGAACC
The DNA here is from genome assembly GCA_038525585.1 of Pseudomonadota bacterium. GTDB lineage: Bacteria > Pseudomonadota > Alphaproteobacteria > Rhodobacterales > Rhodobacteraceae > Tateyamaria. Next base: position 29,445 of record JBCBHM010000006.1, read on the forward strand.
GGCGATGTTGCGCAGCGCCAGCCGGTTCCAGTGATCGCGCACCGCATAGTCGCGGTCCACATCCGCCTGCCGCGCCACGTAGCTGTCAAAGTCGGAGGCGACGAGGAACGGATCGTGGTTCCAGGTGGCATCGACCAAACCGTGGTAGCGGTTGGTGTCGTCGGGGCTGAACCGCCCCTCCACCATCATCTGCAGCAGGTCCTGCAAGGGTTGGCTGGCCTCTATGGCCTGCCGCGCATGGTCGGGCACGCGGTAGCGCGCCTGCACCTCGTCCGCCGTCATGCCGAAGAGATAGAAGTTGTCGGCCCCCACATGCGCCCGGATCTCGACATTGGCCCCATCGAGCGTGCCGATGGTCAACGCGCCGTTCATCGTGAATTTCATGTTTCCGGTACCAGAGGCTTCCTTGCCCGCGGTCGAGATCTGTTCGGACAGGTCCGCCGCCGGGATCAGCCGTTCGGCCATGGAGACGTTGTAATTGGCCGGATAGACGACCTTGAGCAAGTCGCCGGTGACGGGGTCGGTGTTGATCGTGTGGGCCACGTCGTTGATCAGCCGCACGATATCCTTGGCCACGAAATAGCCGGGGGCCGCCTTGCCGCCAAAGATCTTGACCCGCGGGGTCCAGTCGCCGTTCGGATTGGCGCGGATGGCGTTCCAGCGGGCGATGGTTTCGAACACGTTGAGCAGTTGGCGCTTGTATTCATGCATCCGCTTGATCTGGATGTCCAACATCGCGTCGGGGTCCAGGGTCAGCCCCAAATGCGCGGCTGCCCAGTTGGACAGCGCCACCTTGTTGGCGCGTTTCACCGCACCGATGGCGTCGCGCACCGCGCGATCCTCCTCATGTGCGCTGAGTTCGGACAGGCGGCTCAGGTCACGCTCCCAGCCGGCCCCGATCGTGTCGGTCAGCAGGCGCGACAGGCCGGGGTTCGACAGGCGCAGCCAGCGGCGCGGCGTCACGCCATTGGTCTGGTTCAGGATGCGGCCCGGATACGCCCCGTTGAGACCGGCAAACACCGTTTGCCGCATCAGGTCGGTGTGCAGGGCCGACACGCCGTTGACATGCCGCGCCATGACAAAGGCGAGCGTGCCCATATGCACCTGATCGTGGTGCACGATGGCAAGGTCGGCGCCGCAGCCCGTTTCGGCCTGATGTTCGGCATCGATACGTTCGATGATCTGCATGTGGCGGGGCAGCACACGGCCCATGAGCCAGGTCGACCACGCCTCGAGCGCTTCGGGCAGCAGGGTGTGATTGGTGTAGTTCAGGCAGCCCTGCGCGATGCGCTTGGCGTCGTCCCAGGGCAGACCGTGTTCGTCTGTCAGCAGCCGCACCAGCTCGGGTCCGGCCAGCGCGGGGTGCGTGTCGTTCATCTGGATCGCGACCTTTTGGGGCAGCAGCGCCAGATCGTCATATTCGCTTTGGAACCGGCGCAGGATATCCTGCAGCGCAGCGGAGGTGAGGAAATATTCCTGCTTCAGCCGCAGCTCCTTGCCGCTGGCGGTCGTATCCTCGGGGTAGAGCACGCGTGACAGCGTGCGCGCCAACGCCTCGGGTGCGGCAGCGGCGGTGTGGTCGCCGGAGTTGAACTGTTCGAGGTCAAAGAGCTCGGTCGGGTGTGCGCCCCAAAGGCGCAGCGTGTTGGCCCATATGCCCTCCCATCCCACGACCGGCATGTCGTAGGCGCGCGCATAGACGGTTTCCGCCGGGTGCCAGACGTCGCCGTCGACATGCCCCTTGAAGGGGATGGTATAGCGCGCCTCGGGCCGCTCGAACTCCCAGGGGTGCGGCTGGTTCAGCCAATCCTCGGGGTGTTCGACCTGCCGCCCGCCTTCAAAGCGTTGGCGAAAGAGCCCGTGTTCATAGCGGATGCCATAGCCGTAGGCGGGGCACGCCAGCGTCGACATGCTTTCGAGAAAACAGGCGGCTAGCCGGCCCAGACCGCCATTGCCAAGGGCGGCGTCGGGCTCATCCTCGATCACATCGGACAGCGCGATGCCCTCGTCCGACAGCACCGCCTGCACGATGTCCCGCAGCCCGAGGTTCACCATCGCATCCTCAAGGATGCGGCCGATCAGAAACTCCATCGACAGGTAGTAGACCCGCTTGCCCTGCGCCTCATAGGTCTTGCGCGTAGCGTCGAACCAGGGCGCGATCAGGATGTCGCGCACCGCATAGCTGACGGCCATGCGCCAGTCATAGAGGCTTGCATGCGCTCTGTCCTTGCCCAGCGTGTAGGTCAGGTGCTGCGTGATGCGCTGGCGCAGCGCGTCAGCGGAAAGGTCGGTCATCACGGTCATTCACACGGTCCCTTTTGTGGCCCACCCACATCAGCATGCGGGTGTTGCCACATCTTCGAGATGCAAAAAAGACCTAGTTGCCTAAGTGATGACGTCCGGCGCGTCCCGGCCCGTCATTGCGGTGAGGTCCGACAGGGCCATCGCGGCTTCCCTGACCTGCGCCAGCGCCGCGTCGGGCGGCATGGCCAGCCGGGTCGGATCGGTTTCCAGCTGTTCGAGGTAGATGCGGATCGTCGCCCCTTGGGTGCCCGTGCCCGACAGGCGGAACACCGCGCGCGCGCCATTGGTGAACGCGATGCGCAGGCCCTGCCCCGTGGCGCGCGAGCCATCGACCGGATCGTCATAGGCAAACTCATCCGCCGTCTCGACCGTCAGCGCGCCCGCCGACGTGCCCGGCAGATCGGGCAGCTGCGCCCGCAACGCGTCGATCATCGCGGCGGCCTTGTCGCTGTCCACCCCCTCGAAATCGTGCCGCGAATAGTAGCATCGGCCATCGGCCGACCACAGATCCGCCAGCAGGTCGGACACGGATTGGCCCGTCTCCGCCAAGATGTTGAGCCACAGGAGCACGGCCCAGATCCCGTCCTTTTCGCGCACATGGTCCGACCCGGTGCCGGCGCTTTCCTCACCGCACAGCGTGGCCTTGCCCGCATCCAGCAGGTTGCCGAAGAATTTCCAGCCTGTCGGTGTTTCGAAACAGTCGATGCCCAGCCGTGCGGCGACCCGGTCGACCGCGCGCGAGGTCGGCATGGAGCGGGCGACACCGGCCAGCCCGCTCGCATAGGCCGGGGCCAGATGCGCCTGCGCCGTCAGCAACGCGAGGCTGTCCGAAGGCGTGACGTAGCAGTTGCGCCCGACGATCATGTTGCGGTCGCCATCGCCGTCGGAGGCGGCGCCGAAATCGGGCGCGGCATCCCCGTGCATTGCGTCCATCAGGGCCTTGGCCCAGATCGGGTTCGGGTCCGGGTGGCCACCGCCGAAATCGGGGCTGGGCGTGCCGTTCACCACCGTGCCCGAGGCCGCACCCAACCGGTCTTCGAGGATGGCGTGCGCATAGGGGCCGGTCACCGCATGCATCGCGTCAAAGCGCATGGTAAAGCCGCCCGCAAACAGCGCGGCGATCTTGTCGAAGTCAAACAGCGTTTCCATCAGGGCGGCGTAGTCTTCGACCGGGTCGACGATCTCGACCTCCATGCCTTGATGGCTGCGGTGCCCGAGCGTGTCGATGTCCACCCCGCCTGAGGCGGTGATCTTGTAGATGTCGATCGTCTTGGTGCGCTCGAATATCTTGTCGGTCACGGCTTCGGTCGCGGGCCCGCCGTTGGGGCCGTTGTATTTGAGGCCAAAATCCTCATCCGGCCCGCCGGGATTGTGACTGGCCGACAGGATCAGACCCCCATCGGCCTTGCGCTTGCGGATCAGGTTGGACACGGCAGGCGTCGACAGGATGCCGCCCTGCCCCACGATGCATTTTGCGGCCCCGTTGGCGGCTGCCATGCGCAGGATGATCTGGATCGCGTCGTCGTTGAAGTATCGCCCGTCGCCGCCGACAACCAGCGTGCGGCCCTGAACACCGCCGATCCCGTCAAAGATCGCCTGCACGTAATTCTCGAGGTAATGCGGGCGTTTGAAAACGGCCGTCTTCTTGCGCAAGCCGCTGGTGCCGGGCTTTTGCCCCTCGATTGGCTCTGTCCGAACTGTCTGCATGGGCATGGCCTGTCCTTTTCGTTCCTGATCTTTCGGGCGGTCGTGATCGACCGTACCACTACTTGGCGGTCTCAGTTGAAAACACGACGACAGCATCTGCCGCCACATGCGTGCCGGGCGTCACCGCGATCGCATCGTCTTGGCTGGTGTCAAAGCGGCGCACCCAAACGCCGCCCTCGGGCAGTGCGGGCGGGGTGATGGTGAGGGCGGCACCGCGGTTGAGCACGACAAGCAGCGCGCCCTCGCGTTGGACATATTCCGGCGTGCCGGAGGCCATGCGCATCTCGGCCACCAGCACATCGAGATCGGGATTGTCCCAATCCGCCTGCCGCATGGGCTGGCCATTCGCGCGGCGCCAAAAAAGGTCGGGCGCGCCATCGACGGCGCGGCGGCGCGAATGCAGGAACCGCCGCTGACGCAAGAGCGGGTGCATCTGGCGAAACGCGATGGCCTGTTCGCAGAAGCGGAAAAACGGATCATCGCCCTCGGGCCAGGTCACCCAGCCGATGTCGTTGTCCTGGCAATAGGCATTGTTGTTGCCGCCCTGGCTGTTGCTCAGCTCGTCGCCGGCCAGCAGCATGGGCGTGCCCTGCGACAGCATGAGCGTGGCGATCATGTTGCGCTTGCGCCGGGTGCGGGCGGCGCGAATGGCCGGGTCATCGGTGGGCCCCTCGACCCCCATATTGTCGGAGCGATTGTTGGAATGGCCGTCCCGGTTTTCTTCGCCATTGGCGCGGTTGTGCTTGGCATCGTAGCTGACGGTGTCGTGCAGGGTAAAACCGTCATGCGCGGTCAGAAAGTTCAGCGACGACGTCGCGGCGCGCCCATCGTGGTCAAAGAATTCGGCACTGCCGGTCAGGCGCGCGGCCATCGCCGACACCTTGCCCCCGTCGCCGCGCCAAAAGGCGCGCGTGTCATCGCGGAACGTGTCGTTCCATTCGGCAAAGGGGGCGGGATAGGCACCCAGTTGGTAGCCGCCGGGCCCGATATCCCAGGGCTCGGCAATCAGCTTGACCCGGTTCAGCACTGGATCCTGGCCGATGGCGCGAAAGAACGGCCCGTCGCGTTCAAACCCGTGGCGCGTGCGGCCCAGGGCGGTGCACAGATCAAAGCGGAAGCCATCCACATGCATCACCTCGACCCAGTAGCGCAAGCTGTCCATCACCAGCCGGATCACAAACGGGTTCTCGAAATCGAGCGTGTTGCCGCAGCCCGCATCGTCGATGTACAACCGCTTGTCCTGGGCCAGCCGGTAGTAGCTGGCGTTGTCGAGGCCGCGGAACATCAGCGTCGGGCCCATCTGGCTGCCCTCGGCGGTGTGGTTGTAGACGACGTCGAGGATGACCTCGATCCCGGCGCTGTGAAACCGCTGCACCATCTGCTGAAACTCGGCGATATCATTGCCTTGCATGTAGCGCGGATCGGGCGCGAAGAACCCGTAGGTCATGTAGCCCCAGTAGTTCGTGAGGCCCCGATCCAGCAGGAACCGTTCGTTCAGAAACGCCTGCACGGGCAACAGCTCGACCGCCGTGATGCCCAGCCGGTTGAGGTGGTCGAGGATCGGATCGGAGGCCATGGCCAGATACGTGCCCGCGTCGGGCACATCGCGGCGGCCCATGGTCAGCCCTTTGACATGCGCCTCGTAGATCACCGAATTTTCCAGGGCGTGCCGCGGGCGCTGCGCGTCGTCCCAGTTAAAATGCGGGTCGGTCACCACACTGCGCGGCATGTAAGGCGCGCTGTCGGTCTTGTCGAAGCTCAGATCCTTGTCGGCATGGCCCGCGATGTAGCCAAAGAGCGCGTCGTGCCATGTCGGGTGCCCGGTAAGGCGCTTGGCATAGGGGTCGATGAGCAGCTTGTAGGGGTTGAACCGGTGCCCCTCACGCGGGGCATAGGGCCCGTCCATGCGGAACCCGTATTGCTGGCCCGGCTGCAGGCCGGGAAAGTAGCCGTGCCAGACATGGCCCTCGCGTTCGGGCAGCGGGATGATCTCGGTCTCGCGCCCTGCATCGTCGAAGAGGCACAGCATCGCCTTGGTCGCGTGGCGCGAGAATACGGCAAAGTTCACGCCACCGTCGTCCACAGTGGCGCCCAGCGGGGAGGGTCGGCCCGGCTGCAGGGGCGCGCGGGCCTGGCTCACGCGGGCCTCACGGTCAGTGCGGCGTAAAGGGCGTGGTATTCGGCGGCGGACGCGTCCCAGCCCACGGGCTGTTTCATCGCGTTGCGCTGGATCTGTGACCACCGCTTGGGCTGCGCATAAAGGTCGCACAGGTGGCGCAGCGCGTGGCCAAGCGCCTGCGCCGTTGTGGGGTGAAACTGCACGCCCGTGGCGACACCGCGGGCCAGTGCCGCGGGTGAGGCATTGATGACCGTATCGGCCAGCCCACCCGTCAGCGCCACCAGCGGCACGGTGCCATAGCGCAACCCGTATAACTGCGTGAGCCCGCAGGGCTCGAACCGCGACGGCACGAGGATTGCATCGCCCCCCGCCATCATCTGGTGCGACAACGCCTCGTCATAGCCGATCCGGACAGCTACGTGCGGATGGGTCGCCGCCGCCTCGAGCAGGGCCACCTCCAGCTCCGGCGCGCCGGAGCCCAACAGGGCCAACTGGCCGCCACGATCAAGCAGGTCGGGCAATGCAGCAAGCAGCAGGTCGATCCCCTTCTGCTCGGTCAGGCGCGAGACCAGAACGCAAAGCGGCCCGTCGGCACGCTCCAGCCCAAAGGTCTGTTGCAGTGCGGCCTTGTTCGCGGCCTTGCCCGCGGCGGTCTTGTAGGGCGTGATGTCGGGATCGGTCTGCGGGTTCCACGCATCCTCGTCGATGCCGTTGACGATGCCAACAAGGTCCGCCGACCGTGCCCGCAACATCCCGTCCATGCCGATGCCGAATTCGGGCGTCAGCAGCTCTTGCGCATAGGTGCGCGAGACGGTGGTGATCTTGGCCGCGCCAGTCAGGGCGGCCTTGAGCGCCGAGATCTGGCCCCAGAACTCGAAATGATCGGCGTGAAACCGGTCGGGGTCGAGGCGCAGCGCCGCCAGCCGGTCCGCGCCGGTGTTGCCGTGAAAGGCGATGTTGTGAATCGTAAAGACAAAGGGGACGTCCGCGCCCGCCGCGTGCATGTACTCGGGCGTCAGCCCCGCTTGCCAGTCATGGCCGTGCACGATGTCGGGCCTCCAGGCCCCTGCCCCATTCGCCGCGATCTGCGCGGCCACCCACGATAGTGCCGCAAAGCGTTCGGGGTTGTCGGGCCAGTCCTGGCCCGCTGCATCCATATAGATGCCGCCGTCGCGATCAAAGAGATGCGGCGCATCGATCACCAGCAGGTCCAGCCCCGCCGCCTTGCAGGCCAGCACCGATGCCGGACCGCCAAAAAGGTCATCGTGACGGGCCACCGCCTTGCCCTTGTCAACCTGCTGCATCACCGCGCGATACCCCGGCAGCAATACGCGGACCTCATCGCCATGCCGCGCCAGTGCCGCAGGCAACGCGCCCGCAACATCCGCCAGCCCGCCGGTCTTGATCAGCGGGGCGCATTCGGACACGACAAAGAGGATGTGCGTCATGAGGCGGCGGCTCGTTTATCCAGCATGTCCTGCGTGATCAGGGTCGTTCCGCGATCCGTCACGCGAAAGAACTTGGCGTCTTCGGTCGGATCCTCCCCTACGACCAAACCCTCGGGGATGACCACCCCCTTGTCGATCACCACCTGCCGCAAACGCGCCGACCGATGCACCGTCACGCTGGGCAACAGTACCGCATGATCGAGCACCGCATAGGAATTGGTGTGCACGTTGGTGAACAGCACCGAATTGCGCACCTCGGTGCCCGACACGATACAGCCCCCCGACACCATGGACGAGATCGCCATGCCGCGCCGGTCGCGTTCGTCATGGATGAACTTGGCCGGTGGCACGCTTTCATTGTAGGTCCAGATCGGCCAGTCGCGGTCCCACAGGTCCAGTTCGGGCGTGAAATTCGTCAGGTCGATATGCGCCTGCCAGAACGCATCCACGGTGCCCACGTCCTTCCAATAGGCCGGTGCGCCCTCGGCCCGGACACAGCTTTCGTCAAAGCGGTGCGCCATCGCCTTGCCGTTCTGGACGATGTCGGGGATCAGGTCATTGCCGAAATCGTTGGAGGAGTTCGGATCTTCGGCGTCTTTCCTCAGCAGGTCGCGCAGGAATTTCCAGTCAAAGACGTAGATGCCCATGGACGCCAGCGCCTTGTCGGGATCATCGGGCGTGCCCGGCGGATCGGCAGGCTTTTCGAGAAAGCTGGTGATGCGGCCATCACTGTCGGTGTCCATCACGCCGAACGCCGTCGCCTCCATCCGCGGCACGGTCAGGCAGCCGACCGTGACATCCGCCTTGGTCTCCACATGCTGGCGCAGCATGACCTCGTAATCCATCTTGTAGATGTGGTCGCCCGCGAGGATCACGACGTAATCCACCCCGTAGCTGTCCACGATGTCGATGTTTTGCGTGACCGCGTCCGCCGTGCCCTTGTACCAGCTTTCGTTGCCGCCGCGTTGCGAGGCGGGCAGTACATCCAGGAATTCGTTCCGCTCGGCGCCCAGAAAGTTCCAGCCGCGTTGCATGTGCCGGATCAGGCTGTGGGCCTTGTATTGCGTGGCAATGGCCATCTTGCGGATGCCGGAATTCATTGCGTTCGACAGGGCAAAATCGATGATCCGCGCCTTGCCGCCAAAGGGCACGGCGGGCTTCACCCGCCGGTCGGTCAATTCCTTGAGACGACTGCCACGCCCCCCAGCAAGCACGAAGACCATGGATCGTTGCGTCAGGCGTTTTGTCGGCATGTGAAGTCCTCCCAAACTTTCAGTCCTTATGGACGCCACCGCAGCACAATCACCGACAAGGGTGGCAGGGTCAGCGTCATCGATTGGGCAAAGCCGTCGGCGGGCACCTCCTCTGTGCCGCCGCCGCCCAGATTGCCCCGGTTGCCTCCGCCATAGGCAGCGGCGTCCGTGTTCATCACCTCGTCCCAGTGGCCCGCGCGTGGCAGGCCCAGTCGAAAGTCCAACCGCTCAACGGGCGTAAAGTTGCAGATGACCGCGACGGGTGCGTCGCCGTCACCGCCATAGCGGGCAAAGCCGATGGTGGATTGGGCAGGATCATTGCTGATCCAGCCGAACCCGTCGGGCACGCAATCGCCCACATGCAGGGCGGGCGTGTCGCGGTACAGCGTGTTGAGGTCGCGGATCAGCTGCTGGATGCCCTTGTGCGCAGGTTCTTCTGCCGCGCCCCAGTTCAGCTCGGCATTGTGGTTCCACTCTTCGGGTTGGGCGAACTCGCAGCCCATGAACAGCAGCTTCTTGCCCGGATGCATCCACATGAAGGCATAGTAGGCCCGCAGGTTTGCGAATTTTTCCCAGTCGGTGCCCGGCATCTTGGCGATCATCGAGCCTTTGCCATGCACGACCTCGTCATGGCTGATCGGCAGGACGAAGTTTTCCGTGAACGCCCAGTCGATGGGGAATGTCATCAGGTGGTGATCGTGCTGGCGGTGGATCGGATCCTTTTCCATGTACCGCAGCGTGTCGTTCATCCACCCCATGTTCCATTTGTAGCCAAAGCCCAGGCCGCCCGTGTGCACGGGCTGCGACACGCCGGGAAAGGATGTGCTTTCCTCGGCTACGGTCATCACGCTGGGGTCGGCGCCGTAGACCGCCACGTTCATCTCCTGCAGAAAGGCGATGGCCTCGTAATTCTCGCGCCCGCCATCCGTGTTGGGCACCCATTCGCCGTCGTTGCGCGAGTAATCGCGGTAGAGCATCGAGGCGACGGCATCCACGCGTAGTCCGTCCAGATGATACTCCTCCATCCAGTAAAGCGCGTTGGCCACGAGGTAGTTTTTGACCTCGCGCCGCCCGTAATTGTAGATCAGCGTGTTCCAGTCCTGATGGAACCCCTCGCGCGGGTCCGCGTGTTCGTAAAGCGCCGTGCCATCGAACCGGGCCGGGCCATGCGCATCCGTCGGGAAATGCCCCGGCACCCAGTCGAGCAGCACGCCGATTTCGGCAGCATGCGCGGCCTCCACAAGGTCGCGGAATTCGTGGGGCGGGCCAAAGCGGATCGTCGGGGCGTAAAGCCCCACGGGCTGATAGCCCCACGAGCCGTCGAACGGGAACTCCGACACCGGTAGCAACTCGATATGGGTGAAGCCCATATGCTTGACATAGGCGACCAGATCCCGCGCCAGTTCCCGGTAGCTGAGCGGGCGGCCACCGTCGTCATAGCGCCGCCGCCACGATCCCAGATGCACCTCGTAGATCGAAATGGGGGCGCTGCGATCCGCGCGGGCCGCGCGGTTTTCCATCCACGCCGCGTCGTTCCAGCCGTAGCCCGAGATGTCGCGCACGACGGAGGCCTTTTCCGGCGGATGCTGTGCGCCGAACCCCACCGGGTCGGCCTTGAGCGCGACCGCACCGTCGGCCCCCAAAACCTCATATTTGTAAAGCGCACCCTCGCCCACGCCAGGCAGGAACAGCTCCCACACGCCCGTCTCGCCCGCGGGGCGCATCGGGTGCCTGCGCCCGTCCCACATGTTGAAATCGCCGACGACGCTCACGCGCCGTGCATTGGGCGCCCAGACGGCAAAATGCACGCCATCCACCTGTTGGTGCGTCGTGACATGCGCGCCCAAGGCGCGCCACAGCTCTTTGTGCGTGCCCTCGCCCATCAGGTATGTGTCGAAATCCGTCAGCACCGGGTCAAAGGCAAATGGGTCATGCGTGGTGTGCACCGCGCCATCCGCATAGTGCTGCGTCAGCGTGTAGGCCTGCCCTGGCACGGGGGCGCCAAAGACGTCACCGCCGAGCCGCGCGAGGCCCGTGTCCGTGCCGGACACCGTGGCCACCACATCCACCGCGCCCGGTTGAAAGGTCACGATCCAGCGGCGGTTCCCGCTTGTGTGTGGGCCAAGCACGTCGAACGGAGCCGTATGGCGCCCGTCGTTCAGCGCGGCAATGTCGTCATGCGTGAGGAACGCGGGCAGGTCCGGTGTGGGGCGACCTTGTGTATTGGGCTTCGGCATCCACACTCCGATTGCGTTGCGGCCGGTCTTGACCTGCTGTGCGTGGGTCAAAGAGAACATGCGCGCCGCGCCACGTCAAATCATCGGGCGCCGCGGTCAGCGCGGTCAGCGCGATCAGAACATCATGCAATCCGCACCGGGCCTGAGCGGTGCGGCCCCTGCGGGCAAGGTGGGCGTATAGTCGAACGTCACGATCTGCGCGCCGCCGTCGAACGCCACGAACAGCTGGTTCGATCCGGGCCGGATGGCGATGCCCTCGGGGTCGGTGCCGTATTCCAGCAGGCTCGCCTGCGCGAGCAATTCGCCCTGGGCGGTGAATTCATAGAGGCTGTTGGACCCTTCCCAATCATCGACGATCAGCAGATGGCCGGTGCGCGGGTCGATGGCGATGCCTTGCGCCTCGGTCAGCGGCGGGTTCAACGTCATGGTGTCGACACGCGTCACAAGCTGCCCATCGGCATCGAACCACGACAACCGCTCGGGGTCATCCTCGACCGTGACCAGCTGACCGGTGGCCGAGATGGCGACCCCTTCGGTGTCCGCTGCCCCGCCCGCAAGCCGGAAAGGCGCGCCCAGCGGCACGCCGTCCTTGGTCAGGCGCTGCATGCTGCCGAACCCGTCGCCGACCAGCAGGTGATCGCCCTCGATCGCAATGGCCTTGATCCGGAACAGGTCGCTGGTGACGCGGCGCAGCTCATCCCCCTGCAAGGTGACCAGCACCGCCTCCGGCCCTTCATTGGCGATCCAGAGGCCGCAAAACGTCGGATCATAGTCAAGGCTGGCCGGCCGGTTGAGGTCATAGCGCCCGGTTTCCACCAGTTCCAACGCGGCCGCGGGCAGCGCCGCGGTGCCAAGGGCAAGCGCCACGGCCGCACAGACCCATGACGCTCGTATTCCGGACGCGCGAGATGCGCCAATTCGGTTCGCTGCATCGGTCATGTCCGAAATCCAACCATTGCTTGAAATTTCACTACTCTTACGATACATTGTGACACATATTATTAGGATTAGACCCATGCTTCGTATTTCTGTGCTCATCACGGCGACTGTTTTTGCCAGTTTGGTCGTTTTTTCCGGCGATACGCCGCAATCGACGGACATCGCCGCCGGACCGTGTAACCCCGCCGTTCAAACCTGCTGGTAAGCCGGGTGGCCCAACCGGGCCGCCTGAGGTTTCAATGTGAACTGGCTGATTTATATCGGTGTCGTGTGCTTTGGCGCGACCGCCCTCCTGATCGAGGCACGGCGGAATTACCGCGAGTCGCTCACGCTCACCCCGTTTCAACGCCATCCCATCCTGCAATCGGCCAAGGTGTCGGATCTGTGCACGGATCGCGACGGGTTCATCGGCTTTCTGGTCTATTCGCTGCTGTACCTGGTGTCCTATGGCGTCATCCTGTCCTCGGCCGAGCTTTACGAGTTGGTGCGCAACGCCAATCTGGCCAAGGTCAAGGTGGGGGCCACAGGCACGTTTGATCCGTTCGGCAACGACGTGCTCAACCTGCAAGGCACGGCCTATGCCAAGCCGATCTTCGTCTCCGCCTTTCTGATCGCGATCATGTCCGTGGGCGTGATGCGCCCCATCGAAAACATGGTGCGGTCCGCCGCGCACCGCATCGCGGGCATTCCGCGCGGCGTGTACCGGGTGATCGATGCGTTGCAGACGCCGGAGGCGGGCGTGATCTGCAAGACGCGCAAGGCGGGCCCGCTCACCGCACATTATCGTGCGACCCTGCGTGACACGCCGTCCGATAAGATGACGGTCGACCTTTATGGACGGCGCGACGAGATCGAAAAGGCGCTGACGGTGATCGACGCGCTGTCGGTTGCCGTCACACCGGTGCGCCGCGGCCAGTTCTTTCCCGTGGCCGAGCTCGAAGAGCTGAGCCGCATGGCCGACGAGCTGCACGCCAAATACGGCGACATGACCGACGCGCTGCTGGCCTTTGACGCCACATCGCAGGAGTCGCTGGTCAAGCTGCACACCCTGGCCACCGTGCACAGCGAAAACACCAAGGCGCTGTTTGCCGTGCACTACATCCGTAACAACCAGTCGGTCAAAAACCTCGACCATGGCACGCCGCTGGCCCGCATCGTCGACGTGATCGACCGCAATTACGTGCCCGAAAAGAACTCCTTTGCCCTGTCGGCCTTCGTCTCGCTGCTCATGAGCGTGCTGATCATCTTCACCATCTATTCGACCTGGTGGGCGTGGAGTGTGGAGACCAACGAATTTGTCGCCCGGGCCCAGATCGAGGATCTGATCGAAGCGGACCGTGCCAACCAGGCCGGTGGCGGTGCGATGGGCGATCAGTCCCTCACGCTGGATGCATGTTTTGCCAACGTCCGGCCGGAGCGGTGCGACTGGATCATCGAACAGGGCAAGCGCGACTTTATCTTCGACATCCGCCCCGACCTTGTGACTCAATCCATCTGGGACGCGATCCAGATGGCGCTGGTGACTTTTGCGGCGGCGGGGGCCGTGATCTTTGGCCGCGATGTGCGGCTGGAACAGGAAAGCTGGAAACCGGGGTGGAGCATGCACCGCATGCCGTTCCTGCGGCTGTTGGGCTTGTGCGTGGTGCCTGCGATCCTCGCCTTTGTCTTCGCGATTGCAGGGGCGTTGATGGAGTTGACCTATGACGCAGGCTTTTCCTTTGACACAGGGCTCCAGATCACCAATTCGCAGATCATCACCCTGCTGAGCGACAACCTCGTCTACTTCGCGATGATGCCCTTTGCGGGCCTTGCCGTGGGCTTTTCCGTGCTTGTGATCATGGACAAGCATGATGATTTCAGCCGGATCCGAACGCTGCTGCTGCTGGCCTTGCCGGGCGCGCTGCTGATCGGGTTGATCGTCGTGGTGATCATCTTTGTCAGCTACAACTACGAAGATTATTTCATCTACCCCGATTTTTCGGACAATGTGCTGATCCCGAATGGGATCGGCGTCAGCTACAAGGCGCGGGACTGGCTGATCATGGCCGTTCTGCCGATGCTGTTCGTGCTGCTCTTTGCGTGGTTCATCGAGCTGACCGAAGAACCGGACGAGGTCGAAATCGTCGAAGATGACGCCCAACCCGCCGTGCCTGCTGCCAAGCAGCTCAAGCAGGTGGTCGAGGAAAAGGCGGGCACGCCCCCCAAGACGGCCGCCCGGGCCCAGAAAGGTGTCGCATGAGCCGCCTCGCGCCGCTGTGGCGCGCGGCGCGCGCCCTGTGCGCCGCGCTGATGCTCGCCGCCGGGCCGGTTCTGGGGCAGGACGGGGCCACGCCCGTGCCCGCGACAGCCGCGAGCACAAAGGCGGACGAATACCAATTGCGCGTGGGCGTGCGGTCCTACGCGCGCCCCTTTGCCTACCGGTCCGAGACGATGGTCGATGTGCTGACGGCTGTGACCCCCGGACCGCTCGCTGCGCAACGGTATACCGGCTACATCGTGCGGATGTGCGATGCGGTCCTGACCGAGATGCTGCTGGATCAGACCGGGCCGGGCTCGCTTCTCTTTGACAAGGTCGAGGTCGTGGACATCGACATGGTGATGGAGGCGATGGGCGAGGACCGCCCCGACAGCCGGTTTGCCCTGTTGCAACCCCCCACAGACCCCTCAAAGGTGTTCGAGCCGCGCATCGACATCCTGTGCGATCCGGCCACGATCACCAACGCGCGGCGGATCGGGCTGATCATCTCGCCGCCCATTTATCTCACCGGCGTGTCCTATGTCAGCAAGACCGACGTGCCGCCCCCCATCCGGCAGGACAAGGAAAGCGGCTGCCCGGAAATCGGCCGGGATTCGAATGACGTGTCGTTTTACTTTGGCCTCGTGGGCCACACGAGTTCGGCGCGGTCCGGTGTTCAGGCGTTTTTGACCGCGAACGAGATGCCGCAATACCGCGATGCGTTGAACGGGTATCTGCGGGACGAGGACACCTGCAAGCTGCGCGGAAATCAGGAGGCGGTGCTGACCGATTTCCTGCGCGAACGGAACCTCACCCACGAAGGGTCGGTGCTGCTGTTTCCCTCGCACAAGGCAGCGGCGCAGGCCTTTTGCCGGGGCGAGATCGTGCATTACATCGGCGATCGCGAGATCATCCTGCACAACGTCTCGGCCATTCCGGGGTGCAGCTTTTCCAATGGCGACCGGACCTTTACCGCCGACCGCTATGCCATCTTCGGGCGGCTGGATTACGATGCGGATCAGGAGCGTGCGCTGCGCGTCGCCAAGTTTTTCGAGATCCTGTCGCAAAAGATCGTGTCGCACCCGTCGATCATCGACCAAAGCTTTTACGACACGTTCCACCCCACAGCACCGACACGCACGCTCGATATCTTCTTTCGCTCGGTGCGGGGCGCGCCCTGAGCGTCAGGTGTCGGGGGCAAGCGTGACGTCGAACGCCACATGCAGGAACGGCTCGGTGATCTTGCCCGACAGCGCCATGCCCTGCGGGAATTCCGACGCCGGCCGTTCCACATAGGTCATCACCAGATCCTCGCGCACGCCAAAGACGGTATCCTGATCCAGATACGGATCGTCGTCGGGGAAAATCTCGGTCACTAACGGTTTGAACCCCGGCGCCTTGACGATGTAATGCAGATGCGACGGGCGCCACGGGTGGCGGCCGCAGGCGTTCAGGATATCGCCCACCGGCCCGTCCGAGGGCACGGTGTATTCCACCGGTTTCACGGTGGTAAAGCGATAGCGGCCATCATCGCCCACCGTCATCAGGGCGTGGAACGAATAGATGTCCTGTGCCGCGTCCTGACTGGCGTAAAGCCCATTCGGGGCCGTCTGCCAGATATCCAGCTCGGCCCCCGGGATCGGGTTGCCATCGGTGTCCTTGATCACCCCTTCGGCCAGCAGCACCGGACCGCCATAGTCCCGCTTCATGTCGCCGCCCACCGCCAGTGCCGGTGCGCCCGACACATGGAACGGGCCCAGCACGGACGAGCTGGTGGCATCCGCGCTCGAGTTGATCATATCGACCAGTGACGACATGCCCAGCACGTCCGAGGCCAGGATGAACTCGTGCCGGTCCGCGCTTTCGATCGCGGCGCAGCCTTCGAGGAACGCGATGCCCGCCTGCCATTCCTCGTGGGTCAGTTCCACCTCCTTGGCGAAGTCATGCATGTGCCGGACCAGCGCGCCCAGCACCTCGCGCATGCGCGGGTCCATGTCCTTGGACATGTAGCCCATGAAGACGTCGGTTATGTTGTCCTTGGTCACGGTGCGCATGAGGGATCTCCTTAGATCAGGGCAAGGCTGAGGATCGGGAATTCGATAAGGATAAAGAGCACGATCAGCATTACGAATGCAAAGGGCAGCGCACCCATGAACACATCCCGCAGGCTGATGCGGTCATCGTTGATCGTCGATTTGATGACGAAACAGGATATGCCCAAGGGCGGCGTGAGCAGCCCGATCTCGGCCCCCACCACGGTGATGATGCCGAACCAGATCAGCGACATGTCCAGCGCCTCGGCCAGCGGCAGGAACAGCGGGACAACGATCAGGATGATAGATGCCGTGTCGAGCAGCGTGCCCAGAAACAGCATGAGCAACACGTAAAGCAGCATGATGGTCCAGAACGACGCCGCATTGCCTGACAGCAGGTCCTGCAGCTGGTTAGGCAGGCCCGCGAGGCCCAGCATACGGGAATAGATCGAGGCGGCGGTGATCAGGAACAGGATCGCTGCCGTGATGTGCCCGGTTTCCAGAAGCGCGTCCCAAAAGCTGCGGGCGGTCATCGATTTGCGCACCACAGCGATGATCAGGGCGACCAGCGCGCCCGCCGCGCCCGCCTCTACCGCCGTGAGCCAGCCGGTGTAGATGCCGCCCAGCACGATGGTGATCAGGAACAGGGTCGGCAGGGTCTTCGATGCAATCTCGCGCCCCGACATCCATTCGGTGTCCGCAACCACGCGGCCCCCGACGAAACCGGGCGTGAAGCGGCCCATGAACCAGATCGCGCCGACATAGGCGATGGCGAGCAGGATGCCCGGGATCACACCGGCCAGAA
Organism: Pseudomonadota bacterium; assembly: GCA_038525585.1. Lineage (GTDB taxonomy): Bacteria > Pseudomonadota > Alphaproteobacteria > Rhodobacterales > Rhodobacteraceae > Tateyamaria. The sequence goes on from JBCBHM010000006.1 coordinate 46,526, forward strand.
ACATGTCGCCCACGGATTGCTCGGCGACAAAGGAATAGATGATCAGCATGGCCGAGGGCGGGATGATCATGCCCAGAACGGACGATCCCGCCACCACACCCACCGCGAACCGCGGGTTATAGGCCTGTGCCATCATCTGCGGGACCGAGACTTTGGTGAACACCGACGCGCTTGCAATCGATGAGCCTGTGACGGCCGCGAACACGGCGTTCGCACCAACCGTCGCCATGCCGATGCCCCCTTTGACCTTGCGAAAGCGCATGGTCATCACCTCGTAGATGTCGCGGCCCAACCCCGCCTTCGACACGATGAGCCCCATGAAGGTAAAGAGCGGGATGGTGGCAAAGCTGTACTCCATCGCGCTGTCGCCCACCGCGATCTTGAGCAGGTTCAGCGCCAGCGTGAAGTTGTCCCGCATCAGCCAGATCGACACAAACGATACCATGCCGAGCGCGACGGGGATATAAACGCCCGAATAGATCAGAAAGACGATGGCCACGACCGAGATCAGGCCGATCTCGATGGGCGTCATAGGCTACCCTCGGGACGGTCGCGGCCCGTGATGACCTTGATGACAAAGATCAGGCAGGACAGCGCGGTGCCCACGGTGATCACCAACTTGACCGGCCACCACGGCAGCGTAAAGAGGCCTGGCACGCCAAAGAAATCCTGCGTGCCCCACATCTTGAGGAATTCAGGCCAGGTGATGTAGGCGATGAGCCCCATGAATATGGCCGACAGCGCGTTGATGATGCGCCGCATGTTGCGTGCCGCACCGGGGCGGCGTGTGGACAGAAACAGCAGGAACCCGTCCGAGCGTGTCAGCCGGTCCACCCGCACCACATCCGCCAACTGCAGAAACACGATCATGACGACGGAAAACTGCACCATCTCGTAGGTGCCGCGGATCGGCGCGGAAAAGAACCCGCGCGCGATCACGTCCACGTTCAGCACCACCACCAACGCCAGCACGACAAGCGTGCCCAGGGCGTTGGCGGCAATCGCCAGCGTGTTGGCGACCGAGGACAGGCCAGCCAGTGCGGTCTTCAGCATGGTCCGGCCCCTCCCCCCGCGCCCGCGTTCAGTTCGCGGTCCAGTCGCGCACGCCGGTGTAGCCTGCGGCCTCGAGCTTGCCCAAATAGGCGGCCAGCATGTCGGTGCCCGCCTCACCATTGTCGTTCAGAACGGCGGCCCATTCCTGCGCGACATTCGGCATCGCGTTGGCCCAGGCGGCGCGGTCTTCGGCCGACACCTCGACGATGGTGCCGCCATCCGCGACATAGGCGTCCCGCGACGCTTCGGCCCGGTCCATGGCGATGCCTGCCACGTGGTCGCGATAGGCAATCGCGACGTCCTTCAACACATCCTTGACCGGGTCGGGCAGACCCGCCCAATAATCCGCATTCACCGTGATCGTCTTGGAATTCACGGCGCCCAGATCGGCCTTGAGCATGTAGGGGGCCACCTCTGCGATCTTGAAGGTCTTGGCGGCCTCGGGCCACAGCATCCCGCAATCCACAAGTCCGGTTTGCAGCATGTTGTAGAAGTCCGTCAGCCCGCCGCGCACACCCGCCGCATCCTTGATCCCTTCGAGATATCGCAGGTTGAGGCCCGCGCCTGCGATCTTCTTGCCTTCGAGGTCCGCGACCGACGACACCTCGTCGGTGCAGAACACCTGATAGGTGTCGAGCACGACGCCGGTGGCCAGATACACCTGGTTCTGGGCGGCAAACTCGTTGTTCATCGCCGGAAACTCGCGCGCGATCTCGTCCACGGCCTGCGCCACGGCGCGCGCGTCGGAGGCGACAAAGGGCGTCGAGCCCGAGATGCCCTGGCTGGGCAGTTTCGAGGAATGGAAGATCGTGGTCACGATGCCGATATCGCCCAGCCCCAGCTGCACGCCTTCCAGCACGCCCTTGGGTTTGACGATGGAACCGCCGTAGTTCTCCTGCCAGTTCATCTTGTATTCCCCGGCCTCGGCCAGGCGTTTGTCGACCTCGGGGATGAAGAAATTGGTGAATTCCTTGACCCACAGCGCGCGGTCCGGATAGCCGTCAATCACGACCGCGTTAATGGTTGTCTCGGCCGCAACTGGCAGCGCCATGGCGGTGGCGAGCGCGGCACCCAGCAGTCCCTTTTTCGTCCAGTGTGTCATCTTGTTTTCCTCCCAGAAAATGCGGGCCTTCGCGGCCCCGTTATCTCAGTTCACCTTCACCCAATTCACCGTCAGATCCGTGCCCGCCGCCTCGAACAGCTTGGCGATGGCGCAGTATTTCGCCGTCTCCGCGCCCACTTGATTGAGCGCGTCTTGGCTCGCGGGGCTGTCACAGTTCACGGTCAGGGTGATTGCGGGAAACGGCAGGTCGATCTCTTCCTCCATGAGAACGCCGCGCCGGTCGAATTTGCAGGTGGCATCGATGGTGACGGTGCCCAGATCGATACCAAGCCGGTGCGCATTCTTGTGCCCGATCACGTTGGTGCAGGCGATGAGCGCGGTCATCGCCGCCTCGGTCGGGCTGGGCCCCAGGTTGGTGCCGCCCCGTTCCAACGGCTCATCAATCACCACGTTCAGGTCACGCACCGGGATTTCGGTGCGCGCATGGGTCGGACAGGCGGCGGTCGTGCGGTAGGTCACGACGGTTTTCATCTTGACGGCCATGGCCCCTCCTCAGGCGTAGGTGCACGCTTTGTCGAACGCAAAGCGCGGCAGTTTCTGGAACAACGCCGTTTCATCCGCGTAACCGATGTTGCACAGGAAATTGGATTTCAGCGTCGTGCCTGCAAAGAACTCCGCGTCCACCACCTCATTGGAAAACCCGGACATCGCGCCCACATCAAGGCCCACGGCACGAGCTGCGATCATGAAATACGCGCCCTGCAACGTGCCATTGCGAAAGGCGGTGTCGGCGATGTGCTGGTCCTTGCCTTCGAAGAAGTGCCGCCGGTCTTCGTGCGGAAAGGTAAAGGGCAGCTGCTTCCAGAACTCCAGATCATGGGCGATGATCGCGGTGACCGGTGCGCCCATCATCTTGGCCACGTTGGCGGGTTTGAGCGACTTGGCGAGCCGTTCCTTGCCCTCGGGTGACGTCACAAACACAAAGCGCGCAGGCAGCGTGTTCATGCTGGTCGCACCGTTGATGGTGATCTCGTAAATCTCTTCGAGCAGCGCGTCGGGCACGGGCTGATCTGTCCAGGCATAATGCGACCGCGCGCCGCGCAGGATCAGGTCGATCGCGTCATCGGGCAGACGGCCCATACGGGCACGCAGGGCGCGGTGATCGGCTTGTGCCTGCGCGCGGGCGGCATCCAGCGCCTCTCCGGTCGGGGCGTTCATTCGGCGGCCACTTTCTTGACCGCGTCTTTTTCGTCGATCACTGGGCTGGCACAGATGCCGATCCCCTCGATCTCGACCTCGACCGTCTCACCGGGCACCAGCCAGCGCGGATTGGGTTTCTTGGCATGTCCCACACCGGGCGGGGTGCCAAGCGCGATCAGATCACCGGGTTCCAGCGTTGCATATTCCGAGATCGTGGCAATCACCTGCCGCACGCCCCAGATCATGTTGGACGTGTTGGAGCTTTGCAGGATCTCGTCGCCCACACGGCTTTCGATCTTGAGGCCTATGGCGCCCTCTGGCACTTCATCCGGCGTGACGACAAAGGGGCCGATGGCGCCGGTGTCATCAAAGTTCTTGCCCGGCGTCCACTGATGCGTCTTGCGCTGATAATCCCGCACCGACCCGTCGTTGAACACGGTGTAGCCGAACACATGATCCAGCGCGTCCGCCTCCGAGATATGGCGCCCGCCCTTGCCCACGATCAGCATCAGCTCGGCCTCATAGTCGAGCTTGTCCGAACAGGCGGGCCGCACCAGCGGCTGACCCGCGGCCATGATCGAGTTTTTGCCGCGCATGAACAGCGCCGGGTAGTCGGGGATGTCGTAGCCGCCCTCCTTGATATGTTCGACATAGTTCAGGCCGAGGCAGATGATCGTGCCGGGGGCCGCCACGGGCAGCGCGGGCGTGATCGATGCAACGGGCACCTGCGGTGCATCGTCGATCCGGCTGGCCAATGCGGCGACCCGTTCGGGTGCCGCAATCACACCCATCAAATCCGTGCCCACAGAAGCATCCAGAGCGGTCAAATTAACGGCAACCTCGCCGTTTACGGCAAAGACAGCCGTCCCGCCAGAGGCCGCGCCCACCAGATATTTCATGATTGCCATCCTTGTCAGTTCACCTGATTTCTGCCTACAATATGATCGCATGTCAAATAATATCGATTTTTTGGGGGGTGCGCATGGTCGCCTGGGCAGAATACAAGGCAGCCGCCAAGGATCGGGGGGCATTGGCGCTCGAGTTATACGTCGCGATGAGCACGCCCGCCAAAACGCCCGAGGCTGTTAAGGCCGCCCTGCCGGATCACCTGGCCTATCAGGCCACGCTGGAACGGGCGGGCAAACTTGCCTTTGCCGGGCCGATGTCGGATGAAACGGGCGAACACATGCAGGGCATGGGCCTCATCATCTACCGCGCCGACAGCCTCGCGGCAGCGCGCGCTCTGGCCGACGATGACCCGATGCACAAGACCGGCGCGCGCAGCTATACCCTGCGGCGCTGGATGATCAACGAAGGATCGCTGACCCTGTCGGTTGGATTGTCGACGGGCGGCACATCGCTCAGCTGAGCCGGAAAGGCACGTCATGAACGTCACACGCGACATTGCGGGCAAGGAAACGTCGGCCACCCATGGCGCGTATCTGACAGTGCGCGAGATGATCCTGACCGGCGCCCTGCCTCCGGGCGAAAAGCTCAAGATCGAACAGCTGCGCGCCCTCTTGAACACCGGCGCAAGCCCCGTGCGCGAGGCGCTGAGCCTTCTGACCTCCGACATGCTGGTCGAACGGATCGACCAGCGCGGGTTCCGCGCGGCCCCCGTGGGCAAGGCGAATTTCGATGAAATCCTGACCCTGCGCTGCACGCTCGAGCCGATGGCGCTGCGCGCCTCGATCGCCGCGGCAAACGCGACATGGGAGGAACGTCTGGTGCTGCGCCACCACCACATGAAAAAGGCCAGCCAGCGCGGCACTGCCGATTTCGAGGTGGCGCACAAGGCGTTCCACATGGCGCTGCTGGACAATGCAGGCCTGCCGATGCTGGAACGCTATTGCGCGCAGCTTTACGATCTGAACATCCGCTACCGCTATCTCGCCGCCGGTGGCGCGCACTACCGCAAGCGCAGCATCGATGCGGAGCATCAGGAGATCCTGGAAGCCGCCCTCGATCACGATGCGGAGGCCGCGACCGAACGTCTGATCAGCCACTACCGCCGCACGGGCGACTATCTGAGCCGCCAAATGGAGGAATGAGGTGCAGCGCAACTGGTTACTCGGCGATCTGCTGACGCAGCTCTTTGACCGGCCCGCGCGCGCGCAAGGGACGCAGGACGCGCGCACCCTGCCCGCCTTGTGCGACGCGCTCTTGGGCGTCGAAGGTGACATTGCGGGCATCCCGCTGGCGGCCACCCTGCTCGACCGATATGCGGCCAGCAGTGACGACGAAAAGCTGGCGTTCTTCGAACATCTCAACGGATCGCTGGAGCTGGACGCCGCACATCTCGCGGACCTGGCGCGGGCCTATGCGGACGCACCTGACACGGGCCTTTTTCAACAGCTGAGTGCGGCGGCCGAACCGCGCCGGCAAGAGCTGTTGCGCCGCCTCAACCAACCCGTCGGGGCCACTGCGGCCCTCGTGGCGATGCGCGTCGACCTGTTGCGTCTGGTGCGCGATCACCCGGCGCTCAGGCGGACGGACCTGGACCTTGTTCACCTGCTGCGCAGCTGGTTCAACCCGGGCTTTCTGGTGCTCAAGGCGATCAACTGGGATACGCCCGCGCGCATCCTCGACAAGATCGTGGCCTATGAGGCCGTGCACCGCATCGGCGATCTCGACGATCTGCGCCGACGGCTCTACCCCGAGGATCGCCGCTGCTTTGCCTTTTTTCACCCATCGATGCCGGATGAGCCGCTGATCTTTGTCGAGGTTGCGCTGACGACGGACATCCCCGGCTCCATCGATGCGCTGCTGCTGGACGGCCGTACGCCGCTGGCAGCCGCCGATGCGCGGGTTGCGGTGTTCTACTCGATCTCCAACTGTCAGACGGGGCTGAGCGGCATCAGCTTTGGGCATCTGCTGATCAAGCAAGTGGTGGCCGAGCTGGCCCGCGATCTGCCGGGGCTGGCGCAGTTTGTGACGCTTTCGCCGATCCCGCGGCTCAACGCGTGGCTGGCCATGCAGACGGATGACCCCGACATCGGGCGTGCGGTGCGCGCCGTGCTCGGGGACGCGGCGGATGACGAGACGCTGCGCGGGTTGACCGCGCGCTACCTGCTTACCGCCACACAGCCCGATGGCACGCCTTACGATCCGGTGGCGCGGTTCCATCTGGGCAACGGTGCGGAGGTGCACGATGTGCACGCCAATGCCGACACCTCCGCCAACGGGCACGCACAATCGAGCGGGGCGATGGTCAACTACCTCTACGACCTGCGGCAAACGCGGCAGAACCACGAAGGGTTTGCCCTGCACGGCACAATCGCCGCGGCCCGGCATGTGCGGGCCCTGGCCGAGGCGCCATTTGCCCCGAACCCCAAGGAAGAACTTGCGTGACCAATACCCTCTACGACGCCCTGATCGCGCCGCATCACGACAACCCCGACCCGTTCCTGCAGCGCGACGATGGCGTGACGCTGAGCTACGCCGCCTTTGTCGAACGCGCGGCACAGATCGCCCATGTGCTGGTGGATTGCGGAGTGAAACCGGGTGACCGGATCGTCGTGCAAGCGCCCAAGCTGAGCGATACCATCGCGCTTTATGCCGGTGCGGTGCAGGCGGGCGCCGTCTATCTGCCGCTCAACACCGCCTACACCCGGTCAGAGCTGCGCTATTTCATCGGCGACGCGACGCCTGCCCTGATCGTTTGCGACAGCGCGGATGAGGCGCAGATCACCGAGATCGCGGCGGAGGTCGGCGCCAAGGTCCTGACGCTGGGCGGCGACACCGGGACGCTGAGCGTGGTGGCGAACGGTCAGCCCACACGCTTTGACACGGTCGCGCGCGGCCCGGATGATCTGGCCGCCCTGCTTTACACCTCGGGCACCACCGGACGGTCCAAGGGCGCGATGCTGAGCCACCGCAACCTGCTGTCCAACGCCACCGTCCTGACGGACCTGTGGCAGATCACCGATCAGGATCGGCTGATCCATGCGCTGCCGATCTTTCACACGCATGGGCTGTTTGTGGCGCTGAACACCGCCCTGCTCGCGGGGGCCTGCGTGCGGCTGATGTCCGCCTTTGACCTCGACGTGATCCTGGGCGCGTTGCCCGCCGCGACCCTGATGATGGGCGTGCCGACCTTTTACACCCGTCTGCTGGGCGATCCGCGGTTTACCCGGGATCAGTGCCGCACCATGCGCCTTTTCATCTCCGGCTCCGCCCCCCTGCTGGCCGAAACGCACAAGGCGTTCGAGGCGCGCACCGGTCACCGCATCCTCGAACGCTACGGCATGACCGAGACGAACATGATCACCTCGAACCCGTATGAGGGCGACCGCATCGCGGGCACCGTCGGGCACGCCCTGCCGGGCACGGAGGTCAAGATCACCGATCCCGATACGGGGGCCGCGCTGCCGCATGGTGAGATTGGGATGATCGAGGTGCGCGGCGACAACGTCTTTCAGGGCTACTGGAACATGCCCGAGAAGACCGCCGAAGAGTTGCGGGCCGACGGGTTCTTCCTGACCGGCGATCTGGCTGTGATGGAACCCGATGGCCGCGTCTCGATCGTCGGGCGGGCCAAGGATCTGATCATCTCGGGCGGGTACAACATCTATCCCAAGGAGATCGAGGATGTGATCAACGATGTGGACGGCGTGAACGAAAGCGCCGTCTTCGGCATCCCGCACCCCGATTTCGGCGAAAGCGTTGTGGCGGCGGTGGTCGCCAGCCCCGGCGCGGCGGTCGCGCCTGACGATATCAAAAGCGTGGTCGAGGCGGAGCTCGCCCGCTTCAAACACCCGCGCCGCTACATCATGCTGGATGCCCTGCCCCGCAACACGATGGGCAAGGTGCAGAAAAACGTTCTACGACAGACATATAGCGACTGACCTTCAACCGGTACGATCATCACCTGACCGACGCTGGCGCGAACACAGCAGCCCGACGGCGTCGGCAAAATATTTCCGACTAAATTACTCGGACACCTTGATCTGCGCGCAAAAATAGTTTCTGAGTGTTTTTGTAAACAACTTCATTCGGAGCCACCAATGACCCGCGCTATCCTTCCCCTGACCGCTGCCCTTGTCGCGCTCGGCCCTGTTGCCGCTGCCGCCGAGGGCGCGCTGAACCTCTATTCCTCGCGCCATTATGACACCGACGAGCGGCTCTATTCCGACTTTACCGAAGCGACCGGCATCACCATCAACCGGATCGAGGGCAAGGCGGACGAGCTGATCGCCCGGATGCAAGCCGAAGGTGCGAACTCCCCCGCCGACATCCTGCTGACCGTCGATACCTCGCGCCTGGAACGCGCCAAGGCCGCAGGCGTGCTGCAAGCGGTGCAAAGTGCCGCACTCGAGGCGCGCATTCCCGAGGCGCTGCAGGATACCGACAACCAGTGGTTCGGTTTCAGCCAGCGCGCGCGCATCATCTTTTACGACAAGACCGACGTGACCGACCCGCCCAAATCCTATGTCGACCTCGCGGACCCCGCCTATGAGGGCATGGTGTGCCACCGCTCCTCCTCCAACGTCTATTCCCAGACGCTGCTGTCGGCCGTCATCGAGAACCATGGCGAAGAGGCTGCACGCGATTGGGCCGCCGGGGTCGTGTCGAACTTTGCCCGTGACCCGCAGGGCGGCGATACCGATCAGCTGCGCGGCCTGGTGTCGGGCGAATGCGATATCTCGATCTCGAACACCTACTACTTTGCCCGCGCCATCCGGCGCGACGTGGATGGCCTGTCGACGGATGAGCGTGCCAATATCGGCTGGGTGTTTCCGGCCCAGAACGCCGAAGGCGCACATATGAACCTGTCCGGCGGCGGCGTCGCGGCACATGCGCCCAACCGCGAGAACGCGATCATGTTCATGGAATACCTCGCCAGTGACCAGGCGCAGCAGTATTTCTCGGCCGGCAATGACGAATACCCGGCGGTTCCAGGCGTCGCGCTCAGCCCGTCTGTTGCCGAACTGGGCCTCTTCCGCCCCGACGCGGTCGACCTGAGCGAGGTTGCGCAAAACATTGCGACGGCTCAGAAAATCTTCAACGAAGTGAACTGGAAATGATGCACCCGGTCCGGCGTGGGTCACTGCGCCGGACTGCCCCATCAGGATCGCAGGATATGAATAGCCCCGCCCCGACGCCCCATCGCCCGACAGACCTTCCCACCTATGACGTGCGCGACCTGGTCGGTGTCAACGGGCAAGCGCACATGGTGCTCGACGGGATCGTCTACGTGCTGCGGATCACCCGCGCGGGCAAGCTGATCCTGACCAAGTAGGTCCGGCCTTGAAACCGGCAGGACAGTTCGCCACCTTCGACATCATCAAACCGGTGAGATATGGCCAAGATCCCCAGCCCTTGTATCGATGTCTGCAAGTTCAAACGCGACGGCGGGCATTGCATCGGTTGTTCCATGACCAAGGCACAAAAGTCGCTGTTCAAGTCCTTGAAAAAGGACAAACATCGCAGCGGCTTCATCCAGATGTTGACCGCCCAGCAAGACCGGCTTGGCCGGTACAAGCATTGGGACCAGGCCTATCGCAAACGGCTGTCGAAACGGAAAATCGTGGCCTCAGACCTGCTGTGACCGCGATGTGATGCCGGTGCCAGTCGGTCAGGCCAGGTGCGCGCGCAGGAACCAGGCGAATTTCTCGTGGGTCTGACCGCGCGCGATGCACAAATCCTCGGTCAGCGTGTCGCCATGCTCTGCCGCCAGCGCGCCACAGCCCGCAAGCGTCGCGGCAAGCGTTTCCTGCGCCACCATCATCATCTTGATCATCTCCTGATCGGTGGCGTGGCCGTCATGTTCGCCCACCTTGGACCGTTTGAGCATCGCGCCCAGCATCCCCTCGGCATGGGCGTCCAGCGCCCGGACCCGTTCGGCCAGATCGTCCTGCGCGGTAAAGTGATCCTCGTAGATCTGCTGGAACAACTCATGCAACGGGCCAAAGGCCATGCCTTTGACGTTCCAGTGGAAATTCTGTGCCAGCATCGTGGTCACCGCGGTTTCGGCGACCGATTGGTTCAATGCGTCCGCGATGGCGGTGCGCGCATCGGGTGTCAGGGCTGCTGCCGTTTGAGTCATGGGCCTGTCCTTCGGAATTCAAATGGGTCTCTTGGCTGGCGTCACGCTGGCTGACTGTGATGCTCAACATAGGGGTGGATGCCGCGTTGCCAACCACCTTTTAGAATTATTCTAAGGTTGAGCGCGCTGATCGGCCATTTGACCCAGAAGAAACCCGATATTGCGCCGGTCCGCCGCGCGGATGCGCGTGTGCAGAAGGAAGCGCAGGCTCGCCTCATCCCCCGCCGCGATCCGATCGAGGCACCGCATGGCCCACGCCTCGTCGTCAGAGACCTCCGATGCGCCCGGCACAAACCACGTCACCGGGCGGCCCATCGCATCCGGCAGGCAGCGCACAAAGGTTTCCATGTAGCCGCAGGTCGCCGTTGCCCCCACCAGCTTGAGCGCCGCACTGGCGGCGAACAGGTCGGTCCGCGCGGCCACCCGTGCGCCCATCGCCGCGCGGCGCATGCGGTTCAGCACCGCCATCTGCGCCTGCGTCAGCGCCGCGTGGCGCCGCGTCGGCACGTCGGCTGGCTGAGTGACTTGAGAAAACGGCTGGAGCATTGAAACCTGTTCGTTTCATCGGGCCGCGGCCCATTCCTGAGTAATATAATCAAGTAATTATGGCACCGCAAGCGCCACGCCGTGCTCATCACGCCGCTCTCACAATGGGTTTACACTCTGGAATTCCATACTCACGCCATCCCCCGGCCTGCGTATTGTCGAGTTAGTCAATCAGCAGAGGAACGTCACATGTCCGTAAATTCAAACTGTCAGACCGTCTCAGGCGCAGTCAAAGCCGTCGCCAAGTCCATGAAAATCTCCGAGGAAGACGCGCTGCGCGTGCTTGTTTCTCGCGGGGCTCAGGACGTGGCCAACACGCTGTCCTCGGGCGTCGGCCTCGACGGCGTGCGCGTCCAAACCGCGTCTACTGGCGCCAACGGGATGGGCGCCGCAGCCTATACCAGCGGGCGCAGCCTGAACATTCCAACGGGCCCGAGGCCGCCTGCGTTGGGCCACGAAGTGACGCACACAATCCAGCAAAGCACCCGGCGGATAGAGGCCGCCACGGCCCGCAATTCCACGCGCTGAACGTGAAAAAGCCGGGCCTTGTCCGGGCCCGGCCTTGTCATCTCGGGGTGAATGGGCGTTTAGCCGACCAGCTCGAGACCGGAGAAGAAATAGGCGATCTCAACCGCCGCCGTCTCGGGCGCATCGGACCCGTGCACCGAATTTTCGCCGACGCTTTCGGCAAACTCGGCGCGGATCGTGCCGGGTGCGGCATCCGCAGGGTTGGTGGCCCCCATTACTTCGCGGTTCTTGGCAATCGCGTTGTCCCCTTCGAGAACCTGCGCGACGATCGGCGCGGACGCCATGAATTCGCACAGCTCGTCATAGAACGGGCGTTCGGCATGCACGGCGTAAAACACGCCCGCCTGCGCCTTGGTCAGGTGAATGCGCTTTTGCGCCACGATGCGCAGGCCCGCCTCTTCGAACTTGGCGTTGATCGCACCGGTCAGGTTGCGGCGGGTGGCATCGGGTTTGATGATGGAAAAGGTGCGCTCGAGGGCCATGGGATCACTCCAGTTTGTCCGGGGCGGCAAACCCGCCCATTGGGTCGCGCGCCGCGTAACACGGATGGCAGAAGATTGAAAAGTGGGTCTGTGCACATTAGCCGGATTGCAGCGATGCGGTGGCGCAGGGCGCACGCCGTCCGCAGCCGTGTCGGACCCCTCGCTGCCGGGTGTGTGTGACGCGCATCCCTCCGTTTGCGCAGCCCCCCGATCAGACGGCCGCCCAGCACCGATTGACGCCGCCCCGCCCCTGCGGCAAGAGCGGGGCATGCTGCGCATCAACGATATCACCTACGCCGTCGCCGGCCGCCCCCTCTTTGAAGGGACAAGTGCCGTCATCCCTGAAGGTCACAAGGTGGGCCTTGTCGGGCGCAACGGCACGGGCAAGACCACGCTGTTCCGTCTGATCCGGGGCGAGCTGTCGCTGGAATCAGGCACCATCTCCCTGCCCTCCCGCGCCCGCATCGGTGGCGTGGCACAAGAGACTCCGGCCAGCGACGTCAGCCTCATCGACACGGTGCTCGCCGCCGATACCGAGCGTGCGGGCCTGCTGGCCGAAGAGACCGACGATCCCGCCCGCATCGCCGAAATCCAGACCCGGCTGGCGGATATCGACGCCTGGTCGGCCGAGGCGCGCGCCGCCACCATCCTCAAGGGGCTGGGCTTTGACAATGACGACCAGCAACGGCCCTGCTCGGATTATTCCGGCGGCTGGCGCATGCGCGTGGCGCTGGCCGCGGTGCTGTTTTCGCAACCGGACCTGTTGCTGCTCGATGAGCCCACCAACTATCTCGACCTCGAGGGCGCGCTTTGGCTCGAGGCCTACCTCGCCAAATACCCCCATACTGTCATCATCATCAGCCACGACCGTGGCCTCTTGAACCGCGCCGTGGGCAGCATCCTGCATCTCGAAGACCGGCAGCTGACCTACTACCAGGGCCCCTACGATCAATTCGCGCGCCAACGCGCCGAACGGCTGGCCCTGGCCGCCGCCCAAGCCAAAAAGCAGGAGGCCCGCCGCGCCCACCTGCAATCTTATGTGGACCGGTTCCGCTACAAGGCCGACAAGGCCAAGCAGGCCCAATCCCGGCTCAAGGCGCTGTCGCGGATGCAGCCCATCACCTCACCGCAAGAGGCGGGGCTGAAACAGTTTGACTTTCCCAACCCCGAAGAGCTGTCGCCGCCCATCGTCCACCTCGACGGTGCGTCGACAGGCTATGGCGACACAACCGTGCTCAGCCGTATGTCCCTGCGCATCGATCAGGACGACCGGATTGCCCTGCTGGGCCGGAACGGGATGGGCAAATCCACCCTGTCCAAACTGCTGAGTGATCGCCTGCCCAAGCTCTCGGGCAAGATCACCCGCTCGTCCAAGCTGCGCATCGGCTATTTCGCCCAGCATCAGGTGGATGAGCTGCATATCGACGAAACCCCGCTCGACCATCTGCGCCGCGAACGCCCCGCCGAAGGGCCCGCCAAATGGCGCGCGCGCCTGTCGGGCTTTGGCCTGATGGCCGAGCAGGCCGAAACCCTGGTCGGCAAGCTGTCGGGCGGGCAAAAGGCGCGCCTGTCGCTGCTGCTCGCCACCCTCGACGCGCCGCATATGCTCATCCTCGATGAGCCCACCAACCACCTCGACATCGAAAGCCGCGAGGCGCTGGTCGAGGCGCTCACCAACTACACCGGCGCCGTCATCCTCGTCAGCCACGACATGCACCTGCTCGAGCTTGTCGCCGACCGCCTCTGGCTGGTCTCGAACGGCACGGTCATGCCCTATGACGATGACCTCGAAAGCTACCGCCAGTTGCTGCTCAGTGACGGCAAACCGCCCAAAGCGGCCAAGCCCGACGCGCCCAAACCCAAAAAGCCGTCCCGCGACGCGATCCTCGCGCTGCGCTCCGAGGTCCGAAAATCCGAAGCGCGCCTGGATAAGCTGAACCAGATGCGCGACAAGCTCGCGGACAAACTCGCCGATCCCGAACTTTATGAGGATGCCAACATCGGCGAAATGGAGGTCTGGCAAAAGAAATACGCCGAGGTGATGGACGCCTTGGGCCGCGCCGAAGCCCTCTGGATGCAAGACATGGAAAAGCTTGAAACCGCGGAACGCGCCTGACCCGTCTTTGTCCCTTAAAATCCCGGGGGTTTGAGGGATCGTCATTGGAACGCCATCGGTCCGAGAGACTATGGCGATGCCCCCATTCACAAAATGAATCGTGTGCGCCACAAGCGCTCCTTTTGGAAACAGCATGCTCGACACCGCATTTCTGATCACCGCCTTCGTCACCATGTTCGTGGTGATCGATCCCGTCGGGCTCGCCCCGCTCTTTGTGGCGCTGACCCAGGGCATGACCGCCCGCGCCCGCCGGGCCATCGCGCTGCGGGCGTGTGGCATCGCGATGCTGCTCCTGATCCTCTTTGCGCTTTTTGGTGAGGCCGTGCTGGGCTTTATCGGCATCTCAATGCCCGCCTTCCGCGTCGCCGGTGGCATCCTCCTGTTTCTGACAGCGCTCGACATGCTCTTTGAACGCCGCACCAAGCGGCGTGCGGATCAAAGCGATGCCAACGAGACCGAGGATGATCCATCCGTCTTTCCCCTCGCCATTCCCCTGATCGCCGGGCCGGGGTCCATCGCCTCGGTCATCCTTCTGACCGGCCAGGTCCCGGGTGCGGAGGGGCTTGCCCTCGTGCTGGCCATCACGGCGCTGGTGCTGGGTGTCTGCCTGTTGCTCTTCATCGCCTCAGGCCTGATCGAGCGGGCCCTGGGCAAGACGGGTATCACCGTGGTCACCCGCCTGCTGGGCATGCTTCTTGCGGCCCTTTCGGTGCAATTCGTGCTCGACGGGTTGCGCGATTTCGGCTTCGTGTCCGGGTGACATGGGGCCTGCCGTGCCTATATTGATGCCATGAGCGCCGACAATATCGCACAGCTGATCTATCTCGGGACGTTCGCCCTGGTCCTGGGCGGCGGGTTCCTGCTGACCAACAGGCTCAAGCTGGGCCAAACCCTGCAAATGGCCGCCACCTGGGTGCTGATCTTTATCGGGGTGATCGCCGCCGTCGGCCTCTGGGGCGATATCCAGGACGACCTTTATGCCAGCCAGACCCGGTTTGATGACGCGGCCGTCGTGGTGCCGCGCAGCCGTGATGGCCACTACTACCTGACGCTCGACCTCAATGGCGTGCCCACCGATTTCGTCGTGGACACCGGGGCCACCGACATCGTGCTGAGCAGTGCGGATGCGGCGGCAGCCGGGCTCGATCCCGATACGCTCAACTTTCTGGGTCGCGCCAATACCGCCAATGGCGAGGTGCGCACCGCACCTGTTCGGCTCGAGACCGTCACCATCGGCCCCTACGAGGATCGGGATGTCTATGCCGTAGTGAATGGCGGTGAGATGGATCAATCGCTGCTGGGCATGGGGTATCTGCAACGCTGGGGCCGGATCGAGATCGCGGGCGGTGAGATGACGCTGATGCGCTAGCCGCTTTCGGCCTTCTTCTCCCACTTGCCGCTTTCTTCGGACCAGTACTGCGCCGCGGCCCCCGCGCCCGTGAGGGTTTTCCACTGGCCGCGCGCCACATCCAGGGCCGCAGGATCATTGCCGTCAAACAGCACGCAGACCCGGTCAAGCGTGCCGACCTCATCCGCAGAGACCTCTGCCCCGTCCACGGACATCACGCAGGTGGCCCCATTCGCGGCAGGCCCGGTCGTCAGCAAGATCGGCTGATCCGCATCATGCGCCCCACCGGCCAGCCCATGTGGCAGAAACCCGTCCTCGGGCATTAACCACAGTTTTTCGTCCAGCCAGGCAAGGCGCTCCGCCGCCTGCCCGCGCACCGCAACGCGCATGTCGCGCTTGCGCGCCGCCTCCAGCAGCTCGGCCAGCGCCACCTCCAGCGGGCGCCGCGTCAGGTGGTAGAAATAGGCGGCACCCAATGGCTCACTCCGTCTCGAACATATCCGCCACCAACCGGTTCAGGGCCAGCACGCCCCAGCCCGTCGCCCCCTTGGGTGCGAGTGCGGTGTCGGATTTGACGGATGCCACGCCCGCGATATCCAGGTGGATCCAAGGCGTCTCGGGCTTCACGAACCGCTGCAGGAATTGCGCCGCCGTAACCGAACCCGCCGCACGCCCGCCGATGTTCTTCATGTCCGCGATGCGCGACTTGAGCATGTCGTCATAGGCCTGTCCCAGCGGCATGCGCCACGCGCCCTCATTCTCGGACGCCGCCGCCTTCAGGAACGCGTTGCACAGCGCGTCGTCATTCGAAAACACGCCCGCGTTTTCGTGGCCCAGCCCGATGATGATCGCCCCGGTCAGCGTCGCCAGGTCGATCATGCCCGCGGGCGCAAAGCGATCCTGCGCGTACCACATCACGTCACACAGGACGAGACGGCCTTCGGCGTCGGTGTTGATGATCTCGACCGTATCGCCCTTCATCGAGGTGACCACGTCGCCGGGGCGCGTTGCGTTGCCCGAGGGCATGTTTTCGACCAGGCCCACCAGACCCACCACGTTGGCCTTGGCCTTGCGGGCCGCCAGCGCCTTCATCGTGCCTGCAACGACACCGGCGCCGCCCATATCCATGGTCATGTCTTCCATGCCCGCGGCGGGCTTGAGGCTGATGCCGCCCGTGTCGAACACCACGCCCTTCCCGATCAACGCCAGCGGCGCTTCGTCCCCGCCGCCGTTCCACTCCATCACCACAACCTTCGAGGGGCTGTCGGAGCCTTGCCCGACCGACAAAAGCGTGCGCATGCCAAGCTCTGCGAGCTTTTCTTCATCCAACACTTCCACTTTAAGGCCTAAGCCCTTCAAACCGCTCAACTGATTGGCGAATTCGGTCGTGGTCAGCACATTGGCAGGCGCGTTCACCAGATCGCGGGTAAAGAACATGCCCTCGGCCACCGCCATCAGCGGTGCGGCCGCCTCCTGTGCGACCTCAGGCTGCGAACACATGATCGTCACGGCCCCGGCGCCGCCCGCGTCCTCGGAGGGCGACTTGTGATCATCGAACGTGTAATCGCGCGCCACGAGCGCAAAGGCGATATCGGCCACGCGCCGCGTGCCGTCCACCGCCAGCAGCACATCCTTGCCACCGCGCAGCTTGGCCAGGGCCGCGCCGCCCTTGCGCGCCTCCTCGACCGAATGCGCGCGCGGCAGGCACAGGATGTCGACCGCATGCGCCTCCATCCCCACAGGCCAGGCCAGCGTCGTCACCTGCCCCGCCTTGACCTTGGCAAAGCCGTCGCTGTCCAGAAACCGTTTCACGGCCCCCTTGGTCAGCCGGTTCACCCGGCGTGCCGATTGCCCCATGCGTCCTTCGGGATCGACCACGACAGCCACCCGGCCCGGGGCCGATCCGATCGCGTCAAGGTCGGTTGCGGTGAAGGTGACAGGCGTCAAGGTGGTCGGCATCGTGATCTCCGGGAAAAAGGGTGTGGCGTCAGAGGTAACGCGCCACGGGCGCGGTGACCAGTGCCGCAGGTGGTTTAGCGGTTTTCGCGCCTGCGCACTTGCGATAGCCTATAGGGCAGTACGCTGCCGCGTTACACACCGAAACACACAACCAAGGGGGACAATGTGGCCAGGTTCGACCGCTATCTGCTGTCGCAACTGCTTGTGCTGTTTGGCTTTTTCTCCCTCGTTCTGGTGGCGGTGTTTTGGATCAACCGGGCCGTGCAGCTGTTTGACCGGCTGATCGGCGATGGCCAGACGGCGCTGGTGTTCCTGGAATTCACCGTGCTGGGCCTGCCGCGGCTGGTGACCACCGTTCTGCCCATCGCGACCTTTGCCGCAACGATCTATGTCACCAACCGGCTGAACAACGAAAGCGAGCTGACGGTCATGGCCTCCACCGGGTCGTCGCCCTGGCGCCTCGCGCGGCCTGTCCTGCTTTTCGGGCTGATCTCGGCGCTGATGATGTCGGTGCTCAGCCACGATCTGGTGCCCCGCGCCGCGTCGCAACTGGACGAGCGGGAGGCCGAGATATCGCAGAACATCACCGCCCGGATCTTGACCGAGGGCACGTTCCTGAGCCCGGTGCGCGGCGTCACCTTCTACACCCGCGAGATCGGGGAGGACGGCGTGCTGCGCGATGTGTTCGTCGCCGACCGGCGCGAGCCCGAGACGCGGATGATCTACACCGCGGCCGAGGCCTATCTGGTGCGCAACGCGGCGGGCACATCACTGATCATGGTCGACGGGTTGGCGCAGCGTCTGCTGCCCGACGGGCTGCGCCTGTCGACGGCCAAATTTCAGGACTTCTCCTTTGACATCTCCACGCTGATGCAGCCCGAGGCGAGCCCGACCGAGCAGCTGAGCAATATGGGCACGCTCCGCCTGCTGACGGATCGCGCGGCCCTGTTGGCGGGCGGCATGTCGCCCGGTGCGCTGGCCGAGGAAACGCACAGCCGCTTTGCCCGCGCCCTGTTCTGCATCGTGACCGCGCTGATCGGCTTTGCCACCTTGCTGGTGGGCGGTTATTCCCGCTTTGGCGTCTGGCGCGAGATCGTGATTGCGTTCCTGCTGCTCCTCGCGCTCGACGGAACGCGCTCGACCCTCACCGACCCGGTGCTCGACGATGCACAGATGTGGCCCATCCTGTATGCGCCGTCCGCGGTTGGCGCATTGTTGGTGACCGGCATGCTCTGGAGTGCGTCACACCCGGGCTGGTTTCGCCGCCGCATCAGGAGGACGGCATGATCCTGCACATGTATTTCGCGCGGCGCTTTGCCCAGAGCATTGGTTTGGTCACCGCGGTTCTTCTGGCGGTTGTGGCGCTGGTCGATCTGATCGACCAGACCCGCAAGTTCAGCGATCTGGGCGTGGGCTTTGGCCAGCGGCTGGGCCTCACGGTGCTGAACGTGCCCGCGACGCTGAACCAGATCCTGCCGCTGATCCTGATCCTTGCGACCGTCGGTCTGTTCGTGAACCTCGCCCGCACGTCCGAGCTGGTGGTGACCCGGGCCGCGGGCAGGTCGGCCCTGCGCGCGCTGGTGGCACCGGTGACGGTGGCGCTTGCGCTTGGCATCTTTGCCACCACGACGCTCGGGCCCATCGTGGCGGCGACATCCAAACGCTATGCGGCGCTGGCCGAAACCTATCGTTCCGGTGGGGCCTCCGCGCTGGCGGTCAGCGAGGATGGGCTGTGGTTGCGTCAGGGCGGTGACCAGGGCCAAACGGTCATCCGCGCCGCGCGCTCCAACGCCGACGCCTCGGTGCTCTATGATGTGACCTTTGTCGCTTATGCCCGGGAGGGCGGGCCGGTGCGCCGGATCGAGGCGGCCAGTGCCGCGCTGCAAAACGGCGCCTGGTCGCTGCGCAATGCCAAGGTCTGGCCACTGGCCACGGGCATCAACCCCGAGGCGAACGCGGTTTTGCACGAGGTGCTCGCCCTGCCCTCGACCCTCACGCTTGACCGGATCCGCGAGACGCTGGGCACGCCTGCGGGTGTGTCGATCTGGGACATGCAAGAGTTCATCGCCCAGCTGGAACAGGCCGGATTTTCCGCGCGCCGCCACCACGTTTGGCTGCAAGCCGAACTGTCGCGGCCCGTCTTTCTGATGGGAATGGTTCTGGTTGCCGCAGCGTTCACGATGCGCCATACCCGATTTGGGGGGACCGGCACGGCGGTGCTGGCCGCGGTACTACTGGGGTTCGGCTTGTATTTTATCCGCAGCTTCGCGCAGATCCTTGGCGAAAACGGCCAGATCCCTGTGCTGCTTTCGGCTTGGGCGCCGCCCCTGGCGTCGATCCTGCTGGCCTTGGGGCTGCTGTTGCAGGCCGAGGATGGCTAGCCCCCTGCGCATCACCCTGTGGGCGGTGTTGCTGCTGACCCTCGGCCCGCTGGTGGCCGCGGCACAAACGGTCGCGACCGTCACGCCGCCCGCCATTCTCGTCGCGGACGAGATCGTGGTCACCCCCGACCGGCGCCTGATCGCACGCGGCAATGTCGAAGCCTTTCAGGGCCAGACGCGATTGACCGCCCAGGCCATCGAATACAATGCCGAGACCGAGACGCTGACCATCACCGGCCCCATGACCATCGACAATGGCGAGGGTGCCGTGATCCTGGCCAGCCAGGCCGCCCTCAGCCGCGATCTGCAAGACGGTCTGCTCACCGGCGCACGGCTGGTGCTGGATGAACAGCTGCAACTGGCGGCGGTTCAGATGAACCGCGTCGGCGGGCGGTACACGCAGCTTTACAAGACTGCCGCAACCTCGTGCCGCGTCTGCGCCGAGGATCCGCGCCCGCCCCTGTGGCAGATCCGGGCCAAACGCGTGGTGCATGACGAATTGGAACGTCAGCTCTATTTCGAAGAGGCGCTGCTTTACTGGCGCAACACGCCGATCTTTTACCTGCCACGGCTGCGGATGCCCGATCCGACGCTCGACCGATCCAGCGGGTTTCTGTTCCCCGAAATCCGGTCAAGCACCCTGCTGGGCACCGGCATCGCGGTGCCGTATTTCATCACGCTGGGCGAGAACCGCGATCTGACGCTCACGCCCTATATCTCGAACCAGACCCGCACACTCGAATTTCGCTACCGCCAGGCCTTTCGCCGCGGGCGCATCGTGTTCGAAGGCGCGCTGTCGCGCGATGATCTGCAGCCCGAGGACCAGCGCGGATACCTCTTTGGGGTGGGTGAGTTTGAGTTGGGCCGCGACTTTCGCCTGCAATTCGATGTCGAGATCACGTCGGACGATGCCTATCTGGCGGATTACGGATATTCGGACAAGGACAGGCTCGACAGCGAGGTCCGGCTCAGCCGCACGCGCCGCGACGCATACATCCAGCTGTCCTACATCAACGTCAAAACGCTGCGCGACGACGAAAACGACGATTTCCTGCCCTCCGACATCGTCGAGGCGATCTATGAACGCCGGTTCTTTCCGCGTGCCGTGGGCGGCGAGTTCCGCATTGCCGCAACCGCCCGCACCCATCTGCGACAATCCAGCGATCCCGGTGACAGCGACGGCGACGGCGTTGCCGATGGCCGTGATGTCAGCCGCGTGAACGTCGAGGCCGACTGGCTGCGCACCGACATCCTGGGCGGCGTGCAGGTCACGTCGCAGTTGGGCCTGGCCGCAGATGCGTTCGACATCACCGAAGACGCGACCTTTGACGGCTCCGACAGTGAACTCAGCCCGCGCGCCGCCGTCACCTTGCGCTACCCGATGGTGCGGCACGATCCAGACGGTGTCACCCAGGTGATCGAACCCATGGTGCAGCTGGCCTGGGTCGGGGGGGACGGGCTCGATATTCCGAACGAGGAAAGCACCTTTGTCGAATTTGACGAAGGCAACCTGCTGTCGCTGTCGCGCTTTCCCGCGCCTGACCGGCGCGAACGCGGCTTTGCCGCAGCCATCGGCGCGACCTGGGCCCGGTTCGACCCCGACGGATGGTCCGCCAACCTGACCATCGGTCAGGTGATCCGCCAGGACAGCCAAGAGGATTTCACCCTGTCCTCGGGCCTCACCGGCACGCAATCGGACTATCTGCTGGCCGGGCAGCTGAAATTCGATGGCGGGCTGGCGATCACCGGGCGGGGCCTTTTTGATGATCAGTTTGATGTGGCCAAGGCCGAGTTTCGCGGCAGCTGGCGGAACACAAGGCTCGACATCGGCAGCAGCTATGTCTGGATCGACGAGGATATGGACGAAGACCGGCCCGACCCCATCTCCGAGATCAGCTTTGACGGCTCCTACCGGATCGACCAGTTCTGGACCGCCGACCTCGACTGGCGCTACGATCTGACCGAAGGGCGCACGGCCACGGCGCGGGCCGGCATCGCCTACAGCAATGAATGCGTGCGGGTGGCGGCATCCGTCACACGGCGCTTTGCGGACTCGACAACGGTTGAGCCCTCGACAAATCTGGGCTTTACAGTGTCTCTCAGAGGCTTCGCCACCGAAGCGGGGGGCCAATCACAGGTACGATCATGCGGAAAGCAGGCGAGATGAGCGGTAAACTGACATATCTTTTGGGGATTGCGGCCCTGGTCGCGACAGGGCTGACGGCGCCGATGGCCTCCGCGCAGAACCTTTTTGCGCCGGTCGCGCAGGTGGACGAGGCCGTGATCACCGAGTTCGAGGTGCAGCAGCGCAGCCGTTTCCTGCAAGTGCTGAATTCCCCCGGCGGCGACCGCGCCAGCGTGATCGAGGAGTTGGTCCGCGACCGCCTGCGGGTGGCCGAGACGCGCCAGCGCGGGGCCACACTCAACGACGGGGCGCTTGAGCAGGGTCTGATCGACTTTGCCGCCCGGGCCAACCTGACGGTCGAGGAATTCACCGCCGGGCTCGAAAGCGCAGGCGTGGCACGCGAAACCTTCCGCGACTTTGTCGGGGTGTCGCTGCTGTGGCGCGACTACATCCGGGCGCGCTTTGGCGCGCGCGTGCAGATCTCCGAAGACGAGATCGACCGCGCAGTGAACCAGGTGAACACGTCCAGCGGCATCGAAGTGCTGGTGTCCGAGATCATCATTCCCGCCCCGCCGAACCGGGCCGCAGCGGTTCTGGCCCAGGCCGAAACGATTGCGCAATCGACCACGGAGGCGGAGTTTTCCAGCTTTGCCCGCCGGTTTTCGGCCACGGCCTCGCGCGGGCGCGGCGGACGGCTCGACTGGTTGCCGATCACGGATCTGCCCGCCTCGCTGCGGCCCATCCTGTTGGCGCTTGGCCCTGGTGAGGTGACCCAGCCCCTGCCCATCCCCAACGCCGTTGCGCTGTTCCAGTTGCGCGACATTCGCGAGACATCCGCCCCGGTGCAGGCCTTCGAGGCGGTGGAATACGCCGCCTACTACATTGATGGCGGACGCACGCCCGCGGCCCTCAGCATCGCCGACACGATCCGCGCCAATGTGGACCGCTGCGATGACCTTTACGGCATTGCCAAGGGCAAGCCCGAAAACGTGCTGGACCGCGGCAGCCTGCCCCCGTCCGAGATCCCCGATGACATCGCCATCGAACTGGCCAAGCTCGATCCCGGCGAGGTGTCCACGGCGCTGACCCGCGCGAACGGGCAAACGCTGGTGTTCCTGATGCTGTGCGGGCGCACGCCAGCGCTGGAAGAAGATCAGGTGATCGACCGCCAGGCGGTGGCCGCACAGCTGCGCAACCAGCGCCTGACCGCCTTTTCCGACAATCTGCTGGCCGAGCTTGCGGCCGAGGCGAACATCGTCATTTTCGAATGACCGCCCCGGCTGCGCGGCCCGTCGCGATCACCTGCGGTGAGCCTGCGGGCATCGGCCCCGAGATCGTGATGGGTGCGCGTGCGGCATTGGGGGCGGAGGTCCCGCTGTTCTGGATCGGGGACCCGGCCCACTTGCCGCCCGGATCTGACTGGCAGGCCATCGATGCCCCCGCCGCCGCCGCGGACGTGGACGCGCAAGTGCTGCCCGTCCTGGCCCATCCGTTTCCCAAGGCTGTGACGCCCGGCGCGCCCGAGCCCGACAACGCAGCGGCAGTGATGGAGGTGATCGCGCGTGGCGTCGCCCTGGTGATGGAGGGGGCGGCTTGCGCCCTGTGCACCGCGCCGATCCACAAAAAGGTGCTCAAGGACGGGGCCGCGTTTCCCTATCCCGGCCACACCGAATTTCTCGAGGCGCTGACAGGTGCGCCGCGGGCCGTGATGATGCTGGCGTCACCGCACATGCGGGTGGTGCCCGCCACGATCCACATCGCGTTGCAGGAGGTGCCGGACGCGTTGACACCCGCGCTGCTGCGCGACACGATCCGGATCACCGCCGCTGATCTCAAGGCCCGCTTTGGCCTGCCGCATCCGCGCATTGCCGTCGCCGGGCTGAACCCCCATGCGGGCGAAGGCGGCACGATGGGGCGGCAAGAGGCCGACTGGATCGCACCGCTGGTTGCCGAGATGGCGGCCGAGGGGTTCGATGTCACCGGGCCCTGGCCCGGCGATACGCTGTTTCATGCCGCCGCCCGCGCCCGCTATGACGTGGCGGTGGCCATGTATCACGATCAGGCGCTGATCCCGATCAAGACGCTCGACTTTGACCGCGGTGTGAACGTGACCTTGGGTTTGCCGATCGTGCGCACCTCACCCGATCACGGCACCGCATTCGACATCGCAGGCACCGGTCAGGCCAACCCCACCAGCATGATCGAGGCGCTGCGGCTGGCCTGGACCATGGGCCGCAGCGCATGAGCGCCATCGACAGCCTGCCGCCCCTGCGCGCGGTGATCGCACAGCACGATCTGCGCGCGAAAAAGGCGCTGGGGCAGAATTTTCTCCTGGATCTGAACCTGACGGCCAAGATCGCGCGGCAGGCCGGTGATCTGACGGGCACCGACGTGCTCGAGATCGGGCCAGGGCCCGGTGGCTTGACCCGCGGGCTGCTTGCCGAAGGCGCGCGGCACGTGCTGGCCATCGAAAAGGATGCGCGCTGCTTGCCGGCGCTGGCGCAGATCGCCGGGGCCTATCCGGGCAGGCTGAGCGTGATCGAGGGGGACGCGCTGGCCATCGACCCGCTGGATCACCTCACCCCGCCGATCCGCGTGGCGGCCAACCTGCCCTATAATGTCGGCACTGAACTGTTGGTGCGCTGGCTGACGCCGCCCGCGTGGCCACCGTTTTGGCAAACGCTGACGCTGATGTTCCAGCGCGAAGTGGCGGAGCGGATCGTGGCGCAGCCCGGATCGAAAACCTATGGGCGGCTTGCGGTGCTGGCACAGTGGCGCGCCGAGGCGCGCATCGCCATGAGCCTGCCGCCCGAAGCCTTTACCCCCGCGCCAAAGGTGTCGAGCGCGGTGGTCCATCTCACCGCCTTGCCCGCCCCCCGGTTCGAGGCGGATGCCGCAGTGCTGAGCCGCGTGGTGGCGGCGGCCTTCAACCAGCGGCGCAAGATGCTGCGCGCAGCCCTCAAGGGCGTGACGCCGGATATCGAGGATCGGTTGCGCATCGCGGGCCTCGCCCCCACGGACCGCGCCGAGCAGGTGCCGCTGGAAGGGTTCTGCGCGCTGGCCCGGGCGGTCGCGGCAGCCTAGCCGTTGCCAAAAGGAGCGCCTGACGGCGCACGCGATTCATTTTTGCTGATGAGGGGCTCTGCCCCTCAAACTCCCCGCCGTACTTGTCGCAGAGAAGAAGGGGCTATTCCGCCGCTTCGGGCGCGCTGCCACCGTCCTGCGCGGTCGCCTCGTCGGCCTCCGGCTTGGGTTTGGGCTTGCGGCGGGTGCGTGGTTTGGGTTTGGGCTGGCTTTCGGGCGTTTCCACGAGACCCGCATCGCCGTCACTGTCGACCACGTCGGGCTGCGGCGCCTCTGCCGGATCGGAGTTTGAATCCTGCTCTTGCCGCGCGGCGCGTTCACGGTCGCGTTCGGCCTGGCGCTCGCGGTTCTGGCGCTCCTGCTCTTCGCGGCGGGCATCGATCTCGCGCTGTGCCTCGCTGAGCATGCGCAGGTAATGTTCGGCGTGCTGCTGGAAGTTTTCGGTTGCGACCCGGTCACCGGCCAGTTGCGCATCGCGCGCCAGCTGGTTGTACTTGTCGATGATCTGCTGCGGCGTGCCGCGGACCTTGCCCTCGGGGCCGGAGCTGTCGAAGACCCGGTTGACGACGTTCCCGCCATTGTTGCCGCCGCGATTGCGGTTGTTCTTGGACCGGGACCGTGATCTCGATGATTTCATATCGTCTGCTCAGCTCTCTGGCGTGGTTTTGGGGATCGCTTGTGGCGCAACGCGCGTGCACGGCATCAACCAATTGGCAAACCGGCGATCAGCGGGATGGGACGCGGGGCGGAACAACAGCGTTGGCACCCAGCGACTGAGCAAGGAATAAGCATGCCAGCCCCTGTTCGACAAGGGCTAATCCCAAGAAACTTGGCAATCCATGCGTTTTTCACAGGATCACGCAGGATTCCGCGCGATCACGCACCGGTCGCGGCGATCCAGATCCTGCAGAAGGGCCACATCGCCCCATCCGTGACCGGTGAACAGCGCCGCTACGCCGGCGCCTTGTCGGTGCCCGATCTCGCAGATCACGCGGCCGTCCGCTTCGAGATAGGCGCCCGCTTCGGCGGCCATGATCCGGTAGGCGCTGAGCCCGTCGCCCTCATCGGTCAGCGCGATGCGCGGCTCGTGGCGGGTCACCTCGGGGGCGAGCCCGGCCATCTCATCCGCGGCGATATAGGGCGGGTTGGACACGATGAGGTCATAGCGGCCTTCGACCGCGTCGAACCAGTCGCTGCAGATGATCTGCGCGCGATCCGCCACGCCATGCGTGACCGCATTGGCGCTGGCCTCGAGGCAGGCGGCCTCGCTCAGGTCCACGCCGACACCGCGCGCCTGGTCCCGCTCGGCCAGCAGCGTCACGAGGATGCAGCCCGATCCGGTGCCCAGGTCCAGAACGCGGTCAAAAGGGTCGGACAGGGCCGCCTCGATCAGCGTTTCGGTCTCGGGGCGCGGATCCAGCACGGCGTCGCTGACGCGGAAATCGCGGCCATAAAAGGCGCGACGCCCGACCAGGTGGCTGACCGGCACGCGCACCGCGCGCAAGGCGATCAACTGGTCATACCGTTCGGCAATCTCGGGCGCGATATCCTCGGGCGCGATCAGGGTCACGCGCGCCGCATCCACCTGTGCCGCATGCGCCAGCAGCAGCCGCGCGTCGCGCGCCGGATCAGGCACGCCAGCCGCGCGCAACCGCGCCGCCGCATTGGCCATGGCTTCGGCGGCGGTCATCCCTCCATCTCCGCCATCAGGCGCGCCTGCGCATCGGCCGTGAGCGCGTCGATCACCTCGTCCAGGTCGCCCTGCATCACCTGATCCAGCTTGTAGAGCGTCAGGTTGATCCGGTGATCGGTCATGCGCCCCTGGGGAAAGTTATACGTCCGGATCCGCTCGGACCGGTCGCCAGAGCCCACTTGCGCCGCCCGGTCCGATGCACGTGCGCTGTCGGCCCGGCTCCTCTCAAGATCATAGAGCCGCGCGCGCAGGACCTGCATGGCCTTGTCGCGGTTGCGGTGCTGCGACTTTTCGCTGCTGGTCACCACGATGCCCGTCGGCAGGTGCGTGATCCGCACCGCACTGTCGGTCGTGTTCACATGCTGCCCGCCCGCGCCCGAGGATCGCATCGTGTCGATGCGGATGTCCTGCGGGCTGATCTCGATATCCACCTCTTCGGCCTCGGGCAGCACGGCCACGGTGGCGGCGGAGGTGTGAATACGCCCCCCGCTTTCGGTCGTGGGCACGCGTTGCACCCGGTGCACACCGCTTTCGAACTTCAGCCGGGCAAAGACGTTTTCGCCGGTGATATGGGCGACCACCTCCTTGATCCCGCCCAGCTCGGTCGCGGCCTCCTCGACCAGATCCACCGTCCATCCCCGCGCCTCGGCATAGCGTTGGTACATCCGCAGCAGGTCCCCGGCAAAAAGTGCGGCCTCGTCCCCGCCCGTGCCGGGCCGGATCTCCAGCATGGCAGGCCGTGCATCGGCGGCATCCTTGGGCAACAGCGCCAGTTGCAGCGCCGCCTCCGCCGCAGGCAGCGCCGCGCGCAGGCGCGGCAGCTCTTCCGCAGCCAGTTCCGCCATCTCGGGGTCGTCCAGCATCGCTTCGGCCTCGGCCAGATCATCGACGATCTGCGAATACGCCGCGATCTGCTCGACCACAGGTCTCAGGTCGGAATACTCCTTGGCCAGCACGGCGATATCCGCCGACCCATCGGCCATCGCAGCCTCAAGATACTGAAAGCGCTGGGTGATCTGATGCAGGCGGTCCGAGGGGATCATGAGGGTCGGTGTGCGACAACCTTGGCCTTTGGTCAAGGGCTGCGCTGTGCTATCATCTCCGCCATGTTACGTGCTGCACTGATATCCCTATCGCTCGTCAGCCCTGCGCTGGCGGATGTCACCTCCCCATCCGGCAAAACGGTCGAATGCTACTGCACCGACCGCGGCGGATCGCGGATCGAACTGGGTCAAACCATCTGCATGCAGGTGGACGGGCGTCTATTCATGGCCCAATGCCAGATGTCGCTCAACTCGCCCATGTGGCGCGAAGTGGAGGAAGGCTGCCTCAGCTCATCCCTGCGCAGCGGCGAGCAACCGCTGCAATCGTTCGGCATTCACTCCCAGATCTGAGCGGCCAAAGCGTAGGCGTGCATGCATCCGCAGCAGCCCATCGCTGTATTCAACGGTGGTGTAATCCGGAAAGCCGATCACCCGCGAGCGTGTGATATAGGTGACGCGCCCTTCCGCCACCGATCCGGCCAACACTTGCGTGCGCGGCAGGTCACGCGCGGCCGCGTCAACCCGCGCCAGTGCGCCCTCATCCGTGCTGAGAACGCGGATCGCACCCCCCGTGTCATCCTGGCTTGTGCTGGCCTCGACCGGCACATGCCAGCGATCCGGATCACTCGGCGCAAGCCGGATATAGCCCAGCACCGCGATGACGAGAACAGCTATCAAAACACTTATATACATCGCGATCTTCATGCCTCGATCATCTTCTTCTCTTTCCAAATACGGCCTGCGGAGCGTCCCGCACCCTCAGCGATAGATCACGCCGGGCAGGATGCACAACAGCTCAAACAGGATGTTGGCCCCCACCAGCGCGGTATTGCCGGATGTATCATAGGGCGGCGACACTTCCACCAGATCGCACCCCACCACGTTCAACCCCCGCAAGGACCGGATCAACTGCATCGCCTGTGCCGTGCTCAGCCCGCCGATCTCCGGCGTGCCGGTGCCGGGCGCATAGGCCGGGTCGAGGCTGTCGATGTCATAGGTGATATAGGTGGGCGCATCGCCGATGTCCCGCCGGATCTCGGCACCGATGGTGCTCAGGTCTCGGCCCCAAAGCTCAGACGCCAGGAACTGCTGAAATCCCCACCCCGCCGCTGCGGTGAAATCCTCGCCCGTATAGCCTGTCCCGCGCAAGCCGATCTGATAGGTTTTTTGAGGGGTTATAAGCCCTTCCTCATAGGCCCGCCGGAACACGGTGCCATGGGTTTCCCGCTCCCCGAACATCTCGTCATTGACGTCCGCATGCGCGTCCACATGCACCAGCGCCACAGGCCCATGCTTGGCCGCCACGGCCCGCAGGATCGGCAGCGTGATCGAATGATCACCCCCGATCGCCATCGGCACAACGGAATGGTTCAGGATCGCCCCGTAACTCTCTGCGATGATGCGCAAACTGTCGCTCAGCGAAAAGGTGTTGATCGCAAGATCCCCGATGTCGGCCACCTGCAACCCGTCAAAGGGCGCGGCACCCGTCTGGATGTTGTAGGGCCGGATCATCGCACTCTCACTGCGCACCTGCTTGGGCCCGAACCGTGTGCCCGACCGCCACGATGTGCCGATGTCCATCGGAATGCCCAGCACCGCCACATCGAGGCCCGACAAATCCGCCGCCGCTGGCAAGCGCATGAATGTGCCCGGCCCGGAAAACCGCGCCAGGTCATTGCCGCTGATTGGCTGGTTCCTAGCCATCCGCGCGCATCCTCCAGCCCAGCAACTGGCAGATCTCCGTCGCCACATGCGCCCCCGCAATCGCCGTGGCCCCGCTGGGATCATAGGGGGGCGAAACCTCGACCACGTCACCGCCCCGAATGTTGATCCCCGCCAGCGCCCGCAACAGCGCCGCCGCCTGCGCCGAGGACAGCCCACCCCACACCGGCGTACCGGTCCCGGGGGCAAAGGCCGGATCGAGCCCGTCAATGTCAAAACTCAGATAGACGGGCCGGTCGCCCACGATCTCCCGCGCGCGCGCCGCCGCCGCTTCGGGACCGATCCGGTGAAATTCCGGCGCGTCGATGATGTGCACGCCCAGCGTGTCCGCGTTGGTGGTGCGAATACCGATCTGCACCGAGGTTGCCGGATCCACGATCCCGGATTTCACCGCCTTGTAGAACATCGTGCCGTGATCCACCCGGCTCAGATCATCATCCGCCCAGGTGTCCGTATGCGCATCGACCTGGATCAGGGACATGGGCCCATGCACCTCCGCATAGGCCTTCAGGATCGGAAACGAGATGTAGTGATCCCCGCCCAGCACCACGCTCGCCGCCCCCGCCTGCAGGATCCCGCGGATATGCGCCGTCAGGGTGTCGGGAAAGGCCGGGATATCGGCATAGTCAAACGGCACATCGCCGTAATCCACGATCACCCGCTCGCTCAGCACGTCAAACGGCCAGCCGTAGGGCGCATCGGGTGCCTGCAACGATGACGCCTCCCGGATCGCCCGCGGCCCCAACCGCGTTCCGGGCCGGTTCGTCACCGCCTGGTCAAAGGGCACGCCGGTCACCGCAATATCCACCCCGGTCAAGTCCTTCGTGTACCGCCGCCGCAGAAACGACGTCGCCCCGCCAAAGGTCAACTCGAAGGACGGCCCCCGCGGATCCTCACGCGTGAACGCATGGTCCATCTGGGTCTTGGCATCTTCCAGCGCCATCCATCGCTCCGTCTTTGTCCCGAAATATCCTGGGGTGAGGCCGCAGGCCGAGGGGCAAAGCCCCTAAATCAAAAATGTCGTGCGCAGCACAATAGGATCACCCCACCGGCTGGGCCGTCTCCACCAGCCGGGCAAAGAATGACGCCCCGATTGGTGCGACCTCATCGTTGAAGTTGTATTTCGGGTGGTGCACCCCCGCGCCGTCGCCCTGCCCCAGCATCAGGTAGGCCCCCGGCCGCGCCTCGAGCATGTAGGAAAAATCCTCCGCCCCCATCACCGGGTCCGCCTCGATAACCGCGTCGTCGCCCACCACCTGCGCGGCCACACGCGCCGCAAACCCGGCCTGGTCGTCATGGTTGACCGTGGGCGGATAGCCATAGTCGATCTCGACCGTAGCCGTGCAGCCGAAACTGGCCGCCTGACCTGCCACGATTTCTTCCATCCGCTGCACGGCCATCGCCTGCACCGCCTTGTCAAAGGTGCGGATCGTGCCGTTGATATACACCGTCTCGGGGATGACGTTGTCGGTCGTGCCCGCATGGATCTGCGTCGTCGATATGATCAGGCTGTCGCGCGTGTTGTGATTGCGGCTTGCGATGGTCTGCAACGCGCTCACCATGCTGCAGGCCGCCACGACCGGGTCCACGCAATCATGCGGCCGCGCCGCATGCCCGCCCTTGCCCGTCACACGGATGTGGAACACATCCGCCGCCGCCATGATCGGCCCGCCCTTGGTGTGGAACGACCCGAACGCCTTACCGGGTGCGTTGTGGATGGCATAGACCTCGCCGATGCCGAACCGGTCCATGATGCCTTCCTGCACCATCACCTCGCCACCGCCACCGTCTTCCTCGGCGGGCTGAAAGATCAGCGCCACGCGCCCGGCGAAATTCCGCGTCTCCGCCAGGTACTTGCCCGCCCCCAGCAGCATTGCCGTATGCCCGTCATGCCCGCAGGCATGCATCTTGCCCGCGTGGGTGGAGGCATAGGGGACACCCGTTTCCTCGGTGATCGGCAACGCATCGAAATCCGCGCGCAGGCCGATGGTCGGCCCGTCGCCCTGCCCTTCGATGATCGCCACGATGCCGGTCTGCGCGATCCCGTCATGCACCGCGTCCACGCCGATCTCGGCCAGCCGCTCCTTGATAAAGGCCGCCGTCTTTGGACAGTCAAAGCTCAATTCGGGGATCGAATGTAGGTGCTGCCGCCACGCGGTCATGTCCGGCCCGAATTCACCGATGCGGTTGATGATCGCCATGTCTGGACTCCTTTGCGCGGCATGCGTCACATGTCACTCAATCGCAAAGCGACGGAGGCTGCAATGGGCGACGACCTGATCCACGACACCGAGGCCGGGATTGACCGCTTGCTGCACATCATGCGCCGCCTGCGCGACCCCGAAACGGGCTGTCCCTGGGATATCGAACAGACCTTTCAGACCATCGCACCCTACACCATCGAAGAGGCGTACGAGGTCGCCGATGCCATCGAACGGCAGGACTGGCCCGAGCTCGAGGGCGAGCTGGGCGATCTGCTCTTGCAGACCGTGTATCATACCGCCATCGGCGCAGAGGCCGGGCATTTTTCGTTTCACTCCGTCGTGCGCAACATCTCGGACAAGATGGTCGCCCGTCACCCGCATGTCTTCGGCGACGCAAACCGGGACAAGTCCGCGGCACAGCAAACCCGCGATTGGGAGGCGATCAAAGCCGCCGAGCGTGCGGGCAAGGCGCAAAAGGGCGCATTGGACGGCGTCGCCATGAACCTGCCCGCGCTCCTGCGTGCGGTCAAACTGCAAAAGCGTGCCGCCCGTGTGGGCTTTGACTGGCCCGAAACCACCCAAGTGCTGGCAAAGCTGACCGAAGAAGCGGGTGAGTTGGTCGAGGCGCGCGAGACCCTGACCCAGGCCGAGGTGGTCGAGGAAATGGGCGATCTGCTCTTTGTCATGGCCAATCTGGCCCGCCACCTCGATGTCGATCCAGAAGAGGCGCTGCGCAAGACCAACGCCAAGTTCACCCGCCGCTTCGCCGCCATCGAGGCGGCGCTGGCCCGGTCAGGCAAACGCCCCGAGGACAGCAGCTTGGACGAGATGGACGCGCTGTGGGATGAGGTCAAAGCGGCCGAAAAGGCCGCGGCCGCGTCGGGCTGACCGCGCCCGGAGAGCGAACCGGGCGCAAAGCTGCGTCTGCCCAAACGTTTACGCCTTGGGCTTGGGTTTGCGACGACGGCGGTTGCTGGGTTTCGATGTGCCCGGCGCGCCGCCACCCGGCCGGCCGCCGGGGCGTCCGCGCCCACGGCCACGCGCGGGTTTCTTGGGTGCGGTCGGATCCGGCAGCTCTTCCCACGGGCGGCCCGTGGCGATAGGAATGCTGATCTTCATCACCTTCTGAATGTCCTTGAGGTAGGGCATCTCATCGGGTGCGCACAGCGCCACCGCCTGCCCTTCCTTGCCCGCCCGTGCGGTGCGCCCGATCCGGTGCACATAGGCCTCGGGCACATTGGGCAGCTCGTAATTATAGACATAGAGCACGTCCGGAATATCGAGGCCCCGCGCCGCCACGTCGGTGGCCACCAGCACGCGGATCTCGCGTTCCTTGAACGCCTGCAGCGCGCGATCGCGCTGCCCCTGCCGCTTGTCGCCATGGATCGCCGCCACGGCAAAGCCTGCGCGGTCCAGGTTCCGCGCCAGCTTGTCGGCGCCGTGTTTGGTGCGGGTAAAGACCAGCGCCCGGTTTTCGCGGTGCTTGTCCATCAGCTCGATCAGCAGCGCCGATTTCTCGGCCTTGGCGATGAAGTGCACCGATTGTTCGACCTTGTCCGCCGCCTTGCCGGGCGGCGAGACTTCCACGCGGATCGGCTCTTGCAGGTAGCTTTGCGCGATCTCGGCCATCTGTTTCGGCATCGTCGCCGAAAACAGCATTGTCTGACGGTCGTCGCCCATCAGGCTCGCGATCTTGCGCAGCGCGTGCACAAAGCCGAGGTCGAGCATCTGGTCGGCCTCATCCAGCACCAGAAACCCGGTCTCGTCCAGACGGATCGCACGACGCTCGACCAGATCCAGCAAGCGACCGGGGGTCGCCACCATGATGTCCGCGCCCTTGGTCAGGCGCTGGATCTGCGGGTTGATCGACACGCCGCCCACAACGATCTGCACGCGCAGATCCGTGAGGTCCCGCAGGACCTTGGCGATTTGCGCGGCCAGTTCGCGGGTGGGCGCCAGCACGAGGCCGCGCGCGGTTTTCGGCGCGGGCCGCCCGCCCTCTTCCATCAGGCGCGCGATCAGCGGGATGCCGAAGGCCGCGGTTTTGCCGGTGCCGGTCTGGGCAAGGCCCATCACATCGCGCCCGTTCAGCGCGTGCGGAATGGCCTGGGCCTGGATCGGTGTGGGGGTGGTTAACCCCGCTTGGGCCACTTTCTCCGCCAGCTTGGGCGGGAGGGCCATCATATCAAAATCACTCATGCGCCCCAGTGACCCCATCCCGCCATGGCGTCAACCGGATTTGCCCTTTTGCACGGCGTGCTTTGCAAATACGCCCCGTCACAGTTTGCAAATCCGCTTTGCAAAGTTGCCCGGTACAGTTTGCAAACCCCGGCCTCCTATTGGCCAATTGCCCCCATCGCACCGCTTCGATATGACGGCGTCATGACGCGCACCAACCCCACGATCACCGACCGATGCGAGGCCAACGGCCTGCGCATGACCCATCCCCGCCGCGTCATCGCCCAGGTGCTAGAGGCGTCCAAGGATCACCCCGATGTCGAGGAATTGTACAACCGCGCCAATGCCGTGGATGCGGGTATCTCCATCGCCACGGTCTACCGCACGGTCAAGCTGTTCGAAGAGGCGGGCATTCTCGACAAGCTCGAATTCGGTGATGGCCGCGCCCGCTACGAAGACGCCGAGCGCGAGCATCACGACCACCTGATCGACATGAACTCGGGTGAGGTGATCGAGTTCGTCGATGCCGAGATCGAAGCGCTGCAGGAACGGATCGCCGACAAGCTGGGCTATGAGCTGCGGGGGCACAGGCTGGAGCTGTATGGCGTGCCGAAAAAATCGTGAGCCATCCCGCCAGCCCCACCATCGATCACCAAAGCAACAATGTCCGGGGCGCCACGCTCATGGTCGGTGCCATGCTGTTTTTCGCCATCGAAGACGCGATGATCAAGCGGCTGTCGGACTCCGTGCCGCTGTGGCTGATCTTTGCCGTGCTCGGGGTCGGCAGTGCCACGCTGTTTGCGCTGATCCTGATCCGCCGCGGCCTGCCCCTGTGGTCGGACGGATACCTGTCGGGCGCAGTCATCCTGCGCAACGTGGCCGAGGCGGTGGGCGCGTGGGCCTTTGTCTCCGCCCTCGCCCTTGTGCCGCTGGCCACGGCATCGGCGATCTTGCAGGCGGCGCCGATCCTCGTGGCCATGGGGGCGGCCCTGTTTCTGGGCGAGGCGGTGGGCCTGCGGCGCTGGGTTGCCATCGGCATAGGTTTCTGCGGCGTGCTTTTGATCATCCGGCCGGGCATGGACGGGTTCGACGCCAACGTGCTTTATGCGGTGCTCGGCGTCATCGGACTGGCGCTGCGCGATCTGGCGACCCGGCGCGTGCCCGGCAACGTACATTCGCTGCAGTTGAGCATGCTGGGCTTTCTCAGCCTGCTGCCCGTCGCCATCGTGATGTGGGCCGGCGACGCCACACCGCTTGGCCCGTTGGCGGCCATGGAGCTCGGCATTCTGGCCATCATGCTGCCCATCGGGATGCTCGCCTATGCCGCGATCACGGTGGCCGGGCGCACGGGCGAGGTCGGGTTCGTGACCCCGTTCCGCTATTCCCGCATGGTCTTTGCCCTGATCATCGGCATCGCCGCGTTTGCCGAAATCCCCGACACGCTGACGCTGGTAGGCGTCGCGATCATCATCTGTTCGGGCCTTTATACCCTGTGGCGCGAACGGGTCAGGAAATCGGCCCCTGCGACGTAAAAACATCTTTGTGTTAGCGCCAACAGCGCGCTAGACGCTGCGTAACCCTCTGCCCGAAAGGACATGCCATGAGCACCATCATCGACATCCACGCCCGCGAGATCCTGGACAGCCGCGGCAACCCCACCGTCGAGGTGGACGTGACCCTCGAGGATGGGACGATGGGCCGCGCTGCCGTGCCCTCGGGCGCCTCGACCGGCGCTTACGAGGCGGTGGAAAAGCGGGACGGCGACAAAAGCCGCTACAAGGGCAAGGGCGTGCTGGAGGCGGTCGCCGCCGTGAACGGTGAGATCGCCGAAGCGCTGCTGGGCATCGACGCGACCGAGCAGGAAGAGCTGGACGCGACCATGATCGAGCTGGATGGCACCGACAACAAGGCGCGGCTGGGCGCCAATGCGATCCTGGGCGTGTCGCTCGCCGCGGCCAAGGCCGCCGCCGACTGGACGTCGCAACCGCTCTATCGTTATGTCGGCGGCACCTCGGCGCGGATGCTGCCGGTGCCGATGATGAACATCATCAATGGCGGCGAACACGCCGATAACCCCATCGACATTCAGGAATTCATGATCATGCCGGTGGCCGCCAGCAACATTCGCGAGGCGGTGCGCATGGGATCGGAAGTGTTCCACACGCTGAAGAAAGAATTGACGGATGCCGGGCTCAGCACCGGGATCGGGGATGAGGGCGGCTTTGCCCCCAACATCAACTCCACCCGCGATGCGCTTGATTTCATTCTGAAGTCCATCGAAAAGGCTGGGTATAAGCCTGGGGACGACATCCACCTCGCGCTTGATTGCGCGGCCACCGAATACTTCAAGGACGGCCAATATGTGCTGGCTGGCGAGGGCAAAACGCTCAGCTCCGAAGAAAACGCCGTCTACCTCGAGGCGCTGGTGAACGACTATCCGATCATTTCGATCGAAGATGGGATGGGCGAGGATGACTGGGACGGCTGGAAGGCGCTGACCGACGCCATCGGCGACAAGGTGCAACTGGTGGGCGACGATCTGTTTGTGACCAACCCCACGCGCCTGGCCGAGGGTATCGAACGCGGCTGCGCCAACTCGATGCTGGTGAAAGTCAATCAAATCGGCAGCTTGTCGGAAACACTTAAAGCCGTCGATATGGCGCATCGCGCCCGCTACACCAATGTGATGTCGCATCGGTCGGGCGAGACGGAGGATGCCACCATCGCCGACCTTGCCGTGGCCACCAATTGCGGACAGATCAAGACGGGCTCGCTGGCCCGGTCCGACCGGCTGGCCAAGTACAACCAGCTGATCCGCATCGAAGAGCTGCTGGGCGAGACCGCCGAATATGCGGGCCGCAGCATCCTGCGGTGAGCAATGCATTCGCGCGCAGCGTGGGCGGGCGGCTCGCCCACGTCACGGCACATGTGAACGTGCCGCATATACTGGCCGACGGGCTCTTGAGTGCAGAGGCGCTTGCGCAGCGTGCGGGCATCGATCCTGCGACCCTGCCCTTGCGGACAGACCGGCGCCGCGTGGGTGCCGCGACACTCAACCACCAAAAGCCGATTGTGCATGGCATCCGGGCGGCGCGTGCGATGCTTGACGGGCATGACCCGACCAGTTGGGCCGCACAGCTCGACCGGCGGGTGTTTCTGTGGCCGCACCACAAGGTCAAGCGGTTCGCCGCCTCGTTTGGCCGTCATGTGGACACGCGGGTGCTGTGGCTCGACCCGGTGCGTTTGGCCGCGGCGATGGGCGATCAGATTGACCTCAGCCCGCTGAACTCCGGCAGTTTCGAACAGGGCGCGTCAAAGGCGGTGCGCGGC
Source organism: Pseudomonadota bacterium (assembly GCA_038525585.1). Lineage (GTDB taxonomy): Bacteria > Pseudomonadota > Alphaproteobacteria > Rhodobacterales > Rhodobacteraceae > Tateyamaria. The sequence continues at coordinate 83,629 of JBCBHM010000006.1, forward strand.
GATTGGCTGTACGTGCCGCTCAGCGCGGGGCTGGACAGGTTTCGCAGCAATCGGCAGTCTCGCGGCCTGAAGGCAACGAGGGATGTCGTGCGCGAGGTGTCGCTGCGCGCCCCCATCCCGCCCGATCTGTTGCGCGAGGTGCTGATCGATGACTGAGCTGGTGGTGCGCCGCGCCGATGCGGCCGACATGCCCGAGATCGAGCGGCTGTGCTGGGGTTACCGGGCGCTGCTGGCCGAGCGGTCCACCGACATTCCGGGCCTTGTGGATCATTACTATGCCGAGGCGGCCTATGCCGCGATGCTGGCCGATCTGCCGCGTCTGCATGCGCGTCCGACGGGCGATATCCTGATCGCAGAGCGTGACGTGGCGGCGGTCGGCTGTGCGATGTATTACCCGCTGGGACCTGCTGGCGTGACCGAGATCAAGCGCGTCTTTGTCGATCCGGGCGCGCGCGGTCTGGGCGCCGGGCGGGCGCTGATGACCGAGGGGATGCGGCGGGCGGCGGCGGATGGGTATACCCGCATGGTGCTGGACACGATGGTGCACCTGACCGAAGCGATTGCGCTTTACGCGCGGCTCGGCTTTGCGCCCTGTGCGCCATTTTACGAGCCCGAGCCGGTGTTTGCGCCGCATTTGCGGTTCTTTGACATCGCGCTGGAGGCGTCATGACGGCAGATGAGGTCATTGCGCGGCTGCACCTCGCGCCACATCCCGAGGGGGGCCATTATCGCCAGACCTGGGTGGCGGAAAATGACGGGCGGCCCACCGGCACCTGCATCTATTTTCTGCTGGCCGAGGGCGAGGCGAGCCATTGGCACCGCGTCGATGCAACCGAGATCTGGCTGTATCACGCAGGCGCACCGCTGGTCCTGAGCCTCAGCGCCACCGACGCAGGACCGGCGGTGGATCACCTGCTCACACCGGACCTCGACGCTGGTGCGCCACAGATCATCGTGCCCGCCCACCATTGGCAAGCGGCGCGCAGCACCGGGGGCTGGACCCTGGTCAGTTGCACCGTGTCACCGGGGTTCGAGTTCGAGGGGTTCACCCTCGCCGATCCCGGTTTCGACATAGCGCGCGGGTAACGGTGATGGATCATGCGACATTTCTGAAATCCTTGCCTGCCGAGCGCAAGGCGGCGCTGACCGAACGGTCAGACGCGGCGGGCCTGCGCCATCTGGCGCTGCACACGGGCGCGCTCAGCGCCACCGGCACCGGCATCCTGCTGGGCGTTCCCGGCTGGCCTGTCTTGGTGCTGATCCACGGTATCCTGCTGTCGTTCCTGTTCACGCTGGCGCATGAGTGCACGCATCAGACGCCCTTCGCGTCGCGCCGGCTGAATGAGGTCGTCGGGCATGTGAGCAGCGCGCTGGTCGGCATGTCCTTTACCTGGTTCCGGTATTTCCACCTGGCCCATCACAAGCACACCAATGACCCCGCGCACGACCCCGAACTGGAGGGCGGGCCAAGGCCCGACACTTGGCGCGCCTACGCCGTCTACCTGTCGGGCTGGGGTTACTGGTCGGGCAATCTGCGCACGCTTTGGGCCATGGCCCGGGATACGCTCGACGCGCCCTATCTGCCGCCCCGGCAACGCCAGGGTCTGCGCCGCGAGGCGCGTTGGCTCCTGGGTCTTTATGCCTTCGCGTTGGCCAGCCTTCTGCTCTCGCCCCTGCTCTTCTGGATCTGGCTCTTGCCGCTGGTGCTGGGGCAACCGGCCTTGCGGCTGTACCTGTTGGCCGAGCATGGGATGTGCCCGCCCGTAGCGGACATGTTCGAAAACACGCGCACCACATTCACCAACCGGATCGTACGCGCGTTGGCCTGGAACATGCCCTATCACGCCGAGCACCACGCCTTTCCCAACGTGCCGTTCCACCAACTGCCTGCCTTGCACGGCGATGTGGCCGCCCATCTGAAATCCACCAGCGACGGCTACGCCGCCTTTACGCGCGACTACCTGCGCGACCTGTCCTAGGGCAGGCTGACGGTGCCACCGCCCACCGCCGCCCGCACACCCGTGGTGCCCGGACAGGACGTGGGCAGGCCGCGCGCCACGCGCACGGCAAGATAGGCAAAGGCCTGCGCCTCGAGCATGTCCCCGTCTAGGCCCACAGCCTCCACCGGCGCCACCGGACAGTCGAGCGACACGGCGAGCATCTGCATCAGCACCGGATTGTGCCGCCCGCCGCCCGTGACCAGGACGCGCGTGGGCGGCACCGGGCAATGTTCCATCGCTTGCGCGACACCTGCCGCGCACATGGCGGTCAGCGTGGCGGCGGCATCGGCATCGCTCAGCTCTCGGACGAGGGTCACCATCTCGGCAAAGTCGTTTCGATCGAGCGACTTGGGCGGCATCCTGGCAAAGAACGGCTCGGCCAGGAACAGCTCCAGCGCGCCCGTCTCCACCGTGCCCTGTGCGGCGACCTGCCCGCCTGCGTCATAGGCCGCGCCGCGCCGCTCTTGCATCAGATCGTTGACGGGCGCGTTGGCGGGCCCGGTGTCAAAGGCCAGCAGCGCGCCATCGGCCTCGGGTCCGGCACGGGTCGGATCGACCCAGGTCAGGTTCCCGACACCGCCGAGGTTGAGAAAGGCGACAGGTGCCGTGGCACCCATCCACTTGGCACAGGCGAAATGGTAAAACGGCGCCAGCGGCGCCCCCTCCCCGCCCAGCTCCACATCCGCTGACCGGAAATCCCAAACCACCGGACGCTCCAGCGCAGCGGCCAGGGCCGCCCCGTCGCCCAGCTGCAAGGTGCCGCGCAAACGCGGCGCATGCGCCACCGTCTGGCCGTGAAAGCCCACGACATCCGCCTCGGGAAATCCCGCCAGCAGGGCCGCATGCGCGGCCATCGTCACCTCGGTCGCGGGCCCAAGGCTGGGACCCGACCATTGGCCCAGTGCCGCGCGCAGCACCGCACGCTCGGCTTGCGAATAGGCGCGGTAATCGCTGCGGCCAAAGCCGTGGATCGTGACCCCATCCGTCTCGATCACCGCCGCATCGACCCCGTCTAGCGATGTGCCCGACATCGCCCCCAAGGCTTTGATCACCGTCCCCTTGGTCCGGACCTGATCCATGGTCTTTTCCTTCGCCCCTTGCCCGACTATAGACAGCACGCGCGCCGACCCAAGGACAAGCCCATGACGTACACCCCCCGCTCCGATTTTCTGCATGTGATGCAGTCTCGCGGTTTTCTGGCGGATTGCACCGATCTGCAGGCGCTGGACGAGGCGTTGCTGGTGCCCGGGCAATCGGCCTATATCGGCTTTGACGCCACCGCGCGGTCGCTGCATGTGGGCTCGCTGATCCAGATCATGATGCTGCGCTGGTTTCAGCAGACGGGCCACAGGCCCATCACCCTGATGGGCGGCGGCACGACCAAGGTGGGCGATCCGTCCTTCCGCGCCGACGAACGGCCCTTGCTGGATGCTACCGCCATCGATGACAACATCGCGGGCATCCGCGCGGTCTTCTCGGCCTATGTCGATTACGACGCCGGCGCGCAGATGCTGAACAATGCCGAATGGCTTGATGATCTGAACTACCTCGATTTCCTGCGCGACATCGGGCGGCATTTCTCGATCAACCGGATGCTGTCTTTTGAAAGTGTCAAGTCGCGGCTCGACCGCGAGCAGTCGCTCAGCTTTCTCGAGTTCAACTACATGATCCTGCAGGCCTATGATTTCATGGAGCTTCACCGCCGCCATGGCTGCATCCTGCAGATGGGCGGGTCGGATCAGTGGGGCAATATCGTAAACGGCATTGACCTCACGCGCCGCGTGATCTCGGGCGAGGTCTTTGGCCTGACCTCACCGCTGCTCGAGACGTCGGATGGCAAGAAGATGGGCAAATCGCAATCGGGTGCCGTCTGGCTCAATGCCGACATGCTGTCGCCCTACGCGTTCTGGCAGTTCTGGCGCAATACGACCGATGCGGATGTGGGTCGGTTCCTCAAACTCTATACCGAGTTACCGTTGGACGAATGCGACCGTCTGGGCGCGCTCCAAGGGTCCGAGATCAACGAGGCCAAGGCGCGCCTTGCCACCGAGATCACGACGCTCCTGCACGGGGCCGAAGCGGCAGAGGCCGCAGCCCAGACCGCGCATGACGTCTTCGACAAGGGCGGTGTCGGGGACGACCTGCCGACGCTGACGCTCAGCGCCGACGATGTGGGCGATGGCATCTCCATCGTGCAGCTGATCGTCAAATCCGGCCTTGCCGGTTCGGGCAAGGAGGCCAAGCGCCTCATCGCCGAAGGTGGTGCTAGGCTCAACGATGCGCCGCTGACCAATGCGGGCACGATGATCGACGCCGCTGCCCTCGCCGACCCGATCAAGCTCTCCGCCGGGAAAAAGCGACACGCCCTGGTGCAGCTCTCCTGAACCTTGGTTTCGGAGCCGCCGTCGCGTGAGCTCAAAGAGACAGGGGGCGGGCTGACGGTCCAGCGGAAATGCGGAGGGTCCCTGCAAGAGGAAACCGTATTTCTGCTTGATCGGCAGACCGGCCCCTGTCACGCCAGAGATCATGTGATGGCGGCTTGCACACCTTGGTTTTGGTGGGTCCCGAAGCGCCGAATAAAAAATGTAATGCGCCGCAGGCGCTCAATTGGGTCACAGCCGGTTCGATATATCCGCTTCAATTCAGATAGAACTCCCCCGTCACAGACCGCCATTCGCCCGCGCGCAGCATCTTGCGGTGGGTAAAGCGGACCGAATGCAGCGGCCCCTCGATCCGGTCCTGCCAAAATTCGATGAACTCGAACAGCTTTGGATGATCGGGCGCCAGATCATAGTCCTGCCAGACAAATGTGTTCAGCACGTGGGTGTAATCCGGCATGCGGTAAAACACCTCCGCCGTGGTCAGCCCGTAGCCTTTCAGCATCAATTCCGTCTCGCTCTGCGCCATGTCGCACCTCTTTTTTGGGTTTCCCGTGGTACTGCGGCACAGAACGAATTAATGTTCAATGAAAACAGTTCGCTAGCACCGGAATGCGGTGGCTGCTAACAACGGGCCGCTTCGGCCATTGCACCCTATCTGCTGTTTCTGATAGGATTTACCGCAAGATATAGCGACGCGACAGAACGGGCAAAGAACACGTGAGCGATACGCCAGAACCACCTGAAAACGATGATGATTTGACGCCGGAGCGGCCGGCCTATGATGGCCCTTCGATCTCGATCGAAGAGGAAATGCGCACGTCTTATCTGGACTACGCGATGTCGGTCATCGTCAGCCGCGCCATTCCCGATCTGCGTGACGGCCTGAAACCCGTGCACCGGCGCATCCTCTATGCGATGCGCGAGGGCGGCTATACACACGACAAGGCCTATCGCAAATCCGCCAAGTCGGTTGGCGACGTCATGGGCAGCTATCACCCCCATGGCGACAGCGCGATCTATGATGCGCTCGTGCGCATGGCGCAGGATTTCTCCATGTCGCTCACGCTGATCGACGGTCAGGGCAATTTCGGCTCCATGGACGGCGATAATCCGGCCGCTATGCGCTACACCGAGGCGCGGCTGGCGAAATCAGCCACCGCCCTACTCGACGATCTCGACAAGGATACGGTCGACTTTCAGGACAACTATGACGGCAAGGAACAGGAACCCACGGTTCTGCCGGCCAAGTTTCCCAACATGCTGGTCAACGGCGCGGGCGGCATCGCGGTGGGCATGGCCACCAACATTCCGCCGCACAATCTGGGCGAAGTGGTCGATGCCTGTCTGGCCCTGATCGAGGATCCAGACCTAAGCTCCGAACAGCTGATCGAATATGTCCCCGGCCCCGACTTTCCCACGGGCGGCGTCATGCTGGGCCGGTCCGGCGCGCGCAAGGCCTATCTCGAAGGGCGCGGCAGCGTCATCATGCGGGCCAAGACCCGGGTCGAGGAATTGCGCAAGGACCGCTACGCCATCGTCATCGACGAGATCCCCTACCAGGTGAACAAGGCCACGATGATCGAACGCATCGCCGAGGCGGCGCGCGACAAGCGGATCGAGGGCATCGCCCATGTGCAGGATGAAAGCGACCGCAACGGCGTGCGCGTGGTGGTCGAGCTCAAGCGCGATGCCACGGCCGAGGTGGTGCTGAACCAGCTCTTTCGGTTCACGCCGATGCAGACATCCTTTGGGTGCAACATGCTGGCACTCAATGGGGGCCGCCCGGAGCAGCTGACCTTGCGGCGTTTCCTCACATCCTTCCTCGATTTCCGGGAAGAGGTGATCATCCGCCGCACTGCGTTCGAGTTGCGCAAGGCGCGTGACCGGTCGCACATCCTGTGTGGCCGCGCCGTTGCGGTGTCGAATGTGGACGAGGTCGTGGCGACCATCCGCGCCTCCGCCGACGCCGCAGAGGCGCGCGCCAAGCTGATGGAGCGCCGCTGGCCCGCCGCAGAGATCGAAGGCTATCTCCGCCTGATCGACGATCCGCTGTCAAAGATGCACGACGACGGCACCTACAACCTGACCGAGGTGCAGGCGCGCGATATCCTCGACCTGCGCCTGCAGCGCCTGACCCAGCTGGGCGTCAAGGAAGTGACCGACGAGCTCGAAGCGCTCGCGGCCAAGATCACCGAGTATCTCGAGATCCTGGGCTCGCGCGAGCGCATAATGGCCATCATCGCCGCCGAGATGGCGGATGTGCGCGACCAATTCGCCGTGCCCCGCCGCACCGAGATTGTCGACTGGTCCGGCGACATGGAAGACGAAGATCTGATCGAGCGCGAGGATATGGTCGTGACCGTCACCTCCGGCGGCTATATCAAGCGCACCGCCCTTGCCGATTTCCGCAGCCAGCGGCGCGGCGGCAAGGGCGTTGCTGGCATGCAGACCAAGGAAGAGGATGTGATCACCACCCTCTTTGTCGCCAACACGCATACGCAACTGCTGTTCTTCACCACCGACGGGATGGTCTACAAGCTCAAGACCTGGCGCCTGCCCCTGGGCGGGCGCACCTCCAAGGGCAAGGCGATCGTCAACATCCTGCCAATCCCCCAAGGGGTCAGCATCGCGGCCATCATGCCCGTCGACCGGGACGAGGATGATTGGGACGATCTGCAGGTGGTCTTTGCGACGGACCACGGCACCGTGCGCCGCAACAAGCTGAGCGATTTCACCAACGTGATGCGCAACGGCAAGATCGCGATGAAGTTCGAGGGCGACAGCGAAGGCTGGAGCCTGATCAACGCCCGCATCGCCTCCAACGATGACGATGTGATGCTGGTGACGAATTCCGGCCGCGCGATCCGCTTCCGCGCCGACGATGTGCGCGTGTTCAACAGCCGCGCCTCCACCGGGGTGCGCGGCATTCGGTTGTCGGGCGATGACCGTGTCGTGTCCATGTCCGTCATCCGCCATTTCGAGGCGACATCGGACGAGCGTGCGGCCTACCTCAAGATGCGCCGCGCCATGGCGGGGATCGCCGATGATCCCGATGCCGTGGACGAGGAGGAAGGCAATGCCGACATGCCCCTGCCGCAGGATCGCTATGCCGAGATGTCGGCGGCGGAAAACCTGATCCTGACGATCACCTCTGGCGGCGCGGGCAAGCTGTCGTCGTCTCAGGACTATCCGCTGCGTGGACGCGGCGGCATGGGCGTAACCGCGTGGGACAAGCGCATGCAGTCCGGCGAAATCGTCGCGTCGTTCCCTGTCGAAATGGACGACCAGATCATGCTTGCCACCTCCAAGGGCCAATCGATCCGCGTGCCGGTCGACGGGATCAGCTTCCGCTCGCGCAGCGCGGGCGGGGTGAAGGTGTTCAACACCGGCGCGGGCGAAGAGGTTGTGAGCGTCGCCTGGATCGCCGATCAGGGCGACGACGACGCCGACAGCCCCGAGGACTAAGGCCCGAGCCGCGCGGGCTCAGGCCGCAGATGTTCCCAGGGATCGCGTGCGGGCGCAGGCCCGCTCCGCTGGATCACTTGGGCGCAGGTCGTCGCGTGGGCGGTGCCGTTCAGTCCGAGCCGGTGGTTGTCGTTGACGACGTGGCGCTGTCATCCGAGCCGGCGACCAGCGCCACAACCACGATACCGGCGGCGATGCCCGCACCGGCGGTCACCGTCCCACCGGTCAGGGCCGCATCGCCGCCCGCTGTGCCACCGCCCGCAGTTGCCCGGCGGCACAGCCGCGCCACAGCGCCGTTCACCGTCGTCGTATCGGGTCGGCAATTGTAGCTCACGCCGTCCGCGCCGATCACGCGCTCCGAATAGGTGGCATCGCCTGTTGCGCCCCCGACACTCGCTTGGGTCGTCGCAACGGTTTGCGCCTGCGCCACAGGCGCCATCATCACAGCCAGCGCCGCTATGGCCAATTTGATCCGGTTCATCGTTATCGTCCTCGCAAAGTTACATATGCACTGGCGGCACACGTAACATACCCGCTTGCGCAGTGCGGGGCCGAGGGCGTCCGGCGCCCGAAACCAGCAGCTTACAGCCGATAGAGCGTGCGGAATTTCGCCTGCAGATAGGCCAGCAGCGGCTCCGGCCCCAGGGTCATGCCGCTGGCCTGCGCAATCGTGTCACGCGGGCTCAGCAGCCCTCCGTGCACCTGCACGTGGTCCCGCAGCCACCAAGTGGCGGCCGAGACATCGCCGGCCGCCAGTTGATCGTCCAGCGCAGGCACCGCCGCCCGCAGCGCCTCGTAGAGGCATCCGGCATAGACATTGCCCAGCGAGTAGGTCGGGAAATAGCCAAAGAGGCCGACGGACCAGTGCACATCCTGCAGCACCCCGTTTGACGGCCTGTCGACCGCATACCCGAAATCGGCGGCAAAGCGGTCGTTCCACGCAGCCTCCAGATCGCTGACCATGAGGTCGCCCGCCATCAGCGCCCGCTCCAGGTCAAAGCGCAGCAACACATGGAGGTTGTATTGGACCTCATCCGCTTCGGTGCGGATATACCCTTTGGACACAGCATTGACGGCGCCATAGAACGCATCCTCGCCATCGATCCCGAAATCGCCGAACGCGTCGCGCATCTGGCCGTAGAGCCAGCCGGTAAAGGCGCGGCTGCGGCCCAGCTGGTTTTCATAAATACGGCTCTGGCTTTCATGCACGCCCATTGACACGCCCCGGCCCAGCGGTGTCAGCAGGTAGGCCGGATCGATGTTCTGCTCGTAACAGGCGTGGCCCACTTCGTGGATGGTGGAGTAAAAGCAGTTGAACGGGTCGGTGGGGTTTGTCCGTGTCGTGATCCGCACATCGAGGCCTGACCCGGACGAAAACGGATGCACCGCCTTGTCGATCCGCCCATGCGCTTCGTCATAGCCGAAGGTACGCGCCAGCAGTGCGCTCAGCTGCAATTGCGCGGCCTCGTCGAAGGCCCCTGTCACTTCCGCGGCTGGCGGCGCGTCGAGGATCTCCGCCCGCAGTGTGGCAAGCGCGGGGCGCAGGGCGCCGAACATCGCCTCGAGGTCGGCACCGGTGGTGCCCGGTTCGTAATCCTCCAGCATCGCGTCATAGACATCGCCGCCCTGGGCCAAGGCCTGGCCTTCTTGCCGTTTGAGGCCGATCACCTCTTCGAGCACAGGGGCAAAGGCGGCGAAATCATCCGCCGCCCGGGCTTCGGCCCATGTGCCCTGCGCGGCCGAGGTGACCTTGGCGATGGTGGCCGCGAGGTCTGCGGGCACTTTCGAGGCACGGTCGTAGCTGCGCCGGATTTCGCGCAGCTGCGCCTGCCCCACCGGGTCGAGGCGCGCAGCATCGATCGCGGCCAGCCAGTCACCAACCTGCGGGGCGGTGCGCCGGGCGTGCAGCACCTTTTCCAGCGCCGCCATCTCTTCGCCGCGCTGCGGGGCGGCCCCGCGCGGCATCACCGTCTCCTGATCCCAGCCGAGCCGCCCAGCCACCTGCCCCAGCGCTTGCGTGTCATGTTCAAACGCCATCAGGTCGTCATAGGCCGTCATCACGCGGTCCCCCGGATCGATGTTGCAATGGGATAGCCCGCGAGGAAACGGGCCCGCAGGATCAGCACCCACAGCACCACCGCGACGAACTGGTGCGCAATGGCCAGTTGCCAGGGCGCACCATACAGCACCGTCATGATGCCCAGCAGGACCTGCAGCGCCAGCACCGCGATCATCGCATGAAAGGCGGTGCGCGTGTTGGCATGTGCCGACCGGCGCCCGCGCAGCCACACGACAACGGCAAAGGCGGCCAGCAGGTAGCCCGCCACCCGGTGGATGAACTGCACGAGCCCCGGGCTTTCAAAGAAGTTGCGCCATAGCGGTTCGAGGTTGAAGGCGGTCGCGGGCAGAATCTGCCCGCCCATTAACGGCCAATCGGTATAGCTGCGGCCGGCATCGATCCCGGCCACCAGCGCACCGATCAGGATCTGCAGAAACGCGAAATGCATCAACCCGGTCGATATCGAAAAAAGCCGCGCCTCCTTGCTGCGGCGGGCCTGCATCAGATCGCGTTCCTCGCGGCCCAGCTGGAAGGTGAACCAGGCGATAAAGCCAAGGATGACAAAGGCGAGCCCCAGATGCGTGGCGAGCCGGTAGCTTGCCACATCCACCATGCCCTCGCCTTGCGTCACGCCGCTGGCCACCATCCACCAGCCGATACCGCCCTGCAGCCCTCCCAGCAGGCCGATGCCCAGCAATTTGGGCGTCCAGCCGGTGGGGATCTTGCGCCGCACCAGGAACCACAGGAATCCGACGGCCCAGACGAGGCCGATCACACGGCCCAGTTGACGGTGGCCCCATTCCCACCAATAGATGACCTTGAAATCGGCCATGGTCATCCACTGGTTCTGGATGCGCCATTCATCGATGGCCTTGTACTTGTCGAACTCCAGCTCCCAATCCGCGGCATTCAGCGGCGGGATCGCCCCGGTGATCGGGCGCCATTCGGTGATGCTGAGCCCGCTGTCGGTCAGGCGCGTCAGCCCGCCCACGGCGATCATCACCACCACCAGCGCAAACAGCATCATAAGCCAGACCCGGATCGCACCGCGCGCGCCACTGCGCCCACGGTCGATCACGCCGGTCTCGGCCACCTGTTTCTGAGTGGTCCCGACCTCTTCGAAAATACTGCGTTGCTTTGCCATGAAGCAGCCTCTTGCGTTGTTGTCGGGCAACCTATGTCGCAGGGGCAGAGGCGTCCAGCGTCAGCGGCGGTTTGCCCAGCGGACCATCTGACGCAGCATGCCGTGCAGCGTTTGCGCATCTGCGCGGGTCAGCGGCATCCGGCTCCACAGATTGCGCAGGTTCACCTTCATGCTCGCGGCCTTGTGGTCGGGGAAGAAGAACCCCGCCTCCTCCAGCCGTTCCTCGAAATGGCGCGCCAGATGGTCGATCTCTGCGACATTGGCCCAATCGGTGCCCGCCATCTCGGTGGTCTTGTCCACGACATCCGCGCTGGCGCGCATCCACTCGTAGCCCACCAACAGCACGCATTGGGCAAGGTTCAGCGATGGAAACTCCGCGTTCACCGGCACCGAGATGATCGCGTTCGCCTGCACGACATCCTCATTCTCGAGGCCTGCGCGTTCCGGCCCGAACATCACCGCCACGTGGCCGCCCGCTGCAATGCGCCGGGCGGCATCCCGCATCGCGGCCTCGGGGCTCAGCACATCCTTGGTCATGTCGCGCGGCCGCGCCGTCGTGGCATAGACATAGGTGCAGTCCCCCAGCGCCCCCGACAGATCGTCGTGCAGGCTCGCCGCGTCCAGCACCCGCCCCGCGCCGCTGGCCATCGCAACGGCCGCCGGGTTCGGCCAGCCGTCGCGCGGGCCGACGATGCGCATCCGGTCGAGGCCGAAGTTCAGCATGGCGCGCGCCGAGGCGCCGATATTCTCGCCCATCTGGGGCCGCGTGAGGACAAATGTGGGTGTCATGCCCCGGCGTCTATCGCGCGCAAGACCGCAAAGGCAAGAGCACCGCCGCGCCCTGTCTTTGTCCCCAAAAAATCCCCGCCGGAGGCATAGAAGTTTCCAATCCCAGGCGTTTCCGCTAGTCCTGCCGCCAAATCAAAAGGACCACGCCAATGCGCCCACCCGAGCAGCCGCAACTCTACCTTCTGACGCCGCCGGTGATCGAGCTGTCGCGCTTTCCCGATACACTTGCGCGCGTGCTCGACACGCATCCCGCCGCCTGCCTGCGCCTGGCGCTGGCCACGCGGGACGAGGATCGGATCGCGCGCGCCGCCGACGCCTGCCGGGCGGTGGCGCATGCGCGCGACGTGGCCATCGTGGTGGACGACCATCCGGGGCTTGCCACGCGGCTTGGCCTCGATGGTGTGCACCTGACGGACGCCACCCGCTCGGTCCGGGAGGCGCGCAAGGCGCTGGGGCCCGATGCCATTGTGGGCAGCTTTTGCGGGACCTCGCGCCATGACGGCATGACCGCCGGTGAGGCAGGCGCGGATTACATCGCCTTTGGCCCGGTTACGGCTGTCGCGGACGCGGCGGCGGCGGACAGCGATCTTTTTACCTGGTGGAGCGAGATGATCGAGGTGCCCGTTGTCGCCGAGGGGGGGATGACCGTCGCGGCCGTCACGCAGTTGGCCGCGATCACCGACTTTCTGGCCATCGGAGAGGAGATCTGGGACCAGGACGATCCCGCCCTGGCCCTTGGCACACTGCTGGCCCCCTTGGGCTAAAGCAGCGTCCGTTCGATCACCCACCAGATCGCCACCACCGCGATGATGAGCGAGCCGGTGATCGACCAGGCCCGGAACATGACCGGGTATTCCTCGACCACGCCTTCGACGCCGTCCAGCCGGGCCAGATCCGCCGCGCGGCAGCCCAGCCACAGGGCGATGGCCGCCAACGCGATCACGGTCAGCTGCCCCAGCTCCACCCCGACGTTAAAGCCGATCAGCGCGGCCAGGAACGTGCCCTCGGGCAGGCCGAACTCTCCGAGCACCGAGGCAAAGCCAAGCCCGTGCAGCAGGCCAAAGCCAAACACGATCAGCGGTCGCCAGCTGTTCATCTTGCGAGCAAAGATATTCTCGACCGCCACATACACGATCGACGCCGCAATCAGCGGCTCGACAATCGCGCCGGGGATATTGACCACCCCAAGGGCCCCCAGCGCCAGTGTCACGGTATGCGCCAGGGTAAAGGCCGTCACCTGCCACAAGAGCGGGCCAAGCCGCGTCGACAGGAAAAACAGGCCCAGCACGAACAGGATGTGATCCAGCCCCTTGGGCAGGATGTGATCGAACCCGACGGGGATGTAATCGACAAAGGTTTGCCAGCCGCTGGCCGCGCCCCCCCCGCGGAGCGCGATGGGCGCGCTGCCCGACCCGCCGGAGATCAGCCCGGTATAGGGGTCATCGACCCCTTGCTGCCGCACCACCAGATCACCGGCGCCATCGGGCCAGTTGACGACGATTTGCGCGGCCTCCACCGGGCCCGTCAGCACCACGTCCGAGATGCGCGGCAGCTCGGCATTGGCAACCTCGGGCACGTCGATGGATTGTACCGCGAGCGTGACGGGGCCATCCGCCGCGAGCAGCGGCAAGGCGTTCCACCGGGCCAGCAGCTCGGGCACCCGCGCCGCGACCGCGTCGCCGGACAGGGCCCGCAACGCGTCATAATCCGCGGCATTCGGCGCATCGTTGGTGTCGCTGGTCACGTCGAGGTCGATGCCGGACAGCTGTGCCTCGATATTGATCTGCAATGTCAGCACCGCCTGCCCGTCCGTGACGGTCAGATCGCCGATGCTCGGCACGACTTCATGCGCGGTGGCGGACGTGACGCTCATCGTCAGCCAGAGGGTTGACACCACCGCCCAATGCCACAGGCTTGTGTGAATGGTTTTCAAAGGTCGCATCATGATCCTCGCCCGTATCGCCTGTGTTGTTTGGTGTGCCATCTGCGCCAGCTTTGCAACCGCCCATGAGTTCTGGATCGAAGCGGAGCGATATCAAGTCGCACCGGGCGAGAGCCTCGTGGCGCGGTTCAAGAACGGGGAAGACTTCGAAGGCGTGTCGCTGGCCTATTTCGACCGGCGCAGCGCCCGGTTCGACCTGATCCGGGACGGAGACATGCGCGCCCTGTCCCCGCGGACCGGCAACAACCCCGCCCTCGACACACCCGCGCCTGGATCCGGGCTGGTCGTGGCGGTCCACGAAACCATGCCGTCCTTTGTCACCTACAAGACGTGGGGCAAGTTCCAGACATTCGCGGATCACAAGGATTTCGACGGATGGCGCGCGCAGCACGATGCCCTGTTCTTTCCGGCCCCGCCGTTCAAGGAGCGGTACACGCGCCACGCCAAGGCGCTGTTTGCCGTGGGCGACGGGTTGGGCGCGGATGCGCGCGCGGGTCTCTTGACAGAGTTTGTGGCGCTCACCAACCCCTATGGCCCGGGATTTGACGGCACGATGCGCGTACGATTGCACTACGGCGACACGCTGCGCGCCGATGCGCAGGTCGAGGTGTTCGACCGCGCCCCGGATGGCACAGTCACCGTATCGCTCTACCGGACCGACAGCGACGGCGTGGCGCGCATTCCGGTGACACAAGGACATGACTACCTCTTTGACGCGGTGGTGCTGGAGCCGAGCCCCGAGGATGTGGGCGCGGTCTGGGACACGTATTGGGCGGCACTCACCTTTGCCGTGCCGGTGCGCTAGGCCTTGTCCTTGCCCCTGCACGCAGGCAGAAGCGCGCCATGACACGCAGCCCCGACATCCTGTGCATTGGTTCGGTCCTCTGGGACGTGATCGGCCGCGCGCCGCTGGCGATGCGCCAGGGCTCGGACGTGCCGGGGCGTATTACCCGGCTGCCCGGTGGCGTGGCCATGAACATCGCGATGACGTTGGCCCGCTTTGGCCTGACGCCCGCCCTGCTCACCGCGATTGGGCGGGATGCCGAGGGCGATGAGCTGATCAACGCCTGCACCGCGCGCGGGCTGATCACCGACACGGTCTACCGCTCCGACGATCTGCCGACCGATCAGTATATGGCGGTCGAGGGGGCCAACGGCCTGATCGCCGCCATCGCCGACGCCCATTCGCTGGAAAGCGCGGGCGCCAAGATCCTGCGGCCGCTCACCGACGGCACCCTGGCCACCGAGGCTGCGCCTTACACAGGCCTCGCGGCGCTGGACGGAAACCTGACCATCGACCTGCTGAACGAGATTGCGACCAGCCCCGTGCTGGCCCGGGCCGACCTGCGCGTCGCCCCCGCCTCGCCGGGCAAGGCCGAGCGGTTGACCCCCTTTCTCACCCATGGGCGCGGCACGCTCTACGTCAACCTGGAAGAGGCGGGGCTGCTGTGCCAGCGCAGCTTTGACAGCTCTGCCGACGCGGCCAGCGGCCTGCTTGACCGGGGGGCCGCACGCGTGCTGGTCACCGATGGTGGCGACATGGCGACCGACGGCAGTGCCGACGGCGTGCACAGCGCCACGCCGCCCCAGGTGCTGGTGACCCGGGTCACGGGTGCGGGCGACACGTTCATGGCCGCCCATATCGCCGCCGAGACGCGCGGCGCCGAACCGGCAGAGGCGCTGGCGCAAGCGCTGGACACCGCCGCAAACTACGTTTCAGGAAAGACACCGGGATGACGCTTTATACCCCCGCGCCCGACGTGGCCGACGCATTGACCACCGGCGCACCCATCGTGGCGCTCGAATCGACGATCATCACGCACGGGATGCCTTGGCCGCAAAACCTCGAGGTGGCGCAGCAGGTCGAGGCGGATGTGCGCGCCGCAGGTGCGGTGCCTGCGACCATTGCCGTGATCGACGGCACGCTGCATGTGGGCCTGACCGCAGACCAGCTCGAAGCGCTGGCACAGGCACGGGACGTGGCCAAGCTGAGCCGCGCCGATATGGCCGTGTGCATGGCAGCAGGCGGCACCGGTGCCACGACCGTGGCCGCCACGATGATCGCGGCGCGCGTGGCGGGCATCGCCGTCTTTGCCACGGGCGGGATCGGTGGCGTGCACAAGGGCGCGGAAGACAGCTTTGACATCTCCGCCGATCTGCTGGAGCTGGCGCAAACCCCCGTCACCGTCGTGGCCGCCGGGGCCAAGGCGATCCTCGACATCCCCAAGACGCTCGAAGTGCTGGAAACCCAAGGCGTGCCCATCATCGCCTACGGGCAGGACGACATGCCCGCCTTTTGGTCGCGCAGCGCCGACATCAAGGCGCCGTTGCGCATGGACAGCGCCGCCGAGATCGCCGCCGCCCACGCCATGCGCGCCACGCTGGGCCTGCCCGGTGGGCAGCTTGTCGCCAATCCGATCCCGGCGCAGGCCGAGATTGCCCGCGACACCCTCGCCCCCATCATCGCGCGCGCCACCGCCGATGCGGCCGCGCATGGCATCACCGGCAAGGGCGTGACGCCCTACCTGCTGCAGCGCATATTCGAGCTGACTTGCGGCCGGTCGCTGGACGCCAATATCGCCCTCGTCCGAAACAACGCGCGGCTGGCTGCGGAAATCGCCACGCATTTGAGCAATGCCGCACAGCCGGGCTGAACCATCCTGCACAAGGCATTGTAGTTGCTGGCCTGCTCGCCTAACTAGGCAACGCAACTGCAGGCCGACCAGATGAACACACCCTTTGATCCTGACCAGCCACGCCGCCCGGGTATCATCGCGCGGCTGCGGGCGTCATTCCTGACCGGGCTGGTGGTGATTGCACCTGTCGGGCTGACCATCTGGCTGATCTGGACGGTGATCGGCTGGGTCGACGGCTTTGTCTGGCCGCTGGTCCCCACCGCCTGGCAGCCCGATTCCATCGTGAACTACTGGCTGGGCAATCCGCGTTTCGTCGAGGGGCCGAATGGCACCACGGTCGCAAATGAGGATTGGATTAACGTCAATGTGCGCGGCGTGGGCGTCATCGTCTTTCTTCTGTTCACCGTCTTTATCGGTTGGGTGGCCAAGGGCTATATCGGCCGGTCGCTGATCCGTTGGGCAGAACATCTGGTGGAGCGGACGCCTGTCGTCCGCTCGATCTATTCTGGCATCAAGCAAATCTCGGAAACGGTCTTTGCGCAGTCCGAACGGTCGTTCGAACAGGCCTGCCTGATCGAATATCCGCGCAAGGGCATCTGGGCCATCGGCTTTATCTCCACCACCGCCAAGGGCGAGGTGAACGAAAAAGGCGGCAACGCCGGTGAATTGCTGAGCGTGTTTGTTCCCACGACGCCCAACCCGACCTCGGGCTTCTTGCTGTTCTTCCCTGTCGAAGATGTGATCAAGCTCGAGATGTCGGTGGAAGACGCGGCCAAGCTCGTGATCTCGGCCGGGCTGGTCTATCCCAACGGCAAAGATCCGACACAGCCGCCCGCATGAGCGGACCCATCGCCCGTGATCACCTGCGCAGCCTGAGCGATCTGGGCATCTGGCGGACAGATCTGCTCACCCTCAAAGCATATGGCCTATGCGCAGCGGGCCAACGCATTGGGCCCGAAACGCTTGCAACAGCGCACCGCGTGTTGGACAGCGAGGTTCCGCCCCGTGTGGACGGGCTGGGCGACAGCAATGGGCTCGGCTTTGCCATCGTCCACCCCGGCAGCGATGGCGTGTCGATCGGGTTTTACTGGTGGGCCATGGGATCGGTCCTGTGCCAGCACATCCACAGGGCCAGCTACGGCGCGGCGCCCATGGACACGATCACCCGCCCGGTCGTTGCCTGCGTGTGGGAGCTGGCCATCATCCAGGCCGAACAAGCGGCATGGAGGGCGCATATGATACAAGATCCCCCTGACATCGACGGCTACATGACGCAGCGACTGGACGCAGCGACCGTCTGAAACGGACGCGAAAACTGCCAAAAAAAACGCCGGCACGAAGCCGGCGTTAAGTTATTGAGGCAGGTTTCATACAGGCAAGAAACCTATCGAGCAGTGCCCTTGTTATACGCAAACCCGCCCGAAGAGTCCAAGCTAAAAGTTTGATAATGCGTAAATGTCCCGACGCCGCTAAGATTAACAAAACAAGGGCTATGAGGGATTGTTGCCAAAATGGAGCGGGATTTTTTCCAAATCGGACGGGGCCGTCTGGCAGGTTTCGGCGCGATTCTGAGCGTGGCCCTTTTGGCGGTCGGAGCCGTCCGGGCCGAGCCCATGCATGGCATAGCTATGTATGGGGCACCGCAGCTTCCACCAGATTTTGCGTCCCTGCCCCATGCGAACCCGGACGCGCCCAAGGGCGGGGCCATCACGCTGGCCAACACGGGCAGTTTTGATTCGCTCAATCCCTTTATCCAGAAGGGCAACGTGCCCTGGCAGCTGCGCTTTCTGACCCATGAAAGCCTGATGGGCCGCAGCCGGGGCGAGCCCTTTGCGCTGTACGGTCTGCTCGCCGAATCGATTGAGACGGATGCCGACCGCAGCTGGGTCGAATTCACCCTTCGGGAAGAGGCGCGATTCTCCGATGGCAGCCCGGTGACGGTCGAGGATGTCATCTGGTCCTACGAGACGCTGGGCACCGAAGGGCATGGCCGCTACCGCAGCCTGTGGACGCAGATCCAAAGCCTCGAACAGACAGGTCCGCGGTCGGTCAAATTCACCTTCAACACCGAAAACCGCGAACTGGCCCTGCTGGCTGGCATGCGCCCGATCCTGCAAAAGGCGCAATGGGAGGGCAAGGATTTCGCCAACGCCGCCATCGCCGATGTGCCCATTGGCTCGGGCCCCTACATGGTCAGCGATTTCGAGGCGGCGCGGAATGTCACCCTCACCCGCAACCCGGACTATTGGGGCGCGGACCTGAACTTTCGCCGCGGCACGTTCAACTTTGATGAGATCACCATCGATTTCTACGGGGACGGCGATGTGGTGCTCGAGGCGTTCAAGGCGGGCGAAGTGTCCGCCGTGCGCGAGTTCAACGCCGAAAAATGGGCCAGCGGCTACAACTTTCCGCGCGCTGCAAATGGCGCCGTCATCAAATCCGAGATTGCGCATCAGAAACCGTCCGGCATCACCGGGTTCGTGATGAACACCCGCAAGGCCCCGTTCGATGACTGGCGCGTGCGCGAGGCGCTGATCACCGCCTTCAACTTCGAATACATCAACGACACGCTCACCGGGGGGGCGCAACCGCGCATCACCTCGTATTTCTCCAACTCGCCGCTGGCGATGGAACCGGGTGCGGCCAAGGGTCGGGTGGCCGAACTGCTCGCCCCGTTCAACGGCAAGCTGTTGCCGGGCGTGATGGAAGGCTATGCACTGCCTGCCAGCGATGGGTCGCTGCGCAACCGCCGCGGCCTGCGCCGCGCGCTGAGCCTGATGGAAGAGGCGGGATGGACCCCGCAGAACGGCAAGCTGCGCAATGCCGATGGCAGGGCGATGGCCTTCACGATCCTGCTGGATCAGAACAACTCCGAACACCGCGCCATTGCCGACCTGTATATGCAGGCGCTGCAGCAGATGGGCATCGACGTGTCGGTCGACCTTGTGGACGGGGCACAGTTCACCGCGCGCACCGGCACCTATGATTTCGACATGACCTACCATCGCCGCGCGATGTCGCTGTCGCCGGGCAATGAGCAGTATTTTTACTGGGGCTCCACCGCCGCGGACGAGGAGGGCACGCCCAACCTCATGGGCGCCAAGGATCCGGCCATCGACGCGATGATCGACGCCATGCTGACCGCGACCACGCGCGAGGACAGCATCGCCGCCACCCGCGCGCTGGACCGGTTGCTGATTGCGGGCCGCTATGTGGTGCCGTTCTGGCAGTTCACGTCGGGGCGCATCGCGCATGTGGCCGAGATGAAGTATCCGGACACCCTGCCCATCTATGGCGACGGGCCCGACTGGATGCCGCAATTCTGGTGGTACGAAGAGTAAGGCGCATGATCCGCAAACTGGTGGCCGAAGGCCTGGGCACGGCGCTCCTGCTGGTCAGCGTCATCGGCTCGGGCATCATGGGCGAGGGCCTGTCCGACGGGAACGTCGCCATCGCGCTTTTGGCCAACGCGATCGCGACCGGCTGCATGCTCTATTGTATCATCACCGTGCTGGGGCCGATCTCGGGCGCGCATTTCAACCCAGCGGTCACGCTCGCCTTTGCCTTGCGCGGCGAGATCGGGATCGTCATGGCGCTGGCTTACGTCATCGTGCAGGTGGCGGGCGGTCTGCTGGGCGTCTGGGCCACCCATGCGATGTTCGACCTGCCGCTGCTGCAAGTCAGCGAGACGCTGCACCGGACCGGACCGGCGCAGTGGTGGTCCGAAGGGATCGCGACCTTTGGCCTGCTCTTTGTGATCTTTGGCGGGCTGAAATCACGGCCCGACGCGGTGCCGACGTTGGTTGCACTATATATCACCGGTGCATATTGGTTCACCTCCTCCACGAGCTTTGCCAATCCGGCGGTGACCCTCGCACGTGGATTTTCCGACACGTTTGCAGGGATTTACCCCGGTCACATCGCGGCCTTTGTCGCCGTGCAATGCGTGGCGGCCGTTCTATCGGTGGCTGTATTCCGGCGTCTTTTCCATTAAAAGGTTGCTCTGTTATCTTTTTGTTATATTTTCCCGTTGTGGGGATGATCTGCTGGCCATGTCCGGCGAGATCTCGGGACGCACTAACTTCGGGGGTCTGGCATGAGCTGGAACGATCTCACGCGCGATTGGGCGAGCAGTTATTCGGCGCTGCGCAGCGAATTTCCACATCTCGAACCCAGCGCGATGCCGTTCCTCAAGGCCGACCAGGACCGCTTTGAAAGCTACCTCGCCGCCACCCACGATATGTCCCTGAAAGAAGCGCGCGCCGCGTTTGACGCGTTCCTAGACCGGCGCAGGAAACAGCGCCAATCGGCCTGATCCTCAGGCCAGCGACGTGACCCAGAGGATCGTCGCATCCTCATCGCTCACCGAAATCACGTTATGCCCCATCGTGGCGTCGTAATAGGCGCTGTCGCCCCGGCGCATCTCGACCGGTTCGTAAAACTCGGTGTACAGCCGCACGACGCCTGTCAGCACATACAGAAACTCTTCGCCATCATGACGGACCCAGCCGTCGAACTCTTCCATCGTGCGCGCCCGCACGCGAGCACGATAGGGCAGCATCGTCTTTTTGGTCAGCGTCTCGGCCAGCAACTCGTGTTCATAGGTCGCGGTGGCCTGGGCGTTGCCCTCACCCGACGTTGTGACAACCATGCGTCCGTTCACCTGACCTTTTTCCGGCGGCGTAAAGAGCTGCGGCACGCTGATCTCAAGGCCAACGGCCAGCTTTTTCAGCGCCTCGTAGGTGGGCGACATCTGGCCGTTCTCGATCTTCGACAGGGTCGACCGGGCAAGCCCCGCCTGCCCCGCCGCCTGCTCCAGCGTCCAGTCGCGCGCCTTGCGCAGCTCGCGCACACGCGCGCCCAGATCCAGCGGCTCCGACGTCTCGTCCCGACCACCGGCACGGGCGATCTGGATCAGCGATTTGGGGTCTTTTCCTTGCATGCCGTCCTCTATAGGGGCGCGCTCACGGGCTTGCAACGGTCCGCGCGGGCGTCTAGCGAGGCGCTATGCTGAGCCTCTTTGACAGCGGTCCCTACCTGCCCTGCCCGTCCCCGTTCAATCTGGCCGGACATGTGCTTGCGCGCGCAGAGGCGCTTGGCCACAAGACGGCCGTGGCCGTTGTCGGCGCCGACAGCCGCGAGGACATGAGCTATGCGCAGCTGAACGCGGCAGTTCTCGGGACGGCATCGGGGCTGCGAACGGCGGGCTTCCAGCCGGGCGACGTCGTCGTGATGCGGCTTGGCAACACGCTCGACTTTCCCATCGCCTATCTGGGCGCGATGGCCGCGGGACTGGTGCCGGTACCCACCTCGCCCGCCCTCACGACACCCGAGGTGGCGCGGATCATCGCCGAATTGCAGCCGCGCATCGTGCTGCATGATCCGGATGTGGCCTCGGCCTTTGAGGCGCCGCATATGGGCCTGCACACGTTGCGCGCCTTGCGGGACGCAGCCCCGGCCAAGCTGTATCTGGGCGATCCCAACCGGCTTGGCTACATCGTCTATACCTCGGGCACCTCGGGCCAGCCCCGCGCCGTGGGCCACGCGCATCGCGCGATCTGGGCGCGACGGATGATGTTCGAACACTGGTATGGGCTGAGCGAGCGCGATGTCGTCCTGCACGCGGGTGCGTTCAACTGGACCTATACGCTGGGCACGGGTCTGATGGACCCGTGGACGGTGGGGGCCACCGCGTTGATCCCCGCGCCCGGCACCCCGCCCGAGGCGTTGGGCGATCTGCTGCGCGACCACGGCGCCACCATCTTTGCCGCCGCGCCGGGCGTCTATCGCCAGATGCTCGACCGCGGCACGCCGCCCCCGCTGCCGCATCTGCGCCATGGCCTGAGTGCCGGGGAAAAGATGCCATCGGCCCTGCACACACGCTGGGCCGATGCGACGGGCACGCCGGTGTTCGAAGCCTACGGCATGTCCGAATGCTCCACCTTCATCTCCGCCTGCCCGACAAACCCCTGTGCCGACACCGCGCTTGGGCGGCCGCAACCGGGGCGCAAGGTTGCCATCCTCGGCGCGGAGGGCCCGGTGCCCGTCGGCACCAGCGGCACCATCGCGGTGCACCGCGATGACCCGGGCCTGATGCTGGGCTATGTCGACGCACCGGGCGAGACGGCCGACAAGTTCCAGGGCGACTGGTTCCTGACCGGTGACACCGGCGAGATGAATGCAAGTGGCGAGATCACCTATCTGGGCCGCCGCGATGACATGATGAACGCGGGCGGCTTTCGCGTGTCTCCCATCGAGGTCGAGATGGTGGTGGCGGGCGCGCCCGGCGTCACCTCCTGCGGTGTGACCGAGGTGGAGCTTGCGCCGGGCAAACGGATCATCGTCGCCTTTTACACCGGGCGCGCCGCAACGGATGAAACCGAGTTGCACGCCCATGCCGCCGCACGGCTCGCCCGCTACAAGCAGCCGCGCGCCTATGTCCACTTGCCCATGCTGCCCCTTGGGCCCAATGGCAAGCTCGTCCGCCGTCGCCTACATCAGTTCTGGCCGAAATCAAGAAAGACACCCTCATGACCGACGCGATCAAACTCGACATCATGTCAGATCCGATCTGCCCCTGGTGCTATATCGGCAAGGCGCATCTGGACCGCGCGCTCGAAGCGCATCCGGACCATCCTTTCGTGATCGAATGGCATCCGTTCCAGCTGAACCCCGACATGCCGTCCGAAGGCATGGACCGCCGCGCCTATCTGGAGGGCAAGTTCGGCGGCAAGGACGGTGCCGTGCGCGCCTATGCGCCCGTCGTCGAGAACGCGGAGAAAGCCGGGCTCAAGATCGACTTCGAAGGCATGCAGCGCACGCCCAACACGCTGGACGCTCACCGTCTGATCCACTGGGCGGGGATCGAGGGCAAGCAGACGGCGGCCGTGTCGGCCCTGTTCAAGGCGTATTTCGTCGACGCCCGTGACATCGGCGACCACGAGGTGCTGGCGGACATCGCCGACACGATCGACATGGACGCCAGCGTGGTCCTGCGCCTGCTCGGCTCGGACGCCGACCGTGACGACATCGCCGCCCGCGACGCGCACAGCCGGTCCATGGGGGTCAATTCGGTGCCCACGTTCATCGTCGCGCAGCAGCATGCCGTGCCCGGCGCGCAACCGCCCGAACTGTGGGCCAAGGTCATTGCGGAGCTGACACAGACCACGCACTGATCACGTTTTGTGACCTGCCCGAACAATCGCGTAAAATTCAACCGTGGGTCGTTGCCATTCCTGTAACGCGTCGCCAGTATGACGTTCAGCCGCGTCAGCGGTGCGAACCACCAGGCAGGCGCGTGTCAAAGCAGCATCCTCACAGTATGGGCAAGGTCGAGTTCATCGCGCTGATGGCGATGATGTTCGCCACCATCGCCTTTTCCATCGACGCGATGCTGCCCGTCCTGCCCGAGATGGCGGCGGATATCGCACCCGGCGGCACGGCCCAGGCCGCGCTGATCCTCACCTTTTTCGTGATCGGTATGGGGCTGGGCACGTTCTTTATGGGGCCCCTGTCGGATGCGTGGGGGCGCAAGCCGGTGCTTTATCTGGGTCTCGGCATCTATGCGTTGGGATCTGTGCTCAGCTGGATTGCCCCCACGCTCGAGATGATGCTGGCCGCGCGCATCCTGCAGGGCCTCGGCGCCGCCGGGCCGCGCGTCGTGTCGGCGGCGATCATCCGCGATCTTTATTCCGGGCGCAGCATGGCGTCGATCCTGTCGCTGACGATGATGGTGTTCCTCCTTGTGCCGGGCATCGCGCCGTTTATCGGCGCGGTCATTGCCGACGCCTTTGGCTGGCGCGCGATCTTTGCCGCCTTTTTGATCTTTGGTCTGGTCCTGATCCTGTGGTTCGGCCTGCGCATGCGCGAAACGCTGGCCCCCGACGACCGCCGCCCGCTGCGCTGGACGCTGATCGCGGATGCGGTGCGGCAGATCGTCGTGCATCCCACCGTGCGCCTGTCGATCATCGTGCAGACACTGATGATGGCCATCCTGTTTTCCATCCTCACGATGGTGCAACCGATCTTTGACATCGCCTTTGGCCGGGCTGACAGCTTTCCCATCTGGTTCGGGGCGATTGCCGTCGCCTCCGGCATCTCGAGCCTGCTGAACGCGGCCATCGTAGGCCGCTTCGGCATGCGGCGCCTGGTGACATGGGCGCTGGCGGTGCAGGTCGTGCTGTCGAGCCTCTTTGTCCTTTACCTCATGGCGGACCTGCCGGGCGTCTTTGCCGTCTATCTGGTCTGGCAATGGGGTGTGATGTTTCAAGCCGGGCTGACCGTGGCCAACCTCAACGCCATGGCGATGGAGCCGATGGGCCATGTCGCGGGCATGGCGGCGTCTGTCATCGGCGCTGTGTCCACGGTGTTTGGGGCGGTCATCGCCTCGCCCGTCGGGTTGCTCTTTGACGGCACGCCCTTGCCGCTGGCGGTGCTCATCCTGCTCTTCTGCGTCATCGGGTCGATCCTGATGCAGATGATGCGGCGGGCCGAGGCGGCGCTGGTCTAGGCTTTGGCCTTTTTCTGCGCCACGACCTTTTCCGCCAGATCGCGGGCAATGGCGAACGCGCCCTTGATCTTGTCGGGGTCGGTCTTCCAATCGCGGCGCACCACGATCTTGTTGTCCTTGACCTTGGCCATGCCGCGCTGATCCTGGATGAACTCGACGAGGCCCTGGGGCGAGGCGAACTTGTCGTTGTGGAACTGGATCGTCGCCCCCTTGGGCCCGCCATCCAGCTTGGCAATGCCCGCCTTCTTGCACATCGCCTTGATCCGCACGACCAGCATCAGCGTGTTCACCTCGCGCGGCAGCTTGCCAAAGCGGTCGATGAGCTCGGCGGCAAAGCCTTCCAGTTCAACTTTGCGCGTCAACCCACTGAGACGGCGATACAATCCCAGCCTGACATCAAGATCGGGCACATAGTCTTCGGGGATCAGCACTGGCACGCCCAGATTGATCTGTGGCGCCCATTGGCCGTCATCCTCTTCGGTCAGCCCCTCCATCTGGCCAGACCGGATCTTGGCGATCGCCTCTTCCAGCATCGACTGGTACAGCTCAAAGCCCACATCGCGCATCTGGCCCGACTGCTCTTCGCCCAGCAAATTGCCCGCCCCACGAATGTCGAGGTCCTGCGAGGCCAGCGTAAAGCCCGCACCCAGCGTGTCGAGCGAGCCCAGAACGCGCAGCCGTTTCTCGGCCGTGCCCGTCAGCTTGGCGCGCGGTTTCGTCGTCAGATAGGCATATGCGCGCGTCTTGGATCGGCCCACACGACCGCGGATCTGGTACAGCTGTGCCAGTCCGAACATATCCGCGCGGTGGATCACCATGGTGTTGGCCGTGGGGATATCGAGGCCCGATTCAACAATCGTCGTGGCCAGCAGCACGTCGAACTTGCCGTCGTAAAACGCGTTCATGCGGTCATCGAGCTCTCCGGCGGCCATCTGGCCGTGCGCCACGACATAAGTCAGCTCCGGCAGCTGCTGTTTCAGAAACTCTTCGATCTCGGGCAGGTCGCTGATGCGCGGCACCACGTAAAACGACTGCCCGCCGCGATAATGTTCGCGCAGCAGCGCCTCGCGGATGGTCACGGCGTCGAACTCGCTGACATAGGTGCGGATGGCGAGCCTGTCGACGGGCGGCGTGCCGATGATGCTGAGGTCGCGCACGCCCGTGAGCGACAGTTGCAGCGTGCGCGGAATGGGTGTCGCGGTGAGGGTCAGCACGTGCACGTCCGAGCGCAATTGCTTCAACCGCTCTTTGTGGGCAACGCCGAATTTCTGTTCCTCGTCAATGACAAGCAGGCCGAGGTTCTGGAACCGCACGCCCTTGGCCAGCAATGCGTGCGTGCCCACCACGATGTCCGCCGTGCCGCGGTTCAGCGCCTCGCGGGCATCGTTCGCCTCTTTGGTCGACACGAACCGGCTGAGCTGCCGCACCTCGACCGGAAAGCCGCGAAAGCGTTCGGCAAAGCTTTTGTAGTGCTGGCGGGCCAGCAACGTCGTCGGCGCGATCACGGCGACCTGCACGCCCGACATGGCCGCGACAAAGGCCGCGCGCATCGCCACCTCGGTCTTGCCAAAGCCGACATCGCCGCAGATCAGCCGATCCATCGGCTGGCCGCTGGTCATGTCTTCCATGACGGCGGCGATGGCCGCCAGTTGGTCATCCGTCTCTTGATAGGGGAAGCGGGCCGAAAACGCGTCCCACATGCCTGGGGGCGGCTCAAGAATGGGTGCCTTGCGCAGCGCTCGTTCGGCGGCGATGCGGATGAGCCTGTCGGCCATCTCGCGAATGCGCTCTTTCAGCCGCGCCTTTTTCGCCTGCCACGCCCCGCCGCCCAGACGGTCGAGCAGACCCTCTTCGTGGCCATAGCGGCTGAGCAGTTCGATGTTCTCGACCGGCAGGTAGAGTTTTGAACGTTCGGCATATTCCAGCAGCAGGCATTCGTGCGCCGCACCGGCCGCCGTCACGACTTCCATCCCCTGATAGCGCCCGATGCCGTGATCCACATGCACGACCAGATCACCGGGGCTGAGCGACTGCGTCTCGGTCAAAAAGTTCTCGGCGCGTCGCTTTTTCTTGGGCTGGCGGATCAGCCGGTCACCCAGCACGTCCTGTTCCGAAATGACGGTCAGCCCCGGCCCGGTGAACCCATGTTCCAGCGCCCAGACCACAAGGTGCAAGCCGCGCTTGCCAATGCGCGTGGCATCCGTGATCGGGATCGCCTCGGCCAGCCCTTCATCCTCGATCAGGCCGGTCAGGCGTTCCCGCGCGCCCTCGGAATAGCTGGCGATGACCACCGGGCCCTCTTCAAGTCGTGCTTTCACATGGGTCGCCAAGGCACCGAAAAGGCTGATGGATTCCTGTTGCCGCTCGGGCGCGAAATCGCGTCCGATGCGTCCGCCCGCATCCGTGACGCCCGGCCCCGTTGCCGGTGGCAGCTGGGCAAAGTGCAACACGCGCGCGCCGGACACCGCCGCCTCCCACGCGGCATCGTCCAGATACAGCCCTTCGGGGGCGGCCGGCTTGTAGACGCTGTCGAGTTTCGAGCGGTTTTCCATCGCGAGCCGCCGCGTCTCGTACTGATCCGCGACACTCTCCCAGCGGGCCAGCCGCGTCGCGGTCGTCTGATCATCTAGCGACACGGTCGCGCCGGGCAGGTAGTCAAACAGCGTCTCGAGCCGGTCGTGAAACAGGGGCAGCCAATGCTCAGCCCCCTGATGCTTGCGCCCCGCACTCACCGCCTCATACAGCGGATCGTCGGTGCCCGCGGCCCCGAACTCCAGCCGGTAGTTCTGCCGAAACCGCGTGATGGCGGCGTCATCCAGGATCACCTCGGACACAGGCGCCAGCTCGACCACCTCGAGCTTTTCGGTGGTCCGCTGCGTCGCGGCGTCAAAGCGGCGGGCCCCGTCCAGCACGTCGCCGAACAGATCCAGCCGCACCGGGCCCAGATCACCGGGCGGATAGATGTCGATGATGCCGCCGCGCACGGCGTAATCGCCCGGTTCGGTCACGGTCGGGCTTTGCACAAACCCCATCCGCACCAGAAAGGCGCGCAAGCCCGCCTCATCCACGCGGCTGCCCACGGTCGCCGAAAACGCGGCCTCGCGCATCAGTTCGCGCGCCGGCACGCGCTGCGTCGCCGCATTCAGCGTGGTCAGCAGCACAAAGCGGCCCGGCATGCCGTGCACCAGCGCGGCCAGGGTCGCCATTCGCTGGGCCGAGATATCCGCGTTGGGCGACACCCGGTCGTAAGGCAGACAATCCCACCCCGGAAAGATCAGCACCGGCATGTCGGGCGCAAAGAACCGCAGCGCCGCCTGCATCGCCGCCAGCCGCTTGTCATCGCGCGCCACATGGACCACGGGGCCGTGTGCCGCCACCTCATCGAGGATCAGCTTGGCGTCAAACCCTTCGGGCGCGCCGGAAACGGTGATGTGCGGACTGTCGGTCATGAAAAGTCGGCTCTGTGCAGGAGTGCCTCAATTGGCGCAAACCCCGCCCCTGTCAACCGCCGAACGGGCCGACGGACAGGTTTTGGTACATCCCCCAAAGTGCCGTGACAAATATGGACACCATGCCGATGGCCTGCACGATGGTGCGGTGGCGCGACAGATAGCGCCACAGATCCTCGCCCTGCGCCTCACGCTCCTGGATCAGCCGCGCTGTCGACAGGTTCAGCGCACCCACGATGGTCATGGGAAAGCCCAACAAAAACAGCGCCTGCGCAAACTCGACCCGGTAGACAAAGCCCAACATCGCGAGCCCCGTCAGGATGAAACAGACAAATCCCAGCAGCCACAGGCCCGACACCTTGCTGATATAAAGCAGGCGGTTGGTGTTGATCCGCACCAGCGCCTCGAGGTCTTCGGCCGCCTGCCCGCCCTGCCGCCGCGCCCGCGACACCAGATCGAAGGGCACGCCGAGGATCCAGTGGCTGGCGGTCGACCACACCACGGCAAGCGCGATCCAGAACCACAGGTTCGAGAACGAACGCATGTCGATCAGTTCAAAAATTGTGGCGTGCCAGTCCAAACTCTGTCCTCGGGGCCGCCCCTGTCCCGGGACGTCGCATTCTGATTGACGCCCCTCTTAGCGCGGGCGCCGGGCGGTGCCTAGACTTGGCAAGCGCAAAAATCCATGGCACCCATGGAGTGTCAATCAAACTGGACATTTACCATGCGCCCGACCCAAGCCCCCTACCCCGCCACGCGCCTGCGCCGAACCCGTGCGACGGAGGCTGTGCGGGGGCTCGTGCGGCAAAACACCCTCAGCGTCGAGGATTTCATCTGGCCCGTGTTCGTGCGCGCGGGCGACGGTATCGAAGAGCCTGTGCCGTCCATGCCCGGCGTGTCGCGCCGGTCGGTCGACAAGATCGTGGAGGCCGCACGCGCGGCGGCCGATCTGGGCATCCGCGCGATCTGCCTCTTTCCCTATACCGGCCTCGAAGAGCGGACAGAGGATTGCGTGGGTGCCTGGGACCCTGAAAACCACGCCAACCGCGCGATCCGGGCGATCAAGGCGGCGGTGCCGGACATGGCGATCATGACCGACGTGGCGCTGGACACCTACAACATCAACGGCCACGACGGCTTTGTCGTCGACGGCGAGATCGTGAATGACCGCACGGTCGAGGCGCTGGTCAAGATGGCGCTGGCGCAGGCAGAGGCCGGGGCCGACATCATCGGGCCTTCGGACATGATGGACGGGCGGATCGGAGCGATCCGCCAGGCGCTCGAAGGGGCCGGGCATCAGAACGTGATGATCCTGAGCTATGCCGCGAAATATGCGAGCGCCTTCTACGGGCCGTTCCGCGATGCGGTGGGCGCGTCGGGCGCGCTGACCGGCGACAAAAAGACCTACCAGATGGACCCGGCCAATTCGGACGAGGCGCTGCGGCTGATCGAACGCGACCTGAGCGAGGGCGCGGACATGGTCATGGTCAAACCCGGCCTGCCCTATCTCGACATCTGTCGACGGGTGAAGGACGCGTTCGGCGCGCCCACATTCGCCTATCAGGTGTCGGGCGAATACGCGATGGTCCAGGCGGCTGCGGCCAATGGCTGGATCGACCATGACCGAGTAATGATGGAAAGCCTGATGGCCTTCAAACGCGCGGGCTGCGACGGCATCCTGACCTATTTCGCCCCCGCCGCCGCTCGACTGCTCCGGGATTCTGGCCGGTAAATCAGCATGCCATTGTCTGCTTGGCGGGACAAACCGGACTTGTGCAGTTGCAGCTATTGCTCACGCAGCATTTCTTTGTATGTGCAGCACTCCATTTGCGAATTCGGAATGCATATCGTCGAACCGGTCGTTCGCGGGCGTCAATTTCGGGCAAGCTGCCCCGCGATGTTCAGAGAAAACAAAAACTCCATGTTACTGTCACTTGGCTGTTTCATTCCCACCAAATCATTCGAATGAATGTCAAACTGGGGGAATCACCATGAAACTTCGTTCTGTCCTGGCTGGCGCTGTGCTGGCTGTATCCGCAGCATTCGCTGTGCACGCCGAAACTTGGAAACTGGCCGTTACAGATGTTGAGGGCATGGAGCGCCTGCAGCTTGAGTGGGGCCCGTTCAAGCAGGCGCTAGAAGCTGCAACCGGCGACACATTTGAGTTTTATGCCGTGAATTCGCGCACCGCCGCCGCCGAAGCACTGCGCGGCGAAACGGTCGATTTCGTGGTCTCCGGTCCCGCGGAATACGTGGTCATCAACAAGCTCACCAATGCCACGCCGATCATCGGTCTGGGCCGTCCTGACTATCACTGCGCGATCGTTGTGCGCGCCGATAGCGGCATCAACACTGTCGCCGATCTAAAAGGCAAGAAAGTCGCCTTTGGTGATATCGGTTCCACCTCTAACATGCTGTGTCCGATGCAAGTGCTGGCCGATTACGGTCTCGATCCGGTCAACGATATCGAGAAGACGCATACGAGCCGTAACATCGCCCACGAAGCGTTGAAGAACGGTGATGTGGACGCACTTGGCTCAAACGCGGGCAGCTGGCTGAACGTCAGGGCCAAGGAAACCGAACTGCCTTACGGCTTCTTCAAAATGATCGCACGCTCCGGCGATTTGCCGAACGATATGATCATGGTTGGCGCGCATGTGCCGGCGGACGCTGCGACAGCTGTGCAGCAGGCTATCATCGCCAACAAAGACAGCATCATTGCCGGCATCACTGCGCACGAAGAGAACGACAAATACGTCGGCATGGACCTCGTCGAGATCGAGGACAGCGCCTATGACTACGTCCGCTCGATGTATTCGAACGCGGGCTACCCCCAGTTCGACACTTTCATCGGTGACTGATGTGACGGTCGAAACACTGGCCGCGGAGACGCGGCCAGACGGGACTGTGGCAGAGGCATTTGCCCCGGTTTTGCCTGTTGATTTGCGCGTGACGGGTCTTGCCAAGAGTTTTGCCGGAACGCCGATTTTCAAAGGTGTCTCATTCGGGCTGTCGCGCGGCGAAGCTGTCGCCATCGTTGGGGCGAATGGGACCGGAAAGTCCACGCTGTTGCGCTGTCTGATGGGATTGATCCCTGCCGATGCGGGGGCAATTGATGTACTGGGCACGGAAGTGCGCAGCGCCACAAATGCAGGTTTGCGGGCAATGCGGGCACAAATAGGTTTGGTAAGCCAAAAGCACAATCTGGTGCCGCGGCTGTCGGTCCTGTCCAACGTGGTGCAGGGGTTGTTGGGACAAAAACCGGGGCTGCGCCACTGGTCGCAGAGCCTTGCACCAGCGCGCTCGCGCGCAGCGGCGATGTCAGCTTTGCAAAAGGTCGGGCTCGCCCATCTTGCGCAGCGACGCGCCGATCGTTTGTCCGGCGGGCAGTCTCAACGGGTCGCCATCGCGCGCGCGCTGGTCGGTCAGCCGAGGATCCTGATCGCGGATGAACCGACCGCTTCTCTGGACCCGGCGGCGGGTGAAGATGTCATGGACCTGTTCTTTGACCTTGCCCGGCAAGAGGGGGTCACGGTGATCTTCATATCGCACAATATCGACCATGCACTTAAATACGGGGACCGCATTCTTGGTCTGGCAAATGGCGGCATGCCTTTGGACGCGCGTGCGGCCAGCCTGACAGCGGAACAACTGCGGGGCCTCTATGACTGACGCAGCGCTTCCTGCCCGGTATGAGCGGCCTTCGGCCTTGGCCTTTCTAGGCTATGCCGCGGCCATAGTGATCATTCTGTGGTCCTTTGCCGGTGCTGGCTTTTCCATCGACAAGGTCGTGTCATCTCCGCCGCGCTTTGCCGATTTCCTGGACCGTGCCTTCCCGCCCAACCTGGAACCGCAGGTGCTGGCGCGGCTGGGTTGGAAGATGCTGGAGACGTTGCAGATCGCTCTGGCCGGCGCGGTCATTGGGATCATCCTGTCGGTTCCTGTGGCACTTTTGGCAGCGCGTGGGTTGATCGCGCCAACATGGATCAACCAGATCGTGCGCACAGGGCTGGGGTTCATCCGCGCGGTGCCGGATATCGCCTGGGCCTTGGTCTTTGTGGTTGCGGTGGGGCTTGGGCCCTTCGCCGGCATGCTGGCGATTGCCATCGACACGATCGGCTTTTGCGGCCGGTTCTTTGCCGATGACATGGAGGCGGCCGACAAAGGCCCTTCCGAAAGCCTGACCGCGACAGGCGCGCGCAAACTGGATGTGGTGGCCTGCGCCACCATACCGGCGGCGATGCCCGCGTTCATCTCGACCTCGCTCTTTGCGACGGAAAAGGCGGTGCGGTCCTCGACCATCCTTGGCCTCGTCGGGGCCGGCGGCATCGGGATCGAGTTGAAGGTTGGCTTTGACCTTTTTGACTATCCAACCGCCATGACCGTTATCCTGATGATCGCAGTCGTGGTCATCTCAATCGAATACCTGTCGGGCTGGGCCCGGACAAAGATCATTGGAGTAGTGCGTTGAACGTCATCACCAAAACCGACACAGCGGATCAGCATTGGAGCAAGATCTGGGACGAGATCGAAGAGGGATCGAAATGGCTGACCCCTGAACGGGACGTCAAACGCTGGGCTGAGGGATTGGCGGCGGGCGCTGCCATTCTGGATCTTGGGGCCGGCGTGGGACGGCACGCGCTGTCCCTGCAAGCTGCTGGTTTCGAGCTGACCGCGCTCGATGCTGCCCCAGAGGGTCTGGCCGAGATCGACAAGGCGGGCACCGGCGTGAAGACAACACTTGGCCGCATGGATGACCTGCCGTTCGAGGACGGCGCGTTTGATCACGTGCTCAGCTGGAACGTGATCTATCACGGCGATGAAACGGTGCTGCTCAACACGATCAGCGAAGTGCGCCGGGTTCTGAAGCCGGGTGGCACGTTCATGCTGACGATGCTGTCCAAGCGCCGCCTCTGGATTGACCGCGAAAAGCTCAACGGGCCACATGAGATTTCCCGCAATACCTGGGTGTTTGATGAAGACGGATCCGACAAGCGTCACCCCCACTATTATTGTGGCGCAGTGGAGATGCTGGCCTTGTTCCAAGGGTTTGAGGTGATGTGGATGGAGGACCGCGAGCATGAAAAGCCCGGGTCTTGGCACTGGCACCTTATCCTGGAGCGTCAGGCATGATCCAAACCTTTGTGGGCGCAGAGGTCTATCTGCCCGATCAAATCACCGAAACCACGGTGGCGATGGAAGACGGCACTATTGTCGAGATCGGTGGCCCCGTTCAGGGCGCTCAAATCGACGCCCGCGGCTTGATCCTCGCACCCGCACTGATCGACGTGCATGGCGACGCGTTTGAGCGGCAGGTCATGCCACGCCCGGGCGTGTTCTTTCCGATGGAGACCGCTGCTTTGGAAACCGACCGTCAGCTTGCCGCGAATGGAATCGCGACGACCTATCACTCCATTACCTTAAGCTATGAGCCCGGTCTGCGCAGTGTCGAGCGCGGGCGCGCTATGATGCAGGCCATCCTGAACCTCGCACCGCGCTTGATGGTTGAAAACAGGTTCCAACTTCGTTGGGAAACATTCGCTTTTGAGGCACTTGAGACCCTCGACTGGGCGATGGACGCGCCTCTTACACCGTCTCTTGCGTTCAACGATCACCTCTCGATGGCGATGCGCAGCGCCGATACTGCGATACAGGAACGCCCGTTTGAGCATAGTCCGGCGTTCAAGATCATGGATCTGAGCGACGCCGCATTGTTCGAAAAACGCTATCGCAAGCATACGGAGAGGTCTGGCTTGGACTACGACGACCACAAGGCGTTGGTGCATAAGGTCTGGAACCGGCGGGCGGACGTTGTGGAAACGCTGCAAAGCGTGGCGGCAAAGGCCCGAACCAAGGGTATCCCAATGTTGAGCCACGATGACACCCAGGCCGAAACGCGCCGGTTTTACAATCGTCTAGGGGCATCCACGTCCGAGTTCCCGATGACGATAGGCCCGGTTGAGCAAGCCCGCACGAATGGTGATATGATTGTATTCGGATCACCCAATGCGGTACGCGGCGGCAGCCATATCGGTTCGCTTGGGGCCGGTGACATGGTTGAAGCGGGCCTGTGTGATGCCCTGGCCTCAGACTACTACTACCCAGCCATGCTGGCCGCGGTGGACCGTTTGGATCGGGAAAAACGGGCGGATCGGTCAACACTGTGGTCGCTTGTGTCAAACGGTCCGGCGCGGGCGATGGGATTGGATGACCGGGGTGAAATCGCTGTCGGCAAACGGGCTGACCTTGTGCTGGTAGATTGGCCCAAGGGGCAAACCCCCGCGATCCAAGGGACCTGGGTGGCGGGCCGCGCAGCCTATCGCGCGATACCGCTGGCTGCATGATAGCGAACGGGCACAAATCAACCGGCTTTGGCCTCGGGATCAGGCAGATCCTGGGGATGTTAAGTTTCTCAAAACCAAGAAGGGCACCGACCTATGACACCGCTAAAGATCGGCGCTTGCCTGGCACCACATGAAATTGCTGATCACCGCGATTGGCTTTTTGACGCCGACCGCGACATCGAGTTGCAAGGCTTTAGCACCCACCAAGACCTCGCGCTTGACTTTGAAGACCGCATTGCCAGCGCGAAATCCGCGCTGAACGGGTTTCGTGGACGGCTGGGACTGCACGGACCCTACGAGGGGCTGGACATGGACAACAAGGACCCCGAAGTGCGCCCCATCATCACTGCGCGCTACCTTAAGGCACTTGAGGCTGCCGAACGCGTCGGCGCGCGACAGATGGTGCTGCACTCGCCCTTCACCCGCTGGTACGAATGGAATCGGCTGAACAAGCCGAACTACTGGGACACCAAGCTGGCCCGCATCCATGACGTGATGGCGCCCGTGGTCAAAGCGGCAGAGACGGCAGGGATCACTCTGGTCATCGAAAACATTCTGGATGTGGACCCGTCGAGCAGTCGGGCCATGGTCGACAGCTTTGACAGTGACGCGATTGCCGTGTCGATTGACACAGGCCATGCGCATCTCGCGCGCCGGATGTCGGGCGCGCCGCCCGTAGACTACTTTGTAAGAGATGCGGGCGACCAGCTGCGCCACGTGCACCTGCAGGACCTCGACGGTCACGCCGACCGGCACTGGGCGCCCGGCGAGGGCGAAATCCACTGGCAAGAGGTGTTTCGTGCCTTGTGCGACTGCGGATCAGAACCGCATTTGGTGCTGGAGCTTCGCCGCAAGTCGGACATCCCGCAGGGATTTGCTTATTTGAAGCGCCTTGGGTTGGTGAGGTAGCTGATGACCGGCACGCCCGACGACCTGACAGGCACGTCCTTTATGGCGGCTGAGGTTGCCGATCTTTATGGTCATCGACCGCCCTATGCCGGCGGCGCCTATGCCTTTATTTTGGACAATGTGCCTGTCCGCGGTCGATTGCTCGACCTAGGGTGTGGTGAGGGCAAGATAGCGCGGCCTATGGCAAAATACTTTGATCAGGTCGTTGCCGTTGATCCATCCGCGCACATGATCAACTTGGGCAAGTCGCTCGACAATGGTGATGCTGCAAACATTCATTGGCTGTGCGCCAGGGCAGAACATGCTGCACTTGAGGGCCGGTTCGACCTGGTGACCTTTGCCTCGAGCATTCACTGGATGGACCCGGGAATGCTGTTCAACAAACTGCAACATCATGTCGTCCCCGATCACCTTATTGCGATCGTCGTCGGTGACGAACCGTTTGAGCCCACGTGGGCACCGGAGTTCCAGGCCTTTCTGGAAAAGTGGGTGCCCAAAGTGACAGGGCGACCGCTTGGGTCTCAGGAATGGCAAACTTCGCGCACACGGCATCTGGATCATCTGAACGTTGTCCTGGCACGTGACTTTCTCTCTGATCCGTTTGAGC
This sequence comes from Pseudomonadota bacterium, assembly GCA_038525585.1. Taxonomy (GTDB): domain Bacteria; phylum Pseudomonadota; class Alphaproteobacteria; order Rhodobacterales; family Rhodobacteraceae; genus Tateyamaria. The sequence goes on from JBCBHM010000006.1 coordinate 119,863, forward strand.
AGACAATCGATAGTTTCGTGCTGTGCCAGCAGTCACGAAATACATTTGCCCGCTCGAAGCTGGGTCCCCACGTCAGTGACTTTGAAACTGAGCTTGGGCGGCTCCTTGAAGGGCATACGAACGACCGTGGGATGCTATCCTATCGCATAAAGACCCAAGTCACTTTGGCGAAACTTGGTACGCCAGAAGCCTGACGCCCTAACGAGGGCGCGTTCCCGCGCCCTCAACCGGTATGTCAACTGTGGGGCATTGCCGCGATAGGCGACAGCGCCTCACCCATGGCCACGATGCACCGTTTGCCGCCCGCATATGTGATGATCAGGGTCCAATCACCGTCCGCATTCTCCCAAAGCTCCATGACCTGGTCCGGGCCCCGCAGCCCGGCCCAAGCCCGGTGTGCGCGATACCGCGTTTCCAGCCTCTCGCGCATGTCTTCGCCTGAGGCGCAAAGGACATGCGCGATGGGCCCGCCATTGGCCGCGACCGGGCCGGTTTGGCCAAGAAGCGCAGCGATTGTGATAGTGACGACGAATACACTGGCGCGGTTCATAACGGGGGTACTCCTGAAGGGGGCTGCAGCTTGCACGCCCAGGCCGTTGGCGTGGGTTCGATGTACCCTGCAGTTAAAGAGAGACAGTCAGCGGGATTGGCATAGGGGAAAGACATTACGGTCTCCTGAAAATGAAAAAGCCGCCTCGGAAACGGGCGGCTTGTTGGCTTCGGTGTGGGATATGTGACTTAAAGTGTGTCACCGCTCGAAGAATGGCCGCCGCACGCGCTCAGCTCCCAGAAATGGGCGTAGCCGTAAGCAAAAAGGTTGCGCGTCGTTAGCATGGTTCTCTCCGATACCGCTGGGGTATGCAGCCCGCAATGGTCTGTCAAGATTAACTGCGGTTGGTCGGATTGACCTCACGTGGGCGTTTCAGGCCGAAAGTGCGCTCGACAAAAGCGACCCGGGCGGCGATGTCGAGAAAAGGCAGGGTGACAGTATCGCACTTCAGATCCTGAACCGCGATCCGGATGCGATTATATTCACGCGTGGCCTCTTCGAAACTGTGCGGCCTGTCGTCCGTTTGTTCAAAGATATTGCGCCAGGGCGGGGCGAGGACGACGCGTGTTGCATAGGGGAAGACAGGTCCGAGCGTTTTGCTGAACGGGACGTCGCACAGGGTCTTGAGTCCGACCGCAGCATCCAAAAGCCCTCTGTCGTAGAAAACGAGATGGCTTTGATCCGCCATGCGCGCCAAATCAGCTTTTGCCATTTCCAGGGCGCACCACAGAAAAGCAGCCATGTCGATCCAGGGCAAAGCCGATCCGCCGCTTGCTCTTTCATTCTGCACGACACGCAGGCCCGGCTCCGGTACGACCACGTGACCGCGTTTGGCAAGTGCGTTGATCACGGTCGTTTTGCCACCGCCGGAGCACCCTGTGATGAGGATATGATCGGTCAAATCGCCCGCATGTCATCAATGGTGCGCTAAATGGACCTAGCGAAAGATCTGTCGCTGAAGGCCAGCTCACCGCCGACGAAACTGGCAACCACATGTGGCCTGCCATGGTCCTGGCGTACGACAATGACATCGCCGCGCAGTCCCGGAGACAACGTGCCGCGATCATGGAGGCCAACGGCCTTTGCAGGACCAGAAGACACGAGCCCCCAGGCTTTGCCGAGGCCGCAGATGCCATCTTGGGCCAGCTTGAATGGCGCGTGCAAAAGCGAGGGGTAGTAATAGTCCGAGACCAGCGCATCGCAGAGGTTTGACGCAATCAGTTCCCGTGCTGACACGTTACCCGACGTGCTGATCCCGCGCAGTGCGTTTGGTGCGCCCATCACGATGGGATTGCCCAGATCGCGCGCCGTTTGCGCAGCCGCACGTGTCAGAGGAAATTCTGCTATATTTGCGCCCACCGCGTTGTAGCTGCGCCGGGTCTCTGGATCCGGGTCATCGTGCGAGCCGAAGGGAACCCCAAGGCGGCGCATTGCGTCGGATAAGCGTGCAATCGCGTCCAAAACACCCACGCCGTCTTCGACCGTTTTGGCCATCAACGACCAGAAATCATCCGGTGTCAGTCCGATTGTGGCGGCCCATCGCGCAACGTGCTCGGGTTGCGACCGCAACTGTTCGAACTGTGGGATGTGGTTGTTGAAAACGACGTATTGCACGGTGCCGTCATCGAGCCATGCGAGCAGTTGATCGGCACCATCAAGATAGAACATCTCATAGCGCAGTTGGATGCGGATGTCGGCGGCGGGTCTGGGATACAAATGCTGCAATCCTTCGATCACAGCGCGTGCGGCATCAGCGCCGCGCTTCTCTCCTTCCCATGAATAGGACTGCGCCAGATAGGCCGTGGTGATCCCGTTGGCGATGAGCTCACGATCCACGTTCCGCAAGGCAACCCATTCGGGAAAATCGGCGCCCACGCGCGGCATAAGGTGGTGCTCGTGCCCATCCCCGTGGGCGTCAACGATGCCTGGCAGGACCAGGCAGCCTGACACGTCCACCACCTGCGGCGCGGAAAGAGCCGTATCGCTGATCAACCCCGTCTGCGTGTGCAGGTCCGTTTTGGAGAGGGTTCCGTCGGGGCGGAGCACCTGACCACCTGTCAGGGTCAGTCCCGTGGTTGATCGTACGGGTTTATCAAGAAGCGTATCCATGGGCTTTCGTGTCTCGCGGCAAATGAGGGCGGCACCGAACGGGCGCTTATCCAATGGCGATGTTTGAGATTGGAGGGCGATGCTGGCTCTGTGCGACAGTTCTGAAACAGCAACATGACAAATCTACGTTTGGGCACGCGCATTAAGACAAATTGAAGGAGGCGCGACAGCGGTCGATACCTCACCGCTCTTGCGTGCGCTTGACTCGGGCACGCACTCGGTCCAACGTTAAGAAACTGTTACAATAAAGCTTGCTATGACGACCACGCACTACATCGCCGAAATCGACGAAGCTCACCAAGTCTCAGCCCTTTGGGTTAAGCCCAACGGCCGAAAATCCGCCAGAGTTTTTGATCCTTTTGTTAATATGTTGGAGCCGAGTAAATTCGCTACATTCGACGGGGCGACCGAGGCTGACATCAAGAAGTGGATTGCGGTTCAAAAGGCGATATCTGCCCGCTAGTCTTGGGGTTGGCTCTCAAGCTCCAGCACATTCCCCTCTGGGTCTCGGACATAGACGCACAGGCATGGGCGTTCCGACGTTCCAAGGTTCACCACCTCGCCCTGTTGGCTGCCTCCGCAGTCCAAGATCTGACCCACTGCCGCCCCAAGATCCCGAACCTCAAGCGCTATATGTCCGTAGCCGGGCGCGTTTATCGGTCGCACGCCCCCTTCTTCCGCGTCACTGTATTCCATGATCTCAAGAAACGGCTTCGATCTGTCGGGAAAATCCAGCCAAATTGAGCAAATGTCTGCCTCCGGCAAACCGTTGCCCCTAGAAATGATCGCACCAGACAGGCGTTTGGGCGGGCGGCGCATACGCAAGCCAAGCGCGTCCACGTAAAACTGCGCGAGACGCTCTGCGTCGCCAGCGGTTATGCTGATATGGGCCAACTTCACTTTTGCGACTTTGTCATCTGAACCCCATTGAATCCATCTTGGCTAGGAAGCGCCCAAGCTCTGGCTCGCAGCCATCTTGTGGAACGTTGTTGCGGGGAAACCAGCGCTCCTGATTGAATTCTGTGCGGTCGTAATCCAGCGGTTTGCTACGGTCCCCCAAAACCACATACCAAAGCGAGACATCTACATGGTCGGGCGTGCTGCCGACGGTGGTGGTCGCGGTAATGAACTGCGGGTCCGGAGAAGCGAAACGCGCCGGAATGCCAAGCTCTTCGACGATTTCACGTTCCACCGTTGCTTTTGGATGTTCGCCCGGCTCGACATGCCCGCCGGAGGGGAGCCACAAACCTGCATTGATGTGATCGACCAATAGGACGTGATCGTCATCCACGAGCAAGAAGTAGGACACCAGATGCTTTGGCGGGATGGCGGGCTTTTCCCAAGGCAAGATTTCGGCCCCGCTGTCCAACCATTTGAGCGTGTCTGATATGACGTCTCGTTCAGCCGCGTCAAAAGGCACAATTCCCGTTATCTCATTGCGTATCCGTTCGCGAAGGGGGTCTGTCGGCATGAGGGTCAATCAAAGTGGCAAGGTGCAGGACGTCGCAAAACCATGGCTCTTGGTTGCGATTTCTGTTCATGATCGATGCAACTTTCGCAAGGACCGTTCCTGCCAGCGCCAGCAAGACGATGATGCGGACAAGGTGATGGGTCGCCACAAAGGCCACGTCTGCCTGGATCGCCAGCGACACAAGGCTCATCTCATTAACGCCCCCGGGCGCGTAGGCCACAAGAAGCTGTGCAGTGCTGTATCCGGTCAGGGCGTGCACGCCCCACGCGGTGATGGCGGCGACCGCCATCATGATCGCAGTGGACACAATCGCCAGTCGCAGCGCGTAAAACACGTCTGCAGGCTGGCTGCCTTTGAACCGGCAGCCGACAATGGTCCCCAAGAAAACTTGCGCGATGATGACCAACGCGAGTGGCGGGCTGCCATGTGTGATCCCCACCATGTGCGCGGCGGCGCTCAGTGCCACGGGGCCAATAAAGGTGGGGGCTGGCAGTTTCAGACCCAGGCCCAAAGCACTCCCCAATACGGCGCAAAGGCCAAGTATCAGCAAATCCAACGGCCCGTTCGGTTCGGGAGAGAGTGGCATCATCCCGTCGACCTCGTGGCCGAGGACCCATCGGAACCAAAAAGCGATGGCGGCGATGACCAGGATAATGCGCCACACATGCGCCAGAATGATTGCCCCTTCATCGCCGCCTTGTGCACGCCCGATCTCGACCATTTCGACGATACCGCCCGGCATCGCGCTAAAGAGCGCGGTCACGCGCGATTGCCCGCCAATCCGGTGCAAGTACGCGTGTACAACAAAGGCAGAGATCGCAACGCAAAGGACAAGCCCGGCAAGTGAGACGGCCCATTGGTCCAGATGGTCAAACGTGTCGGGTTTGAACCCCGAGCCCAGCATCACACCGATGATTGCGACCACATAGGGCCGCGCCCTTTCTGGACCTGACAGGTTCCATCCTGCGAGCGTTCCAACCAGCGTGATGACAATCGCGCCAAGCATCCATGGAAGCGGCAAGTTCAGCGCGTAGAACAAGGCACCGCCAAATGCGCCAATTGCTATTGTCGTCACGACGGGCATGTGTGTTGCCAGTGCGGGCATCATTTCACGAGTTCGATGCGGAACAGCACCTCTTTCCCGTCACCATGGGCCGGCAGTTTATCGCGGTGCGTGACCAGTTGCCCACCGTTCTTTTCGATCACACGGACAGATGCGATATTTTCGGGATCAGCGGTCAGTTCGACAGCTGTCAGGCCAACACCTCGTGCCTCAGGCAGGATTTCGCCAAGCGCAAAAGTTGCCAACCCTTCGCGCCTGCGCCATGGCACAACAGCATAGCCAATATGCCCCAGACACGTTGGTGGGAGAGCATTGGTGCCGTGTTGCCACCTCAGTTCGATGCTTCCGCAAAACCCATCGTCCCAAATCCAACGACGAAAACTCGGAAGGCGCTTTACAAAACTGCCGTCGGGGAGTTGGATATCATCGCCGCGCGCGTTCGGATCCTCAAGCGATCCAATAAAAGCATCAGGGTCTTTCAAGATCGCTTGCCGTTCTTCTGACGCCGCCTCGGGTCGGGTTGTTCGCGGTGACCACCCTGTTTCCAGCGCTGCGCGATAGGCGTCCAGATACTCCAGACCAGGCACGACACGCTGCATCTAGCGATACTTTTCTATGAAGGCGTCAATGTCCATCGCGCGGATGTCGGGCAACGCGGCCTTGTAGCCATCATAGCTCCAATCCCAAACCGCGATCTCTTGCAGAGCATCAGCTTGTACTTCGGTGAAACGCCGCTTGATGACACGCGCCGGGACACCGCCGACCACCGTGTAGGGTGCCACATCTTTGGTCACGACCGCCCCGGCACCAATCACAGCGCCTGTGCCAACGGTCACGCCCGCGGTGATCGTCACCCCGTGGCCGATCCAGACATCATGGCCAATGGTTACCCAATCCGCGCGGCGCCATTCAAAGAAGTCATAGTCGTCCTCGCCTAGCCCATAGGCTTCGGCGCGGTAGACGGAATGGTGCTGCACCGCCCGCCATGTCGGGTGATTACCGGGATTGATGCGCGTGGCGTTCGCGATCGAGCACATCTTGCCAATTGTCGTCCAGACAACATGGCAATCCTTGGTGATGTAGGACCAGTCGCCCATGGAACCGTGTTTGAGCATTGTGCCGTTGCCAACCTCGGTCCACATGCCAAGCTCGAATTCATCGACAATCGCGCCTTCGTGGATCGTTGGGGCCTGGCTTAGCTTGGCTTTTGACCCTGCACCGCTCACACTGTGCTGCCCTGCATCTCAACCTCACTGGCTTTGGAGGTACTGCTGAGGCAAATATCCGGAGAGGCAAACGGCTGATACCCTTCGTCCATCAGCGCAAATGGCTCAATCAGTGCTTTGACATTGCTCAGGCCAAGCGCGGGGAAGGCAAGGCCCATCGAATGGAAGGTTGCTGCGCGAAAGCCCGGTTTGGGATTGAGGCAAGGTTGGATGTCGCGGGTGCCCATCTTGAGGTGGTGGGCGATGTCCCATTCCTGGGTCTCGCCATTGATCAGCGTAACGACCCAGCAATGGCCGTCCTCGCAATGGTTCCCCTTGTCCTCGGGAAAGAAGAAGCACGTCACATATCCTGCCGCGATCCCAACCGCGCGGAGGGCCGCGATGAAATATGTGTTGATGTCGACACAAGAGCCTTCTGTCAAACCGCATCCCAAGGCCGGAACGTGGTCAAACCCATCGTTGAAGCGTGTTGTCGGGTGGCCATAGGTAAAGCGTTCCGCAGTCGCGCAGGCAATGGCTCGCGCACGGTCGAGCCCCTGCAGCGCGCCAGCGTCGTCTTCTGCCTCTGCCACCAAGTCTGCAGCCGAACGGGTAAACGGCGTATCGCGGGGTGTGAACATCGCTTGCGGGTAGGGCGCGATCACCGCGCCATCAAAGCGCCACGTCAGCGTCAAGGCTCCGTCCGCCGGCGCAATCCGATAGGCCGTTTGGCCTGTGCTGGCCTCTTGGATCTCAACGGCCGTGCCACCTTCTACTTGAAACCCGGTTGTGCTCCCGTGGGGTGTCGCCATCCCGCCGGGGGCGATGACGTCTCCGGTGCCCGCAGGGAGCTCCGTGCGGTAGCTCAATTCGAACGTGCTCAATGTGCGCCCTCCCATTTGCCGATCACACGGGTGCGGATAAGCCCCGACAGGTAGTCGACGATATAAACCATGGCGATGATCATGAAGATAATGGTCCAGACCTGATCCCAGAAAAGCCCCGCAATCCGGTCCGACAGCATAAATCCAATGCCGCCCGCGCCGACGATACCAAGGATTGTGGACGAACGAACGTTGGATTCAAAGTTGTACAGGATAATCGACAGATGCACCGGCAAGACCTGTGGCATGATCCCATAGAGGATGGACTGGAACCGTGAACCACCCGAGGCTACGACGCCTTCGACGGGGCGTTTCGAGGTGTTTTCCAAGGCCTCTGAAAAGAGCTTTCCGAACGTCCCGATTTCTGAGACGGCAATGGCAAGGATACCTGCCAGAGGACCCAGACCAAAGGCGCGGATAAAGATTAGGGCGAGGATCAATGTCTCAAACGCGCGGATGATGTCATAGCCGCGACGCGCAGAGTGGCGGAGCCAGAAGATGCGGTTGATATTCTTGGCCCCAAGGAAAGATACGGGGAACGCGATGATCAGCCCGAGTACTGTTCCAAGGAACGCCATGGCCACCGTTTCGCCGAGCGCAGTGAACACCTCGACCCATTCGGGCCAGGTTTCCCAAAGGTGCGGCGGGAACATAAACGAAATGACCGTTCCGAGCCGCTGGAGGCCGACCCAGATCCGTTCAGGGGAAAAGTTGAAATCATAGAGGCACCAGGCAAACAGCCCGATGAACAGCGCCCAAAGGCCAGTCTTGCGCGCACGAACGGCAAGCGTGTCGCGGAATGCACGTGGTTGCTGTGCCATGAGGGTCTTGATGTCTGAGTCTGTTGGAAGCGTCATGTCGCCGGCCCTTTTTCAAGTCCGATAACCTTGTGGCGCAGCTTCTCCGATCCGTAATCAATGACCATCACGGTCACAAAGATAATCAGAAACAGGGCCGACAGGTCCGTGTATTCCTGCAAAGAAAGCGCCTCGCGAAATTCCTGGCCAAGGCCTCCAGCCCCGACATACCCAATGATGGACGAGGCGCGTACGTTGATCTCAAACCGCAACAGCGTGTAACTGATGATGTTCGGCATGACCTGCGGCACAGCGCCATAGCGGATCTGGTCAAACCATGTGCCGCCCGCGGCCTTCACGCCTTCCAGCGGGCGCATGTCGATGTTCTCATTTACCTCAGAGTAGAGCTTGCCCAACGCCCCGGCCGTGTGAAGCCCGATGGCCAACACGCCAGCCATCGGCCCGACCGAAAAGCAGAAAACAAAGATCAGCGCCCAGACCAGCTCGGGTACGGTGCGCGCAATCTCAAGATAGCGGCGGCTGAACCAGAGCACCCATGTGTTGGGGGCGAGGTTGCGCGAGGCAGGAAATGACATCACAAACCCGCCAAAGA
>JBCBHM010000007.1:0-78798 GCA_038525585.1 Pseudomonadota bacterium
CCAGCACCGGACCGACCGAAGCGCAAACAGCAAGGCGACCCATGTCATACGCTGGCGCTGCTGGCATGGGACCTTGCGCGGGGCGGCAAGCCTCCCCTTCGAACCCCACCGACGCGGGCAAAGCCCCCGCCAAAGAGACGCTGACCGCGACCTTCGTCTTTCGGTGCACAGCGGCAGAGAAGGCCCAGCTGCGCGCCAAGGCCGAGGCCGCTGGCCTGCCTGCCGCGACACTGCTGCGGATGTCCTTGACGACCTTCTCGCCGTGACTCCGCTTGGTTCCGGGGTTCTGTCTCATCTCCACTCCTTGGTGGTTACGATGTGCCAGAAACCCTCTCTTATCAAATCGGCCTAAACTGTACCGTTGGTGCTGACGTCAGACAGTTTCAAGGGTATAGTGGCTCAGCGTCCGCGGTGGATATCCGCCCCCAGTGTCGAGGCAAAAATCAGAATGGCGTCGCCGCAACGTGGAACTTGGCTGAGCAAGGCACCGGCACCGGAATTGCCGGGCGGCTTTGCGTTATCGGAGGTCGATGATCTCGTGCCACTTGATGCGCAATTGGGCGTGGACGCGCCGAAATGCGTTCCCGACGCGCTGGCGCCGCTGCTGTTCGACGACGCGGCCACGGGGGCCGAGGCCAAGACCTATGCCATTCTGGACGCGGCGAAACTGTCGCTGGTGCCTGATATCCTTGAGACGTCAGGTAGCGAACATGCGTGCCTGTTCCAAGGTGCCGCCGCCACCGACATGCGCGACCTGTCCCCCTGGCTGGTTGCCCTGGGGTGCGATGACCGGGTGACGCGGGCCCTGATGACAGATGTCAAAGGGCCGCGCGGGCTTTGGCGCCATGACCTGGGCGTGTTCATCCGAACGGCCGCCCCCTTTGATCAGGTATGGCGGCATTTGCGCCGCTTTGTCCGGTTGCGCCATGCCGAGACGGGCGAGTGGCTGTATTTCCGGTTCTGGGAACGGCACGTGCCCCTCGGCCTGGCGCGCGCCGCGGCACCCGAACCGCAGGAGTTGGTGCAGCGCTTGCTGGCACCGATCGACGGCGCGCCACAGGCCTGGGTGATGGTCGACCCCAAAGGTCGCGCGGCCAGCTGCCTTGCCCTGCGCGACCCGTCGCCCGAGCGGGTCGCGGTGCCCTTGCTGCATCCGGCCACATTGGATGCGTTGGCCGCAAGCACGACGGATGCCCGGATGCGGGATGAGATCCACGCGGCCTTGGGCCGTGTCCCGGACAGCGTGCGCACCGCATACGGGACAGAACCACGTCTGGCCGAGCTTTGGCAGGCGCTGCACGAGGCGCGATTTACGGAGCGCCATCAGCGGATCGACGCCATGTGCGGCTACCTCACGCTCGTGTTTGCCCGGCGCCAAGACGAAGCGTGGCGGATCCTCACCGAGACCACGCAGGGACCGACCATACGGCTGTGGCATCTGGACCGCGCCCTGGAGACCGCCGCATGACACGGCGCATTGTGACCTTTTTGCTGGCCTGGGCGCTGGCATGTACAACCCATGGAGCCGCTATGGCCGACAAAGAGCTGACCTTTCAGACATGGTGCATCGGCCGTCACCTGATCGATGTGCCCGAAAGCTACGAGCCGCTGGAAAACTACGGCACGATCAACGCGATGCGCGTCGAACCGTTGGGGCCCGGTGACGCGGACACGCTCAACCGGGTTTATGCCCAACGGGCCGAGGCACTGGCGTCGGGGCAAGTGATGGACGAGGGTGTGCCGCTGGTCTTCCGGGGGCAGTACCGCGACAGTGAGTTGCAAGTGCTGGCCCATGAGCTGGACCTAGGCCAGGCGCCCGGCGCATCCTACACCTGGACCGAGGAGGCCTATGTGGTGCGCGACGGCGCGATGCTCCGCGTGGTTCAGGTCTTGTCCGAAGACGAAGAGGCGGGGCCCCGGGCCCAGATGCTGGATCTGGCACGCAATGTGACGCCGCGCACCCGGCAGGGCGTGCCCAAGGCGGTCGGGTCGTGCCTGCCCGATGCGATTGTCGCGGTCGCCCCCACCAGCGAAGTGCACGGGATGACATTTGTGCCACGCGATGCCGATGGCGCGCCGGTCGGGCTCGAGGTGTCGATCACGTCGCGCAGCGCGGACGATCCGCCGCTGGACCTTGAAGAGGACATGCCGCGCCGCAGCCTGTCGGAACCCTTTGCGCTGGCCGGGCTCGAGGGCCTGCTGGTCGAGGATCCGGAGCGGTTTGGCCCCTCGCGATTGGCCGTGCTGACCCGCGAAGCGAGCGGCGACAGGCCGGCGCTGCGGGTACAGATCTATTACTACGACGAACGGCCGGAACCGGGGGCGGAGCCCTATACACAAGCCCATGCCCAGCAAATCTGGGATCGTATCGTCAGCAGCTTTCGCGAACGGAGCGTTGCGCAATGACAGTGGCGGAATGCCCTGAACCCTGCGCCATGCCGATCATCTTTGTGCCGGGCATCATGGGCAGCCGCCTGCGCCGCACTGGCGGGCGGCTGGTGTGGGATCCCGACAATGGCATCGACTGGAACCCGTTTGCCGCGAGCCAGGGATCGCTGGCCGCAAACGCCATGGCGGGCGCGCGGACCAAGCGGCGCAACCTTGTCGGGCCGCCGGGCACGGGCTTTCGCTCGGGTTATCTGCAGGTCGACCGGGGCAGGCCTGACGGCAACCTGGATCAGGAGCGTATCGACCGGGGGTGGGGCGGGCTGCATCAGGATTCGTATTTCCAGTTCATGATGTGGCTCGACGTCGTGGCCGAACAGCCGTCGACCGCAGGCACGGATGTGCCCGCGCGCTGTCACGCCCTGAAATACGAGGCGTTTGCCCACCCCTACAACTGGACCGATGACAACCGGAACTCGGGCCGGGATCTGGCGCGGACCGTGGCCAACGCCGTGGCGCGCACCACGGAAAAGTGGGCGCGCGACCCGGATGTGCGGATCCTGAAACCGGTGATCGTCACCCATTCGATGGGTGGGCTGGTGTCGCGGGCCTACACCCAGATCCACGGCGGCGCCGGGGACGTGCACGGCGTCATCCACGGGGCCATGCCCACCGACGGGGCCCCCGCCGCCTACAAGCGGATGTTGGCCGGGTTCGAGGACGCCGCGCGGTTCGTTCTGGGGGCAGATCAGGCGCAGGTCACGGCAACTGCGGGCAACATGCCCGGCGCGCTTCAGCTGCTGCCCAATTCGCAACACAAGAGCGTCGATGGCTCGACCGACTGGTTGCGGCTGATCAACCGGAACGGCAGCGCGCGGCGATCCTACCCCTCGGGCGATCCCTACAGCGAGATCTATACCGAGGCGCGGACATGGTGGCGGCTGATCCATCAGCAATACCTCGACCCCGAAGGCGACCCGACCGGGCGCGCCGCGCGCGCACAATCCATGCGGCAGATCGCGAAGGCGCGGCAGTTCGATCAGGCGATGTCGAGCAACGGGTTCCACCCCAACACGCGGATGTTCTATTCGGACGACGCCGGGCACAAGGCCTGGGACAAGGTGGAATGGAAGCAGACGGCGCGCCACGATACGGCCGCGAGCGGCCAGGATTTTCACAACGACCGGCGCGGCACGATGGAGTGGGGGGAATGGTACACGCCCCCGCCCAACCCGTTTGGCGGTATGACCATGCCGCAATTCCTGGCCAACACTCGCTATGAGATCCAGCCCGCCGCAGCACCCGGTGACGCCACGGTGCATGCGGGGTCGGGCCGCCACACGCGTGGGCAGATGTCTGTCGCCTCGCGCCGCGGGTTCGAACATCAATACGCCTATAATGAACGTTCGGTCCGGCCCCTTGTCGCCGGATGGCTCTTTGATATGGCAATGGAACAGCTCTGACAGACGCGCGTCCGCGTACAAAAAGATATGAGGGAGGCACGTTCGTGTCGCATGACATCTACGGTGACGACGATCCTTGGGGCACGGGAACGCCCCGTGTGCCGTCGGGCCCTGGCGATGACACGGGCGCTGCCGCCTATGCGGTGACGGAACTGGACGACATCACGCCGCTGGATGCGCAAATGGGCGTTGCGAAGAAACGCGCTGTGCCCGACGCGCTCGCGCCCAATGTGTTTGACGGTGCGCCGGGGCGCATGACCTATGCGATCCTCGATGCAGCCAAGGTCAGTGGCCTTGCCGAGACCCTGGAAAATTCGGACCTGCCGCATGACTGCCTGTTCGCCAATGCCGACGATCTGGGCGCTGTGGCGCCCTGGCTGGTGCAATTGGAGCCGGACGCGGCCCTGACCCGCAACCTCTTTACCCGCGCCAACGGACCGCCGGCGCTGTGGGACGCGGATGCGGGCGTGCTGTTGCGCAGCGGCATGGCGCTGCCCGCGCTGCGGGCGCATCTGCGCCGCTTTACCATGGTGCAGACCGGCGCGCCTGAGCCGGTCTTTTTCCGGTTTTGGGACCCCCGCGTGATGGCGCGATACCTTGGGCGGCACAGCGACAGCGCGCGCGACCACGTGCGTGCCTTGCTGGGTGACGGCGACATGATCGCCATCGACCGGCACAATGACCGGGCGGTGCACGCCGCCTCTCGCGCGCCCGAGGCGTCCCCGCCGCAAGTCTGGCCCGACCTGCATGCGGATCTGGCACCCATCCGGCTCGAGATCTTCTGCGAAGACCTCGCCGACCGGATCGCGACCGTGATCCCGCAACTGGCCGATGTGCAGCGGGCCGAACGGCGCGAGACGATCACCGCGTTGGTCCATGCGGCACGGCGGATCGACCTGCGCGCCAACAAGTCGGTCGAGCGCTATTGCTACGCCACGCTGATGATCGGGCAACAGCCCGAGACGGACCCGCGCTTTGCCGAATTGCTGCAAAGCGACCGCCACGAGCTTGACCGTTCGCGGCTCATGCTGAAACGTGCCAAAGACCTTTGAAGGAAACACGGACCCATGAACGCCATCAACTGCGATGATCCCGAAGCGCGCTGTGCCGAGGGCAACCTGTTCCGCTTCAACGGCGAAGACGCGTCGATCACGGTCGAAGGCATGGTCAACGGCCAGTCCACCGGCCCGCTGCCCCATGGCGAACGGATGATCCTGCCCAATACGCTGGAGGGTACGACCAATACCCTCGCCATCAAGCTGCGCGGGACCACCTATGACATCTGTTCGCTCAACGACATGAACGTCACGCAGCCTCAGGATGTCGGCGTGCTGGTCAGCGAGGTGCCACAGGGCGCGCCGACCACGGGCGGCAACACCGAACAGGACATGCTGGTGCTCGAGGTGCCGGCCGCCTATGTGGACGCAATGCCGCCCGAGGGCGAGATCGACGTGGACACGGCACCCAACTCCGTCCTGATGGCAATTTCCGTCGCGATCCTCACAACGCTCGAGGTGTTCGACGAGGCGACGGGCACCCAGATGCTCTTTGAGCAATTCGATGGCTATGTCGATATGCGCCTGACCGGCACCGATGGCGCGCCTGCGCTGGCGGACATGGCGACCGCTGTCGGATCGCGCAACGGGCGCGCGGCGCTCCGCGCGATCCTCGATGGTGGGCGCGGCGCGCTGAATGTGGCGCGGAACGCAGCGGGCAGCCTGATGGTGGTGGCGCGCATGCAATCGACCGTCGCCCGCCAGATCGGCGTCGGCATCGCCGCAGCGCTCACGCGGTCGCGCCTGTCGGCGGTGATCGCGGGCACCCGCGGCACGTTCGGATCCCCTGCCCCCGCTGCGGTGCAGGCGGGCAGCCGCATCCCGGTCGTCGGTTTTTTCATCGTGGGCACGATCAACTTTCTGCAATGGTACGAGGATGATAGCGCGCGCGGGGATTGGCAGCGGCTGTTCAGCATGATGGTGGTCGACGGCACGGCGCTGATCATCTCGGCGGCGGCGGCGAATGCGGCGGCGGGCCTTGCCATCGGCGCGCTGGCCGTGGCCGGCACCCTCAGCCTCGGGGCCGCTGTGATTGTCGCGGGCGTTGCGATTGTCGCCGGTCTGGCGGTGGGCGCGATCGTGACCGCGGTGGCGCGCCACTTCAATCTCGAAGATCGGCTCTACGGCACAATGAGCGCGGTTGGCCGCGCCCTGGGCAGTGTTGCACAAGGTGCTGTCGAGATCACCGGACGCTTTGCCGACACGCTGGGCGAGGTGCTCGAGCCGTTCCGCGAATTCGGCGGCGAGGTGCAGCGCGAGTGGAACAGCGGTTGGGGCCAGATCCAGCGGAACCTGATGTCCGGGCGCGGCAGCGGGTTGTTCTGAATGGGCGGGCTCAACGCCGTCCTGGCAACGCGTATCAAGTTCGGAACGACCCCCGACACCGTCCCGTCGAACATGCGCGGCAATGCGATCATAGCGCTTTTGTTTGGCCCGTTGATATACGCTGCGGCCCTCACACAGCTGCCCAACCCGTTCGCGCCGTTTCAGGGCCTGTACGGCCCCGGTATCACGGTGATGAGCTATACCGGCGTCGCGCTGATGCTGGTCCTGACCGGGGTCGCATTCGTTTTGCTGCAGATGGGTCGCGCGTTAGGCGTGTTGCTGATCTTTCCCGCCTTTGTCTATTTCAGCACGATGATCGGCGCCGTCATGATCGCGGTCGTGCCGGTCGGATCGCTGACATTGTTGCTGGGCACGCTCGCTCTGGCGGCTTGGTCCCTGGTCGGCCTGTGGCGCGTGCACCGGCAGATCCCCGAGGCGACCATTCAGGCGTTGCGCCGGGAACGGCTCTTTTTCGAACAGGGGCAGACCTATCTCTTGCCAGCCACCGCGCTCGAGGGTGGGGGGCTTGCGTCATCCGTGCTCAAGGGGCTGCGCAGCACATGGGCACTGGTCTTCGAGTTTGCCGGGGCCCTCGTGCTGGTGCTGTTCGGCGCCGTTCTGGTGCCTGTTGCGATCGCGACGGATCTGGGCAGTCAGGGCGTGCTTGCGCCGATCATCTGGTTCGTCGCGGTCAGCCTGTTTCTGGTCGCGCGCGGTCCGGTCAACACGCTGCTGCTGCTGGTACGAGTCATGGCCGAGGGGCCGGCGACACCCGAAACCGCCGCTAAGGCAGACACTTCGCCGTAGGCGAGCCGGTGATGATCGTGCCGCCGTGGGAAGTGGTGGAGCCGAGATAGGCCACCGGCTTGTCATCTGCCGTGGCCATGGACGACCCTTTGACAATGGTCGCACCGCAGGCCGTCTTGTCCCCGACGCGGGCAATGGGCAGCTGGTCCGCGGTGGCGGACTGACTGCCCTGAATGATGGGGGTCACGACCTTGCACATCGGGCAGACGTGCTTGTCGGTGACGCGGGCAACTGGAAGCATGGGTTACATCCTCTGAGACGAGAAACAGGGCCATGGGCGCCTATTCCTTTTGTTTGATACATTCTTCGACCAGCGGCAGGCCATCCTTGGCCGCACCCTGCAAGGTGGGCACCTGCGCACTGCCCGCACCGCCCATGGACACCGACCCCTTGAGGTTGATCCGGGCCGCCTCGAGCGTGATGCCCGAACCATCGATGGTGATCTTGCCGCCCGGCCCCTTGATCGTGAATTTCTCAAAGGCCATCAACGTGTGCTTGCCGGTGTTGTTGGTGATCGACTGGGTCACATCGAGCGTTGACTTGCCCATGATCGTCTCTTCGCGGTTGCGACCGATCTGAACGAGGTGATCGGCGTAGATGTCCTGTTTGTGGATGTTGCCGACGTAATGAACGTGGTCCTTGCCGTATTTTTCCTGCTGGTCGCGCCCCACCTGGTACAAGACGTCCTGACCAATCGTTTCCGTCTGGTCGCGGCCCACGGTCATGGTCTCGTCCTGGCCGACGGTCTGCGTCCGGTCCCGCCCGATCGTATTGCTTTCGTCGCGCCCGATCGATTTGCTGCGGTCATTCAGGATCTCGATCTGCTGGTCCTTTTGACCGTGCATGTAGATCAATTCCTGATCCCGCTCGTCCTCGAACATCAATTCGTTGAACCCGCTGCCCTGGTGCGTGTCCGACTTGAAGGTCGACCGGGTCTTGTTCGCGGGAAGCGGATAGGGCACCGGGTTGGCCCCGTTGTAGACACAGCCCGTGACCAGCGGCTTGTCGGGGTCACCTTCGAGGAACTCGACCACAACTTCCATGTCGATACGCGGGATCACCATCCCGCCCCAGCCCTTGCCAGCCCAGTTCTGGCTGACCCGGCAGCGCATGGAATAGGCGTTGTCCAGATCCCAATGGAACCGGACGAGGATGCGGCCGTATTCGTCGCAGTCAATCTCGCCTTCGCCCACGACCATCGCCGTCTGGGGGCCGTGAACCAGCGGAATGCGCGTGCGCCGCTCGGGGCGTAGCGGCGCCGTGTCGGGCATCAGGACAAAGATCCCCTCATACGCCTCTTCGGACCCTTTCGCGTCGCCCGTGCCATAGGCCTGGGCGCGGTAGATATGGGTGGCCTTCAGGCACAGCATCCGCTGATCGGTCACGTTGGGGATCTTGTCGCCCGTGGGCGTCACGCACCACCCGGCACCAAGGCTCGCGACGTCACCCTTGGCCAGATAGCGCACCGCCTGGCCCGTCTCGGCCTGCATCCGGCGATACACCACCTCGCGGCCATATCCGCCCTCGAGATAGTCGCCGGGCCAGTCAAAGCTTTCGACCGTGCCATAGGCGTGGTCGGCATCGCCGGCCTGATCCACCTCTTGCGTGGCATAGGGCATCTTGAAATTGTACTCGGTCAGGCGCACCGCACCCGTGGTCACCCGTGTGCCGCCGCTCCAGCCATAAAAATGTTCTTCGTCGTGCATGTGGTAGCCTTCGACGCCGTAATAGGGCCGCGTGGCCCCGGGCACTTCGGGCTGCGATGACATCTGGTCGGTCATGACCAGGGTGTGATTGCCGTCATCATGCCGCCAATACCAGGTGATGCCGAACCGTTCCATCAGGCGGCGGGCGAAATCCGCGTCGCTCTCTTGATACTGCACCGTGTATTCGAGCGTGGGGTAGTTCCCGCCCAGCTCCTGCTCCATATGCGGGCTGCCGATCCCGGCATAGGTGCTGAGCACCTCGGTCAGGATCTCGGTCACGCTGAGATTGTGGAAAATCCGTTGGTTCCGCCGCAGCCCCGCGATGTGCAGCCAGGGCCGTAGGATGATATCGTAGCGGTTGCCGTTCTCTTCCATCCCGCACCACTGCGCGGCGGTGACAATCCCGTCGAAGTAGCGCAGGCCACCGGCCACCTGCATCTCGACGCTGGCATGTGTGCCGAGAATGGCGTTCAGGTCGATGTCGGGATCATCCGACAGCGCCTCGATCTTCCATGTGAAATCGCCGGACAGCTCTTCTTCGCCATCCATGCGCAACAGGGCCAGTGCATTCGGCCCAAGCGTTGTTTTGAACCGTGCACGGCGGTTTTCCTGCAAAAATGGAGCGTTCATCGGCGTCTCTGTACAAAAACAAAAATCATGGTCTGGTTGAACGTATCAAGGAATGGAGCGTTTGTCGCCATACCGTTTGCGCCCATGCTCTTGTGGGCTGGTATTGGGTGCACTCCGCCTGCGCCCCGTCACCGTTCGGATATGCACGACGCCAGCGCATGCATCGTGCGCATCGTTCGAAACGCACGCGGTTAAAGGCGATCACCGGCCGCCTCGTCCTGACGGTGCGACAGATCGCGGACCCATTGGAACAGCCAGACCTCCGACAGCTTGCGGTCCAGGCCCGCCACATGTGCGGTCAGTTCGATCAAGTCCACCTCCCCACCGTCCACGTCAAAGAACAGACGCCATCGATGCGCGGCATCGTCGATCTTGTGCAGGATCAAGCTGCTGATCTCTCCGCCGGATGCGGTCACAACCGGGGTCACCTCCGCCTTTGGATCCATGTCGCCCAAGACGCCGCCTTCGAAATCGATCACGAATTTGCGCAGGTTCGGGTTTTCCAGCGGCACACCGGACGGTCCGCCGACCCCGGTCCGAGTGCTGTAGACATAGGCCAGTGGACCGTCGCTGCGCGGTGGCAACGCGCCCCAATGCATCCGGTAGGCATAGCTGCGCGTCTCGCCCGCCTGCGGCGGCGCATCCGGCACCCAGAGCATGACGATGTTATCGTCAATCTCGAGATCGGCGGGGATCTCGACCAGCCGCACGCTACCCGCACCCCAGTCGCCAATCCGTTCGATCATCACCGATGGGCGGTTGTGATATTGCGCACCGGCATCCTGATAGGCCTCGTAGCTGCGGTCGCGCTGGATCAGGCCAAAGGCCGTGATGTCGGCGTCCGAAAAGAACGAATTGGACACGCGCGGCGGATTGTTGAGCGGGCGCAACAGCACATCGCCTGAGGCCCGGACAAGCTGCAGCGCGTCGCTGTCGTGCACCTGCGGGCGGAAATCGTCAAACCGGCGTTCGGAATGTTCGGCGAAATAGAACATCGAGGTCAGCGGTGCGACGCCCAGATGTTCGACGCCCGTCCGAAACGTCAGCTCCGCTTGGACATCAATCACCGTGTCCGCGCCGGGTGAAATCACAAAGCGGTAGGCGCCGGTCAGCGACGCACTGTCCATGGCCGCGTAGACCTCCAGCGGATCTTCCGGCCCGGAAGGGCGGACCACCCAGAACGCGGAAAACCGCGGAAATTCTTCGGGCCCGCTGCGCCACGTGTTCACCGCAAGCCCCCGTGCCGACAGCCCATAGCTGTTGCCTGCGCCCAACGCGCGGAAATAGCTTGCGCCCAGAAAGGTGATCAGCTCGTCGAACGTGTCCACGGTGTTGAGCGGCGCGTTGACCTTGAGGCCCGCGACACCAGTCAGCTGCGCATCGTCCGGCACACGGTCGCCAACGTCGTTGCGATACTCGAAATCCTCGGTGCCAAAGGTCAGGGGGCGGGCCGTGCCCCCGATCACCTCAAACATCTGCACAGGTTCCTGAAACAGCCAGCCGGGGTGGAATGCCTGCAGTTGGAACGGCAACCCCGCCTGTGCCCATCGGGAAGCGGCGGGGCGAAAGTAGATGTTGCGGTAATCATCATATGTCAGCCCGTCGAGGAACGTCTGCAAGGGTGCCGGGGGCGCGTCGGGCGTGGCCGCGCGGGCCTGCCGTTCTGCCTTGAGCCAGTCAAACGAGAACGCCTGCCCCTCCTGCGCAAACGCCCGGGGGGCTGCAAGGGCACTGGCCAGGATCGATCCCAATGCGCGGCGACGCGAGAGTTTGAAATCCGGGATCATCACGGGATACCTCACTGAATTCTGCCGGGTGCGATCATACGCGTCCCGCCCACCAGCCAGCCGATGCAGCGCCAAAATGTCCATTCACAATTGCGCCAAAGCGGTCTGCCGCCGCCTGTTGGGGGATGGCGCGTGCGCAGCCAAGGGTTAGCGCCAACCGATTGCAAGGGTCATCGATCTTCGAGCATGTCCGCGACAAACTCCCGGACCATGAGGTCGGGGCCGTGGGCGCCACGGGTCCGGCGGCTGTCCTGATCATAGCGTCGCAAGATCTCGGTCACGCGCGGATGGTCGAGAACCGACAGGCTTTCGAGCAAGGCAACCGTCGCGTCGGCATCGGTGGTGGTGGCGATCTTGTCCGCCATCCGGTCGATTGCTGCAGCATCGCCTAGTGACGCTGCATAGAGCGCGAAATGCCAAGGCAGCGCAGCCTCGTCCCGTGGTTCGGAAAAGGTCCAATCGACCGGAATGAAAGGCCGCAGCCGCGGGCGGTCATCGTAGCGCAAACGGCGCAAGGCGGTGATCAGGTCGACGCCATAAAGCGCATTCGGTTCGAATTGCCCGAGTGATGTCGTGACCGCCTCGCGTCCGGTCTCGGGGATCAGGTCGGCGAGGCTGGCAACCGATTTGAAAAAGCTGGTCAGGACTGCGTCGGCTGTGGCGGGCGTCACCTGACCTGCAAGGTGCAGGGTCGCGGCAACCTCGCATTGGGGTGCCACGCCAATTTCTTCGAGGAGGAAGTAGACATCGTTACCGCCCGGAGCCAACAGATCAGCGGTTTCGACAATGCTGACGATCTCGGCTGGGCAAAAGTCCTCCAGATAGGCTTGCGTGTCCATGTGACCTCCTGTCGGGTGCGATCCACCTATGATCGCGCGTCGGCCTGCTTTGCCGTATCAGCGAGATGTCTCGGGGCACCTCGCGACCCGAGGTGGCAACGGCCTTTGCGGATCGTGTGCTCCGCGCAGTCGTCGCGAAAATTGGCGTTGACCCGGCGCTTGATGTGTCTCGTTCCCGATGCGCTGATTCAACCTAATGTAGTAACGCTGGGTCATCTCGCTACCCACCTTTCCGCATTTACGAAGTAAAAAGACGGGGCTACGCGTTTGTCCGTGTTGAGCCGCCACTGTGCGACAAGTCGCTGAACACGAGCGCAGCCCCTCGATCCATCCGTCAGAACAGGACATCGTCCTGTGACAGGTCTGCGGCGTCGACACCGATCAGGCGGACTATCGAGTTCAGATCCGCGAAGGACAAAACCGCCACACGCCCTCCTAGGCCGGTGGACGACGCCGCGATGGTTTCACAGCCGCGTTCGAGTTGGATGCCGTCTGCGTTGATGACGCGAGCCGCAATAGGGCCATCGTGGGCTTCTGCGACCGTGGTGCTTTTCTCGGTGGAATAGCCGTTCCTACTGCTGCGATACGCCAATTTATGGACGTCGTCGCCTGCGGCGAGCGGTGCATCCAGATCCCGAAAGACATTTTGCATACTGCGAAACGCGTATCCTCCGCAGTCGACGGTTGGGGTGTCGCGAACGTTTGATTTGCGCGAGAGACCGTCAGGGCCGACCTCTTCACCGTTCGGTTGTACACAGCCAACCCAGCCGTTATCGCACATCCATCTGTCAGTGAGGTCTTCGTACGTGAGCATATCGTCGGGCGTGACCACGTCTCTAATTATTCAAAAAAAAAACGCATCTGATTGGTGTCGGAATTCGTGAAACTCGTTAAAACATAAGTGTTTTGCATTTGTCTCTCGAGTACGATTTTTGTCACGTTGGGTAACTGCGCTTTAAGTGTGCATATCGAGTGACCTTGAGGGAATTCGCGCTGCGACTGAAAGGCTAAGCTCCGCCTGGCACATGCCATTTAACGGCAAGCATCAACCAGTTGGAGGGACGCATAAGCGGCGTTGCGCCGGAAGGCTTTGTCTGTTCGGCATGACATAGGGAAAGTGCTTACCGTTGGCCGTGGCTGCGTGCACGTGCGATACAGAAAAAATCGATCTGCACAATATTTTTTTCGGCAAGAAGGAATTCGAAGTATTCTTACGTAATTTGGATAAATGTAACAGATCTTAACCCGGGTTTCATCCCATACTCGGGATGTATTGTTTCGGGTTTTTTTTGGCAGAGATCGGGTCGTTCCTCGCATAGGCACTTTGTTCACCAAGCACTGTTTCATTGGCGTGAGTTCACGCCTTTCCCCCAAATCAAATGACCAAAAACGGCGCGATCTCGTCAAAGACCCTCTGGGCTAGATGAGAGGCCGCTGGACGGTCGTGTTGGTTTCCACATGTGCAAGCTCGGCCAAGCGGTCCAGGTTGTGCACGGTCAGCTGACTTTCCGACCACGTGGCAATCTGATCCTCGCGCAGGCGCGCCAAAGTCTTGTTCGTGTGCACCAGCGACAGGCCCATCGCGTCGGCAATGTCCTGCTGCCGATAGGGCAGGGGGACGGAGTTACGTGAGCCGAGGTTGACCGCCACCAGCCGCGTGTAAAAGCGGTGCAGCGCCCAAGCGACCTTGGCGCGGGCATCCATCTGGCCGACAGCGGCAAGCGCTTCGCCCAGAAACACCTCTTCGGTCGCGGCGATGCGCGTGAGGTCGTAGGCCCGCAACGGGTGCGACGTGAACAGCGACCACAGCTCGGACCGGTTGAAGGTGCACAGACGCATGGGCGTCGACGCCTCGACCGAATGGCACATCTCGGACATCACGCCAGCCTGCAAGCCGATGAAATCGCCGGGCAACACGAAACCGATCACCTGTCGCCGCCCGTCCCGCAATATCTTGAAACGCAGTCCCATGCCCCGCAGGCATGTAAAGAGATGGGTGGAGGATTGACCTTGGGCCATGATCTCTGTCCCTGGCTGAGCCTCAAGCTCACCGGTCTTGAACCGCTCCATGAACGCAATTTCGGACGCGGTCATCTCGTGAAACGCCTCCAGTTTCCGCAGTGGACAGTTTTTGCAATCAGTCGACATTTTTTTCCCGTTGGTATGTCACAGTTTAATTCGCCTATCCCGGATCCGTGGCACCACCGAGGCTCCTGTAGCCAAAGGAAGCCCCATGAACCCTCGCGACCTCAGGCCGCGCCGTGCCCTCGTGATCGGCAAGAATGCCGTCGAGTTGATGGATATCGACGAATATCTGCGCGCGCGC
This sequence comes from Pseudomonadota bacterium, assembly GCA_038525585.1. Classification (GTDB taxonomy): domain Bacteria; phylum Pseudomonadota; class Alphaproteobacteria; order Rhodobacterales; family Rhodobacteraceae; genus Tateyamaria. The sequence continues at coordinate 14,325 of JBCBHM010000007.1, forward strand.
GATTGGTTTGCACCGGTTATCGCAGAGGATGTGGACAGCGCGGCGCGCTTGCTTGCCGATTCCGGCGAACCTTTCCATCTTGTCATCCTCGCCGCTCCTCATGCGAACCCGCGCGCTGTGTCGTTGATCCGTTTCTGTGTTGATGAGGCCTGTCCAATTTTGGTGATCGATGGCGCTTCGGCGACGGCGCAACCAGGTCGGGTTGTACTGATGGCACGGCCCTTTATCGATGCGGATCTGGATGAGGCGCTGATGGCGCTGGGTTTGGCCTAGATTTACGACAGGCGTCCCTCAGTTTCAGGGCTGCACAGCTCTGACATCGGTCATCTCCCTTTCCATTCAGTCTGTTGCCCAACGGCAGAGTGCGGAATTGGTTCCGTTGTGGCCGGGAACTTTCCGCTGGCGGGCACGTTGGACTTGCGAAGCGAAATGAAAGGAAACGTTATGCTTACCTGGTCATTGTTGTTCCTGGCTGTCGCACTTGTTGCTGCCGTGTTTGGGTTTGGCGGCATCGCCGCCACGTCCGCAGGGATCGCACAAATTCTGTTTGTCCTGTTCATCGTCCTCTTCGCCATAACCCTTGTGGTGCGGCTTGTGCGGGGACGCTGAACGACCCACGACGACCAATAGACGGCCGGGGCCTGCGAAACGTCCCGGCCATTTTGTGTTCTAGCCAAAGGAGTGTGCATGGACCGTGCCACCGCCCTCACCGAACTGTTTTTCGACAGCCTATCCGACGCCGATCAAGACATGCCCAACCTGCGCCAGGCCATTTCCGAGGTCGCCGCGGATGTGATCACCGTGGAAAAGAACAACCCCGAGTGGGCCGCGGCCAAGGTGCTGCATCGGCTGGCCGAACCGGACCGGGTGATTTCCTTTCGCGTGACGTGGATGGATGATGCGGGCGAGGTGCAGGTGAACAGGGGCTGGCGTGTGCAGGCGTCGAATGCCATCGGACCCTACAAGGGCGGGCTACGCTTCCACCCGGAGGTGACGTTGGATGATCTGCGCTTTCTCGCGTTCGAGCAATGTTTCAAAAACGCGCTCACCGGTTTGCCGCTGGGTGGCGGCAAAGGTGGCGCGGATTTCGATCCGAGCGGCCGGTCGGACGGGGAGATTATGCGATTCTGTCAGGCGTTCATGCGCCAACTTGCGCCCTTTATCGGGCCGGATCGGGACGTACCCGCGGGCGACATTAATGTCGGCGCGCGCGAGATCGGGTACATGTTTGGTGCCTGGAGTGCCGCGTCGGGTGTCTATGCGGGTGCGATGACGGGCAAGGGGCTGTCTTATGGCGGGTCCGAAGTACGGACGGAAGCGACGGGCTATGGCCTGATCTACTTCGTGCAGGCGATGCTCGCGCGGGCGGGCGACGCGCTGACCGGGCAGCGGGTGGCCGTGTCGGGCAAGGGCAACGTCGCCATCCATGCCGCCCGCAAGGCGCAGGCCGAGGGGGCAAAGGTGATCACGCTGTCCGACACGTCCGGCACGCTTTACGCCGCAGATGGGCTCAGCGTTGCAGCGATGGACTGGGTGGCCGACCAAAAAGCGGCTGGCGATGATCTGTCCAGCCCGCCCAAGACGCTCGATGCGACGTTCCTTGCAGGCGAACAGCCGTGGACGCAAGAGGCGGATATTGCGCTGCCCTGTGCCACGCAGAACGAGATTGACGAAAAGGCTGCGCAGGCATTGGTCGACAACGGCGTTCGCATCCTGGCCGAAGGGGCGAACATGCCCACCACCGCAGAGGGTCTGCGGGTGCTGCGCAAGGGCGATGTGCTCTATGCGCCGGGCAAGGCCGCCAACGCGGGCGGTGTGGCTGTGAGTGGGCTCGAGATGAGCCAGATGAGCCATCGCCGGTTCATGTCCGCCGACGAGGTCGACCAGGCGTTGCGTACGCTCATGTCAGACATTCACGACCGCGTCGCTGCTGAAGGGCAGGGCGGCGGGACCATTGATTATGCGCGCGGCGCCAACCTGGCGGGCTACCGCCGGTTGGCGCAGGCGATCACGGCACAGGGGGTACTGTAGATGCCAAAGGATACAAGCACACCGACAGGCGCCCAAGTTATGGTCGACTGCCTCGTTGCGGCAGGCATAGACACGGTTTTCGGCGTTCCCGGCGAGGAAACGACAGCGCTGATGGTCGCACTTGAGGCCTCCGACATCGACTTTGTCCTGTGCCGCAACGAACAGGGGGCGGCGTTCATGGCGTCGGTGCACGGGCGGCTGACGGGGCAGCCGGGCGTCTGTCTGGCGACATTGGGCCCGGGGGCCACCAACCTTGTGACGGGCGTGGCGGATGCGCAGCTGGATCACGTTCCGCTGATCGCGATCACGGGGCAGGGGGGCCGGAACAGGCTGGGGCGGATGAGCCACCAGATGATCGACCTCGAGGCGCTGTTTGCGCCCGTGACCAAGCTGAGCCGGACGCTGCTGAGGCCTGACGACATTCCCGCAAGCTTTGCCGAGGCGATGCGTCTGGCGCTTGCCGGGCGCCCTGGTGCCGTGCACCTGTGCCTGCCCGAGGATGTGGCGGGCGCCGCATGCGAGGCCAAGCCCTTGCCCGTCCGCACCCCGCCACAGATCCGCGCGGGCCAGGACGATTTGCAGGCCGTCGCCAACCGTCTGACGCAGGCCGAACGGCCGGTCCTGATCGCGGGTGCCGGGGTAGTGCGCGATGGCGCCGCCGAAGCGGTGCGCATGTTCGCCGAGACGACGGGCGTGCCGGTGGCGACCACGTTCATGGCCAAGGGTGTGTTGCCCCCCGATCATGGGGCGCATCTGTATTCGGTCGGTCAGAGCGAGGAGGACTGGATCGACCTCGCCCTGAAAGCCGCCGACCTGATCCTGCTCGTTGGGTTCGACGCGGTGGAATATCCGCCCGTTGCCCTTGGGGGCGACACGGAGGTGTGTGTGATCGATACCGATCCGCCGCGGGCGGATACGGGCCTTGCCATTGCTGCGGAGGTGGTGGGCGATCTGGGTCACAGTTTGACGGACATCCGGGTGCGGCTGAAGGGCCAGCGCTGGCCCGCGGTGCCGTCCTTTGACGCTGCGCGGGACGGTATGAGCCTCGCCATGGAACGGCGGCTGACGCAAGGCGATACCGGCCCCATTGCGCCCACGGACATTTGTCGCGTGGTGACGCAGGCCCTGCGGCCTGAGGACACGGTGCTGTCAGGTGTCGGCATGCACAAGCTGTGGATCGCCCGCCACGTGCAGCCGAGCCGTGCGGGCCAGTTGATTGTTCCGAACGGGCTGGCGGGCATGGGCCTGGCGTTGCCCGGCGCGGTTGCGGCGGCGCGGTTGCAGGACACGGGTCGCGTGCTGGCCATCTGTGGCGACGGCGACGTGATGATGAACGTGCAGGAGATGGAGACGATCACCCGCCTCGGCCTGCGCCTGACGGTGATGGTGTGGGTCGATGGGGGCCTGGGCCTGATTGACGAACATCAGGGCGACAGCGGCCCGAACTTTCCGTTTGGCAGTCCGATCTGGGGTCAATTGGCACAGGCCTTTGGCTGGACCTACGCGCCCGTGCAGGGCCTTGCCGATTTGCCGGAGCTGCTGCGCGCGGCCCACAGCGCGGAGGGGCCGACGCTGTTGAGCGTGCCGGTGGACTACGCCGCGGCGGGTCACATGCCCGGGCGGGAACGGCAAGTTTCTGGGAACTCTGATGCGGCCTGAGCCGTTGTCTTTCCAACAGCTTCACAATGAAGGGAGACATAGACATGTCGAACGCACTGAATGTTATTCCAACCGAAGACGACGTCTCGACGGGCGTCCGTGACACCGCACCGATTGCCGAAGGTCTGGCAGATCTGCTGGCCGACACATATCGGATGGTGTTCAAGTCACACGCGTATCACTGGAACGTCGAAGGCCCGCTGTTCTACTCGGTCCACAATCTGACCGAAGAGCATTACGAAAATCTGTTCAGCGCCGCCGACGATCTGGCCGAGCGCATTCGCGCACTGGGCCATCTCGCACCGACCTCTATGGCGGACATCGTTGCCCGCTCGCGTATCGACGACGCATCTGGTAAGATGACAACCGAAGAGATGATCAATGATCTGGCACAGGATCACGAGCGCGTCGCGCATCGGTTCCACGCACTGATCGAGATTACGGAGGAGCGCAAGGATCCGGTGACCGAAGATATGGCGACCGAACGTAGTGCCTTCCACGAGAAAGCCGCATGGATGCTGCGGGCGCTGGCCAAGTCCAGCTAAGGTTTAACAAGTGGGTGAATGGTGGTGAGTAACCCCGCGGCCTGATCGGGCCGCGGGGCTTTTTCATTCACGCCTTGAGTACCGCGGAGGACGCGAAGAACATCGCCTGGCTGATCGCCGACCGCACCTGATCCTCCGTATACGGTTTGGAGATCAGGAACGCCGGTTCCGGCCCTTCGCCGGTCAGCAGACGCTCGGGGTAGGCTGTGATGAAGATCACGGGGATGTCGCCCGCGTTGGCGGTGATACGGTTGACCGCGTCGATCCCGCTGGAGCCATCGGCAAGCTGGATGTCAGACAGGATCAAATCGGGCTTTTCCCGTTCAAAGAGCGAAATCGCACCCTCTTCGGTGCGGGCGACGCCGGTCACGCGGTGACCCAGATCGGCGGCGATGTTTTCCAGATCGACGGCGATGATTGCCTCATCCTCGATAATCATCACGGCACCGCTGACCGATTTGGCCATCTCTGCATAGGCGATGTCGAGCAGATCGCCGACCTCATCGGCGGTGGTACCCATGATGTGCGCGACATCCTCGGCCGGAAACTCTTCGAGCGTGCGCAGCAGCAACGCCTCGCGTGTGCCATCGGTGAGGGCCGAAAGGTGGCGCAGGGCCTCGGCGGCCATGCCGCTTTCCTCTTCGTTCAGTTGGGCGCCGCTGGATTTCCAAATCGAGTGGAACACCGTAAAGAGCGCCGTCTTGGGTGACACGTCGTCCGAGAATTGCGCCGGATCCGCCAGCACCGCCTCGAGCGCCGTGACGGCATAGGCGTCGCCGCGCGACTGGCTGCCGGTTAGGGCCCTGGCATAACGCCGGAGGTAGGGCAGATTGGGTCCTATTTTCTCAGCAAGGGTCATTTCAGTGTGCTGCGACATTCCGAGCCACTCCATTTTTTTTGCACATTCTATGGAACCAATGCCGGGCTGGCGCATTTAGTTCCCAATGATACGTTAAATTTTGACAACTGTGAGCAGAATGATGGGTCCAAAGCACAAGCCGTCAAGGATCGACCAAGAGATCGAGAGAAACTTGCGGCGGGCGTTTGACGACGTGGCCGAGCAAGAGTTGCCGAGCCGGTTTACGGACCTGCTGCAACAATTGCGCGCGCAGGAAACGCAAGTCAGAGCGTCGGAAGAAACAGATGAGTGACGACCCGCGCGAGCAGATCGTCACCCACTTGGGCCCGATGCGGGCCTTCGCCATTAGCCTGACACGTAATTCTGCGCTTGCCGACGATATGGTGCAGGATGCGCTGGTCAAGGCGTGGTCGAACATCGACAGCTTTCAGCCGGGCACGAATATGCGCGCGTGGTTGTTTACGATCCTGCGCAACACGTACTACTCGCATCATCGCAAGCGGCGTCGCGAGGTTGAGGATACCGAGGGCGAGTTGTCCGCCGGGTTGGCGCAAAAGCCGGACCATGACGGCCGGCTGCAGATGCGCGACTTTCACACCGCCTTTGACCAGCTGCCCGAAGAACAGCGCGAGGCGCTTGTGCTGGTGGGCGCGGGTGGCTTTTCCTATGACGAGGCGGCCGAGACGTGTGGCGTGGCCGTCGGTACGATCAAAAGCCGGGTGAACCGTGGCCGGGTGCGGCTGGTCGAGCTGATGGGCATCGCGGATGACGAGCCGATGGAGGTGACCGAAGCGGTGACCCAGGGTATTGTGACGCTGAACCAGAGCGCGGTATGACCTTGAAGGCCATGTTTGGCGGATTACGGATCAAGCTTGTCCTGCTGACATTGCTTGCGCTCCTTCCGCTTGGGCTGATCGCCTTGCTGCAAAGCTACCAAGAGGTCGAGGAAAATCGTGCGCTCAACGGGCGTATGTTGATCGACACAACCCGCGTGGCTGCCGCTGATCAACGCGCGCAGATCAAGCAGGCGGTGGGGGCGGGCTACGGTCTGGGCACCATCGCGCGCACCGTTGATTTGCAGACGTGCCGCAACGCGATGCAGCGGTTCCTGAAATTTGACTCCGCCTTCGCCTTTGCAGGGTTCGTGCCGGTAAATGGCATCATGGAGTGCAGCAGCGCGGGCGACACGGTTTTCGATTTTTCCGATTACGCTACATTGCAGGATGCCATTGATCGCGCGGATATCTACGTCGAGGTGAACGCGAATGGCGCTGTCAGCGGGATGGCGGTGGTCATCGTGAGCGTTCCGGTGTTCGAGGATGAAACGCTGATCGGTTTCGTCTCGCTGTCGCTGCCGCAGGAGTCCGTGACGATGGAGGGTAGCGAGGATATTGTTCTGGCCGCCATCGGCACATCGGGCGAGGTTTTTGGCCTGTCCGCGGATGCGACCGATCCGGAGGCTTTTATGCCCGCCGACCTCACCCCGCTTGAGGTGGCGGCGCAGGCTGGGTCGAGTTTTACCGCCGAAGATGCATCAGGGCAGCCGCGCCTGTTTTCGGTCACGCAGCCTGTCGCGAACAGCTATGTAATCGTCGGCAGCTGGGCCCAGTCCGACCTGGTGGGGGTCGGTGTGTGGCGGCAGGCGCTGATGCCTGTTCTCTTCGCTGTGCTGATGTGGGCGGCGAGCATGGCGGTGGCCTATATCGGCCTCGACAGGCTGGTGCTGCGCCATCTGAAAGATCTGCGTTCCGCGATGCGTCAGTTCGCCCTGGGTGAGCGTAATTTTCAGGGGCTAAAGCTGGACAACGCACCGGCGGAGTTCAAGGACGCCGAACGCGCGTTCAACCGCATGGCGCTGTTGATCACCGAGGCTGAGGCCAAACATATGACCGACTTGCATGACAAGGAGGTGCTGCTGCGCGAGGTGCACCACAGGGTCAAGAACAACCTTCAAATGATTGCCTCGATCATGAACCTCCAAGCGCGTACCGCCCAGAGCGACGAGGTTGCCGACGTTCTGGCAGGGTTGCAGCGTCGGGTGCGGGGCCTCGCCATGTTGCACCGCTCGCTCTATTCCGAGGCGGAGACATCGCGCGTGAACGCGCGCGATCTGATTGCTGCAGTTGTGTCCGACGGCAGCGCCGTGATCACCGACCCCAAACTCAAGATCGAGACGGATCTGGCGTCGGTCATGCTTTACCCCGACCAGGCGGTGCCGTTGTCCATGTGGATGGCGGAGGCGCTGACGAATGCGGTGAAATATGTAGGCCGCGATGGGCAGGAAGCGGTCTATATCCGGGTGACCATGTCGCATGATGAGGCGGGCCGAGTGATGGTTCGGATCGAAAACAGCATCGGTACGCGTCTGGTGCACGCGCCGGAGGCCGAGAGCACAGGTCTGGGCACCAAGCTGATGAGCGCGTTTTGCCGCCAGCTCGAAGGCACGGTCGAAACGGATGACGCCGAAGGCGCCTATGTCCATATTCTGCGGTTCCAGGTGCAAGATTTTGACGCGGAGCCGGACCAACCTCACCAGCACGCAGGCAGCGGGGACGTTGCGGCGGCGTGAAGTCGCGCCATACCTTGGAAAACGGGTTTCGTGTTGGCATTTGCCTACACAGCTGTGCGTCTTGGATGGCCATTCGTGCCTGTTGAGAAGGAGCGTTGGAATACGCCTGTCACAGCCGTTTCAGCATACGAAATAAGAGGCGCGGACGAGGGTTTAACAAGACGTAAACTGCACGCACGCGGCGCTTAGCACTTGTTTACGGTGCTGCCCCAATCTGCGCTGGATTTCCTGCTCATTCTCTGAGGTATGCGTGATGTCTGACAATTCGGCGCGGCTGGCTTTGCCCTATATTCAACCCTCCCAGGCGCAAAAGCATGTGACCCATAACGAAGCGCTCGCCCGCCTGGACGTTCTGGTGCAACTGGTTTTGGAAGAGACGGACGCATCCGCGCCGCCCGCACTGCCCGAACCTGGCCAAATCTGGGCGCTCGGCACTGCACCGCAGACCGCGTGGGCAGGACAATCGGGTATGTTGGCGCATTGGGACGGTTCCGGCTGGCTTTTTGTGGCGCCGCAAACAGGTTGGCGCGCCTGGATTCGTTCCAGCGGGTCGCTGGGCGTCTACGATGGCACCGGTTGGATCCAGACGGAGGCCAGCCAAACGGTGGACGGTCTGGGCATTCAGGCAAGCTGGGATGCCACCAATCGCCTGGCGGTTTCCGCGCCGGCAAGCCTGTTCAGCCACGCCGGGCAGGGCCATCAGGTCAAGGTGAACAAGGCCGGGGCGTCGGACACGGCGAGCCTGCTGTACCAGTCCGACTGGACAGGTCATGCCGAGATGGGTCTGGCCGGGAACAATGACTTTGCAATCAAGGTCTCACCAGATGGCGCAAACTGGACGGATGCGATGGTCGTGGATGCCGCGACGGGCACGGTGCGTGGCGCTGCGGTGCAGAGCAGCGCGACGGATCTTGCGGCCGGCAAGTTGGCGCAGGCCGCGCTGACCTATGGGCCGGGCAATGTCGTGGGAACGGTTGCGCAGTCCGGCGGCGTGCCGACGGGAGCGGTGATCGAAAGCGGTACAAATGCCGATGGTGCCTATGTCCGCTTTGCCGATGGCACACAGATCTGCACGCGGATTGTCGATATTGCAGGCCTCGACATCACGACGGACCTTGGCGGTGTTTTTGTATGCGATCCCGTCAGCTACGATTTTCCTGCCAGCTTTACCGAGGTGCACCATGTCAGTGGCACGTTGGGCGCAAGTGAAAACACGGATATCGATGACCGCGCGTGGTTTGGCAAATTCAGGGCAGGGGGCCAGGGCCTGGATGCGGCTTGGCGCAACATTGCCATTTACAGCCCAAGTGCCGTTTCCGCGACGCCGACCGAGGCAACCCGGCTGAGCCTTTTCGCGTCAGGCCGTTGGGTCTGACGCGGATCTGCCAACAGGCGTCGGCGCCGCAAATCCGCCTTGCATCAGGGTGATGCCATGGATCATAAAAACGCCTACACGTTCAACGTTAGGTATTTGCTATGATCACGCCTGTATTGCTTTGCGGCGGTTCCGGAACACGGCTGTGGCCCTGATCAGCCCCACCTGAGTGGTCCGGTTTGATTGTGAGTGCATGGTGGGCCTCTGGTCCATTGGGACGATGCTTTAGGGCGCAGGCGGGCGGTCGCCCAGAGAGCTGTGCGGCCTGACCACTGCCCGGCAGGGCATTGCGTTGCAATGTCCCGAAAGGGGGTGTTGGAATGGGTGCGCCATTGCTCGATCAGGATTTGCGCTTCGGGCAAGCTGTAGAACATCTCGCCATTGAGAAACACGTCGCGGAACCGGGCGTTGAAGCTTTCGCAGTCGCCGTGTTCCCAAGGTGATCCTGGCTCGATATAGGCCGTCTTGGCCCCAACCGCCGCGATCCAGTCGCGCACCTTCTGCGCAATGAACTCGGGGCCATTGTCGGATCTGATTTATTCTGGTGGGCCACGCAGGATGAACAGGTCGGTCAGCGCGCCCAGCACGTCCGTGCAGTTGAGTTTGCGATCGATGCGGATCATGAGCGCCTCCCTGGTGTATGCGTCGATGATATTGAGCGTCCGGTAAGTGCGGATACGCCAAGCTCCTGCCGCACGTGGTCGATGCACTTTCGGCGACGCGAAGGGCTTAGAAGCTTTCCTTTGCTGCCTCGGTCAGGATCAGCTTGTCCAACGTGAGATCGGAGACCGCGCGCCAAAGCCGCTGGTTCTCCTTCTCCAGCTCTTTCAGACGAGCGCGTTGCGGCTGCTGCATCCCACCATAGAGCGTCCGCCATCGGCAGTACGTCTTCTGCGTCACGCCGATCTGGCGCACCGCCTCGGCAATCGTCGCGCCTCGTCCCTGCAGAACTTCAACCTGCCGAAGCTTCGACACTATCTCTTCGGGCTTCTCTCGTTTGCCAGCCAGCGCGGATCCTCAAATTTGAGGGGCAAATCTATCCCAGCTGGTGGAACACTTTTGGCGGGCTATTTCAAGTTTTTGCGGGAATTACCCATGGGCGAGGTGTGACGAAAATTCATGGTAAGAAATGGTCCAAGGGTGTTCAAAAAGCCGTATCTGCTATTTTTGATGCCTAACCCGATTTTGCTGCACATGAGAATGCAAGCTATCGATCGCCAGCATATCTAGCTCCCACAGAACGTTCTTATTGGTATTGAGTTCGGTTACCAGTGAGTTATCGCGGCGCCGTTTAAAGATAATCGTATCCGGCACCACGTGGTGAATGAATCCGGCTTGGAGCGTCTCAATATTCCAGCACCAATCCTCATATCCAAACCCATTGTTTTTGTCGCGCCCGCGATATGGGATCTCTAAAAAGGTCTGTGTGTCAGCCATAGCCAATGAGTCAAAGTGGTTTCCAACACGCCAATAATACGGTGTGTAAAACACACTTTTTGGATCCGGATTTACCAGAACCGCGTTTGCGGCGTCAAAAAACCAGTTGAGCTCTGGGTGAAGTATTGCCCTTTGCCCCTGTTCCGCTGCGGCTTTGAGCGCCTTGGCACCTTCAACGAGCCAGTTTTCAGAAAAAAGGTCATCTGCATCCATGAAAGCTAGAAACGCGCCTTGCGCACTCTGTGCCAGACCGTTGCGCGCCAGACCGAGGTCACCCACATCAAGTGGAACTTTTTTCCAATGTTCCAAATCCGGCTGATGAAAATACTCCGTTGCTTCGGATGTCGCATTGTCCAAGCCAATCAGACGCTCCACCAAATAGCCTGCGCGCTCGGCAGCAGAAATTGCGGCGTCGCAAGATCGTATCGTTGGCCCGGCAACAAACGTCTCCGCATGCGCGGTTATCGCGACAGTGATGTCAAATGGGCTCATGGCTGCACTGTCTCCATCACAGCCAGAACTTGCTGTTTATAGCGCTCTTCAGTCCGCTGCTCTACGATGCGTTCTCGCAGCTTTTTCGCGTTCTCACGTGCCTTGACGGGTTCTGCGAATACCTCTTGAAGAGCTGTCACATACCGCGTCGCATCGTCAAAAGGCGCGATCGGCCATGAAAGATCATCGTGCAACACTTCGCCGGTTCCGCCGACCAGTGATCCGACGATTGGCAATCCAGTCATCGCCACCTCTAAGAGCATGGAAGGCACACCATCCCATTCGGAGGTGTACAACCACGCGTCAGCCTCATTGAGGGGCAGCTCCTCAAATGACGTGTATGACCCGAAAAAGGTCACATTTTCCGGGCAATTTTTTTGCAAATCAGGCCCGCTCGCGACTGTTTCACCCCAAATCCTGAAGTCGGCAGACGGCATGTTTTTTGCGATCTCAAACAGCACATCCGGTCTTTTTTGATGGTCAAGACGCCCCGCCCAAAAGACCTGTGGACGTTCGTTTCCAGGCGGTTGCGCAGACACCTGGGTCAAGCTGCCGTCAACTGGCGCTTCCAACACATGAATCCGTCTTTGCTCTACCTTTGAGACGAAAAATTGCTCAATCAGACTGTCACGCAGAAAATGGCTGTCTGTGCAGACAGCTTTCATGTTCGGAAACTGTCTGTAAAATTGGACTGAAGGATACCCACCCCATGTGCCGTAGATGCTTTTGTCATTGCAAAAGAAGCACCCAACGACCGGCAAATCATGTTTGACGATGGTCTCGAAGGAACTTTGGATGCCCCAAAGCAGTGCTGCATTCACATTGAATACGGCATTGGGTCGTAATGAACGTAAGAATTCTAGTGCAACGCGTTGTTTTTCCGGTTCGCTTAAAGGTTGCAGAAGTGATGCGCCATCCACACATCGCACACCTTCAGGGTATTTATGCGTCGGAACTTCGCCAGAGTTATCTAGCGTCAAAAATAGAACATTCTCAGGTCCGTAAAGATCGGCCAAAGCGTGGGTCACGTGCCCTTCAAGCCTGCGATTGCTGCCCCAACGTGGGCGGTTTACGCAAACAACGGCTTTTGCACGTTGATAGCCCACCGCCTTTTGCAACCTGGAAATGGCCACAAGACGTTTCGACAGACTGTCCTGATGAAAGGGTTGAATGTTGGGCGCCATAGCACCGCGCCATGTCCGTCCGACAAGCGGATCACATTGCTCTGCTCTGCGCACCATGTCACCCAAAATACCATTGGATAAACGCTCTCTGATGTTTTCTTGGTGAGAGATAATCTCTTCTTGGCATGTCTCGGGAGTCATCCCCAAGATATCTGCGACCTCTTCAAAGCCCGCCATGGGGTGGGCAATCATGCCTTTTTTGCGACCTTCGGTAATCCAATGGTAAAACAGGTTACTCTGGCCTTCCAATTGCTTGGCATAGCGTTTCCGATAGGATCTCGCAGAAAAGTACGGCACAGGAGACCGGTTTTCTTTCTCCTCCGAGTTCACATAGTGTTTCGCAAGGTCGAATGATGGCTTGCTCTGCGCTAAATCAAAATGCTTGGCAATGTAGTTCAGGTAATCCATATGGGCACGTACGGTGCGGTAAACCGGGCTTGCCGATTTTGGCCAGGCCAAGGATTTCTGAGCACGCACACGACGCGTCATTCTGTCCGGAATATGGGTCAGAGGCGTGTCTTCGTCGTCGGTCACAGTGTCCGAGTTCACATCCCCGAAACCAGTACGCAGCCTGTTAGGGAAAATCGACAGAGGCGTGCTGTTACCAAACTTTAAAAAGTGAACGAGTGGATTTTGCCCTTTGGCATCTGGATTGACTTCCAAATACCCCATTGGGTCGAAATGCTTTGACGGAAATCGCAAAAGTGGGCCGCCCAAGAGCACGTAGTGTTCCTCTGGGCGGACGGGCACCTCAGCGACGTCCGGATACCGCCTCAGATACCACTCGGCATCAAAGAGATCGGACGCGGCAACCAACTTGATATCGTCAGCACAGCCATGCCAGTTCGCACTCATTCGCCGGCCCCGATCGCAAATGCCGGATGCGGGCAGTGTCCAGCGTCAATTCCCTTCGTAACGAAGAAGATTGCTGGGTCTTGCCCGCTTGCAGCCACCTCGGGATAGGTTTTCTTGTACCATTCCGGGTCGATAAGTTGACGCTGTTTCAGTGCGTTAGCCAAACGTCGAGCATGCCGATCCTTGAAAAATTGAAGCCGCATCACCCAAGGTACGCGGGTGAGTTGCAAACTCATTGCCATAACCGCAAATATTTCACCCTGCCTTTTCGCAGCAGTGCTGTCCTGAAGAGGTGGCGCCGCCTGGGTCTGAGCAGCCTTGCAGGCTTCAGCCATGTCTTTGAACTTTTTCCTCTCTTCGAGCAACGTGATGTACATCTTGGACAGCGACACTATCTCTGCCCTGAGACGGTCGTTATCCGATGCTAAGATTGAAGCCTGTTCTGACTGGCCATCATCCGTCCGCACGGTCGACGTCCTCTCGTTCTCGCCGCAAAAACATTGTGCGGGTACACTCCAAATCCAACACAAAATCTACAGCCTTCGGCCCCGAACTAACTGCCGTATGCATCTCGGAGGTGCAAGGCAAATCTGCCTATGATCAAGGCAAGCATTCGTAACCATGCAGCCACCGCTGTGTCTGATTTTCCGCACGGATGGTGATCAGCCCCACTTGGGTGATCCAATTTGATTGTTCGTGCATGATCGGCCTTTGGTCTATCCGAACGATGGTTTTCAGGGCCGGTGGGCGGTAGCCCAGAGCACTGTGCGGTCACTTTGTATTGTCGTGTTTTCTCCACTCTTTGATCAGGATTTGTGCCTCGCGTCGGTTGTAAAACATCTCGCCATTCAGGAACTCATCCCTGAACCGTGCATTGAAGCGTTCACAATATCCATTCTCCCTCTGTGATCCTGGCTCGATTTAGGACATCTGTGCGCCGACCGCTTTGATCTAATCCTGCATGGCCCGAACAGCGAACTCCGGGCCGTCGTCAAACCGAATGAACGACGGCACGCCGCGCAGGATAAACAGGTCGCTCAGCACATCAATGACATTGCCTGAGTTGAGCTTGCGATCCACACGCATGGCCAGGCATTCCCGGCTGTACTCATCTATGATGTTCAGCTTGCGGAACGCTGTTCCGTCGTCGGTGCGGCAATGGACAAAGTCGCAAGACCAGACATGGTCGCGATGCTCCGGCCGTGGTCTGACGGACGATCCGTCATTCAGCCAGAGCCGCCCCTTCTTCGGTTGCTGCATTGGCACTTTCAGCCCCTCCCGCTGCCACAGCCTTTCGACCCGCTTGTCGTTCATATGCCAGCCCGCATCTCTCAGCAGCGCAGCAATCCGACGGTAGCCATATCGCCCATATTGCCGAGCAGCTCGATCACGTCGGCGACCAATCGTTCTTCGTCCGGGTGATCAACTGGCGCCCTGCGCTGCGTGGATCAGTGTTGCCTGAGACCGCGGCAAGCGCGGCGTTCCGAGACATTTAGCGCCGCACGAACACGATCAATGCAGGCACGACGGCGAGCGGGGCTTAGAAGTTTCCCTTCGCAGCTTCCGCCAGGATCAACGTGTCCAACATCAGGTCAGAAACAACCTTGCGCAGTCGCTCGTTCTCTTTTTGAAACCGCTTCAGTTCCTTCAATTGGTGAGCGCCCATTCCACCTTACTTCTTCTTTCAGCGGTAGGAGGTTTGTTCAGCTACGCCAATTTGCCGGATCGCATCCAGACGCGGCATACCTTGCCCCGTCAGAACGTCAACCTGCCGCAACTTCGTGACAGGCTCTTCGGGCTTCGGTCGCTTGTTGGCCATGTGTTGCCTCCGTTTTCTTAAACGTAGCGGAGGACCACTTCGGTGGGGCAGGATCAAAACGGTTGTCTTGGGTAAAGCAGATGAGCGCGGTTTTCTAAAAGTTAAACACAAATCAATCGCTTACGTCCTCGCTCCGCCATAATCCAGCCGGAAAAAGAGAGCCATCGTCCGCCATTTCAAACCCTGCAACTCAAGGGGAGTGAAATGGACCTTTCGTGGCGTAACATCTTTGTAAGCGGACATGAGCTTCATGACAATGATATCCGCGACGTGACCATCAGCTGGCACAACGGGTCTGCCTATCTGTTTGGGACCACAGGGTATCATGGGGGTCTGTTTTCATATCAGCTAAGTGGCAGTGGGGCCGTGCTGGTCGATACGGCATATTTTAACGCGGCCCGCGGTACCGCGGCGACCGGGACAGTCGAGGTCTACAGCCAAGATGGTCAGGAATACCTGCTGTATGGCACCTGGGAAAATGGTGACCTGGCACGCATTCATGTGCAAGACAGCGGCGGGCTTGGCAATTTTGGTGAACATGACAGGTTCGAAGGCTTTGGAGCAGGGGCCATTGTCGAAGCGGTCCCCTTGGGTGGCGGCGAGATCGGGCTGTACACGATTGACGCGGCCACCGGATCCCTTTGGGCGCACGATCTGAACACGACCCAAAGCCTTTCCATTGAATCAGATTTGGGCGCCGGCGCGCCCCTGGTGCATACGGGCAGCCAAGACGATGTGTTTATCGTTGTAGGGGATACGAAGTCCGGAGAGGTGATCAGCTACCGCGTCGGCGCCAATCCCGAGGATCTAGTCGAAACCGCCCGACTGGGAGCATCAGACGGGCTAAGTATCGGAGCGCCAACCGTACTGGCCGCGATCACTGCCTATGGTTCTAATTGGATCGTGGTCGGCGGAGCGGACAACAACGCCCTGGCGGTGGTCAAGCAGAGTGCATCTGGCTTTTTGCATACCACCGATTTGGTGATGGATACACAGGCCACGCGCTTTGCCGATGTCTCAACGCTAGAGCTCATCACTGTGAACGGACAGGTTCTGGTCTTTGCCGCGGGCAGCGATGATGGGTTGAGTGTGTTTTCCCTGTTGCCCGACGGGCAGTTGGTACTTCGTGATACGCTGGTGCATGACACTGGGCTGGGCCTGGAAAACGTGCAGGATATCGAGGCAATTCAGATTGGTGACACGCTGCATGTCTATGTCGCCTCCGCCACGAGCGATGGCCTTGCCTGGTTGACGGTGGATGTCGGAGACATGACTGCTCCGGTCACCGCGGCAGTCGGCGCGCGCACTGTGACCGGAACGGTCGGTGATGACATCATATTGGGCTCTGATACCGGTGCAGATACGTTGTTTGGGGGTGCGGGTGATGATCTGCTGGTCAGTGCCGCGGCGGGCGGAGACCTCACGGGCGGGACGGGGGCCGACATTTTTGTCATCGGTCAGGCGGGCACGACCATCCGGGTTACCGATTTCGAACTTGGGGTCGACCGGCTCGACTTGTCTGCCCTGCCCTTTCTCTATGATCCGGCTTCCATCGACTTTGCTCGCAGTGGTCAAGATGTGATCCTGACCCACCGTGACACGATCATTGGGCTGTCCTTTGCCTCAGTACCAGCAGGAGGGGTCGAGATCGGGGATATCTTTCCGAGTGGTACGTTCGCAGATGCCGACCGGGTGCAGATCCTGTCCTTTGCGCCGGGGCTCTTTGCTGAAGGCGGCAATGGGGACGATACACTGACGGGGGGTGTTTTTGCGGATACGCTCATGGGGGGAGGCGGCAGTGATCAGGCCCGCGGCGGTGACGGCGACGACACGATCATAGGCGAGCAAGGCGATGACAGCCTGTCGGGCGAATTGGGCAATGACAGTCTGATGGGCGGTGACGGTGTTGACACGCTTCTGGGCGACGACGGGGATGATACGCTCATGGGCGGGGACGGCAATGACAGCCTCGATGGCGGATTGGGCAATGACATACTCGATGGGCAAAGTGGCAACGATGCCATTGTTGCCGGTCGCGGTGATGACACGATCTATGGCGGTGCTGGCGACGATGACATCCGCAGCGACGGAGGCAACGATATCATTTACGGTGGCCCGGGCGTCGATTTCCTCCGCGGCGGGCGGGACGAGGACACGATCTATGGTGAAGAGGACAACGATATCATCCGCGGCCAGAAAAACGCCGATACAATCTATGGCGGGGCAGGAGACGATAACATCAAGGGCGGCGGCGGCAATGACTGGCTTGCCGGTGGGGACGGCGCAGATTTTATAAAAGGCGGCACCCGCAGTGACGTCCTGCTGGGCGGACAGGGCGATGACCGGATATTCGCCAACTCTTTCGACGACACGCTCGACGGGGGCAGGGGTGATGATTTTCTGAACGGCGGGGGCGGTGACGACCGGCTGATTGGTGGGCGGGGCAACGATACGGTGAAGGGTGGGTCCGGTGCCGACACGTTCGTGTTTGCCAGCAATATGGGGCAGGACCAAGTTCTGGACTTCACGCCGGGCGAGGATGTGCTCGAGTTGAACGGTAATTTATTGAATGGCGCGTCCACGGCCGCGCAGGTGGTGAGCCGCTTTGGTGAGATCGACAATGGCACTGCGGTGTTTGATTTTGACAGCGGTCAAGTGATCACGCTGAACGGTGTCACATCCTTGGGCGGTTTGGCTGATGACATCTTGATTGTCTAATCCGCCGCCCTCAGATGGCGCGCCCCTGACCGGGTGTGTGACGGCTTGACGGTCCAGCCTTGGCACGACACAAGCGGTAGCAGCACAGAACAGCGCTCATACATAGATTGCCGCCCTTGTTTTCAAAGCTTAAGCAATATTTGCAGCCCAAGTCGGTAAACCCTGACATCCGTGTGGACCGCCTGGGTGAGACCGTCGCAGGTGCGACATTGCACTGGCCGGATGTGCCGGTGCAACATCTCGATGTCAGCATCGCACGCAAGCATATCCCCCTGAGGTGCTTTGAAAAGGTCATTGTCGCCCCGGTCGAGGACCGCCGGGTGAGTTCGGTCTATTGGCCCAACGGCCGCCAGCAGGCGTTGATCAAGGGCCGGCGGTTCAAACTGCGCAGCTATTCCTCGCCCCCCGAACCTGCGCCGTCGCCGGTTGCTCATGTGACTGACCCTGCCTTTTGGATCGGGCGGCTGGATCGGCATTTCGGGCATTTCACGCTCGAGGTGGCGCCGCGGCTGGTACAAGCCATCGAAGAGCGGCCCAATGATCTCTATGTCTTTTGCGCCTGGCCCGATGACTATCGGCCCGATGATACCCCCTCATATTTTCATCAGGTGATCGATTGGTTCGGCGTGCCCAGGGACCAGGTCAAGATCGTAGCGGAACCGACCGAATTTGCCGAATTGCGTGCCGGGGCGCAGCCTGAATACATGAACGGGCCGGGCGTGTGTGATGCTTATCTCGACACGCTGGACCGCGTACAGCGCGGCCATGGGGTCCACGCGCCCAATGGCCCGCCCGTCTTTGTCACCCGGGCCGAGATGCCCATTGCCAAGGGGCGGCTGGCCGGAGAGGTCTATTTGGCCAAAGTGCTTGCAGAGGCGGGGGTGCAGGTGATCGCGCCGGAAAAGATGTCTCTGCGCGCCCAGCTTGAGGTCTACGGCACGGCGCGCTGGATCATTTTTTCTGAAGGCTCGGCCTTGCATGGGCGCCAGCTGTTAGGACGGCTTGCGCAGAATATCCTGGTGATCAACCGCCGTGAGGCAAGCCGATTGGCCCAGCCGGGTCTTTTGGCGCGTTGCGATCACTTGGCCTACTACGATGGGGTACTGGGGGAGATCTATACTCTCAATCCCGGTACGGGCGATCGCAATACCAGCACGACCCTGTCAATCTGCGCCGCCAAAGGCCTGCGCGAGATGTTTGCCGCCTTTGGGCTGGATCTGTCGGGTGCTTGGTCCGATGATGCGTTCGTCGCGGCGCGTGATGCCGACGTGTTGGCTTATGCCGAGGCGCAGCGGAAAATTTACTCAAAAATTCCGGTCGAAGACCATGCGCAGCTTGACAGCATCTTTCGTAGCTCCCTTGAGGATGCAGGCTTGGGCGGCCTGTGGCCGCAGGTGGCGCCCAAGCTGGCGCGTGCCAGTGAGATTGGTCGGATCAATCGTGATCGGCGGTTGGGGCACGGTCGTGGGTCTAACACGGCTGTTTGATCTTATTGAACAAGGTCGAGATGGTGGGCGATTGCCTCTTCGAGGTCGTCGAAATACTGTAATTTGCCCCGATCCAGCACGATGCCTGCATCGCAGAACTCGCGCACTTGCGGCATAGAGTGGGTGACCATAATGGCGCTGGCATGTTGCATGCGCTCGCGGAAAATCGCGCGGCTTTTAGCGTTGAAACTTGCGTCTCCGACGGCCGTGACTTCGTCCACAAGGTAGGTGTCAAAGCGGATGCCCATGGACAGACCAAAGGTCAGTCGGGCGCGCATCCCTGCCGAATAGGTGCGCACGGGCATGTGGTAGTGCTCGCCCAGTTCCGCAAATTGCTGAACAAAGATCTCCAGTGCGGCGGTGTCCACCCCATAGACCCGACCCACAAAACGCACGTTTTGTCGCCCTGTCATTTCTGGGTGAAACGAGCCGCCAAAGCCCACGGGCCACGAGATGGTTCCGTCTGACACCACCTTGCCCCGGTCGGTTGGCAGCACACCTGCGATAATCGACAAAAGAGTGGACTTGCCCGCTCCGTTGCGCCCCAGCAGCGCCAGGGATTTGCCCGTCGGCAGCGTCAGGTTGAGATTATCGATCACCACTTTGCGTTGACCGCGCACCCAAAAGCTTTTGGTCAGGTTCTCAAAGCAGATCATACGCTGTCACCGGCTGTCGCGCGCCGAATAGTATATCAGCATCCCTACGGCCCAGATCAGGCTGGCGAAGATAGCCACCAGTGCCACCAGCAGCAGGCGCTGCGGATACTCGGACTGTTCTGCCAGGGTCGGGTTTATAAAGACCGCCAGATAACGGCTTTGCCGTTGCGCATTGGCACTGGCAATGTCTAACGCTGTGAGGCTTGCCCGATAGCTTTCCTCTGCAAACTGGCGATCCACGAGCAATCCTTCGTATTCGGCCAGCAGGCTCGGGTAATCGGTGCCGTCGGCGGCTGCTGTACTGCTGGTCACTGTGCGCCGTTCTTCCTGAATACGATTGCGGATCACTTCGATCAGCCGGCTGCTTTGCACGACACGGGGGTCATTGGCCGACGTTTGCTGGCCCAAAAGATCGCTTTCAACCAACGCTTCGGCCAATTGCTGTTGCAGGTTGTTGACCACACCGAGCCGACCTTGGAGATCCGTTTCCAGATCCACGATCTGAGTGCGCGTGCGGAAGCGGATCAAGGCTTCGCGCGCAGCTTTGAGCCTATTTAGAGACTGTTCGAGGTCCGATTGAGCATATCTGATCGCTTCATTCCGGGCGGTCTGGTTGAGCGCGTTGATCATGCTCTGGCTTTCATCCAGTACCGCGCGGGTCAACAGCTGCGCGGTCCGTGGTTCAAAGCTGAGGATCCGCAGATTAACCAACCCACTGGACTGGTCATAAGACACCCGCGCCATCCGTCCCCAATACCAGGTCAGATCCTCGACTGTCGCATCGGGCCAGATCGAAAAGGCGGGGTCAGTGTCCCACGTCTGAGAGTAAAGCGACACCAGATCATATTTTTCATTCAACCGGGCGACGAGCTCCTGGCTTTGAATAAATTCATAGAGGATGTCGTTGTCACTTTGGGTGCTGGATCCGCTGATCTGAGAGGCAAAACCGCCCAACAGATCGGTGCCGGACCCGCCGTCCTCGCGACGTACGGTAAACCCGGTGACAGAGGCAAACTGATCCGTGCTACGTGTCCACAAATAGACTGCGGTCGTGGCGACAGGCACAAGAACGATCAGTGCAAAGATCAAGAGCCCGATCCAATGCCGCATCTCCATCTTGGCGCGGGGGGCTACGGGTGCAATTTCGATGACCCGCGCGCCGGCTTTCGGAGGATGGGGTTTCGCGGACTTTGCGTGTGGCACGGGCGCTGGGGCGACCTCGGCCCGCGCCTCGGCTTTGGGGAGCTGATGCGCTACGTTGCTGGTCGTGTCTGGGCCTGTATCTGGGCCTTTATTTGGTTCTTGATCTGGGGAACGCCGCGAGGCAGGACCGTCGTGCGCGCTGTTGGTACGCTCTTGGTGCAGGGTCTTGACAGCCGTTTGGCTGGCCTGCGCGTTTGGGCCAGGGCGAAACCATCTCTGCTTCGGGGGGGTTTTCTCCGGATTGCTCACGGGTATACTCACTTTATCGCGCTGTTCTAGCTATGTTATACGTCGCGCCCCATGCGGTCGAGGCGGAACCTGCCGCGAAAAGGCCGACCCGCGATGCCAAACAGAGGACACAGCAGCCCAGCATGAGTGAATTTCCGTTGCCCTTGCCACCAGGCGGCGCCCAAAAGCCCCGCCAGAGTGCGGGTCGGTGGCGTACAGTGAGCGCGCTGATGCTGCGCGAAATGGGGTCGCGCTATGGGCGGTCGCCGGGAGGGTATCTATGGGCCATTCTGGAGCCCATAGGGATGATCATCATTATGGCCGTCGCCTTTTCCCTGCTCTTGCGGTCCCCGTCTTTGGGCAACAGTTTCATCCTGTTTTACGCCACGGGCTACGTGCCGTTTAATCTGTTCATCAAGATTTCGCAGACTGTTGCCGCAGGCATCCGCTATTCAAAGCCGTTGCTGACCTACCCGGCGGTCTCCTGGATCGACGCAATTTTCGCGCGTGCACTCTTGAACTTCCTGACCAATGCGCTGGTCGCCGTTATCCTGTTTGCGATGCTTATCGCCGTACTGGATCTGCAAGTGGTGTTCCGCATTGGTTTTGTGTTGGAAGCCTTCGCGATGGCGTTTTTGATGGGGCTTGGAATAGGAATGCTCAATTGCGTAATCATGGGATTTGTACCTGTTTGGGAGACGATCTGGGGTATCATCACCCGGCCTCTTTTTCTAGCGTCGGGTGTGCTGATCATCTATGAGGACGTGCCGCGGACGGTACAGGAAATCCTGATCTGGAATCCGTTGCTGCACATCAGTGGTATCATGCGCATGGGGTTTTACTCGACCTATGCGCCACAATACATCTCGTATCCTTTTGTGCTTTTTGTGGCTCTGGCTCTTGTCGTTTTCGGCATGCTGCTGTTGCGTCGGCATTATCGGTGGCTGCTGCAGATCTAGACCCTAAACTTGGGAAAGTGACGCAATTTCGGCATGGGTACGGCGTGTGTGCCCTCGTAGCCCGTCCATCAGAGCTATGCGGCAGAGCCGTTTATAGGCGCGTCGGTCGGTGTCGTGATAGTGTCGCTGCGCGTACCACCAGCGCGCCGCAAAGAGCGCCATGACAGGCCATATCAAAACCGGTCCAGCAGCAACGCGGTACATAAAGATGCGGTTGCGTTGCAGATAATACACCTTCCACAGCGGCGTGACGCTTGGCCCGGCTTGGGACATGGTGGCGCAGTCATGTTCAAAGCGTAGGCCTGCATCAAACATGATCTGCCCGCCTGCTTGTGACAGGGCGAGTGAAAACAACACATCATCGCCGTAAAGGAAGAGGTCGGCCCGCGGCAGCCCCGCCATTTCGATGGCTTTTCTGTGCAAGAACATGCCGACAAAAGAGCCGCCGTGCACCGCCTGTGGAGCTGAGGCGGTATAGCTGGTGTCCGGGACATGGAACCCGGCCCGTCCTCGTCGCAGCGTGGCAAGAGCTGTGCGCCAATCTGCGAACGGGCGCCGCCAGGGTCGGTTCATCTCGCACAGACTTCCATCAGGATAGTGCACCGCAGCCAGCCAGGCCTGGGCGTTATCGCGGGGCACAGCTGTGAAAGCGGCCAACGTGTCAGGCAGGGGGCGACCATCGTCATCCATCAGCACCACCCAATCACGGCCTGGTGCTTGGGTTGGCAGCGCCTGAAACGCAGCCAACCCTGATGCAAAGCCATTTGCCCCACCGCGATTTTCCGCCAGTGTTAAGGTCAAAATACGCGGGTCTGTCTGATCTGCCAGCCAGTCGCCCGTCCCATCGGTCGACGCGCTATCAACCACGATCACGCGCGCCAGTACATGCTCGTCGCTGCTCAGCAGGGCCGCAAGCGTGGTTTGTAGTTGGGATAGGCGGTTAAACGTGACCACAAGGGCGGTGATGGGGTTACGAGGTTGTCTCACCGCTCCTTGCCCTTTTCAGAAAGTCACGTGTCATCACGCTCCGGTCATCTACATAAACGTGATGTCATTCACCAGCACGCTGGCATCCATTACCCCATTCAGCGTGATGGTGTTACCCTCGCCAAAGTCAAAGACGGTGTTGCCATTGATCACATTGGCAAAGGTATCAACCACGACCGCCGCATCAGTCAATCCGCCCGTAAGCGCTGTCGAGATTTGAAGTGTGTCGGTGTCGTCGGCGAAATCAAGGATAATATCGGCGCCCATGTCTGCCTCGAAGACAAAGGTATCATTTCCATCACCACCCCTGAGGGTGTCATTGCCCGTGCCGCCGTTCAGAGTGTCATTGTCGCCGCCCGCATTGAGCAAGTCATTGCCTGCATCGCCATTGAGCACATCTGCAAAGGAGTTGGCAAAGATCCTGTCATCGCCCTCGCCACCATTAAGCACGTCCGCTCGGGTGCCGCCCTTGATAAAGTCGTTGCCAGCGCCGCCGTCGATGCTGTCATTGCCGCCGCCGCCTTTGAGAGTGTCTTCGCCGATGCCGCCCTCAAGCGTGTCGGCATTGCGCTGACCGACGATGCTGTCGTTGCCCTCGCCTCCAATCAGCGTATCCTCGCCACGGCCGCCGCGCAGGAAGTCGTCTCCCAACCCGCCATCAACACTGTCCTCGCCGACACCTGCACGTACGTCGTCGTCGCCGTCGCCCGCTTCGACCGTATCGTTGCCGCGCCCGGCATCAATGGTGTCATCCCCCATCCCGCCGTCCAGATCGTTGTTGCCGGTGTCGCCGGTTACCTCGATCCCCGGCGGAACCGGGTCAGGATTGTCCACGACGCTATCCCAAGGCAGCGTTGTCAGTGCGATGTCGCTGTCCGGTGCGAATGGTGTGGTTGGCGGCTCAAGAAACTCGGCGTTCGGGTCGGAGGCGAAGAACTGTTCGATGGTGTCGTCATTGGCTGTGTTGGGGTCGAACGGTAGATCAGGGCCCCAAGTAAAGGCGTAATCGAATTCGTCGAAATTACCGTTTGTCTCGAACCCGAAGAAATAGAAGAAGATCAGGTAGGTGCTGCCCTCGCTCCAATTGATCTGAAAAAATTCTACGTCAAACCCATCGAATTGCACGCCTATTTCATTCAGAGACAGCCCGTCGAGCCGAATGGCGTCCTGGATTGTGTTTTCAAATGTGATCTCGTCGGGATCGTCGTTCGGATCGTCCAATGAATACCGGAATGTCGTGATGTCGTCGTCCAGCGTCATAGTCAGCGTGGTTGCCTGGGTCCCTACGATGATGTTTGTATCGTTTTCCGGGTCGGGGTTGTTGTCGAAGTATTGAATGCGTGTGCCGTTCAGTGTGTATGTTGTCGTCATCAACTGTGTTCCTGATTACGCCGAGATGGCTGGAATGTGGTGCAATCGGACCGTGCCGCGTGGGCATAATTTCCCCCGTAAACACCTGTGATTCCAAGATTAGCGTTCAGGTATCGCGAATGCCAACGTTATATTTTTGTTACCTTTTATGTCATGGTGTGGTGTACGCCTGCTTCGGCGCTCACCTTATTGGCGCGCGGGATCTTGGGTCGCTGTCATGTGGTGCTGTCAGAGCCTTAGATGACACGAATCCGTGCGCAAGCTATCAGATGAAGGTCATATCGTTGACCAAGGCGGTGTCTATCATGACACCGTTCAGCGTGATTGTGTTGCCCCCGCCAAAGTCAAAAACGGTATTGCCCGCGATCACATCGGCAAATGTGGCTACCACGCGAGCGGCATCAGTGTCGCCGCCCGTCAGCGCGCTCGAGATCTGCAGCGCGTCTACGTCATCCTGAAAATCCAGCACCACATCGGCGCCCATATCGGCCTCGAAGACGAAAACATCCTGCCCGCCGCCGCCTTTGAGCGTGTCGTTTCCGGTGCCCCCGTTTAGCGTATCGGCGTCGCCGCCCGCATTCAGAAGATCATTGCCCGCATCCCCGTTCAGCACATCCGCAAAGGAGTTGGCAAAGATCCTGTCATCGCCTTCGCCACCATTGAGCACGTCCGCTCGGGTACCGCCCTTGATAAAGTCGTTGCCTGCGCCGCCGTCGATGCTGTCATTGCCGCCGCCGCCCTTGAGGTTGTCTTCGCCCGCGCCGCCATCGATGCTGTCGGCGTTGCGCTGGCCCACGATCCGGTCATTGTCATCGCCACCGTTTAGCGTGTCTTCGCCCACGCCGCCGCGAATGAAATCCTCGCCCGTGCCGCCATCGACGCTGTCGTCGCCTGTGCCGGCGCGCACGTCGTCATTGCCCGCCCCGCCTTCGATGGTGTCATCGCCGCGACCGCCATCGACGGTGTCGTTGTCAGCGTCACCATAAAACTCTTCGTCGCCATTGGTGCCGACCAAACTGTCATTGCCCATGCCGCCATAAAGGCCCTGGGTCCCAAACCCACCAGACGTGATCGTATCATTGCCCTCGCCGCCATAGAGATATGTGATGAGTTGGTTCGAGCCGGTGATGTTGTCATTACCCTGGCCGCCATAGATCTCGCTCCATTCCGGGCCGGTGGGGCTGTCTATGGTTATGCCCAGATTGGGAGCAACGATCGTGTCACCTGCCGAAGTGCCAAGGATGACAGCATTGTCTTGGGTGACGTCCGCAACGGAAAGAGCCAGCTGCATAATACTGGTATATTGGGGGCTGCTCCCCTCTCCGGTGTTGTACCAGCCGACGAATTCGAACGGTGATGAGCCGTCCCCGTTCAGGATAACCGTTGTGGTGTGCCCCTGGAAGGAGGTGAGGACCAAGGTTGACCCGGTGTTGATGAATTCACCGGCATCGCGTCCGTCAAAATCCAGCCGGATCAGATTATCTTTGCCAGTGCTGTCACTGGCCAGAACCGTTCCGCTGCCATCGCGCCCATCAATTATGATACTGTCGTTGCCCGCACCGCCTTCGATCGTGTCATCGCCCAAGGCGGTATAGATGCTGTCATCGGTAACAGTGCCGGTAAAGTGGTCATTGTCGCTGACGACAACGCCGGGCAAAGTGCTGAGGTCCACCACATCCCCGATCTGAAAGCCTTGACGCACGTCGCGGGACAAGTCTGTCACCTGCCTAAAGAAGCTGAGGGCATCGCCGATATTGTTGATCGGTGGCAGGGGATCCCCCGCCAGGAAAAAGAGCAGGTCATCACCGGTGGACGCGTCGGTAATATCCATCACAAGGGTCTGATTGCCTGCCCCCCATGAGATTTCAATAAGCGCGGCATCCAGATTGATGTTGGGGTCGTTCTGGGACACCCCATCGACATTTATGGCCTGAAAACTGTCTTCGTCAAAAATGATGTCCAGAACTTCGGGGAAAAAGAACGGCTCTTCGGAATAGGTAATGGTGTTGGTGCCGTCGGCGACTATAATGCCTAGGGTTACCGGCGCGCCGCCGTTCACCAGATTGCCGTCGTCGTCAAATCGCAGGCGCACGCCTGCAAGGGAGAATGTTGCCATGTCCCCGCCCCCGTTTATTATTTTTTCCCCTCAGATATCCTAGGGAGTTGTTCCGAGCGGGGCAACAGCGGAGAGGTCAGAGAAAGCTGATATCATCTGCCAGCACTGTCTCGTCCGCGAGCACGATCAGGGCGATCGTGGTGCACAAATTTATCGGGGCACTTTTAATCTGTGCTAAAAGGGCCCCGCCGAAAACACCGGCGGTTTTTCCCCCGACGCAAACGCATCCACACAGGCCTGGCCCAGATCCAGCGCTTCGCGGATGGTCACGTCCATATCCAGGTACCGATAGGTGCCAAGGCGTCCGGCAAAGCTGACACCCTGCAGCTCTTTGGCCCGGGTCACGTAGTCTTGCAGCAGCGCTTTTTCCTCGACCAGTCGGATCGGGTAGTAGGGAATGTCGTCCGGGCCCGCCAACCGCGAGGTTTCGCGGTAACATGTGGTGCGTTCGTGCGTCTCCCAGGGGGCGAAGTGTTTGTGTTCGGTGATCCGCGTGTGCGCCACGTCCGCGTCTCCGTAATTCATCACTGGCGTGCCTTGGTAATCCCCCTCCGCCGTGAACCGCTCGAAATCCAACGTCCGGTAGCCCAGCCGGCCCAAATCATGCCCAAAATAGGCGTCGAGCGGACCGGTATAGATCACATGATCCCCACGGTGCACATCCGGATCATAGCGCGTGTTGAGCGTCACCTCGATGCCTGGATGATCTAGAATCGCGGCGACTAACGCGGTGTACCCATCACGGGGAATACCTTGATGGGGGTGGTCAAAATAGCTGTCGTCATAAGAAAACCGCAGCGGCAGGCGTTTGAGGATTGCCGCGGGCAGCGCGCTGGGGTGCACGCCCCATTGCTTTTGCGTGTAGCCCTTGAAGAATGCCTCGTAGAGCTCAGGGCCCACAAAGGCTAAGGCTTGCTCTTCAAAGCTTTGCGGGTCTTCGATGTTTTGATCGGCGCGGGCGGCGACAAAAGCGCGGGCCTCGTCCGGACCCATGGCCGTGCCGAAGAACTGGTTGATCAGCATCAGGTTCATGGGCAAGCCATAGACGCGACCGCCTACTGTGGTCTGCACCCGGTGGCGGTAGGGTTCAAATCCCCCGAAACGGGTTACATACTCCCAGACTTCATCATCCCCGGTGTGAAAGATATGTGGCCCGTAGACATGGACCATGACGCCGGTTTCAGGGTCGCGGGCGGTGTGGCAATTGCCTGCCACATGGTTGCGGCTTTCCAAGATGCTGACGCGGTGCCCGGCCTCGGCCAGCGAGCGACCGGTCACAGCGCCTGAAAATCCTGCGCCGACTATAAGGACATGCCGCGCGCCCATTCAGCGGTCCGCATAGTAGCGATAGGTTTCGGCGATGGCTTGGGCAAAAGGGGTGATCATGTCACCCAGCAGGACGCGCACATCCTGCGGGTTGGCGATAACATCGCGCGGCTCGGTTGCCAAAAGATCTTTGGCGGGGATCTTGTCATAGGCAAGGGGTTTGCCGGTTGCGACCTCAATGGCCGCGACCACATCCATCAGCGTGGTGGAAGCGCCTGCGCCAAGCATGTTGACCGGGAGGGTGTCCTTCCCACTTTGCAGCCGGGCGGCCAATGTGGCAATCCCGCGGCCCACATCGCCGGCATAGATGAAATCGCGGCTTTGCTGACCATCGCCATTGATGGTCACCCGGTCGTCGGCAATGGCGGCACGGACAAAGGCGTGGATGGCGCTTTTCTTGTTGTCGGAAAACCGGCCAAAGACATTGGTCAGCCGCACCACACGGAATGTGCCACCGCGCAGCCCCACCAGCTTTTCCAGGATCATTTCCTCGGCCGCCTTGGTGGCCCCATAGAAGTTCTTGGGGCAATAAGAGCTATCCACACGCACCTCAAAGGTGCCGTCAAAAAGCGCGCCTGCGGTGGACACGAGGATAAAGGCATCCCTCGGCTGCACTGCCTGCATGACAAAGCGGGAGGGGGCGGTGATATTGGCCTCGATGAAATCGAGCGGGCGGTCCTTCGATTCCGCTACCCGCGTCTCGCCGGCCAGAAACACAAAGACGCGTCCCCCCTCGGGAACCTCTTGCCCGGCGAGAAAGTCAAACGCCCCCGCATCGTCGTAGTTGCCGATGAAATTTGGCAGGCCGAGGGTGTCGTGTCCGGGCGCGGGGTTTGATAGGTTGTCGATCACCACGGGCGCCAACTGCGCCAGATCAGGCTCTTTGGCCACCGCCTCGAGGATATTGCGGCCAACAAAGCCGTATCCGCCAATGAGGGCCAGAAGGGATGCGTTTTTCATTGTCAATTCCAGAAAGAGAGGTTGGGGCCGCTATGACGGACGCGGCGAAGTCAGATGCGTGTGGACGGGCCGGGAGACCTCGGTTCGGCTATGACAGATCGCGTATGACAAGGCCGATCCCCATCCAGCGTTTTGGATTATGCGCGAATTCATACACATAATTGTCAAGCAGCGCGGTTCCCTTGACCTCTTCCCAAAGTCTGACTGTCCCACCATCATGCTTGTCATATTCATGTGCATGTATGTCGTGGAACCCATATGCGACGCGTGCGTGACGTCCGAGATTGAGGTAGTCCTTTTTCGCCCCCATAAACGAGTGATCCCCGTCAATGAAAACATAGTCAAAAACCTGGCCTGCAAAGTCATCTGATGTTGCTGGCGCAGCTTTGATCAGGTTCAGGCGTTTGGCGAAGCGATCAAAGGCCACAAGGCGGTCCTGAATATCGATCATCGTGTAGGTCAGCCCCGGATTGGCGCGGGTCAGAATGGCGGCGGCCAAATAGGACGATCCGCCCCAAAACACACCGATCTCGGCGGCAGTCTGAAGCTTTAGCCTCGACAAGGTCATCAGATAATCCGTGAATTCAGTAGGGATTTGCTGATGCCCGAATTTGGATGAGTTCATGTTGTCAGACCATCGCGCCCATGGCCGCCAGGGCATCCTGCACAGGCCAAATTCCAAAACTTTTGACAGGATGAAACGGCGTGATGCAAACGCCTGGTCGCTGGCGGCGAGGATATCATCAACCACCTTCAGGGCCTTATCAACGTCTTTGGCGATCAGACCTTCTTCCTGTTGTGCCGTTGTGTCGGTCAATTTACGGGCCACCTTTCTGACAGTGCTTTTGAGACGCATTGAGGGGGTTCCTTAAACAGGTATGCTACTTCCCTAAAGCGGCTATGACTGGTGTCAATCTACTAGTGCCGTGCGGATCTGGCCGAATTGCGCTGACACGGACCTTTCTCTAGAACCACAAAACAAGAAGAATCGGGCAGTGTGAACCAAGCGTAGAATGACATCCCCCACAGATCTTTCGGTTGTTGTCACCGTTCATTCCGAGACATGTGTGGCGGGCCCCACCATGCGCGCCGCTGACACGGCGATCGCGCAGGCGGAGGCGGCGGGACTGTCTGTCGAGCGGATGATTGCCTATGACAATCCCACGGCACGCGCGCGGACCTATTTTGACCAGTCCGCCCTTGATCACTGGGACAGGCGGGATGTGAATGGCGGCGATCTGGGCCCCACGCGCAACGCCGTAGTCGCTGAACATGCCAAAGGCGCGGCCATTGCCTTTCTGGATGCGGATGATTTGTTTTCGCCGCATTGGCTGAGCCGTGGCATGGCGCGGTTGCGCGCGGCCGAGGCAGAGGGCCTGCGGCCTATCGTTCATCCGGAGGTGAATTGGCTCTTTGACGGGGCGGGTGCGGTCTATTGGAACCCGGATCAGGATGACCCGCTTTTTTCGCCACAGTATTTTTACGTGTCGAACTACTATGACAGTCTGTGTCTGGCCCCCCGCGCGGCCCATCTGGAACACCCTTATGTGACCCGCGACATTGCGCGGGGCCTTTCCTTTCAGGACTGGCAATTTGCGATTGAGACGATGGCGGCTGGCTGGCAGCATGTGTCGGCGCCCGGCACCATCATCTTCAAACGCCGCCGGGATGCTTCGCTGGTGACTGAAAGTCGGGGACGGCAGGCCATCGTGCGCGACATGCGCGCGATGCGCATCGACCGGGTGGCGGACCTGGGGCGCACTGATGCTGCGTCTGCGCCTGCCGCACCGCCCCGTTTTGATGTTTCCATCGCAGCGTTGGCCGGTCTCAACGCCCGGGCCAGGACAGAAACCCCGCATTGGGGCACAGTCTTTCAGTCGCGTGTCCAGCGGGCCGAAGCGCGGCGCGCCATCACGCGCAACGCTTTGGCTGAGATGCCAAAGCGATTGGCCGCTTACGAGGCTGTGGCGAAGGTCTTTGACACCGCTTTTTATCTGGCGGCCAATTCCGATGTCGCCGAACACGAAGATGTGGACCCGCTCCGTCACTACCTGCGTAGCGGACATAAGGAAGATCGCGAGCCGTCCCCGCTTCTGGGCACGCTCGCTTTGGCGCAACGATTGGCCGCGCCGGAGGGCAAGCCCGATACGGCCAGCGCCGTTTCCGATTGGCTGGGGCTTGATCCCGCGTCCCGGCCGCTGGCCTTTCCCTTTACACGCGGCGAGTCGCTGGCAAAGTGTATAGGCTCCGATCCGGCGCGACTGCAGGATCAGTGGGCAGCGCGTCATGTGGACTTGCGCGCGCGGCTTATGTTTGGGGATTTGGGGCAGGAAGTGGCTCTCACCGCTCAAACAGAGCCGCTTGTGACCCAAGGTTGGGCCGAGGCGTTGCAGATCAAGATCCCGGCGCTGCACAGCGAAATGTTTGTCACACGGCAAGCGGTTCTCGCCGATTTGCAGCGCGCCGCCGGGGGACGGCCCGCGCGCGCAGTGGTGCTCGTCAACCGCCCCCGCTTTGGCGGTGCGCGCAGAATGGAGGGACAGCTTGGCCACGCCCTGGCGGCTCGTTATGGCGCGGAAAACGTAGTTGTTGTCAGCACTGACAAACCCGGGAACATGCCGCCGGGCAAATTCCCGCCGGGCGTGCGTCATGTGGATCTGGCGGCGCTCACCATGCATGTACGCCCCCATATCCGGCTGCGCCTGATGGTGCTTTTTTTGCGCTCTCTGGGGCCGGAGGTCATCTTTAACGTCAACAGCCGCCGTTTCTGGGAAGCGATGGAGCCGTACGGGCAGGCGCTGGCCGTTTCATCTCATCTGGTGGGGTGCTTTTTATGTAATGAGCAGACAGTGCTGGGCCAGTGGACGGGCTACCCCTTGCGCCGCTTTTATCGCCATTTCGACGTTTTGGCCGCCGTCTGCACGGACAGTATTGCTTTGGCGTCTGAGTTGCGTTCGAGCTATATGTTGCCCGAAGGCGACCAGGACCGGGTGCAGGTCTTGGCCGCACCTGTGCGCGGTGACATCGCCTTGGCCCCCGCCCCGCGACACCCCCTTTTGGCCAGGCCGCGGCGGCAGGTTTTTTGGGCGGGCCGGATGGATCCGCAAAAGCGGGTTGATCTGGCATTGGAGGTGGCGCGCTTGATGCCGGACGTGCGGCTCCGTATGTGGGGAGACGTAGTGTCGGGCAGTGCGTTGGCTTGGCCAGACTTGCCCGAAAACGTGACCCTCGAAGGGGTCTATACTGACTTTGCCGAGCTGCCTTTGCACGAGGCGGATGCCTGGCTTTACACTTCGGGTTGGGATGGGGTGCCGCAGGTGCTTTTGGAAGTGGCCATGGCGGGCTTGCCGGTTGTGGCCAGTGACGTGGGTGGTGTAGCCGAGGCGTTGTGCCCTGATGGGGTTGATGCCGCGACTGCCCTGATGCCCCCGGAGGCAGGGCCAGAGGCCTATGCGGCAGCCTTGCGGGCGCTGTTTAAATCGGCCAAACCCGCCCGTCAGGCTGCGGCTGCCCGCCGCGCTCATCTGCTGGAGACCCGCACCGAGGCGGGGTATCACGCCGCAGTGGACCGGGTGCTAGATCGGCTTTGCCCGCAGCACAAAAGAGGCGGCGTGTATGGCTGAGATCATGCCTGATTTTGTTGTGGTGGGGCAGGGCAAGGCGGGCACGTCATTGCTTTATCGTCAGTTGCGGAAGGTGTCCGGAGTGGGTCTGTCCCACCCCAAGGAATTGCACTTTTTCAGCGCCAAGAATGCTGAGCCCGTTGCCTGGTACAAAGACCGGTTTGCCCATCTGGCTGATCAGGATGTGACGCGCGTGGGCGAGGTCTCTCCATCTTATCTCAAGCCGGGGGTCGCGCAAAAAATAGCGAACCTTCTGGGGCGCGACATCCAGATCATATTCATTCTGCGCCATCCGGTCGAACAGGCCTATTCCCGTTACCTGCAAAACATCTGCGCCACCCAGAAAGGTGATACGTTTGCCCCGATCATGGAGCGTGCATCCGTGCGTTTGAACACCTTCTTTTCTGCCATTGCGGAGTATTATGAGATTTTCGGACCGGACCGTATCCTGCCGCTTGTCTTTGAACGCGATGTGGCGGTGCCGGGCGAGATCTATCTGCAGCGGGTACTGGCGTTTGTCGGAATGGGCGATGTGATGCCCGCCTTGCCAACGCGCGAGGTGAATTCTGGGGTCATGCCGCGCTATCTTTATAGCGGGTCCAATCCGCTTCACCTTACGGCGGCGGGTGCCCGGTATACGGTGCCGCCCGAGACGCTTGTCTTTTGCGCCCAGGAGCGCAACAGCGCGGTGGTGACCGAGCCTAGGAAACAGGACGCGCTGCGCGCCTTTCGCAATCAGAGCGCCTGGACCACCGACGTGACCATGCAAGAATATACCCGGTGGCACGCGGCGCATGTGCGCCCCTTTGCTGCGCGGCTTGAGACGGCGTTTGGGCTGGACCTGTCGGTCTGGGAAGGGCGCGCGCGGGATCTGTCCTATCCTCTTGCCCCGCCGCCCAAGGCCCTGCTGTCCCCGGGTCAGCCATCGTGAGCCGGCTCACGCCAATGCCTGCCGCCCGGTTCTTGCGTTCCTTGCATATCTGCCGGCGTCACAATGTGGCCTATGTGAACAATGCCAAAGTGGCCTGTTCCTCAATCAAGCTGGCGTTGCAGCGTGCGCAAACCGGCGATCCGACTTATCAGCCGCCTTTGGGCGTGCATGACTGGAAAAGCTCGCCCCTGATCACGGCCCGCGACTTGACGCAAGAGAACTGGGCAGATGCGCTGAAGGGCTGTTTTGTCTTCAGCTTCGTACGCTCGCCCTGGGCGCGGCTGCGCTCGGCCTATCTCAACAAGATCGTGACGGGCCAAAAACAAGGGGGATTTCGCACCCAGCTCGGGTTTGATGCTGATACGTTGCCCAGTTTCGAGGCATTCGTGTATGCGCTTGGATGGCAGGATCCGGCGGGCATGAACGCTCATTGGCGACCGCAGTGGATCAACATCTCGCATGACGTGATACATTTTGATTTCGTTGGCCGATTGGAAGAGGTGCAAGAGGATTGGGCGCATGTGGCAGCGCTCACCGGGCTCGATCCCGTGCTCCCTCGTGCCGGCAAGCGCACCGGCTGGCATCCCGACGCATTGCCGTTCGATGCAGCCATGGCGGATGTGGTGCATAGAATTTATGCTGAGGACTTTGCGCGCTTCGATTACCCACTCACCCCCTCTTGACCCTGTGGGACTTCGAGGAGGTGCCATACCGTAACCACTTTGCCATGCCCTTACTGCTCTCGGGACGACTTTGGCATGTCGTTGCGTGGGTTCGGGCGCTCTCTAGCCAACGGTCACCCCGTCCACCCTGCCGGAATTTTTGAACAACATCGTATGGGCTCGACCACCCCAGTTCGGTCGGATTTCTTCGACCACCCAACCTGCGCTTTTTGCCATGCCGACGAGGGCTGTTTCGGTAAACAACCACCATCAGGGAGTGTAGTCGGTATCGTCGAACTTATAGGGTTTGTTGATCCCCCAGATCGGCGAGCGATTCTTGCGTGCATAATGTTCGGTAAAGACCGCCTTTTGCATATCCGTCATGGTCGGTATAAAAATCACCTCTCCACCGGTCAGCTCGAGAACCCCGGCACTGTTTTGGATTTTGTGGGGGATACTGGCTGTTGTCATGATACAATGTTCACGGGTAACGGAGCGGAGGGCTTGCAGATATTGAATGGGGTTCGGGCAGTGATAGAGAATGCCCGAGCTGTGCGTCACATCAAAAGCTTGGCACTTAGAATGCATGATATCTACGGACAGGGCACGGTAATTTTCGATCCCTTTTCGGCCATGCGTTTGCGAAATTCGCCCCACCATTTGTTCAATGGGAGCGGGATGTCGATCATCGTGACCGATTTGCGGCCGTACCTATGGGCTGTGCTGACACGTTCTTCTTTTGCGCTCTAGAGCTCGCCAATTTCGGCAAAGGATTAATCTTTAACCAAAGCTTGGAAATGCTCGTCGCGCGTATCTTTTTGGATTGTCATTTTGTAAAAAGCCCCGGCCAAAATCCGTCTCAATTCGTCCTCCATGTGTTTCACTGGGGCGGAGACGAAGTCAAGCGGATAGCCAGACCCGGACTTGCGTGTGTCCACCTGAGTCGCCTGGCCTGATTATGCCTTGCGCCGCACGAGTTTGCCGTTCTCAAAGTGGATACCGCATTCGATCTTTTCGGTGTCGGCCCAGCGGCCCGCACGGGCGTCTTCACCCGGGTTGACGGCGCGCGTGCAGGGCGCGCAACCTACCGACAGATAACCGCGTGCCTTCAGGGGATGTTCGGGCAGACCATGGTCCCGGTAATGGGCCTCAACATCTTCGGTGCTCCAGTCCAGCAACGGGTTAAGTTTCAGCCAGCGGTCCTGGCTTTCAAATAGGGTCATGTCCGCACGCGTAGCCGCTTGGCCGCGCTTGCGGCCCGTGATCCAACAATCAAGCCCGCGCAGGGCTTTGAGCATGGGAATAGTCTTGCGCACATGACAGCACAGATCGGGGTTGCGCGCGTGCAGCGTGCCATCGCCATCATCTGCGGCCACCGCATCTGACCGGGGGCGCACCAGCTGGATGTTGCATAGACCCAGTTCGGCAATCAGCTGGTCACGGTAGGCAAGCGTTTCGGGAAAATGTTTCCAGGTATCGAGAAAGATGACTGGGACATACGGGTCAATACGCGCCACCATATGGAGCGTCACCGCCGCCTCGGTACCAAAGGACGACACCAGCCCGATGCGCCCTGAAAAGTGTTTGCGAATAGCCTGGTCCAGCACCTCTTGGGCGCTCCGCCCGGCAAATTGATCGTTTAGGTCTGCGGCGCGGGCACGCAAATTGCTTCTTTGGCTGGTTTCCAATGCCTGCTGTTGCGGATCCATCATACAGGTCCTTTGCGTCAATGCCTGACGATACCATGCGGCCCACAGCGCTGGCCAGCACCAGTCTGGTTTTGACCGATGACATAAGGTGAAGCGCCTATACTTTTTGCAAATTGCGGGTGGCCATGGCCCATGGGTCTGGTCCCGTTGGGATGTATTTTCGTTCAGGCCCGAGCCCGACCGGTTTACAGGGACATCTGTGGGACGGCGGGCAGCCAGAGTGCTGCCTGCCGTCTGGCCCTTAGCTCCACTTGGACACGCACGGGATCTTGGTCGTATCGCAGCGGTCCTTGTATTTCTGGGCGATCTCGCGCACCTCGGCCAGCACGCCGTCCGACAGCTTGATCGGCTCGAGCCCCAAGCCCAAGAAGCGATCATTCGCCACGTGCAGGTCGTTTTCCGCCGCCTCGTTGCGAGGGTTGTCCAGATAGGCAATTTCTGCGCCCATCAGATCGTGGATCATCTGTGCCAGATCCCGCACCCGATGGGTTTCGGTCATCTGGTTAAGGATGTTCACGCGTTCGCCCTTTTGCGGCGGGTTTTCCAGCGCCAGCTCAATGCAGCGGCACGTATCCTGGATGTGGATGAACGCGCGGGTCTGTCCGCCTGTGCCATGTACGGTCATCGGGTATTCCACCGCCGCCTGCATCAGGAACCGATTCAGCACGGTGCCGTAATCACCATCGTAGTCAAAGCGGTTGATGAGCCGGTCATCCATGCGCGTCTCGTCTGTTTGGGTGCCCCAAACAATGCCCTGGTGCAGATCGGTGATCTTGACCCCATCATTCTTGTTATAAAAGTGGAAGAACAGCTGATCCTGGCTTTTGGTCATGTGATAGATCGAGCCGGGGTTCGTGGGATAGAGGATTTCCTGTTCGCTCTCGCCCTCGGGCGTGTCGATGCGCACTTTCAGATAGCCCTCGGGGATCTGCATGCCGGCGGTGCCATAGCCGTACACCCCCATGGTGCCCAGGTGCACCAGGTGGATATCAAGTCCCGATTCCACGATCGCGGCCAGCACGTCATTTGTGGCGTTGAGGTTGTTGGAAACTGTATAGCGTTTGTGGGTGCTCGACTTCATCGAATAGGGGGCTGCGCGCTGCTCGGCAAAGTGGATGACGGCATCAGGCTCTTCTTCTTTGAAGAGTGTCAGCAGACGGTGATAGTGTTCGCCCACGGTGAAGTTTTCGAACTTGATTTCCTTGCCGGTCAGTTCCTTCCAGACCCGCAGGCGTTCGCCGATGGGGCGGATGGGGGTGAGGCTGTCCACCTCGAGCTCGACGTCGATATTCCGGCGGCTGAGGTTGTCGACAATGATGACATCGTGCCCGCGCTGCGACAGGTGCAGTGCGTTGGGCCAGCCACAAAACCCGTCTCCGCCCAAAATAACAATCTTCATATTGATGTCCTACAATCTAGCCAACGTCGGGGACGTATCTCCCAAATTGGCGTGAAGTAAAAGCCTAAACCTATGAGTACGGCGGATGTTAGCGTGGGCTAAGGTTCTGATGCAGGAGAGGTTCGTCACGTAGGCAGATAACTGGCTGCTTGAACTTGATCCCAGATGGAACATTCTTCTTCCAGAGGAACGAAGGTGCTGTGTCGCCAATCCGCCGACTTGATCAACTTACTCTCGTGGCGCGGTGTCATTCGTTAGTTCAGATCTGGTTGTGCAAGACTGAGCGAACTGGCTTGCCATAGCTCGAGATCTATGGATTTAACTCAGTCTGAGCTTCCAGACGTGCGTGGCTGTGTCTGATATGAAAGTTGGTGCTGCAAACAACCGTGCGTGATTTTGAGGTGACCGCAGTGAAACGGCGTGTCACAAAGACCTCGATGCATCGGCGCAGACAAAGCTGGGCAAAAACCGAGCAACATGACGATTGTTTTTACTTGCGGAACTTTTGACTTGTTTCATGAATATCGAGTTCAAACGTTATTGCGCTTCACACAATGTAAACAGTTCTTTATTTTGTATTGAACTGACATCCATACGGGCATAGCGAAATGAGCAAGCTAGATGAAATAAAGCAGAATTTCCTTGACGGGAAAAAAATAATAAGCCCCAAACACATTTCGAGTTCAGACCGTCAACTTGCAGCTGACTTGTTTCAAAACTTGGAAGAAGTTTCAATTGTGGAAGACAATGCGCTTCGTCGAAAGATGGTCCATTTCCTTCTCCAGGTAATCTACTATTCAGAGGGTTATGATGGATATCAAAATGCATTTTTATTGATCACGCAAAAGATATCAGAAGCGGACTGGATCTCGGCGCATCTTGATATCCTGACAGCTGATGCGCGATTTGACGATCTGCTAAAGCTCACCAAGGAGCGTGCTGAAAGAGCCCCAAACAATCATTGGATTTGGCGACGTCATTTGCATTCCTTACTCGCTGCCGCAGAGGTAGCTGAAGCGATTACTTTTGCTGAGGATCGTATCAAAAAGATTTATTTTGAAAATCCAAAAAGTCTCATACATAACAGTTTACGCACAGCTATACGGCTGCTTGTTTCCGTTAAATCCTTCAATACGATCGTCAAACAGTATTCAAAAGCGTCTGAAGAGATCGCACACCACCTGGGGGGCACAATACCTGAGCCAACAATGGTTGAGCAGGATGAAAGCGTATTTCAGATTTATGTGCTGAACCTCGACCGCGATGCGCACCGTTTTCGTCGTTTTAAAGGGCTACTGAACGGAAAACACCTTGTTAACCGTGTGCCGGGTGTTCCGGGCGCGTCCGTGCCACGTGCCCTAACGAATGCTGCCGGATTAAAGATCGATGTTCCTAGACCAGCAATGATTGGGTGTCATTTGTCGCATTTGCACGCATGGGAAAAGATTTCCATGTCCTGCGAACCCGGTGAATATGCCTTGGTTATGGAAGACGATGCGCAGTTTGTTTTCGGGCCGGGCGCTGGCCTTGACAGAGCAGCCAACATTGCGCGCACAAACGGGTTGGATTTAATGTTCATCAACGAAAACGCTGTGAAAGCAGCGCAAAATTTGAATGCTCGTGATGTCTATAGTCCTGACGAAGTTTTCTTCAACCTAGATCGTGGTGCTAAAGCTCCAAAAACGTGGGGTGGAGAGGCTTACATGGTTTCCGCAGAAGGCGCCAAGAAGCTAATCCAATTTGAGCTAAAACTAGGCATTGTAGCTCCATTGGATTACCAGCTGGCCTTGTGCGGAATAAAAGATCTAAACAACGTGGATCCGGATTGTGTATATGGTAATCTGGCAAAACAAATATCTAATAGCAGTAACTTGCCTAAAATTCATTCAGCGATTTATAGCATGCCTTTGGCGCTGGCAATGCCATATGGCTTTATATCACATTTAATGGAGCAAATTTCCTTCAAACAATCTGTCGTTACACATAATGAATGACGAAAAAATGGGCAATGCAAACCCTTTCAACGGGCGAGCGAGATCATTTTCCACTTGTGGTCTTCAAGCGAAAATCCCACGCTGTCGTGCGATTAGTTCAGTGTCAGGTCAGTGTTTCTGGCGATCTGGATGTTACCCCAGTTGGCATCGTTGCCGTACGTGATGTTCCTGATCCCGCCCCCTGAAGTGGTCCTTCGCTATGTTTAGGAAAACTGAGGAAACACATGGCCAACGAGCGATCAAAGGCCGAAGAGACTGTCACGAAGTTGCGGCAGGTTGCGGTCCACCTCGCGTGATCGGTGTACGCTCTGATCGCGATACTGCTAAGTTTTTCATGCCTATCGTTTCTATGTTTTTCTAGGCACGCGTACGCCGATCAAAAAATGTACAAATAGTTAGGCCACTTACGCCGACCGCACAGAGTTATGTTGAAACAGGCCTATTGCACGAACCCGTTCAGAACGCCCAAGTGTCGACTTTTTCTTTGGTCAAACGGCCAGCCCGCACGCCGCGTTGGACACATTGGTTCCACATTTGACACTTGGTTTCGTGTCGTAAACTCGGCCGATTTTGACCGGGCGGATGATTCCAATCCCGCGGAGCGTTGCGCTATTAGGACGGAGTTTCCCAGGCGCCGTCGATAACCGAGAAGCTGTTTTAACGCAGAGTGATTGCTCTGGATCCAAATGTTCCGCCATTTCTTGTCAATACCCTTGACGCTTCTGAAAAACGGGGGGTGCGGTTTGGTTTACCTTAGGCGGAGCATCACGTGCGTGGGTGATCAAGACGCGGTTCGAGATGGGAGCGTCAATTGGCATCCTGCGCACACGGATCAGGCTGCGGTGGCAGAACCGTGCCTTATGCATGGGGATGGCCACGGATTTTTGCATAATGCCGACCTCGATGCAGGCGTGCAGACAAGCCTGACTATCCTGAGAAAGACGCTGGAAACCTGCCGACCGAACCACAACTGCGCAAATTGATACCACGTTGCGCGCTTCGAGAAGAGAGAGGCGCGCGCTGCAACGGTATCGTTAGCGCTTCAGAATTCCGGGAAGGTTCAGCCCTTTTTCCCGCGCGCAGTCCAGCGCGTCCGCATAGCCTGCATCGGCGTGGCGCATGACGCCCGTGGCCGGATCGTTCCACAGCACGTTGGCAATGCGGCGGTCCGCATCGTCGCTTCCGTCGCAACAGATCACCATGCCCGAATGCTGGGAAAAGCCCATACCGACGCCCCCGCCGTGGTGAATGGACACCCAAGTGGCGCCCCCGGCCACGTTCAGCATCGCATTCAGCAGCGGCCAGTCGGACACCGCGTCAGAGCCATCCTTCATCGCCTCCGTCTCGCGGTTGGGCGAGGCGACAGAGCCACTGTCGAGGTGGTCGCGGCCGATGACGACGGGGGCCGACAGCTCTCCGGTGCGGACCATGTCGTTGAAGGCCAGACCCAGCTTGTCGCGCAGGCCGAGCCCCACCCAGCAGATCCGCGCGGGCAAGCCCTGGAACGCGATCCTTTCGCGCGCCATGTCGAGCCAGTTGTGCAGGTGCGGATCGTCGATGATTTCCTTCACCTTGGCGTCGGTCTTGTAGATATCTTCCGGGTCGCCGGACAGGGCGCACCAGCGGAACGGGCCGACGCCCCGGCAAAACAGCGGGCGGATATAGGCGGGCACGAAACCGGGGAAGGCAAAGGCATTTTCCAGCCCCTCCTCCTGCGCGACCTGCCGGATGTTGTTGCCGTAATCCAGCGTCGGCACACCGGCATTCCAGAAATCGACCATCGCGGCGACCTGCACCTTCATGCTGGCACGGGCGGCCGCTTCGACCGCCTTCGGATCACTTTCCTGCCGGGCGCGCCAGTCCGCGACAGACCAGCCTTGGGGCAGGTAGCCGTGGGTCGGGTCATGGGCAGATGTCTGGTCGGTGACGATGTCGGGCCGCACACCGCGTGCGACCAGTTCGGGAAACACGTCCGCCGCATTGCCGATAAGCGCGACGGATTTCGCCTCGCCCGCTTTGGTCCAGCGGTCGATCATCTTGAGCGCATCGTCCAGCGTGTGGGTCTCTTCATCCACATAGCGCGTGCGCAGGCGGAAATCGGCACGTGTCTCATCGCATTCCACGGCCAAACAGCAGGCCCCCGCCATCACCGCCGCCAGCGGTTGCGCGCCGCCCATGCCGCCAAGCCCCGCGGTCAGGATCCAGCGTCCCTTGAGGTCACCATCGTAATGCTGCCGCCCGGCTTCCATGAAGGTCTCGTAGGTGCCCTGTACGATGCCCTGCGTGCCGATATAGATCCAGGACCCGGCGGTCATCTGTCCGTACATCGCCAGGCCGCGCTGATCGAGCGCGTTGAAATGGTCCCACGTCGCCCAATGCGGCACGAGGTTTGAATTTGCGATCAGCACGCGCGGCGCGTCCTTGTGGGTGTTAAACACGCCGACCGGCTTGCCCGACTGCACCAGCAAGGTCTGCGTGTCCTCCAGATCCTTGAGTGCGGCGATGATGGCGTCGAAATCCGCCCATGTCCGGGCCGCGCGTCCGATGCCGCCATAGACGACCAGCTCGTGCGGGTTTTCGGCCACGTCCGGGTGCAGGTTGTTCATCAGCATCCGCATCGGGGCCTCGGTCAGCCAGCTTTTTGCAGTGATCTCGGGGCCCGTGGGCGGGAAGACGTCACGCTGGTTGTGGCGGGGATCGGTCATGAGGCACCTCCGAGGGTTGGGGCAAGAGCGGCGAGAGCGGACAGGATCCGGGCGAGGATCGGGCGCACCGTGGCCGCCTTGGCGGCGTCATAGGCCCAAGGCTCTGCCTCGGTCGTCAGATAGGTGGACTGCGCCAGTTCCATCTGGATTGCATGCAGACCGTCGGCCGGGAGTCCATAGTGCCGCGTGGTCCAGCCGCCCTTGAAGTGTTCGTTGATGGCGAGGCTGTAGGGCGCACTTTTGCACAAAGCGACCGCTGTGGCCTCTATCTGCGGGGCGCAGGTCGTGCCAGCATTGGTGCCGATGTTGAGATCCGGGAGGGTGCCATCGAAGAGGAACGGGATATGCGCGCGGATCGAGTGGCAATCATACAGGATTGCAACGCCGTGCAGATCGCGTACACGGACCAGTTCCTGCATGAGCGCCGCGTGATAAGGCGCGTGGAACGCCGCGCGGCGGGCTTCGACCTCGGCCGCAGTAGGCGGTATGTCCCAGATGTCCTGGCCGTCGAAATCTGTGAGCGGCACGAGCGTCGTGGTGTTCTGACCGGGATAGAGGCTTGCTCCGGCAGGATCGCGGTTGGCGTCTATCACATACCGGTGGAAATTGGCCGTGACCGTCGTCGCACCGGGTGCGAGACCCTCGTATAGCTGGTCGATATGCCAATCGGTATCGGCCAAAGTCCTGCCCCGGGCGTTCAGCCTGTCGGCGATCTCTGCAGGCACATGCGTACCCGTATGCGGCAGGCCCAAAATGATGGGCCTGTCCCCGCGCGTGATGCTGACCGGGGTCATGTCGCGTGGCCCAGCACGAAGGCGGGCAGATCGACGGCACCGACCAGCTTACCGTCCCGCACGAGGCCACTCGCCGCTTCGATCGACGGCGCCATGTAGCGGTCATCCTCGATCCTCGGAACCTCCGCGCGCAGCACGGCCATCGCCGCCTGCAAAGGCGCGCTGGTCCGAAGCGGCGCGCGGAACTCGATGCCTTGCGCGCCGCACATCGCCTCCACCCCGAGGATCACGTTGAGATTGCGGTTCATCCGTTCCAGCCGCCGGGCCGCGTGGGCGGCCATGCTGACGTGATCCTCCTGATTGGCTGAGGTTGGGGTCGAGTCGATCGTGCACGGGTTGGCCAGGTGCTTGTTCTCGCTCATCAGCGCGGCGGTCGTGACCTCGGCGATCATCAGGCCGGAGTTGAGGCCGGGGTTCGGTGTCAGGAAGGGCGGCAGATCGAAGCTGAGCGTCGGATCCACCATAAGGGCCACCCGGCGCTGCGCGATGGCGCCGATCTCAGACAGGGCGACCGCGATTTGATCCGCGGCAAATCCGACGGGTTCCGCATGGAAATTCCCGCCTGATACGATCAGCCCGGCGTCCACCAGCACCAGCGGGTTGTCGGTCACGGCGTTGGCTTCGACCTCCAGCGCGCGGGCTGCAAAGTGCAGCAGATCCATCGCCGCCCCGGTGACCTGTGGCTGGCAGCGGATACAGTAGGGATCCTGCACGCGGGTGTCGCCGTCGCGGTGGCTTTCGCGGATCCGGGAGCCCGCCATGAGCGCCCTTTGCGCCCGCGCCACGGCGATCTGACCCGGATGGCCGCGCAGGGTGTGGATGGCGTCCTGCAGGGGCGCGGTGGAGCCCATGATGGCATCTGTGGACAGCGCCCCGGTCAGAACCGACGTCGCCGCGTTCCGCCACGCATCCCACAAGCCCACCAGCGCGCAGGCGGTTGAAAACTGGGTGCCGTTGATCAGTGCGAGGCCCTCTTTGGGACCAAGGATGATCGGGTTCAGACCTGCCTGCGCCAATGCTTGCTGCGCTGGCATACGCGTGCCGTCGAACGTGGCTTCG
The DNA here is from genome assembly GCA_038525585.1 of Pseudomonadota bacterium. GTDB lineage: Bacteria > Pseudomonadota > Alphaproteobacteria > Rhodobacterales > Rhodobacteraceae > Tateyamaria. The sequence goes on from JBCBHM010000007.1 coordinate 58,037, forward strand.
CCTGCGCCGATCATCACGGCGGCCATATGGGCCAGCGGCGCCAGATCGCCCGACGCGCCGACTGAGCCTTGCGTAGGGATGATCGGGGACACGCCGCGCGCCAGCATATCCTCGATCATCGTGACCGTACGCCTCGCTACGCCAGAGGCGCCGCGTCCCAGCGACAGCAGCTTGAGGACCATCATCAGCCGGGTGGTGGACACGTCCAACGCGTCGCCGACGCCGCAGCAATGGGACAGGATCAGGTTGCGCTGGAGCGTTGCCACATCCTGCGCAGCGATCTTGACGGAGGCGAGTTTGCCAAAGCCCGTATTCACACCATAAATGGCCGCGTCCCCGGCCGCTGCCGTGGCAACAAGGGCGTGGGCCGCTTCGATCCCGTCGTGGGACGACGGGTGCAACCGCGCTGCGCGCCCCTGCGCCCAGATGTCTTGCAATTGCGCGAGCGTGGCTTCTCCGGGGGTCAAGGTGACGGTCACTGCACGCCCCCGAAGATCCGCGCATGGAGCGGGTTGAAGCCGATCCGGTACGCCAGTTCCGACGGGTGGTCGACGTCCCAGACGCACAGATCCGCCCGTGCGCCCGGCAGGATACGGCCCCGTTTTGTCAAACCCAAGGCGCGCCCGGCATGCGCGGTAAAGCCAAGCAGCGCCTCCAGCGGCGTCATGCGAAACAGCGTGCAGGCCATGTTCATCGCCAGCAGCGGCGAGGCCAGCGGGGAAGAGCCGGGGTTGCAATCCGTGGCCAGCGCCATCGGCACACCGTGCGCGCGGAAGGATTGGATCGGCGGCAGCTGGCGTTCACGCAGCGTGTAGAAGGCGCCAGGCAGCAGGACGGCAACGGAATGCGCTGCAGCCAGCGCGCGCGCGTCAGCGTCTGTGGCGTATTCTAGGTGATCGGCGCTCAACGCGGCACAGCGCGCGGCAAGCGCTGTGCCGCCGCGATGCGACAGCTGCTCGGCATGGAGTTTGACCGGCAGGCCAAGCTGCCGCGCCACGTCAAAGACCCGCGTGATCTGTTCGGTGTCAAAGGCGATCCCCTCACAGAACCCGTCCACCGCGTCCACCAGCCCTTCGGCATGGGCGGCGCGCAACGCGGGAATGCACACCGCGTCGATATAGGCATCCCGGCGGCTTGCGTATTCCGGCGGCACGGCGTGCGCCCCGAGGAAAGTGGTCCGGACCTCCACCGGTCGAACCGTGGCGATGCGGCGCGCGGTGCGGAGCATTTTCAACTCGGTCTCAAGGTCGAGACCGTAGCCTGATTTCACTTCGATCAGCGTCACGCCCTCGGCGATCATAGCGTCAACGCGGCGCAAGGCATCGGCCAGCAGAGTGTCCTCGCTGGCGGCGCGCGTGGCCCGCACGGTTGAGACGATGCCGCCACCTGCGCGGGCGACATCCGCGTAACTGGCGCCATTCAGGCGCTGCTCGAACTCTGACGCGCGATTGCCGCCAAACACGATATGCGTGTGGCAATCGATCAGGGCCGGTGTGATCAGACGCCCGGCAAGGTCCTGTACCTCGTCCGCGCGATGACCGGCGGGCACATCCGCCGCACGACCGACCCAGGCAATGCAGTCCCCGTCCAGGGCGACGGCGCCATCCTCGATCAGACGGTATTCCTGATCGTCCGCAAGGGTCGCAACGCGCGCATTCGTCAGAAGCATGGGGGCGGCTCACTTGCAAAAGACGGTCATTAATGATTTTATGTGCACACATAATAACCTGTCAAGCGGAGTGCTTGTATGCAGACGATCTGGGCGGAAACGGCGCTGCTGCCCGCGGGTTGGGCGGCGCAGGTTCGGGTCAGCGTCGACACCGAAGGCCGCATCAGAACCGTAGAGCAAGACGCGCCCCCGAATGGGATCTGCGTGCAGTTGCTGTTACCGGCGCCGGTCAACGCCCACAGTCATGCGTTTCAACGCGCCATGGCTGGCCTGACGGAGGCGCGCGGACCAAACGCGAGGGACAGTTTCTGGACATGGCGGCAGTTGATGTTCCGCTTCCTCGACCGTCTGACCCCCGAGCATATCGAGGCCATCACCGCGTTCGTGCAGATGGAGATGTTGGAGGCGGGCTACGGCGCGTCCGTCGAATTTCATTACCTCCACCATCAGCCCGGCGGTGCGCCCTACGATGACGTTGCCGAGATGTCGGCGCGTATCCTGTCCGCGTCCGCGCAGACGGGGATGGGCCTTTGCCTGCTGCCGGTGCACTATCAATTCGGCGGTTGTGACGGACGCACCCTGGGACCGGGACAAATCCGGTTCGGCAACACCTTCGAGGCCTTTCAGACGCTGCATCAATCTGCTGCCAAATATGTTAAAGATGCCGCTGCGGACGCGCGCATTGGCGCCGCACCTCATTCGCTGCGGGCGGTCGGGGTGGACGATCTCAGGGCGTACACCACCGCATTTCCATCCGGCCCGATCCACATGCATCTGGCCGAACAGCGGGACGAGGTGGCGGAGGTTGAGGCCCAATGGGGTAAAGGGCCCGTGACATGGGCCCTCGAACACATGGGGCTCGATGACCGCTGGAGCTTGATCCATTGCACACAGATGACACCGCGCGAGACCGTTGCGCTCGCGCAGACCGGTGCCGTCGCCGGCCTGTGCCCGATCACCGAAAGCAGCCTGGGCGACGGCATCTTTGACGGGGTGCGATGGTTGGAGGCGGGCGGCAGCATAGCGATCGGGTCGGACAGCAACATCCGCATTGCGCTGGCCGAGGAAGTGCGCACGCTGGAATATTCCCAGCGCCTGCGCGACGGCACGCGGGCGGCCCTCGCCCTGCCCGACATGTCGACCGGGCGGCGGCTGTTCGACGCCATCGTTCGCGGCGGGGCGCAGGCCGCGGGCCGCCAGACGGGACGGATCGAAGCGGGGTGCTGGGCGGATCTCATGGCGCTCGATACGACGTCGGAGCATCTGTGGGGTCGCGAGCGTGATACCGCGCTGGACAGCTGGATTTTTGCGGGCGATGACCGATTGGTGACAGACGTGTGGTCCGCCGGGCGTCACATGGTATCAGAGGGTCGGCACCGACTGCGTCAGCAGATCGTTGCGGCCTACACACGCACGCTAGACGCCTTGAGAGACGCCCTATGAACAGCCCAACCTTTCGCAACTGGCAAAGCGTGCAGGACGAAGTGCTGCGCCGTATCCACGCCCGCGAATGGGCCCCCGGAGAGCTGATCCCGAACGAGGCCGACCTGGCGCAGGAGTTCGGCTGCGCCAGGTCGACCGTCAACCGCGCCCTGCGCGCGCTCGCAGCAAATGGCCTGCTGGATCGCAGGCGCAAGGCGGGCACACGGGTTGCCGCGGAACCTGTGGCGAAGGCAACGCTCGACATCGCGCTCTTGCGCCATGAAGTGGAGGAGAAGGGCGCCACATATGGCTACCACCTGATCGAGCGCACCCTTGCCGTGCCGCCGGTCAGCGTCAGCGCGGCCATGAAGACGCGGATACAGGACGCGCTCCTGCACATCCGCGCGCTGCATTTGTCCGACGCGGCCCCCTATGCTTTCGAAGACAGGTGGATCAACATTGACCAGGTGTTGGATGCGCGGGCGGAAACATTTCAGAGCGTGAGCGCGAACGAATGGCTTTTGAAACACGCGCCATACACCCATGGCGACATCGCGTTTTCGGCCGTTCAGGCCACGCCGGACCAAGCGCGCATTCTGGCGGTGCCCAACAACAGCGCCCTCTTTGCGATTGACCGGATCACATGGGATGACGCGCACTCCGTCACCAAGGTCAGGCTCGTCTTCGCACCGGGATACCAGCTTCGGACTAGCGTGTGACGCTAGGCTCCGACGGCTTGAGCAAAATGGTTCAACCCGAAGAACCGGAGCACGTGTGCTATCACATGTCAGAAGGTTAAGCGCGAGGCGTTGATATGCCTTAGGGCACGTGCCAAACGACACGCGCCCTGTGAGATACTTCTTAGTTCGGTCAATAACCGCTGGTTTGGACTGGCCGATTGGCGATGGATCTACGCTCGCAGGATAGACGAGACCCGATTGACATGCCCGACGCAATCGTCCGCGTCAGATCATACTGCCGCGCGGGCGCCGCCACGGGGGCCAGCGATGAGCCAGACGATAAAACCGATGACCGGCAGGATCAGGACAAGCAGGACCCACAGCACTTTGCTGCCGGTGCCCGCGCCCGAACCGATGATGGACACGATGGCCCAGATGTTGAGGATGAGGAGGATCAGACCGCCGATGCCGGCAACTTCGATACCCATGATGTAGTCTCCTTTCGGTGGTGGTTATGCGGCTTCGATTTCGGAGCCGCTCTTGAGGACGCGATCACCATCATCCTGTTCGATGAGGTAGGCGGGATCGTCGTCAGTGGCATTGCGGGTGACATCCGTGCCCTTGATCGTCTTGGTCACCTTGTCCGTGTAAATCTGCTTGATCGTGCCCGTGGCGGTGCCATCGCCCCAAGCCCAGCTCACGCTATCGCCGATCGACAGGTTCATGACCCGCTCCGTTGGGCGCGCAACGCCTCGATCAACTCGTCCTTGGTCATGGAGGAGCGGCCGTCGATGTCACGCTCTTGCGCGAGATCATAGAGGTCGTCTTTGGTCCGGTCCTCATAGGCCGACCCGTCATGGTCGACATCGTCGCTGGCCTGAGCGTTGGCAATGCGCGCGGCGACCTCTTTGGAATAGCCGTCCTCGCGCATGGCGTCATAGGCCTCTTCGTCCTTGATGCTGGGGCGGGTGTCACCGTCCATGTCGCAATCTCCATCGTGTTTACGAATTGGAAACGCGAGGGATCGTGAAAGGTTCCGCAATCAGGGGGCAAAACAGCGCTCCAACGCCTTGACCTCGTCCGCGGGCACGACAAACAGCACGTGGCCGCAGCCCTTGAGCGTGCTGTCGTCGCGGGGCAGCGTTTCGTCCTCACCATCAATCAGCGCAATGGGCCGCGTGTCCTTGGGCAGATCCAGCTCTGCCAGCGTCTTGCCATCCATCGCCGCGGGCACCTCGACGCGTTTGAGGCGCAGGGCGCCGGACAGGTTGAGGTCTTCGGTCACCTCGGTGTCTTCCTCCAGCGCGCGGCACAGGGATTTGGCGACGGTGGCGTGAGGTGTGATGGTGTCGTTCAGCTCAAGCTCGGCACAGACCTCGAGCAGTTCGGGCGAAATGATCTGCGGGATCACCCTGCTGAAACCGACGGAGCGGGCCACAAGGGCTGTCAGAATGTTGTCGTCCGAGGCGTTGGTGAGCGCGATGAGCAGGTCATTGTCGCCGCGATGCGCCTCACGCAGCACCGAAGGGGAGGAGCCGTCGCCCTCGATCAATCCGCAATCAAGCTGCTCGCTGAGCCGTTCCAGCTTGGCCCGGTCCTTGTCGATCAGCACGACCTCGTGGCCGTGATCGATCATCTGCTCGGCGGTGGCGACCCCGAATTTGGAGCCGCCGACGATGACGATGCGCATGTGTTATCCTTTCTGCGTGTGAGGGCGGGTCCAGGTTCCGGGCAGGATCAGGACCAGCACTGCAATGAACTCCAGCCGCCCAAGCCACATAGCCAGCGTCAGCATGAGCTGCGCGCCCGGCGGCAGATCGGGGCCGATGACGCCGGTCGACAGGCCCACGGTCGACAGCGCCGAGATGGCGTCAAAAAGAGCGGGCAGGGCCGGGTGGCCGAGCGAGACGAGCACAGCCCAAACCGTGCCAGCGGTGGCGAGGTACAGCATCAGCAGACCCACGAGCGACACCAGCAGCGTGTCCTTGACCGGGGCCCCGCGATGGCGCAGCGGGCTGACCGCGCGGTCGGGCAAACGGGGCAGGGTCAGGGCATGCCGGATGGCGCGGGTCAGGATGCTGAACCGCCACAGCTTGAGCCCCCCGGCGGTCGATCCGCGGTCGCCACCGATCAGCATCGCGACGATGAAAACCACCAGCAGGGCAGGGGTCACCGGCATGGCGCCGGTGGCAAAGCCCGCGGTGGAAAAGGCGCTGAGCAGGTTGAGCAGCGTGGGCAGAAAGGGCTCGTCGCTGCCTGCGATCAGTCGGGCGAGCGCAAGAACGGCGGCGCAGGCCAATGTCATCAGCGCCACACGCCGCACCGAGGGCGATGCCCAGATCGGTGTGCCGCCGCGGCGCACGGCTTGCGCAAAAGCCAAAAGCGATATGGCACCGGCAACGCAGGCCAAGATCACGAGGCATTGCACGAGGGCGGTGTAGCTGGCCAGGCTGTCGGACCGGGGCGCAAAGCCCCCGGTTGAGATGGCGGAAAGGGCCAGCACGAGGCCTTCGGCCGCATTGCCGAGCGTCAGGGCGATGAGCGCGGCAAAGAGCGCGGTGAGCAACACATAGGCCCCCAGCAATTCGCGGGCCTGCGTTCGGGCCGATTGGATGCGGTTTCGGTCGTCGATCCCCGCCTTGCCGATGGTGCGCGCGGCGGGGCCCGGGCCCAGCACAAGGGCTAGCACCGCCGTGGCCATGGCCAGCCCGCCGCACCATTGCATCCACGATCGCAGGACATGAGCGGCAAAGGGCCAGCTGTCGGGATCACGGGCCATCGACAGACCCGTTGTGGTGATCGCACTCATCCCCTCGAACAGCGCCGCTGCAATCGGCAGCCCAAGCCACATGAAGGCGGGAACGGAAAAGACAGCGGCCAGCAGGAACAGGAGCGCAATGGACACCATCGCCTCGACCCCGCGCAGATCGTCGGGCAGCGCGTGCCGCCACACGGCGAGTGAGGCCAGAAGGCCAATCCCGATGGGTAAGGCGAGCGCCAGCGCAAGCGGCATCGCACCTTCGGCCATCGCCCAGATCAGCGGCGGACCAAAGAGCAGGGCGGCGAGGGGGCCGTGCTTGGCGATGACCAGCCCCACTGTCCCAAGCCGCGCCTGCTGCAGCAGCGTGTCGGCACCGTTACCGGCGCTGCGAAACTGCGCCACCTGCCTATTCCGCGGCCTCGGACACGGCACGCACAGGCAGCGGGCCGTTCACGGTGAGGGTGCGATAGGGGAACGGGATCTCGATCCCGGCATCGTCGAGGGCGCGTTTGATGGCGGCCACAACCTTGTCGCGGCTCGCGCGGATGTCCACCGGTTCGGACCCGGTCCACCACGTCACTTCGAAGTCAATGGAACTGGCGCCGAATGACTTGGCAAATACCTGGATGTCGCGCACGTCGTCACGCACCATATCCACGGCGCGGGTCGCTTCGGCGATCACGTCGCGGGCGGCGTCAACGTCTTCTCCATACGCCACGCCGACCATAATCGCAGTGCGGCGGTAGGCCTTGTCGGTGCGGACAGTGACAGCGTTGTGGAACAGTTGCGCATTCGGAACGACAACCAGTTGACCGTCAGTCTGACGAATATGGGTGTCACGAATGGTGATTGCCTCGACCTTGCCTTCGGCGCCATCGCATTCGACGTGGTCGCCGATCTGGAAGGGCTCGCGCAGCAGGATCAACAGACCCGCCAGAAAGTTTTCGAACGTATCCTTGAACGCAAAACCGATTGCGACGGAACCAAGCCCGAGCGTGGTCAGCGCGCGTCCGGGGGTGATGGTCGGGAACACAACGGTGAGCGCAACAAGTATCCCCGCCAGCCAAACGACAACCCCGGTCAAGAGGCGCAGTACGTCGATCAGGTTGCGCCGCAGACCCGCGCGGCGGCCCAGGCGGGTGATGATTGCCTTGATCGCCCAGACAAGCAGGGCAGTGACCAGAATGACAAGAATGGCGATGCCGAGGCGCGGCAGGGCGGCGATGCCCGCACTGACCCAGCCCGAAAGCTGTTCGATAAGCGGGGCAGTGACGGTGTCGGGCATGATCTGTTCGAGCTGTTCCATGACGGCGCAACGCGTGGTCGTGGGGATCGTTCCATGGGTGGAACGAAAGCCAGCCTCTTTGCGTTGGTCCTTAAATTGTGCGCTCGCGCACGACAGCGGAGACTCACATGTCCAATAGCACCACTGGATCGCGCCCTGGCGACCTGACCGACGATCAGACCGAGGCCAAAGCGGTTGAGAATGTGGCCCCGCTGTCGCCTAAGCTGATTTTCGAAGCGATCCGCCGTAATGGTGAGGAAGAGCTGGAGCGCCCCGACCGCGCGCTGTGGTTTTCGGGGATTGCCGCAGGCATCCTGATCTCGTTTTCGGTGCTGGGCGAGGCGCTCTTGCGATCCGCGCTCCCCGACACCGACTGGCGCTATATCGTGGAAAACATGGGCTACACTCTGGGCTTCATGCTCGTGATCCTTGGCCGGATGCAGCTGTTTACCGAAAACACGATCACGACAGTCGCCCCGGTATTGGTCAAGCGGACACGCGCCTGTCTAGTCCGCACGGTGCAATTGTGGACGATTGTTCTTGCCGCAAATGTGGTGGGCGCGTTCGCAGTGGCTGCGTTCTTTGCCTACGGGCCCGTTCTGTCGCCCGAGGTCGCCGCGGCCTTTACCGAGCTCAGCCGCCACGCCACTGGCATGCCACCGATGGAGGGGTTGATGCGCGGCATTCCGGCGGGTGTGCTGATTGCGGCGCTGGTATGGATGATGCCCACGGCCAACGGCAACGCGGTTGCGCTGATCTTTCTGTTTACCTGGCTGATTGCCCTTGGTGACTTTACCCACATCGTCGCAGGCTCGGTGGAAATGGCGTATTTGATGGTGCAGGGCGATCTGGCGCTGACACAAGCCGTCTTTGGCTTTTTCCTTCCCGTGCTGACCGGCAATGTCATTGGCGGCACCGTGATCTTCACCCTGTTGGCGTGGGCCCAGATCCAGCCCGAAGTGGAGTGACAAAAAACGCCGCGTACCCAGTGCGGGGCGCGGCGCTTTTGTTGCATCTAATGTCGCGCTCAGTGGTCAGGCGCGTCCTTTGCCAAAGTCGATTTTTCGGCGTTTGGATCTTCCATCTTCTTCTCGGTGGCGCGTTTGCTTGCCAGGGCCCAAATGACAACCGCCGCAGCGGTCAAGCCAAACAGAATGGGCAGGATCGAGATGTCCATGATTGTTCTCCTTTATTCAGAAGCCGCGGTGGGCACGGTTGCATTGGTGGCGTCATCGTCAGGCGCCACCGGCGCCATGAAAAAGATGAAGCCGACAACAGCCAAAACGACAAACCCCATTCCCAGAAGGGCGGGGTAGTGGCGGCGTTGCTGCTTTTCGATATTCGTGTCGGGTGCGGTCATGATCACACTCCTTTCTTTCCAGTCTGAAATAGAAACGCAGGGCGCTGCAATTCGTTCCGCGCAGCCCCCGGGGCAACATTTTTTCGCGGCGATCTGGAACCTTTGTCGCACCCAGCCGTTCCTCTGACACATCGCGGCACACGTGCCGCAACATTCTGAACTTACTGGAGGAATCACTATGAAACGCATTTTTGCGTCTGTTCTCGCTTTGACTGTTGCCACGCCGGCCCTCGCTGGTTCGACCGGCTCGGAAGAAGCCAAAGTGCCCGCCATGAACGCAGCATCCGAAGAAGCGCCCGCCACGGATCGCCCCATCGTGATGGACGACAGCTGGGACGTCGAAGACCTTGCCACATTCGACGCGCCACAGGTGTCGCGCGAAGGTTGGGTTGCTGCCGATACGGCCGAGATGACCACCGAAGAGATGACCGGCCTGCGCGTTTACAGCGCCAATGACGAATGGATCGGCGAGATCGACAACCTGATCGTCAATGGCGAAGGCGAAATTCAGGGCGCCGTGCTGGGTGTCGGCGGTTTTGTCGGTATCGGCGAAAAGGACGTGCTGGTCAGCTTTGACAGCCTGACGATCAAGACCGAGACCGACGGCGAAGACATGCGCGCCTATGCGAACATGACCGAAGAGCAGCTGGAAGCGCTGCCCGCCTACGAATCGTAAACACATCGAAGGTTGGATTGTCCCCCGACCTTCCATGCGCCGGATCACCTCCTCGTTGATCCGGCAGTGACGCGCCGCCTTTCCCCAAAAGGCGGCGCGTCTTTCGCTTTTGTCCGACGGAGACCTTGCCCATGACCGACCGTAACCTGACCGAAGGACCCGTATGGAGGGCATTGATGGCTGTGTCGGCCCCGATGACGTTCGGGGTGCTGGCCGTCGTGAGCGTCGGGCTCGCGGATGCGTATTTCCTGGGCCAGCTGGGTGCGGCTCCGCTGGCGGCGGTCGGGTTTGTCTACCCGGTGACGGCGGCGATCACGTCGCTGGCCATCGGGCTGTCTGCGGGCGCAAATGCGGTGATCTCGCAGGCCTTGGGCCTGGATGCCGGGCGCGAGGCCGTGCAGCGGCTTGCATTGCATGCGACGGGCCTGGGCGTTCTGCTGGCGCTGATCGTCGCGGTGGCCTTTGCCTTTGGCGCCGAAGGCATCTTTGGCCTGATGGGCGCAGGGGACGCCGCCCTGACCGAGGCGATGGCCTTTGCACCCGTCTGGGCCATATCCTTTCCGTTCCTCGTGGGTTCCATGGCGCTGAATGCCGTGTTTCGCGCACATGGGGATGGGGCCGCGTCGGCGGCGATCATGATACTGTCGGCGGTCTTTGCCATTGGTCTGAACCCGGTGCTGATCTTTGGCTGGGGTCCGCTCGACGGCATGGGCACCGCCGGGGCGGCGACGGCCACGCTGATCGGTCGTGTCGTGGCAGTGGTCGCTGCCGTCATCTATGCGGTGCGGCGCGGATATCTGTCGATCTGCCTGTCGCCCTTGCAAGGTCTTTGGGGTTCGGTGAAGGAGGTTGTGCTCGTGGGCGCGCCGGCCGCCTTTTCCAATGCGATCAATCCTGCGGGTATGGCGCTGGTGACGGCTGCGGTTGCCACGCTGGGCGAGGCTGCCGTGGCCGGGTTTGGGGCAGCCACCCGTGTGCAGACTGTGGCGCTTGTCCCGTTGCTTGCCCTGTCGGCCGGTATCGGTCCGGTGGTGGGTCAGAACTGGGGGGCCGAGATGCAGGATCGCGCACGCAGTGCCGTCGCGGTCGCCTGGGCGCTGTGCCTGGGCTACGGTCTTGCCGTCGGGGCTGCACTTGCGATCTGGGCGGAACCCATCGCGTCGCTCTTTGCGGATGAGGGCGGAGAGGCGTTGCCCTATGCAACCGACTACCTGCGCATCGTCGGTTGGAGCCTGTTTGGCTACGGCATGCTGGTGACGGCGAACGCGGCGATGAACGCACGGTCAAGGCCGCTCTATTCCATGGGTTTGGGCCTGGGGCGGATCAGCCTGATCTACGTGCCCGGCGCGTGGCTTGGGGTCGTGACCTTTGGCTATTCCGGGATTTTGGGGGCGGCTGTCGCAGCCAACGTGTTGACGGTGGCTGCCGCGCTCTGGTGCCTGTCGCGCACCGACTTGAAGCCGCGCCCACCGGCGCAATTGGCTATCGCCTAACCGAGAAAGCGCAGCAGCGCCGCCTCACCCTGGCGCAGCTCGGTCGGGCCGTCGTCATCGAGTGTGGCCACCCGGGCCGCGCCCCCATCCGCCAAGGCGATGACGTCAGGGTGGATGTAGCTGGCGCGGGCAATGGTCGGCGTGTTGTGCAACCGCTCTGCGGTGGCCTCGGCCATATCCTTGATCCGAACGGCACCGCCAAGGCTGCGCGCGACGCGGAACGCGGCCAATGTGCCGGCCCATGTGCGCAGGCTCTTGGGGGTGACGCCGTCGCCTGCCACATCGCCCAGCACGTCCGACAGGTGCTCGGCCCTCAGCGGCACCATCTCGCCGCCCTCGCCCCGATAGTCAAACAGCCGTGGGCCCGGCAGATCGGCCGACCGATGCAGAACATGCGCCAGCCGCGCGCCGGTAAGCTGTTTGGCGACCTCGGTGCCGCCCTTGGCGGTGTAATGCAGCGCGATGCGCGCGCCATCGGTGCTCAGGTGCCGATCCTCGAGGGTGAGCGCGCCGTAGCTGCCATTGTCCTCCGTATAGGCCAGATCGCCGGGCCGCATCGCCCCCCTGTCGATCAGTGCGAGCACAGCGGCAATCGCAGTGCTCTGCTCACCCGCGGCGCCGCCAAGGTTTTGCGTGATCCAACGGCGCAGCCGAGGCAAGGCGTGGCCCACTTCCGCCAGCGTGTCGAATTTGGTCCGGTCACGGGCAGCGGTCCAATCGGGGTGATAGCGGTACTGCTTGCGCCCCCGCGCATCGCGACCGGTCGCCAGCAGATGCGCGTTGGGCATCGGCGCCATCCACACGTCGCGATAGGCCGGTGGAACGGCGAGGGCCGCAAGGCGATCCCGCTCGGCCCGGTCGGTGATCCGCGTGCCATCCGGCGCGAGGTAGGAAAAGCCGCGACCCTGCGCCCGGCGCAGAATGCCGGGGTTGTTGTCGGGATAGTAGATTAGGGGCATGACACGGTCCTGTGAATGATCTGCAAACGCGAAACGGGGCCGCTGGGTTCCCGTCTCGCGGAACCCGGGCCTCACGTGGCGCGTTGACGTCTCAGCACTTGGATGTAGCCCAGGAGGACCATCATGACCCACGCTTTCAATCGTATGCGCACCGCCACGCTCACCACCGAAGGAGAGCGGACGGCGACCATCAACGATCTGTGGTTTGATGAGGATACCGGGGCGGTGCACCATATCCGCGTCGATCTGGGTGGATGGCTGACCTCGGATGAGGCGCTGATCGGAGTGCGCCATCTTGCCGCGCCGGAGACGGCGGACGGTGCCTGGGATCTGGACATGACGCAAACGCAACTCGACGCCGCCCCGCGCTGGCCCGATGCCGCGCAGACGGCGATGGCGGATTGGCCGCCCATCATCATCGGGCCGTTCGGCAATGCGCTGTCGTTGCCGCTGGTCGGGGCTCAGTTGACCGCGGCGCGCGGTCCATCTGAGACGGGCGACGGCGCTGCACCGCGCCTGACGCAGGCTTTGTCCAGCGCAACCGAGTTCCTGTCGCAACCGGTCTTTGCCCGCGATGGAGAGCTGGGGACAGTCGAAGACGTCTGGGTCGATTGCGATGCGTGGTCGGTGCATGCGCTCGATGTGTCGACAGATGATCCATCCAAGCCCGTACGCGTCCCATATTCCGCACTGCGCCACCGCGGGTCGGAGGCGGGCCATATCGTGATCGCAGGTGTTCGCGCTGATTATTCGGACATTCACAAGCAGGCGTCGTAGGCCCCACGTTACGGATGATTGGAACATTGCGGCGGCTTGGGCGTTGCTAACCGGATGGAACACGCCTCCGATACAACCACGCCTGCCTTTCCGCCGCTGCCGCGGCAGGACACCTCCGACGGTGCTCCGAGGCGTGTAGGCGTGGAAGTGGAATTCGCCGGACTGGACCTGTCGCAGACAGCCGAAGTGATCGTCAGCACGCTGGGCGGCACGGTTGGACTGGCCGAAGATCATGCTTTTAGTGTGACCGATACGTCCCTCGGCGACATCACCGTCGAATTGGATACAGCCCTCACCAAGCTGGGTGAGGGCGTTGCAATGGATGCCGTCCTGGATGTTGCGCGTCAGGTCGTTCCGGTGGAAATCGTGACAGAGCCGCTCGCGCCCGATGCGCTGCCCCATCTCGACACACTGATGTCTGCACTACGACAGGCTGGTGCGCGCGGTTCGCGCGACGGCTTGGTCTACGGCTTTGGCGTGCATCTGAATGTGGAGATCACCGGGCGCGATGATGCGTTTGTCGGCGAGACCGTGCGCGCCTACGGGCTGCTGGAGCATATCTTGCGCGCGGACATGCAGATCGACAATACGCGGCGCGTTCTGCCCTTTGTGCAGCCTTGGCCCGACGGCTTGGTGGCTGATCTGCTTGTCGAAGACGCGCTGGACCTCGCGAAACTCATGACGATCTATGCCCGCCATACGCAATCGCGCAATCACGGGCTGGACCTGTTGCCTTTGCTCAAATGGGCAGCACCGGAACAGTTTGATCGTCACTTTCCAAGTGTCAAAAGCGCTGCCCGCCCCGCCTTTCACTTCCGCCTACCCGAATCCCGGATTGATGAGCCGGACTGGTCTCTCGCCCAAGCATGGGCGCAGTGGTTGCAGGTGGAACGGCTGGCGGATGATCCGACTCTGCTGCGCGCGATGGCAGAGGCATGGCACCGCTCGGACCGGACAAAGGCGCTGCGCGCCGTCCTCGAAACCAAAGGAAACGACGATGTTTGACCGCCGAGACCGCCCACTGATCGGTGTGACCACCTCGGCCCGTTCTGGCTGGCGCATCTTCCCGCTGGTTGCCCTCAATCTCTGGGCGGTGGGTGCGCGGGCTGTGCGGTGGGGCACGGGTCGGCCGCATGACCTGGATCTCGTGGATGGGATCATCATTGGCGGTGGCGACGATATCTCGCCCGACCTGTATGGCGGCGAAATGGGCGTGAGCGTGCGGCTCGACCCCGCCCGTGACGCGTTCGAGCGTGATCTGGCATGCGCCGCTTTCGAACGTGGTATCCCTGTTCTGGGCATTTGCCGCGGGGCGCAGATGTTGAACATCGCTCTGGGCGGAGCGCTGGATCAGAACGCCTGGGCCACATATCCCGAGATGAAGCCGATCAAGACCGTCCTGCCGCGACGCCACATCCGGCCCGTGGCGGGCAGTCGCCTGGCGCGGATCGTGGGCCCGGAGGAAATGAAGGTAAACGCGCTGCACACCCAGGCCGTCAGCAAGTTGGGCCGCGGCCTGAACGTCGCTGCCCGCGACCTGGGCGGCATGGTGCAGGCGGTCGAACGGGTCGAAGATCCGTTTGCCCTTGGCGTGCAGTGGCACCCCGAGCATCTGATCTACGCGCGACGGCAGCGGGCGATCTTTGGCGCGCTGGCGGGTGCCGCCCGGGCCCGACGCGAGAATACGCAGCAAGTGCGTGCAGCTGTATTACAGGTTGCGGAATGATTGGAAACGCTGGTTTTTACTTGGATTCATAGAAAGCAATTTATGGAAAGATCAAAAATATCTTTGCTCTTTTTCGTCACTTTACGGAGTGACTTGTCGCCCACATATTACGCGGTGTAATTCACGTGAAGAGAGCAAGTGATGAAACGCTTTACAAAGACACTCGTGACCAGAGCCACTCTGCGCTCACCGGCATTGCTGCAACCTTTTCGTTTCACGACGTGTTGAGAATGAGGGCATCAAACGGCTCGGAGGTCTCCACCAGCGACGGCAAACCGTTCGGTGCGCTGACCCATTTCGGGTACGATGGATCCGAATGAAACAGCGCGGATCATTCTGAACAACTGGTACTGTCTTGCTGATCAGGCCCACCATTTTGGCGGGTCCGGATTTTTTATTTCGATATCCAATAATTCATTTTTTCATGACGCATCTTACGATATATGCTTAAAGCTTTGAGATGATCGCCAAAAAACTTGAATACTAAATACTCGCTACGGCAATAACCCCTTTAGGTAAGCGCCGTATTGCGTTTTGGCGAACAGCGCCGCGCGTGCTGCCAGTTCATCCGCGCTGATCCATCCCAACTCATAGGCGATCTCTTCGGGGCAACCGACCTGCTGTCCCTGTCGGTCGCTGAGCGTGCGCACAAAGTTACCGGCATCCAGCAGTGAACCATGCGTACCCGTGTCGAGCCAGGCATAGCCGCGTCCCATTTGCTGTACGTTCAGCTGCCCATCCGCCAGATACATCTCGAGCAGCGAGGTGATCTCCAATTCGCCCCGTTCTGAGGGTCGGACAGCCGCCGCCCGCTCCGGCGCCGTACCGTCGAGGAAATACAACCCCGTCACCGCATAGTTCGAAGGCGGCACCGGCGGCTTTTCCACGATCGCCCTAGCTGCGCCATCGGGCGCGAAATCCACCACGCCGTAGCGCTCGGGATCCGCAACGCGGTAGCCAAAGACGGTGCCGCCCGTCTCGACCGCATCCGCGCTGGCCAGCCGTTCGGGCAGGCCGTGGCCGAAAAAGATGTTGTCGCCCAGCACCATGGCCGAAGGGGCGCCATCCAAGAAATCACTGGCCAGCAGATAGGCTTGCGCCAGCCCGTCGGGTGAGGGCTGCTCGACATATGTCAGCGAAAGCCCCCATTGCGCCCCGTCACCCAGCGTGCGCTGGAACTGTGCCTGGTCCTGGGGCGTAGTGATCACGCATATCTCGCGAATGCCCGCGAGCATCAGCACCGACAGCGGATAGTAGATCATCGGCTTGTCGTAGATCGGCAGAAGCTGTTTCGACACGCCCATCGTGATTGGGTACAGCCGTGTGCCCGAACCCCCTGCCAGAATGATGCCTTTGCGTTTCGTCATGTGAGTGCTTTCAGAACGAGGGCCAGGTCACGGCGCCAGTCCGCAGGGGTAACGCCGAATTCCGTCTCCAGTGTGGTGCAATCGAGCCTGGAATTGAGCGGGCGTGTAGCGGGTGTGGGGTAATCGGCGGTTGCAATGCCGGTGACCGAGACATCACGCCCGGCCTGCGCAAAAATCTCGCGTGCGAAACCGGCCCATGACGTGTTTGGCGCACCAGCATAATGGTACGTGCCGCCCTTGTGGCCGTCCAGCAGGGCGCCGGTGATCTTGAGAACGGTCTCGGCAATGCCCCGGGCAGGCGTCGGCCCGCCAACTTGATCGTCGACCACGCTGAGCGCATTGCGCGCCTCGCTCAGCCGCAGCATCGTTTTGACAAAGTTCGTGCCGTGGGCGGAAAACACCCAGGAGGTGCGCAGGATCACATGGCGCCCGCCCGCGTTCCAGATCAACGCCTCGCCCCCCAGCTTACTCGCCCCATAGACACCCAGAGGGGCCACGGGGTCGTCAGGCCGATGCGGCGTTGTCCCAGCACCGTCAAACACGTAGTCGGTCGAGATATGAACCAGCGGGATGTCCCGGGCTGCGGCATGTTCGGCCATCGTGCCGACGGACGCACCATTCACCGCCATGGCAAGGTCGCGCTCGTCTTCGGCACGGTCAACGGCGGTGTAGGCCGCCGCATTGATTATCGCGCGGGCCTGCGTGTTCTTGAGGAATGCGGCGACCTGCGTCGGCTTGGCCAGATCAACCTCATCCCGTGGCACATAGCGCGCCTCCGGCTCCAAGAGGGCCAATTCGGTGGCGACCTGCCCGGTTTTGCCAAAAACGACGATCATGCCTTGGTCCCGAGCCGCTGACCGACCCCGTCGCGGTGTTGCAGCGCCTGCCACCATGCGGCGTTGTCGAGATACCAGTCCACAGTGCGCGCGAGCCCCTCTTCGACCGTGACCGACGGGCGCCAGCCCAGCTCCTCGCGGATACGGGTGGGGTCGATCGCATAGCGCGCGTCATGCCCGGGCCGGTCGGTGACGAATGTGATCAGATCCGCATAAGACCCTTCATTGAGCGGCCGCTTGTCATCGAGGATGGCGCACAGCGTTTGCACAAGCTCGAGGTTCGTGCGCTCGTTCTCGCCCCCGATATTGTAGCTTTGCCCAAGCGCGCCTTTTTTCAGTACACACAGCAGCGCATCGGCGTGATCCTCGACATAGAGCCAGTCACGCACGTTCGACCCGTCGCCATAGATAGGCAACGGCTTGCCTGCCAGCGCGTTGAGGATCACGACCGGGATCAGCTTTTCGGGGAAATGGTAGGGGCCATAATTGTTCGAACAATTGCTCAGCACCACCGGCAGCCCGTAAGTATGGTGCCAGGCGCGGACCAGATGGTCCGACGCAGCCTTGGACGCCGAATAGGGCGAACGCGGGTCATAGGGTGTCGTTTCCGTGAAGAGGCCATCGGGCCCCAGCGACCCAAATACCTCATCGGTAGACACGTGGTGAAAGCGGAACCCCTCGGGCGTGCCGCGCGCCTCCCAATATGCCCGCGCCGCTTCGAGCAGCGTGTAGGTGCCCATCACATTCGTGTCCATGAACGCGCCCGGCCCGTCGATGGAGCGGTCCACATGGCTTTCGGCGGCCAGATGCATCACCGCATCTGGCGCGTGTTCGGAAAAAACTTTATCCAATGCGGCCCTGTCGCGAATATCGGCCTGCACAAACACATAGCCCGGCGCGTCTGCCACGCTGGCCACGTTGTCGAGGCACGCGGCATAGGTCAGCGCATCGAGGTTGATGACGGCGTGCCCCTGCGCCACGGCGTGGCGCACAACCGCAGAGCCGATGAACCCGGCCCCGCCGGTGATGAGAAGTTTCATTTGCGCACCTTGTCCGGGACAAACGGGCTGGTCCAGCTGGCAAAATCAGGCGCGGCGGCGTCCTTGTCAGAGATCAACGGCGCGCCGTCCAGAGGCCAGTCGATCCCGCAACTGTCCCAGTGCACGGCGCCATCGGCGTCAGGTGCGTAAAAGTCCGTGCACTTGTAGACGATCTCTGTGTTGTCTTCGAGCGTGACAAACCCGTGCAAAAAGCCCTCCGGGATCATCAATTGCTTGCCATTGGCAAAGCTCAGCTCCAGCCCAAACCATTGGCCATAGGTCGGTGACGTGCAGCGTATGTCAACAGCGACGTCCCAAAGCCGCCCCTGCCCACAACGTACCAGCTTGCCTTGGGCATGCGGGGGCGCCTGGTAGTGCAGGCCGCGCACGGTTCCGCGCTGCGCCGACACAGAATGGTTGTCTTGCACAAACTCATAATCGAGGCCGGCCTCCGCCATGCGGCGGGCATTCCAGCTTTCACAGAAAAACCCGCGCGGATCTTCAATGCGGCGAGGTGTGAGGATTTTCAGCCCAGGCAGGGGCGTGTCTTCGATCATCATCAGCGGGGCGCTTACCTTGCGAGCTATGATATGCGGTGGCACGCACGCGGCGTCCGCCCTTTGTCCTAAGGTACACAGGGATTTGTGTAAATGATGCTGCGCTTAGAGTGTAGCCGCAGATCGTCACTCGAGGTGCCTCGAGTTTTGCAGAGGCTTTGCCCCCTAATTTTGAGGCAAGCGGGCCATCATGTGGACAAGTAATTGCAGCGACGAGTTCAAGCGGGATGCTGTGGATCAGATGACAGTGCGGGAAGTTTTGCAGCGGTTAGGTGTCAGTACCCATTCGCTGTGCACATGGATAAAGTTGTTCGGGGGACCGGCATCCAAAGCGAACGAGATCGACCATGAAGCCGAGAGCCGACGGTTGAAGCGTGAGCTGGCCCGCATGACCGAGGAGCGCGACATCGCAAAAACGGCAACGAAACGTTTCGCGCGCGAACCCAAATGAAGTAAGCGTTCAGCCGGGCGCATCGCGGGGAGTTCGGCGTTCGGGCCATGTGTCCTGTACCGCGGGTTCAATTCAGCGCTTCGATGTAGCATTTGACTTGTCATTCAGTTTGGCCGGTGCCCTCGTCAGTTCAAACTCAAACGTATGGCGCAGGGCTCCGAAGCAGGCGCGCAGCGTGGTGATCGTCACAACATCACCATCGGCAAGAAGGCCCTCAACTTTTTCGCGCGCTAAGCCCAAACATCGCCTCACCACAGGCTTCTTGCAGGGCGCAATGCACTTTGTCGTGCTGCTGCCGCACATCTAGTGGCCGTACTCTTGGGCCATTCTTCATGCCCGTACGGGCATGATCGACCTTATTTTCTAATTCAGATCGGGCCAAAGGATACAACCAGCTTGCCCCGGCGACTGTTATCTTGCCCTGAATGATTCCAATGACGAGCGCTCATTTTCGCTTCGCCGTCCATCTTTTCACTACCTCCGTCGTCATCTCGCTCATTGCTATGTCTTTTCTTATAGCACGAGCAGGGTTGCACTGTGTCGATACAACTGTGCACCTTTGAACGACATTATTTATAGGATCTTGCCATCTCCCCGCGGCCGAATAGCCATTGCCATCAAGTCTGCGACAAAACCGATCTCGGTCCCTGTGTCCACAACTATAGCATCGGGTTAGTACGCGATAAGCTCTTATCCTAGCTCAGTATTTTTGCAGCCTCTATTTTTTCGGCCAGTGAAGCTATGAATATGTGTACAGGGCACTGCAACTCGGTTAACTTTTGGTTACGTGGGTGGGTTAGATATACGCAAACCAATCACTTTTACGGGAATTCTTCGATTGCCGAGGAGATTTGATGTGTATAGCCAAATTAGGGGAAAGTTTTGGCCGAAAAATGATTTATCAGCACTTTCAATAGCTTCTGAGTAAGCGGCGCCATGTGTGCGAAGAAACATGTCTCAATCTTTGAAGGCTTTCTTAAAGGGAGCCTCTTGATGTAAAATATTAAGATACAAGGAATTTACAATGTCACCTATTATTTCCATATCGTCTGCCGAAGCAAACGAGGGCAGTCTTGCGGTCTTTACGGTGACGCTGTCCGAGCCGTCGCCATTTGCGGATGTCACGGTGGCGTTTGCCACGCGGGCGGATGGAACCTCGGTCGAGGGGACCGATCACGTGCGCACGACCGGCACGCTCACCATTCCTGCGGGCGAGACTGTCGCCACGATCTCCATCGACACCGACCCCGGCCTCTTCAGTGACAGCGCCAACGAGGCCGACGAGAACTTCACCCTCGTTTTGTCCGATCCGACCGACGCAGTTCTGGCGGGTGGTGAGCAGACGCTCACGGCCACTGGCGTCATCCTCGACAATGACGGGACCGACAACGACCGCGCGCTCTTCGTCTCCGACCCCGAGATCGTCGAGACCGACAGCGGCACCCAGGCCGTCTTTGAGGTGCGGATTTCCGAGCCGTCGTCGAGCACGCTCAACTTTGCCTACACGACAGCCGATGGCACGGCGCTGGCCGGAGAGGATTACACCGCCACATCCGGCACCGTGACCTTTGCCCCGGGTCAGACCGTGGCGTCCGTCACGGTCGACATCACCGGTGACGCCGACATCGAGACCAACGAGGTCTTCTCTCTTGTCGTCACACCAAACGCCGCCATCGCCAACGGCGTCGACGATGCCGCAGGTA